>JBBRPL010000004.1:0-160476 GCA_038228205.1 Chthoniobacterales bacterium
CGGCGCGGAAGTCGCCATCCCGATCCTCGACCGGGAATCGTTGCTCGGCGTGGTGGTTTTCGATGAACGCCTGACGGGCGAGGGGTATGCGAACGAGGAACTCGCCCTCATCTTTCACATGCTGGAGGAGGTGGGCCTGGCGATCCGCAACACCTGGCTGCACGACCAACTCGCCGGCAACCATGCGATGATCGCCGATATCCTCGGTCACCTCGGCAGCGGCTGCGTGGTCGTCGGGGGCAATCTCGTGACGCTGCACGCCAACTCCGCGGCCTGCCAATACTTCCTGAGCAACCAAACGAACCGCACGCGCCTGGACTTCTCGAATCTGCCGCAGGAACTCGGGAGCAGGGTCTTCATGGTGATTAAATCGGGCGAAGCGGTCGCCCCATTCCGGCACAAGCTCGCGCATCTGCCCGACCAAGCCTTCCGCGTGAGCATCCTGCCGTTTCGCACCCAGGAGGCGCTCGCGACCAACGCGGCCCTGCTCATCATCGAGGACGTGACCGAGCATGAACGCGCCCAGCGGCTGGAAATCGAGACGTCGAATCTCCGCCTTGTGAAGTCGATGGCCGAGCATCTGGCCCACGAGATTGGCAATTCTCTCGTGCCTCTCTCGACCCACCAGCAGTTGCTCAAGGAATCCATCAACGACCCCGAGTTCCAGGAGTCACTGTCGACAGTTCTCGCCTCGGGTGTGAAACGAATCTCGCGCCTGTCCAACCAGATGGTCTTTCTGGCCAGGGAGTGGCAGGGTGAATTCCGGGATTCGGTGCAAATTTCCGACCTGATCGTGGAGGCCTTCCACGATGCGCACACATTCCATCCGGGCAAAAAGCTCGCCCAGCTTCAGTTCAACAAGGACATCTCCCCGTGGAAAGTCACTGGCGACCACAAGGCCCTGCGGCATGCCTTTTCAGAGATCATCCTCAATGCGCTGCAAGCCAACCCGGATGATCCCAATGTCGTCGTCCATCTGTCGGAAAATGCGCAGGGTAAAGGTGAGTTGCACGTCGAGGTCCGCGATTCCGGCGTAGGGTTCAACCCAGAGACGGCCCAGCGCGCACCCGAGCCATTTTTCTCGACCCGGAACGTCGGCTTGGGACTGGGTTTGACGGTCTCCCGAAAAATCATTGAGAGCCATCAGGGCAGAATTGAGATACCGCTTCCGCAAAAGGGCGAACCGGGAATCGTGCGCGTCTCGCTCCCGCTGGAGAACTGACTCGCAAATCCTGACATTCGCACATTTGCCACTCGCCAAGGTCCCTCTGTTGCTATCTCATGGGAGCGAATGAATCCCCCTAAAATTGTCCGTTGTGTCGCGATTTTCGCATTCCCATGCGTCGCGTCGCTCTCCTTCGGCCTCGGTTTTCGCATTCCTGATCAAAATGCCGAAGCGACAGCGAGAGGCGATGCGTTCGCGGCGACCGCCGACAACCCTTCAGCGATCTACTACAATCCGGCCGGGATCACGGAGCTGGAAGGCACGAGAGCCTTGATGGGAGCCTATGCAATTACCCTGAAATCCCGGGTGGATCTCGCGGCACCGGGGGATCATTCCAGATTTTCCAGCACGAACACCGATTTTCAGACAGTCCCCACCTTCTTTGTCACCTGGAAACCCAAGCAGTACCCCATCGCTCTCGGCCTGGGGGTGTATGCTCCCTACGGTTTTTCTGTCGAGTATGATGATAACACGCCGTTCCGCTCCCTCGCGGTGAAAGGCAGCATCCAGTACATCACGATCAACCCCGTGATTGCCTGGAAAATTACCGACACCCTTTCGATCGCGGCTGGGCCCACCGTCAACTATGGCAAGGCCGAGCTGGTGCAGGGCATCGTCAATCCCGGCGATCAATTCAAGTTCAAGGGGGACGGTGTCGCTTACGGTTTCAATGCCGGCATCATGTGGAACCCGCACCAGATGCACCACTTCGGCTTGACCTACCGGAGCGCCACACGACTTGATTTCAGCGGACATTCCACGGTGAATGTCGATCCCTTTACGGCCGCCACGCCTTTCGGTCCGGTCAAGGTTCCCGGCGTGCACACACGCGAAGACTCCGACGCCAATTTCGATCTGCCCCAGAATGTCGTCTTCGGTTATTCGTTCCGGCCAACCCAAGACTGGAATTTCGAGGTCAACGTCGACTGGACCGATTGGGATTCACTGAACACCGTGATGATCAGGCAGGGCTCGGGGGATGCCCCAGTTCCATTTAATTGGCGGTCGAGTTTCCTCTACGAGTTTGGTGTGACCAAGAAATTTTCTCACGGATTCAGCGCGAGCCTGGGTTACGTCTACAGCCAGAAATCGGTGCCCAACGAGAGTTTCAACCCCGCCATCCCCGACTCAAACCGCCACATTTTCAGCGGTGGGTTTGGCCAGCGTTACGATCATTTCAACTGGTTTCTTGCCTACCAATACACCTACGGCCCCAGCCGCACCATTGCCCAAAATACCGTCGCCGACGGCGACTATCGCTTCGATAGCCACGCCGTCACCCTATCGCTTGGATACGATTTCTGAGGCCCCGACCTCGCAAGGCACCGAAGCCCCGCGCAAGCCATGCCTCCTCATCGTCGATGATGAAGAGGGGCCGCGTCAGTCCCTCCGTATCGTCTTCAAGAACGAGTACAACGTGCTGGTTGCGTCCGATGGCCTCGAGGCGATCATGCTCGCCCGCGCCAATCCGGTGAACGTGTGCGTTTGCGACATCATGATGCTGGGCATGTCGGGCGTGGAAGTGCTCAAGGAACTCAAGCAGATCAACCCGACGATCGAGGTCATCATGCTGACGGCATTCGAGACGATCGAGACCGCGCGCCAGGCGCTGCGTTATGGCGCGAGCGACTATCTGAACAAGCCTTTCGACATCCCGACCATGCGGGCCGCTGTCGCCCACGCCGCGCAGAAGCATCGCGCCACGGTCGAGTTTCAGAAGGGCAATCAGCAGCTCCAGGAATTGCAGCGCGTCATCCACGACCAGCGCGTACGCGAGGAAATGGCCCGCGCGCAGGGCGAGATTTACGCCAGTGTGCTGCACGATATCAACAGCCCGCTCACGATCATCTCGGGGTTCGTCGAACTCATCAATCGCTCCATGCAAAACGCGGCGCGCGTCGAAGGCGAGCAGTTGGAAAACATCAAGGGCGACCTGCACAAGCTCAATAGCCAGGTGGGGCGCTGCGTGGAAATCTCCCGCCGCTACCTCAGCTTCCTGCACAACCAGACGGCGGAAAAGTCGCACGTCGGCGTGAACCAAATCATGAGTGATCTCAAGGAGTTGCTCGTCCGCCATCCGAGCGCCAAGGGCCACATGCTCACGGTCAACGGCCTCGACCACGACGTGATCGCCGAGATCAACGGCACCGACTTCCTCCAGATCCTGCTCAACTTGACAATCAATGCGCTGCAAAGCACGTCGCATCCGCACCGCGTCACCGTGAGTTGCGTGATACACCCCAATCCGATCGACGTGGCCAAGGTGGCCGATGGTCCGACCCAGCGTTTCATCAACCGCGAGGGTTTTGCGAATCGCACGCCCATCCTGGCCGTGAGCATCGAGGACGACGGTCCGGGAATCCCCAAGGAGATTCTGGCCCGCATGTTCGAGCAGCGCTTCACGACCAAACCGCCCGAACACGGCACCGGGCTTGGCCTCTCCATCGTCAAGCGACTCGTCCGCGAAGCGCAGGGAGCGATCCTCATCCAATCGGGGCCCGGCCCCGGGGCCACATTCACGCTCTGCCTTCAGACCCTCGCGTAGGTCACTTCCCTCCGGCGGTGCGGGGCGCAAGGTAGCGCCGCAGAGAACGTGAAAATCCCAGGGGAGTCAGGGCCACCGCGTAGAGGAGCAACCCGAGGAGCGCGGCCTTCGTAGGTTCCGGCAGTGTGGCGACGGACTGGCTGTTCATCATCAGCGTCGCCATGCCAAATCCGAACATGACGAGCACCAACCAGGCGATCAACACATAGCGCGCCCAAGCATAATGGAGCACCATGGCGAGCAACAGAACCGACGACCACAGAGTGGAAGCAAAAGTCAGCCCACGGGTAATCTGGAAGGGATTCAGCGGATGAAAGCTGAAGCGGTAAAAGCAGTAGTGCGCGCCGCTCAAGGCGCAAAGGATGAAGACAAACCAGAGAAAGGCCCGCACTCGATGGTTCTTGAGCATAGGGTCAATGAAGCGTCAGGGTTTGGCGGCGAGTTCGAGGATCCGGCCGGGCAGCCAGCCCTGCTTGCTCTTGAAGTCAGTCGGGCGCGTGTACTCAAGAATGAACACGCGGCCATGGCCGAGCGAGAGGATATCCAGCGGACGAGCCAATGGGGCCAGCACCGTGTTCACATGCACCACCCAGGCTCCGTCCGCCTTCCGCTCGGGGCGCACCGAGAGCACATCGAACCCCACGTCCTCCGGCGCCGCCGGCGGCCCGAGCAGATTGCCGAAACGCGTGACCAGAAAACTGCCGCGCAGCGCCGGCGGAAAATCGTCGCCGCACCAGATCGCACCGCCGGGAGAAGAATGCGGATCGAAGGTGGAGAGGCCCGTCGCTGAACCTCCACCCGCAGGCCCCAGATTCACGACAGGATGCTCGAAATGGAGACCTTCCGGTGGCTTGGGCGTGTACGGGTAGGGAAACCCTGGCTTCACCGGCCAGTCCGCATATTGATAGGGAAATCCGTAGTGCCGTCCCGGTTGAATGAAATCCATCTCCTCGGGCGCGTTCGTATCCGGGCCGTTGCTGAAGGTGAACAGATTGCCCGAGCCATCCCAGGCAAAACCGTAGGCATTGCGGATGCCGCGGGCCAGGACCTCGATCTTGGGCTCCGCCGCACGCGGATCGAGGCGCCAGAGGCACGCGGTGATTTCCACCTCACCCCCCGTGTACTTGTTCGGATCGTTGCCCGGTTCACCCCCGTCCGTCCGCGATCCACTATTCACGTAGAGCATCCCGTCCGGGCCGAAGGCGATGTGGCTCACGCCATGGTTGTACGGTCCGATACCGTACGGATAAGTCGTGCGAAACCACGGTAGCAATTTCACCGGTTGCCCGCTCACCACCTCACCGGACCGCCAGATGGTGATTTCGCTTAGCTGCGGCGCGCTCGTGGTGAGTTTCTGGTTGCTGACCACCCAGAGCCGCCCCTGCGCATCCACCGTCATCCCCAATACCACCAGATCGCCCCGCAATGGGTCGAGATATTCGGTTGCCTTGATCAGCGGCACCAAGGCGCCCACCGTGAGATCGAGCGAATAGACGGTCCCGCTCGTCGCCACCGCGTAGACATGTTGGCCACTGGCGTCTGCGGCGAGCCGGGATAGGAACTCGGGAGCCTGCGCCACCTCCCGCAACGTAAAGCCCGCAGGGGCCGCGGGCAGCGGCTTGAACTGCGCGGACTCGACGAGCTTTTCGTAAGTGGGGAACCGGGATTTGTCGCGCGCGGCCGCCACCTCCGCCGGAGTAAAAGCCGCCACACTGTTCCCCCAGGCCGTGGCCATGTAGCTGAACAGATCGGCCACTTGCGCATCGTCAAGAATCTGCGCCGGCATGAGGTTGTTGTATTTCTGCCCCGCGACTTCGATCGGGCCGGAAAGGCCTTCGCAGACCGCTTTGATGGCGTCCTCGCGTTTGTTCGTCAGCCACTCACTGCGAGCCAGAGGTGGGTAAATGGGAGGAACTCCAAGGCCGTTTGGCTGGTGGCACAGGGCACACTTCTCGATGAAAATCTTCGCCCCGCGCGGCTCCTCGGCTGGGAGCGCCACGGCGGTCAGCGCGAGCAGAGCCAAAGAAAATCCGGCGAAACGACTGGGCGGCAGAAACATGGGTGCCAGCCTAGGAAGCGTCCGCACCGCGTCAATCCACAGAACTCCTTAATTTTCGATCCGATACAGGCTCGTCCTGGTCCGCAAGATGAGCGCTTTGCCGACCGCCGCCGGGGAGGCCATGCAGCCGTCGGCGAGTTCATTGACCGCGAGCACCTTAAGAACGTCGCCCGGGGCGATAACGGTCGTCTTATGCTTGGCGTCGCAGAGATAAATGCGCCCATCCGCCGCCAGCGGCGACGCTGCAAAATCGCTGGCGATGCGTTCTTTCCAGACGATGCCGCCGGTGGCCGTGTCGAGGCAGGAGACAATGCCGCCGCTGGTCACCATGTAGAGGCGCTGGCCCACCACGACAGGCGTCGATTGATCCGGCGCGCCTGCGTTCTGCCGCCAGACGACATGCGATGAGGTCGCATCGCCATTCGCGCCACCCAGGCGAATGCCCCAAATCTCCGGCTTCATGAAGCCTGTGCAGACATAAAGCATCCGGCCGTCTGTCACCGGCAGCGGCACGTTCGAGAACCCCGGGTAGTCCACCCACCACAGTTCCTGGCCCGTCGCGGGATCGTAGGCGTAGAGCCGCTCCGCCCCGGTGCTCAACGTCTGCGCGCGGCCATCGATCTGGAAAACAACCGGCGTGGGGTAGGCCTTGCGCATGTCTGGCGGGCGCGCCGCCAGCTTGACAATGCCCGAACGCTCGGTCTTCCAAGCCATCTGCCCAGTCAATTTGTTCAGCGCCACTTCGTACTGCTGATCCATTCCATCGAACGCGAGAATCAGGTTGTCCTTATACAGCAGGGGCGAGCCGCCGGGGCCGTTCTGATGATCGACAACGAACTCCCGGTTCTCCCACATTTTGTGCCCGTCCTTGGTGGAGAGACAGGCCGTGCCCATCGCCCCGAAATGCACATAGAGTCGGTCACCTTCGATAATCGGGGACGGCGAAGCGTAGGAGTTGCGTTTGTGCTTGGGCGGGACGACGGCGTTTTTAAATACCTCGACATCCAGCAACAGTTTCCCGCTGTCCAGGTCGCAACAGAGCGCGTGGAGCGACTGGCCCTCATCCATGGCCGTCGTCATCCAGATCTGCTTACCCGCCACGACCGGCGAGGACCAACCTGTCCCCGGTAATTCGGTTTTCCACTTCACGTGCTCTGTCTCGCTCCAGGTCAGCGGGAGATTGGTGATCTCGGTATGCCCGGCATTCGGACCACGAAACTGCGGCCAGGTATCTCCCGCCATGACAGCCCCGGGTAGAACAACGGTAAAAAGAGAGAAGAATCGGTAGAATCGGCGCATAAGGGTCCGATGCCACAATCCCGGAACGAGAGGAAGCCTTTGTGCCTTTCTCGTGGTCAGCCTGGGCGAATTTCTGGAGTCAACCCGTCGTAGATATTCGGTTGGCATCCAACCGAGCGAAAATCGGCGCGAGGCGGCCAGCGACCTCCTGCACCTCGATATTCCTCGCGCATTCTCGAGAGAGGCTCGTCATTTCCACTCCGCTCAGGCCGCACGGCGTGATCGCGGAGAAGGCGCCCAGGTCGCCGCTCACGTTCAAAGCAAAGCCGTGCATGCTAATCCATTTCCGCACCCCGACCCCGATGGACGCGATTTTTCTCCCCGCCACCCAAACGCCCGTCATCCCCTCGCGCCGTTCGCCAAGGATGCCGTATTCCGCGAGCAGGACAATGAGGACTTCCTCCAGTCCGCGCAGGTAACGATGCAGATCCTGTCCGCGCGTGCGCAGATCGAGCAACGGATATCCAACGAGTTGTCCTGGACCGTGGTAGGTGGCCTGCCCGCCCCTGTTGATCTGCACCACGGGATGAGGCAGGTGGGCGCCAGGCGTCACTGAATCTGCCGGTGCCCGCAGGCTCGACTGATCGGGAGTTCGCCCAATGGTGTAGACAGGCTCGTGCTCGAGAAGGAGAAGTTCATCAGGAACGTCGGGGTCGGCCGCTTTGCGCGCGACGATTTCTTCCTGCAAAGCGAGGGCCTCGGCATAGGGCACGCGTCCGAGCCAGCGGATGATCGGAAAATCAGCCATCGCTCTTCACCGCTGGAGAATGGAAGGACACCTGACCAATCTGCGTCGTTCCGCAGGCAAAGGAAATGGAGCACTTCAAAAAAGAGGTTTACGGGGCGAATGGCGACCAGAACTCGCTCGGCGCAACATCTGAAAGCTTGTCAAAAGTCGCGGAATTGATCTTCGGAGAACTATCGACCGAAAATGCCCCGGAGTTGAATGTGTTGCCGAGAATATCAACGCCGTTGGAGTTATAGAGGGCCATGTTCTTTTTCAAGTAGGGTTGGATATCCGTCCAATCTGCGGCGTCACCGGCCGCCTTGGAGTTTTCCATCGCGTAGAGATCCAGTGCCGCGTCGACCAAACGAAGATCATCTAGGATCCGAGTCGCCTGGGCCCGCTTGCGCGCTCGGAGGAAGTTGGGAACAGCGAGGGCGGCAATCAAGAGGAGCAGGGCGACGACGATCATGATCTCGACCAAAGTAAACGCTCGGATGCGTTGGCGTTGTGTGGAGTGATTCATGGGCAGCAATAATAGCAGGGCACGAGCCCAGGCCCTTCCGGGGAAACCCCGTATTCTTGCCGAAAGAAACACCTAAGTAGGTTTGCTCATTACGCACCGGCGTATTGGCCCTTACAGATGTGCGACACGTTGCAGATAAAGACGAAGGTGGATCACGGGGCCGCGGGCCGCCAGCCTGGCCGGCTGGAGCCTTGCTCCCGGTACTTTGCCAACAACGCGGCGAGTTCCTTCACCTTATCGGGTTCAGTCGCGGCAAGATTCGTTTTTTCCGAAACATCGGTGGCTAAATTGTATAGTTCGGGCGCAGCCAGACTCGCGGCGGTGCCACCGCCTTGCGGACCGTTGACCAGTAATTTCCACGGACCCTGGCGGATGGAAAAAACGGCCGCGTCTTGCGAGACGCACACAGTGGCTTCGCGCAGGGGCCTTTCCGTCTTCTGACCCAGCCACGCGGGAAGGACGTTCCAACTGTCGGACCCGGCATGGGCCGGCAACGGGAGCGCGAGCGCGGCGCAGATCGTCGCCATGAAGTCCACGTGGCAAATGGTCTCCTCACTCATCGTCCCGGCTGGCACTTTGCCGGGCCATCGGACAATGAACGGCACGCGATGGCCACCCTCCCAAGCCGTGGTCTTGGTGCCTCGCAAATCGCCCACCGCTTTGTGCCCGAATTCCGCCCCCTGGGTGGCAATCCCACCATTGTCGGACGTCACGACGACAATCGTGTTGCCGGCGAGGTTGAGCCGGTCGAGCGCCGCGAGCACCTCACCCACAGCCCAATCGAATTCCTGCACATAGTCACCATATCGTCCAGCACCGCTCGTCCCCTGCCACGCCTTACCGGGAGTGATGGGAAAGTGCACCGCGGCGGCAGGATAGTAGAGGAAGAATGGATGGTCCTGATTTCGCTCGATAAATGCCACAGCCTTCGCGGCCTGTTCGGACTCCAGCGTCCTTTCGTCCCGCAACTTCGGACCGCTCGTTTGGTTCGCATTGCCCTCGACGGCGATGCGATCTTCCGGCTTCAAGCCGATGATTTTGTCGTTCTCGACAAGAACGAACGGCGCCTGGTTGTGACTGTTGATGACGCCGAAAAAATAGTCGAATCCCACGGAGTTGGGACCGGGAACGAGCGGGGCATTCCAGTCAATGGGGTTCTTGCGTTGCGCGCCGAGATGCCACTTTCCGATGCAACCGGTCGCATAACCGGCAGCCTTGAGCAGGCTGGCGACCGTCGGTTCACCGTCGCGGATGACGAGCGGTTCGCTCGCGAGAAGATGACGCGGCACGCGGTTTTCACGCCACGGATAATTACCGGTCAACAACCCGAAACGCGTGGGCGAACAAACCGCCGAGGGCGTGTGGGCGTCGGTGAAGCGGCGCCCTTCCCGCGCGACTCGATCGCAGTGCGGCGTCGAGATCTTTGTCGCGCCGTAACAACTGAAATCGCCGTAACCGAGATCGTCGGCCATAATGAAAACCACGTTGGGTAAACCTGCGGCGACCGACGAAGCGAGGCAGGAGGCAAGGGTGGCGAGGAAGATGGTCAGGCGTTTCATGGGGATGTTAGATTCCAGCAGCGGGGCCGGCTATTTAGCTTCGGGTGCTGCCGGCCTGGGCGCATTTTGCTTTCCGTTGCGCGGGCCGCCGAACCAGTCCGCAGGAATTTTGTCCGGGACTTTCAACTCGACGCGGAGCCTGTTGAGTTCCGTTTCGAGCTTCGCCTGCGCCTCGCGGTATTCAGTCTGGTCGAAGACACTGCGCATCTCCTGCGGGTCCTTTTCAAGGTCGAAAAGTTCCCAGTAATCCACGTCGGTGCCGTAGAAATGGACGAGCTTGTAGCGGTCGGTGACGACGCCGTATTGCGGGCGAACGTGGTGTGGGGTGGGATACTCGTAGTACTGGTAGTAGAAGCTTTTGCGCCAATCGGCGGGCGTCTGGCCGCGCAGAACCGGGACGAGACTGCGGCCCTGCATCTCGGGCGGAATAGCGACCCCGGCGGCGGCGAGGAAAGTCTCGGCGAAGTCGAGATTCGACACGATGTCCTTGCTCACGCTTCCCGGCTTTGTCACCCCGGGCCAGCGGACGAGAAAGGGGGTGCGGAGCGATTCCTCAAAGATCCATCGTTTGTCGAACCATCCGTGTTCGCCGAGGTAGAAGCCCTGGTCGGCGGCATAGACGACGATGGTATTTTCCGCGAGTCCATCGTCATCGAGATACTTGAGGACCTTGCCCACGCCTTCGTCCACGGTCCGCACACAGCCCAGGTAGTCGTGCATGTAACGCTGGTAGCGCCAGTGGACGAGGTCGTCGCCCTGGAGGTTCGCCCTGCGAAACTCTTCGTTGCGCGGCTCGTAATAGGCGTCCCATATCTTGCGCTGCTCGGGTGTGAGTTGCGGCGGCGCGGTCAGCTTCATATCCTTCGCGTTCATCGTGTCGCGAATCGTCATCTGCTGCGTTTTTTCGGCGATGCCGCGGTTGGCATAGTCATCGAAGAGGGTTGGCGGTTCGGGATATTTGCGGCCCTTGTCGTGATCGAGCTCGCGAAGGGCCGGCTCCCATTCGCGGTGCGGCGCTTTTTGCTGGCACATGAGCAGGAATGGTTTCGTCTTGTCGCGCTGCTTGAGCCAGTCGAGGGACGCGTCGGTGATGATATCGGTAACGTAACCCTCGAGCTTGATACGCTCGCCGTTCCTGATCATCGGCGGATTGTAATAGATGCCCTGCCCCGGGAGGATCTGCCAGAAGTCAAAGCCGGTGGGATCGGATTCAAGGTGCCACTTGCCGACCATGGCCGTCTGGTAGCCGGCGGCTTGCAAGAGCTTTGGGAAGGTCGTCCGCGAACCGTCGAAGCGACAGTTGGAATTATTTACGAAACCGTTAATGTGATTGTACTGCCCAGTGAGCACGGTGGCCCGACTCGGCCCGCAGATGGAATTCGGAACGACGCAGCGGTCGAACCGCATGCCCTCTTTGGCGAGGCGGTCGATATTGGGCGTGTCGATGAGTTTGCGCGGATCGTTGTAAGCGCTGATCGCTTGATAAGCGTGGTCGTCGGAAAAGATGAAGACGATGTTGGGGCGGTTCGCGGTCTGGGCCTGGCTGGCGAGGGTGCTCGCGACGAGGACGGCGAGGAGAAGGAATTTGCAGGTCATGGGATTAGGCAATCAGGTTATTCTCAGAGAGAATCAGTCCCCGACCGGTTTTGCTTTCGGCTTGGTAGAGGGTCGATCTTTCCACAGTTCGATGGGGACGGCGTTCTGTTGCGGCGCTCCCGGCGTGCTCCGGCCATCAGCGACATACTTTTCCAGGAGGCGCGTCAGGCGGTCGACGACCTCCGTATGCTCGGCCTGCACGTTCGTTTTTTCTCCGATATCCTGGGACAGGTCGTAGAGCTGGATCGGCGGCAGCTTTTTCGCGTCCGCGGTATTGGGTTTCGGCGCGCTCCAGCCGCCGGACCCGGAACACAACTCGAGTTTCCAGTTTCCCTGCCGGATGGAAAACGAGCCGTTGATGGAGTGATGGACGACCGCCTCGTGCAAAGGCCGGTCGACTTTGCCAAGCAACGCGGGAAGCAGGCTGACGCTGTCTTCACCGGCGTTGTCGGGCAGCTTTGCACCCACGATCTCCGCGCACGTCGCGAGAAAATCGACGAGGCAGACGATCTGGGCGCTCTTGGTTCCAGGCTGAACCTTTCCCGGCCACCGGGCCAGGAAAGGCACCCGGTGCCCGCCATCGAAAATATCGGCCTTGTAACCGCGGAATTGCGCGCTCGGGTTGTGACCCTTCGCGGCGAGTTCGGAGAAGTTCGCCGAGGGAGAACAGCCATTGTCGCTCGCCATCATCACGAGAGTGTCTTCCGCCAGGCCTTGCACGTCGAGCGCGCGCAGAACTTCTCCCACCGCCCAATCTGTTTCCATGACGAAATCGGCATAAGGACTGATCCCGCTTTTCCCCAGCCACTCGGGAGAAGGAACGATCGGGGTGTGGGGTGCATTCAGCGGGAGATAGAGGAAGAAGGGCTTCCCACCCTTCGCGTCGGAGGCGTGCTGACCGATATACTCCACCGCTTTTTGTGCGAGGGTGGGGAGGACACCGACGGCAGTAAACCCGGGCGCACCGGGGCCTTTGCGGGTCGTCTTGCCTTCATCGCGTCCCAGCGTCATGGGAAAGGCCTGCTGCTCCGTTGGCGCCGCGGTCACATGGTCGTTTTCGATGAAGACATAGGGCACCATGTCGAGCGAAGCGCTGATTCCATAGTAGTAGTCAAAGCCGACGGAATTCGGTCCATTCTTGATCGGTTGCGTAAACTCCACATTGCCGGCCTGCGCCGGAGTCTCGATGGAGAGCTCGGACACTTCCTTGCCTTCGTGCTTCACCCAGTCCATGCCCAGGTGCCACTTCCCGATGCAGGCCGTGTGGTAGCCGTGGTCCTTGAGCATCGAGGCCGCGGTCATGCGGCCCGGCTCGATCAGCCGCGGGCTGAGCCCCCCGAGCACCCCGCTCTGGAGGCGCGAACGCCAATTATAGCGGCCCGTGAGGATACCGTAACGCGAGGGAGTACAGACGGCGGAGGTGGTGTGCGCATCGGTGAAGGCCATGCCGCCGGCCGCCAGCCGATCCATGTTGGGCGTGGCAATCTTGCCTTCGGGATTCAGGCAGCGCACGTCCCCGTAGCCGAGGTCGTCACAAAGGATGAAAATGATGTTCGGGCTGGCGATCCCGCGGAGGGGCGTAGCGAGACAGCCGAGGACGAGAACCAGGGGCAGGAGGAATCTGGGGAGCATGGACTGGAAGTAACCCGCGAGGAGCGGAACGGTTGCGCACACTCGTGGCGCAGCTCCTCAGCGAGTGGAACCCATAGGACCTATAGGACCAGTGGCATACGTGGCGACGCGTTAATCGGACTGGCTCAAGCGCTTTTGCTGCTCGCCGTGGAGGAGTTCGTGCGCTTCGGCCAGGATGCCAGGGATTCGCTCCGCAAAGGGGGAGGCGCCACAGGCCAGCCGCACCTGATCCGGATCAAATTTGGCGGCGTTGGTCCCGGGGAACCAGTGGCCGGCATTGCCCATGAGATTGTAGCGCATCTTTCCCCACTCCACGAGATCGAGCGACTTGGCGAAATGCCAAAGCCGGACGATTTCCTGCACGTTGATGCCGTCCGGGATGCGCACGTAGTTCGGCAGGCCGTCCGACCAGCACGCCGCCCACGCCTCGCCATGCACCCGCGCAATCTCCGCGCGCAGGCGGGCTTCGACCGGCTGCACGGTTTCGGCGGCGGTCGCATAGTGCGCGAGGGCTGCGACGTGTTCGTCGAAATCCCCGGGTCGCGCCGCGCCCACGCTGAGCGTATGGACGCGAGGGTCGGCCAGGCAGTAGAGATCGTTGAACTCAATCGGGGAGAGCGGGGCGCACAATTCGCGCAGCTTTTGCGGCGGCTGATACAGCATTCCGCCCTTGTCCGTCGGACTGATGATGAAAACCCCCAAGTCCCGCGCCGCCGCGGCCTCGAGCGCGGGCCGGTTGTAATCGTTGACGAAGTACCAATGCACATTCATGTAATCAAACCCATCGCTCTCGATGGCCTGAAGAATGATGTCGGTCGTGGCGTGCGTGGAAAAGCCGATCCAGCGGCAGCGGCCCTCGCGCTGGAGCTGCCGCGCGGCGTCGAGGCAGCCGCCAGGCCGCAGCGACCAATCGAGCAGCTCGGCATTGTTGATCCCGTGCAGCGAGAGCAGGTCCACGTGGTCCAGCTTGAGATAGCGCATCGAAAGGTCGAACGTCTCGCGGAACTCGCGGGCAGAGGCGAACGGCGCGATCTTCGTCTGCACGATCATCTTTTCCCGAGGCAGCTTGGGGAGCAGGTAGCCGAGTTGCATCTCGCTGCTGCCGTAACCGCGCGCGGTTTCGATATGATTGATCCCGAGTTCGAGCGCCCGCAGGACGGTGGCTTCCAAATTCCGCTGGCCGGCCTCCTCCACTTTCTCCGGTGGGACGTCATCCCAGGACTGCTGATAACGCATGCCGCCGCACGAAAAGACGGGCATCTGAATATTGGTACGTCCAAACCGGCGATACTGCATCGCCGCGATTTAGCTGGCCGCCGCACGGGTGACAATGAGGATTACCGCGCATGAGCAAAACCTTCATCCCCGTTCTCTTGCTCGCCGCCGCGTCCGCCGCGGCCTGGCTCGTCTGGATGCGCGCGCGCCAGCCTGTCGCGCCGCCCCCTCCCGCGACTGCGGTCGATCCCACGGATCGTGTCGCGGTGGCGCGAATCGATCGATTGAAGTTGATCGAACAGAAATACCACGAGGCGGCGGTCGAGTATCCGGGAGAGATCTTTGTGCGCTGGTTCAAACGGGAGGCCGTGCTCGAACTGTGGGCGCGGAGCAGTGCCGTCCGGCGTTTCCGGCTGGTTGCAACCTACCCGATTCTCGCCTCTTCGGGTCTGCCGGGCCCGAAACGCCGCGAAGGCGATCGGCAGGTGCCCGAAGGTTTTTACGAGATCGATCGCTTCAACCCCGAGAGCCTCTATCATCTTTCACTCGGCCTGAACTATCCGAATGCGGCGGATCTCGTGCATGCTGATCCGCAGCAACCCGGGAGCGATATTTTCATTCATGGCAGCGACCAGAGTGTCGGCTGCGCGCCCCTCGGAGACGAAGCGATCGAGGAATTGTACCTCGCGGCCCTCGACGCGCGGGGGGCTGGACAAAAACGGATCACGGTGCACGTCTTCCCAGCTCGAATGACCAGTCCGGATTGGACGACCTTCGCCGCCACGGAAATCGAGCGTCGCCCGGAACTCGCGGATTTCTGGGAACAGTTGAAGCCCGCCTACGAATATTTCGAGCATCGGCGGCTGGTGCCAGAAATCGAGATCACGCCGGACGGGCGGTACGTGGTGCCGGCCCCGTGACCCGCTGAAGTTTCTGGTTTCTGGTTTCTGGTCTTCCCCGCGGGAACCGGCTCCGTGGGTGGAGCCGGAAATCTCGATTACACGCGGCGTGTCAGGCGGGCGACGACTTCGATTTCCGCCGTCTGCGGGAACATGTCGACGGGAGTGACGCTCTGCAATTCGTAGGCGCTGGCGAACAGGGCGAGGTCACGGGCCAGCGTGGCCGGGTTGCAGGAAACGTAGAGAAGCTCGGCCGGGGCGGCGCCAAGGAGAATGTCGCACACCCGCGCGGCGAGCCCCTCGGCGGGCGGATCGAGCAGGACGGTGGTCTGCGCGGCGCACAACTGGGAGAGCACGTCTCCCAGTTGCGCGCCGACTTCGCCGGCGATATAGCTCTCGTGAGGCTGAGCTTGCCGACGCGCGCTCTCGATGGCCGCCGGGTTTTCTTCAATGCCCACGACCTTCGCGAAACGATCCGCCAGCGCGCGCGCGAAGAGGCCTGCGCCGCAATAGGCGTCGACGAGCGTTCCGCTGCCGCGCACCTGTGCTCGGACGGATTCCACGAGCAGCGCGGTGACCCCGGGATTGGTCTGCTCGAAATAAGGACCGCCGCCGGGGGCGCGCAGGGAATAATCGCCTTCGCGGACCGGGCCTCGCCGGAGGCGGGCGAGGGCTTGATTGACCTCGGGAACGGCGAGAGCGCATTGCTCGACGTCGATGAGAGCGCGGGCGTCCGTGGCAAAGAATCCAATGATGCCTCCCGCCGAATGCACGCGGATGCGATTGCGATAGCCGTAGGGCGCAGGCGCGGCAATCGCCGGGCTCATCGGCACCTGGGCAAGCCGTCCGACCCGCCGGAGGGTCTGTTCGACCTGGGAGGACTTGAAAGCCAGTTGGCGCTCGTAGGCGATGTGCTGATACGAACATCCCCCGCAACGTTCAAAGTAGGGACACGGGGCCGCGACCCGATCGGGCGACGGAACTTCGACGGAGACGAGTTCCGCCTCAGCGAAATTCTTTTTCTGCCGGGTCACCCGGGCAACCACCTTCTCGCCAGGAACGGTGAAGGGCACGAAATAAACTTTGCCTTCAGAGCGAGCGACACCTTTGCCGCCGAAGGCGAGATCCTGAATGTCGAGGGTGAGAGTAGTGGTGGATGCCATGGAAAAAAAAGAGGCTTCCGTCGCGAGACGGAAGCCTCTGGAAGGAGAAGAAAAGATTACCAGCCGTGGTAAGAGCGAGTGTAGCGATACCTGCTCTCGAAGCCCAGTTCCGGCGGGAACTCTTCGTAACCGCCATGAATCCAGGGGACATTGTCCTTATACGGCTGCTTGTAGGTTCCCTTGTTGGTCGCAAACGGGAAGGAAACGATCTCCCAGACGCCTGCCCCCATACGGAAGAAGAAGCGGCCCACACCCTTCACCGGCCCGTAGGTCCAGGCGGCCGCATTGCCTTCGCGCTCGTTCTCAACAGCGGGAGTGATCCACAATTCCGTCCAACCGAAGGCGACATTGGCAATGCCGCGGCCGAGCTTGCGGGTGGGGCCGTAATCGTTCGCCGGCGGGTCCTGGATGTCGGCAAGAGCGGTCGCGCTGAGGAGGGAGATAAGTGCGAGGCTGAGGAGGACTTTCATGGGATGCACCAAAGCTAGAGCGGTTTTTGATAAAATTGCAAAGCCATTTTCGCACCGCACCGGCTTTCCCGCCCGAAATGATTCTCCAAGTCAGGTCGAATCGCCACAGCGCTTCGGCGAGCGGTCGTTCCACCAACCAAAGGCGGCGATGATGACTGCGAGTACGTAAGGGGCTGTTTGGTGAAGCGTCTGGGTGAGCGGGAGACCAAGCCAATGGAGTATCCACGGATCGTCGAGGATCATCCGCACCGCCACCCAGCCCAACACCCCGCCACCGACCCAAATGATCAGCGGAAGCCGGTTCATCAATCTGGCCAGCAAGCCACTCCCCCAGACGACCAGTGGCAGCGAAAGCAGCAGCCCAAAAATCACAAGGACGAAATCTCCCCGCGCCGCTCCCGAAATGGCCATCACGTTGTCGAAGCTCATGACGACGTCTGCCAGGATGATGATGCCGATGGCGTCCTTGAGGGTGGCCGCGGGGCGCGCTTTTTCGCTCTCGTCGCCCGGGCAATGCACGACCAACCGGTAGGCAATCCACACCAGGACGAGGCCGCCCACGAGGCGCAGCAACGGAACGGTGAGCAGCCATGTGATGGCTGCAATGAAGCCCAGCCGGAGAATGACCGCCCCAAGCGTGCCCCACATCCGCCCCCAGAACTGCTGTTTGGCCGGCAGCTTGCGGACGGCAAGCGCGATGACGAGCGCATTGTCCCCCGCCAGGACAAGGTCGAGCAGGACGATGGAGCCCCACTTGGCCCAGAATTGCGGGTCGGTTAGGAAAGCCATGCGCTGACGATATATCGGACGTGACCGGACATGCGGGCGCTTTCTCTAAAGCCGAATGCACCGGGCGGCAAACTTTTCGCCGTGGCGATAGGACAGTGGCGATCGAATCGCGTGTGCATGGTAAATCCGGGATGGCGGATTCGCGGCTTGATGCCTCGGCTGCTCAGGGCACGCTCACGGACACCCCGCGATGATTGGCTCGTCGTTCAAAAAGTTTCCCGATCCAACTCCCATCCATGAAATCCCGCATTTGTGCGCTACCGCTTTTTGTTCCTCTTGGAGTTGTGGCGCTGCTGGCCACAGGTCTGTCCGCATTTGCGGAACCCGGGATTCGCCCAGCGGCAGCATCTGACTTTATTTATTGCGGGGCCGCAGTGGTGATCGTCGTCGTTGGGTTGTTCGGACTTGGCGCTTTGTCAACGTGGCTGCTCCATCGCTTTCGCAGCAAGAGGAGTTCATTTTTTCGGACGACGCTGCTATTTGCCGCATGCTGGGGATTGATCGGCGTGATCACCGGCGTGATCCCGATGATCCTCCTCGCCGCCCTGTTCGGCCCCGGCGGAAGAACCATGTAGGGCAGCGAAGGGTCCAGCGCCCCAGGCAACAGCGGCGTCTCACGGCAATGCGCACGTTCGTCGTCCCTGCTTGCGGGAATCACCCTTCCTTTGGCTTCCCATCCGGCCAGCGTGCGAGGCTCTCGTCATGGAAATGCCGCGCGGGCCGCAACCGCCGCAACAGCCCGTAGCGCGGGCTGAAGAGGTAGGCGAGGAAGAAGAAGATCCCGAGGACGAGAACGATGCAGGCCCCGGAGGGGACATCGAACCGATAGGAGAGCAGCAATCCCGTGCAGGAGCCGACCATCCCGATGGCTCCCCCACCCCACAGCATGGCGGGATAGGAGTCGCAGAGCAGATAGACCGTGGCCGCGGGAGCGATGAGCAGACCGAGAAGCATGATGACTCCGATCGCCTGGAGAGACGCAATCATGGTCAACACCAAGCCGGCCATGAGGACGAAATTGAGCCAGTTGACCCGCACCCCCTGGCTCATGGCCACCGTCGGATCGAACAGCGTGAGCAGGAGCGGACGCTGCAACGCGACGAGCAGCGGCACCACCACGAGGCTGATCCCGTAGATCATCCAGATATCGGTGTTCGAGAGTCCGAGGATGTTCCCGAAGAGATAGTGCAGGAGAGAAACACGCACCGTCATGAAACTGATCAGGATCACGCCGATGGAAAACGCCACGGTGTAAAGCAGCCCGAGCGCGGTGTCTTCCTTGAGCCGCGAGCTGCGGGCGAGGAGTTGCGCGCCGAGCGCGACGATGAGCGCCGCGACCAGTGCGCCGAAAAAGAGACCCATCGGCGCCAGGCCGAATAGCATCATCCCCACGGCGAGGCCCGGCAGCAGCGAATGCGAGAGCGAATCGGCCATGAGCGCGAGCCGCCGCAGCACGACAAAGGCGCCGAGAAAACCATTCGTGAATCCGATGAGGGCCCCGCCGACAAAGACGCGCCGCATGAATTCGTGCTGAAAGGGTTCGGTAAGCCAGTCCATAAGGCGGTCAGTGATGATGATGGTGGTCGCCGTGTTCGTGCTTGGGGGCGGGGCCGGCGAACGGCGCGGTGTGATAGGTCTTGCGGACGTTTTCGTCGGTGAAGATCTCGCCGACGGCCCCCGCGGCGATGAGCTCGCCGTTGAGCAGGATGACCTGATCGAACAATTCAGGCACGGTTGCCAGATCATGATGGGAGGCGATGATCAGCTTCCCGAGGTCGCGCAAGCTGCGAATCACCCCCTTCAAATCGTCCTGCGTGGGCTTGTCGAGACCGGTGAAAGGCTCGTCGAGCAGGAAGACGTGCGCCTGCTGGGCAAGCGCCCGGGCAAGGAAAGCGCGCTGCTGCTGGCCGCCCGAGAGCGCGCTGATCTGCCGGTCTTGCAACGGCTCCAAATGCATCGCTGCGACGGCCTCATCGACCGCGACCTCGTCTTCGTGGCGAAAGCGCCGCCACCAGCCAAGTCGCAGATAGCGGCCCATCTCCACCAGCCCGCGGACGGTGGTGGGAAAATCCCAGTCGATCTGCTCCCGCTGCGGAAGGTAGGCAAAATCCTGGGTGGCCCCGGAGACTTCGTGATGGTGAAAGGCGATCTTCCCCGTCTCGCGTGGGAGCAGGCCCGCCAGCGTTTTGAGCAGGGTGGACTTGCCCGCGCCGTTGGGCCCGAGGAGCGCCACGCATTGCCCGCACTGCACCTCGAAGGCGATATGGTGCAGGGCCGGAACACGGTGGTAGCTCACCGTCAGGTCGCTGACGGAAAGCAAATGCGCGGCGAGCGGGTCGAGCCGGTTCATGGGAAGGTCAGCACTTCATCCACAGCGCCCTGTCCCCACACGCTCTTTTCGTGCACATCGCCGGCGGGATCGGTCAGCCGCACCCGGACGGCCGACAGCGGCGCGTCGTCCGCCCATTCGATGTGAAACACGAGATCGATGCCCTGTGGCGGAAAAGGCAGGGCGAGCTTGCGTTCCATCGAGAGTTTGGGCGCGGATTCCTGCCAGACATCCTTTTCCAGTTGGCGCACCTCAAATGCCTTGGGGAGATTCGTAAAGTCCAGTTGCAAATCAATGTCTTTGAACGCGGCCTGCGGTCGCACCACGGCAGCAGCCGCGGCATCCATGGGGTGGGTCAGGCGCCACAGCGGCCAACCGAGCGCGGCGATCAGGCAAAAGGCGAAGAACGCCCGGATCAAAGGGGAGCCGCGCACGTTATTTCAGCGCGCTCACGATGGCGGTCACGTTGCTCTTATACATGCCTTCGTAGGTCGACGCGGCGCCTTCGCCCAAACCGTCGGCGCACAATTCATTGCCGACCTTGGCCCCCGTCTCGCGGGTGATTTCCTTGAGCACCTTCGGGTTTTCGATGCTCTCGGGAAAGATCGCCTTCACCCCCTGCGCCTTGATCACCGAAATAATGTCCGCGACTTTTTTGGACGACGGTTGATCCGCGCTGGAGATTCCTTCGATGGCGTAAATCGTGAAGCCATTTTCCCTGGCGAAGTATTGGAAGGCGTCGTGGGAAGTCACCAATTTACGTTGATCGCGCGGCAGTTTCGCGACTTCGAGTTTCACCCATTTTTGGAGCGCGTCGAGCTTACCCAGATAGGTGGAAGCATTGCTGGCAAAGGTTTTTTCGTCCGCCGGACTGATCTTCGTCAATTCGTCGCGCACGATTTTCACGGCCTTTTCGGTGTTGGCGATGCTGTGCCACCAGTGCGGGTCTTCGATCAATTCACCTTCCTTGGGGCCGCCTTTGGCGCCTTCTTCCGCCTTCATTTTCAACGATGGGAAACGATCGCCGACTTCGACGAGCGCCCCCTTCGTGCCCGTGGCCTCCTTGAGTTTACCCACATAGCCTTCGAGGTGCTTCGCTGAAACGAGAATGAGTTGCGCCTCGCCGACGGTCTTCAGATCCGCCGGTTTGGGCTCGAATTCATGCGGATCGACTCCCGGTTTGACATGCCCTGTGACGACCACTCGATCGCCTCCCACCTGCTGGGCGATCTCCGTGAGCACGGTGGAAAAACTGGAGACGCGGATCTTCTCCGCCGCGGGGGCAGGCCCGGCGAGGGCGAGCGTCACGAGAAAAAGAAAGACTCTGGTCTTCATGGGGTGCGGGCGAAGATTGGACGTGCCCCACGCAAGATGCAAGCGAATTGCACCAACGGACTGATCCATCCCGGCTCTTTACCTCCAAAACAGCGAAAATGCGGGTCTGCGGGATCCTCCGAAGCTCCGCATGGTTGCGTTTTGTCCTTCACTTACTACAAAGCTGCCATGCGTTCCTTGCTCCTGCTCCTGTTCCTCGCTCCACTGGCCCATGCGGACCTGAAGTGGGATAAGATCGTGCAGCAATTTCAACGGGTCCCGGACGACAAAGAGATCGAGGCGCACTACGTCTTCCACAATGCAGGCGCCACCCCGGTTACGATCAAGTCGCTCCGGTCCTCCTGTGGCTGCACCACGGCCAAGCTCGAAAAGAAAACGTACGCGCCCGGCGAACAGGGAGACGTCGTGCTCCATTTTACCTTCGGCGATCGGAAAGGAAATTACCTCAAGGGCGTCACCGTGACGACCGATGACAAGGCCGCGGAACCGGTCGTCCTCAAGTTGTTCGTGGAGATTCATGATCCGCTCACCGTGGCGCCGGGGCTGGTGTTCTGGCGCACCGGGGAGGCGACCGGCGCCAAGACGGTGCAATTGACCGCCGAACCCAACCAGCGTGTGCGGATCAAGTCCGTGACCTCTTCGAATCCGCACTTCACCGCCACCCTGCAAACGGTGCAACCCGGGATGCAGTATTCCGTCGCCATCACGCCTTCCGGCACGACGCAAAAGGATACCGCCGACATCACCGTGCAAACCGACTTCCCGGCGGACGCACCCCACACCTACACCATCTACGCACGGATCAAGTGATCGCCCGAGCTCTGCGTCAGGCCATGGCTCTGCTGGCCCTGGCCCTCATCCCAGCCTTCGTCTCCGGCGCCATCCAACTGAATTGGAACGACAAGGAACCGCTCGCCCCAGGCGAAGTGCTTGCGGCGACGGTGCGCGAGTGGGGCCACAAGGTTCAATGGGTCGACGCGCGGGCTCGGGACAAGTTCGACGCGGGACACATCGAGGGCGCCCTGCTGTTGAACGAAGACGAGTGGAGCAAACTCGTGCCAGCATTTCTCGATGCCTGGGATCCGGACCGCCCGGTGGTGGTGTATTGCGATGGCGGCTCCTGCGAAGCCAGTCACGCCGTGGCCCGGCGTTTGCGTGAGGAACTGAAGATCGGCGATGTCCACGTCTTGAAGGGAGGTCTCACCGCGTGGCCGGCAAAGTAATCCTCCTCGCCCTGCGGATCGCGCTGGCCTGGACGTTCGTCCACGCCGGGGCGCTCAAGATCTGGGATTTCGGTCACGCGCAGACGGCGACGCCAGATTTCGTGGTGGCCATCCAGCAGTATCACCTGCTGCCGTCGCCGGACCTCGCGGTGCTTCTGGCCATCTATTTGCCGTGGGTGGAGATCTTCTCCGCCCTCGGTCTCTTCCTGCGCCGGGTGCGAATGGGCGCGGCGCTCACCATCACGGGTCTGACCACCATTTTCATCGCCGCGCTCGCCAGCGCCTGGGCTCGCGGCTTGCGGATCGAATGCGGGTGCTTTGGCCATGATGAAGTGTCCACTGACTTTCCCGCGCTGCTCCTGCGCGACGCCTGTATCCTCGGCGCCGCCCTCTTTCTTCTCCTGCGCGACAGCCGCGCGAACCCGGGGAAAGACCGCCCGATGTTTGGCGATAGCGGAAGATTTACACTTCCTTAACAACAAACGACACACCGGCTCATATTCTCTTTACGGGCCGGTGAGAAGTTCTGTGCAGAAGACGGCGAATCCCCGCCGCTTCCAAAGTCACCGCACAGAACTATGAAAGCATCGCAACCCCTCAGTCTCAGCCTCTTCATCACGGCGCTGCTCACGGCGAGCGCAGCCATGGCGCAAAACCCAGCAGGCCCCGGCAATCGCCCAGTTCCTGTCGGGCCCGGAATGGGCCTGCCGATGCCTCCCCCGCCACCTCCCGCCGGAACCAGGCAAAGCCCCCCTCCTCCGCCTCCCCCACCGGCTGTGAACATGCCGGCCCCTCAAGACCCGCCGCCCGATGACGGCAAAGTGCCCGCGATACGGCCCAGGCACCGTCCGACCGGTCCCACGCCACATGCGGGCGGACACTTGGGAGATCCGCTCCCCGATCTGACCGCCGACCAGCTCAGCGCTTTCACCGCCGGCCTCACGGAATTTAAATCGGTGGAAACTCCCGAGGGCGGGCTGGGACCGATTTTCAACAACACGTCCTGCGCGATCTGCCACTCCGTGCCGGCCATCGGCGGCAGCAGCGCCATCCTGGTCACGCGCTTCGGAACGACCACCGGCGGGCACTTCGATCCGCTCGCGGCACTCGGCGGTTCACTCCTCCAGTCGCAGGCCATCGACCCAGCCGCCCTCGAGAACGTTCCAGCGGAAGCCACCATCGTCGTCCACCGCCAGTCCACGGCGCTCTTCGGCGCCGGGCTGGTGGAGGCGATTCCCGATGCCACCATTCAGGCACTCGCCCAGCGGAAGAAGGCCGACGGGGTCCTGGGCCGCGCCGCCATGGTGGACGATGTCGCCTCAGGCCAGACGCGGGTGGGCCGCTTCGGGTGGAAGGCGCAGCAGGCCACGCTGCTCAGTTTCGCCGCCGATGCTTACTTGAACGAGATGGGCGTCACCAATCGATTCTTCCCCACGGAGAATGCACCCAACGGAGACCTGGATAAGCTCGCGCAATTCGACCATGTCGCCGATCCCGAGGATGTGGTGGATCCGGTGACGGGAAAGGGGGACATCGATGTGGTGGCCGACTACATGCGCCTCCTCGCGCCCCCTGCTCCTCCGCGCGCTTCGGGCGCCATGCAGGTCGGCCTGAACTCCTTCACCCGCCTCGGTTGCGCGGAGTGCCATGTGCCCACACTCATGACGGGGCCGAGCAAGATCCGCGCGCTTGACCGCCGACCGGTCGTGCTCTGGTCCGACTTGCTGCTGCACGACATGGGCTCGCTGAACGACGGCATCGAACAAGCCGACGCGCTCGGCAACGAGATGAAAACCGCGCCACTCTGGGGTCTCAAGTTCGGCGCGCCCTATTTGCACGACGGCCGGGCGCCGACCATCGCCGATGCCATCCGCGCACACGACGGCGAAGGCGCCGCTTCCCGGGACCGGTTCAACAAACTCACGACGTCGCAGCAGCGGCAGTTGCTGGAGTTTCTGAATGGGCTGTAAGATGGGTGGACAGTGGACAGTCACGCCCCTCTCACGGCTCCGATAGCCGTGAGGGGAGGAGGTCGGAGAGCAGATTACCAGCGGCATCTGCTCTGACTTCTGACCTCTGACACCGGGCCTACCGCCCGAGGTACTGGTCCCGCCCCTTCACCAGCGCTTCCATCTTGCGGTCGGCTACCGAGCGCTTGAGCATCCAGAAGCCACAGTCGGGGTGCGCCCAGCCGACGCGGCCCTCGCCGAGCACCTTCTCCGCGGTTTCGAAGCGGCGGGCCACTTCATCCGGCGTTTCGATGTGGTTGACCTTCACGTCGATCACGCCGATGCCGAGGGAGATCCTGGGATCGACTTCACGCAGGGCGTCGAGATCGTTGGGCGGCCGATGGGCCACCTCGAGCACGAGATGATTGGTATGCAGCTTCGACAGGAAATTCGTGAGCTTCTTCCACTCGCCACCCTGGATCGTCTGGCCACCGTAGTTGCCAAAGCAAAAGTGCACCGCGCGCTCCACCGGAACGGCGTCAAGAACGCGGTTGATGGCCTCAGCGGCGAGATCCGCATCGGCCGGGTTGCCGGTGACATTCGCCTCGTCGACCTGCACGCAAGCACAGGGCAGGTCGCGCACCTGCGTCGCGAGGAGATCGGCCAGCGCCAGGGTGAGCGCGGAGAAATCGCGATAGTGCTCATCGAGGAGGGTCCGGGCGAGCATGTAGGGGCTCGTCACGGTGAACTTGAAAGGCCCGGGCGCGACGGAGGCCGCGAGCGCGCAGTCGGCATAAAGATTCAACCCGCCCTCTCCGAGCGGGCCAATGACGACGCCAGCGGGCTTCCTCCGGAACCCCATGGCCGCAGTCCCGGCGAACCGGCGCCACGCCCCGGCACCCACCGCGGTGCTCACGCCCGCGAGCGGACGGATGAAATAATCGATCATGCCGTTGGTATCGGGATGATTGATGTCGAAGCGGTAGAGTTCTCCATCGGTCGGCATGTCGATGCCCGCCTGTTGCTGAATATCAAAAATGACGCGCGTGGCATCGAGACGCGCCTGCTCGCTGGGGAGGGCCGCGAGCCAATCAGGAATCGGATACGAACCGACAGTGGTGGTGCGAATGCGGGGGGATGTCATGCGTCCGGTGCTAGCAGGAGCGGGAGGGGAGGTCAAAGGGCGAACTGGGGCGGCGATGAAGACTGATCCCTGCTCCCGCGTCCCTGGAGGGGGAGAACGATCGCTGACGGGCCGCTGCCCACGAAGAGCCTCGACCTTTGCGCTTGCCGCCGCGACCCGGCCCCGCTCCCCTACCCGCCATGAAAGTCCTCCCCCTCCTTTTCGCCACCCTCCTGCTCTCCATCGACACCAACCGTGCCGAGGACTGGAAGCCCGAACCGGGTTTCATCAGTCTCTATAACGGCAAGGACCTGACAGGTTGGGGCTACCGCGATAAAGAACTGAAGGTGCTCGAAACCTTCGACGCCAAGACCGAGGCGAGCGACAGCCGGTACACCACCAAGGGTGAGGTGCTCACCGTCAATCCTCATGACGAGGCGAAGGGCCCACGGATCCGGCAGCTTTACACCACGAAGGAATTCCCGAAGAACTTTGTCCTGAAGATCGAGTTTCGGGCGGCGGTCAATGCGGACAGCGGGATCTTCATCCGCAAACCCCAACTCCAGTGCCGTGACTATCTCGTGGCCGGCCCCTACAAGGAGCTAAAAGCCTACAAACCCCAGGAGTGGAACCTGATCGAGGTCACCGTGAAGGACAACGTGGCGCATTGCACCTGCAACGGTGAAGTGCTCGAAGCCGCGCTCAAAGTGCCGGAAACCGGCCCGATCGGGCTCGAAGCCGACCGGGGGACCATGGAATACCGTCACATTCAGCTCAAGGAACTCACGGAAGGCAAAAACTAAGAATTAATGAACGCGTGGGTATCCCTTAGCGTCTGTTCGTCCGTATAAATTTCCGCGGGTCACCCCATCCCGAGGCTCATCGCTTCCGGATGGAGATGGCGCGCGGTTCTTTGTCCGGCTCCCTAGCGGAGGCGGCTCAGATAACAACCAGAAACCAAACCATCCAACAAAACTCATGAAGAAACTCCTCACCCTCCTCGCGGCTGTCTTCTGCGCCGCTTCCGTCCATGCCGGTGAATATCCGGACATCAGCATCGCGGAACTCAAGTCCGCCATTGCCGACAAGAAGGTTACCGTCATCGACGTGAACGGCACCGATTCGTTCAAAGCGGGCCACATCCCTGGGGCGATCGATTTCCGGGCGACCAAGGCGGACATCGCCAAGTCCCTCCCCACCGACAAGAGCGCTCTCGTCGTCGCCTATTGCGGCGGCCCGACCTGCAGCGCCTACGCCGCCGCCGCCAAGGTGGCCGCGGAACTCGGCTATACCAACGTGAAGCACCTCTCCGCCGGCATCTCCGGCTGGAAGGACGCCGGCGCGCCACTCGAGAAGTAAGGCTCGCAACCGGTTCGACTTTGAGCGCCTCCCGCGTGAGCGGGTGGCGCTCTTTTTTTGAGGAAGCGGATGGTTGAGAGTGGATAGTGGATAGCCGCGTGGTGTGGGCCGGACGCTCACGGTTTTGAGAGCAGATAGGTCCTATGTGTCCCATGGGACCTATAGGACACATGCGGCCCTCGAAATCCGATAGCGCTCACACCACGGGGCTATCAACCATCCACTCTCAACTATCCACCCATCCCTCGCCGCTCACCATCCCGCCGGGAGATCCGCTACCGAGGCCCGCACCAGGAGCCGAATGGCCTGTTTTTCGGGCGGCGGCAGATAGGCGTACTCCGGATCGGGGCGCGTGACGTCGAGCGCCTGCCACATTCGCCGATAGACGCGTTGCTTGAACTCGGGCGGCAGGCCGCGGAAGGCAGCACTCTCGATCATGTAGCTGCAACGAAAACGAAACAGTCGCGTTCGCAAATCGAAGTCCTTGAGTGAGGCGCCCTGCACGGCGCGACGTGCTTTGAGGAAGTCCGCCTTGTAGGCTGTGTCTCCCACAATGCCCCCGGAGGGCAGCGGCACCTCATCAGCGAAGAGAAGGTAGCGCGTGAAATTGCGCGCCTCCGCATCGAGCGCCTGCACAGCGGCGGCGTCCAGACGCCCCTGGCCCTTATCCAGCAGAGCTCGCGTGCGGTAGGTGGCCGTCGCCGCCCGATTGACGAATCCGATCTGGTGCTCGTGCACGAGCTGCGGCAGCACGTCGCTCGTACCGACCGGGTAGCGCCCGTAATCGAAGTGCTCGCCTGGGATCATGGGGATCTTGCGGAGATCCTGATCGACGAATTGGCCAATGGCGTTTCCCAGGAAACTGGGAAATTTCTCCGCGCCGGTGACGTACCAACCGCCGAACCGCTCGGCCAGCGGCACGCCGTGACCCGCCGCGCTCTTCCGGAACGAATCCAGACTGCCGCCACGGACTCCCGGCAGGACCGATTTGATGACGAGACCGGGCACGCCGTCCGTGTCCTCGGCAGCGTGGCAGTTCATGCAGCGGCTCGATCGTTCGATGTGCGGCGGTTCGGTGCCGCGCGGAATGTCGAAAATATAGTAGATCCCGCCAAGACTGGGGTCGACCGACACGACCTCGATTCGCGCGCCCGGGATGTAGCCCACGTAGACATCCTCATTGAAAAAAAGCGCGCGCGGATTGGCCGGGGTGATGAACCGGAGCTGGAGGCTCGTCGTCGAGAAGATCAGCATCTGGGAAGTCGCGGGGATGCCCAGCGCCTGGAGGAGTTGCAGGAGGTAAGCCTTCTCACCTCCGCTCGCGTCCAGCTTCAAACGCCCCGCCTCGATTTCCGTCTTGAGCTTGGTGAAGCGGTCCGTGAGCGGGCGCGACCAGTAATCATGCGGGGACTTGTCGAAGGGCGGCGCGATCATTTCCGCGCGCCCCGGCAGGGCGGCGCAAAAACAGAGAGCAAGAAGAACGAACGATCGGCTCATGGGGGCGCGGGCACTATGCCCTGCCTGAGCCGGGAGACAAGCGGCGGGCGCGGAAGGCCAGTAATCAGTTCGCGTGCTCCCAGCGGTTTGACTGATTACTTCCCCAATTCCCCCAATGCCCGTTGAAGCCGGACGAGGGCGGCCTTATGAGTCTCGTCAGGAAAACTCGCCATGAATGAGCCCGTCCACATCATCGGTGCCGGCCGCACGGACTTCATGCGCAACATGCGCAAGGAGGGAAAGACGCTTCGTCACTTGATCGTGAAGGCTGGAGCGGCGGCCATCGCCGATGCTGGTATTGAAACCCGGGACGTGCAGGCCGCGGTGGTGGGAAACTTTGCCGGCGGCCTTTTCACGAGGCAACTGCACCTCGGCGCCCTGGTCACGGAAATCGACCCGGCCTTGCGAGGGATTCCGACGCTTCATGTCGAGGCCGCATGCGCCTCCGGCAGCGCCGCGGTGCTCACCGCTGCCCAGCAGATCATGGGCGGGCTCCATGACGTGGTGCTGGTCATCGGCGCCGAGCAGCAGAAAACGATGCCGCCGGTGGAAGGCGCCGACGTCCTCGGTGCCGCGGCTGATTACGCGGAGGAACGCGCGCAATACGGCGACTATCTGTTCCCGAAGCTCTTCGCCCGCATCGCCCGGCTCTATGAGGAGCGCTACGGAATCGACGAGACGCAGCTTGCGAGGGTCGCGGTGAAAAACCGCGCCCACGCCCGGCTCAACCCCCTCGCGCAAATGCGGGAAACCCAACTGACCCTGGAAGATGCCCGCACCACGAGTGAAGGCAACCCCTCCATCGCACCACCGCTCAAGCTGAGCGATTGCTCACCGATCACCGATGGCGCCGCCGCGCTGGTGCTTTGCTCGGAACGTTTCCTCGACCGGCTCGATCCACCCCACGCGATGCGCCTGCTCGGTTACGGCCACACCACGGATCATCTGCGCCTCGATCAGAAAGAGGCGCCAGGTTTTCCCATCGCCGCGCGCGCGGCCACCCAGGCCTACTCCCTGGCCGGGGTGGGGCCTGGCGACCTCCACGGCGCGGAGGTGCACGACTGCTTCTCGATCTCGGAAATCGTGCAATACGAACTGCTCGGACTGGCCGCGCCGGGAAAAGGGACGGAACTGCTCGAAAGCGGCGCGACGGCGCTGCCATCCGTCCGCGACTCCATCCAAATTAAAAATTCAAAATCCAAAATCCAAAATTTGCCCATCAACCCCGGCGGCGGATTGCTGGGCGACGGCCACCCGGTGGGAGCCACCGGCGTGCGGCAGGTCGTCGAAGCGTACCACCAGCTTACCGGCGGGGCCGGGAGCCGGCAAATCGCTGGCGCGAAGCGATTCCTGACCTGCAACATCGGCGGCAGTCTGACGACGACGGTGGTGATGATCTGGGAGGGGCTGTGAAACGCAGCCTACATCGCATAGCCACCGTTCACATTCAGGACCTGGCCGGTGATATAGCCTGCCTCAGCGGAACTCAGAAAAAGCGCGGCGTTCACCACGTCCCCGATCTCTCCGAAGTGCCCCAGTGGCAGAGCGGCCCGGGCACGCTCCACGACTTCCGCTGGCAGAGTGCTCGTCATTTCCGTTTCGATGAATCCAGGCGCGATCGCATTGACCGTGATCTGCTGCCGCGCAAGTTCCCTGGCCGTGACTTTCGTGAGCGCGATGAGTCCCGCCTTGCTCGCCGCATAGTTGGCCTGCCCAAACAGGCCGAGCTGCCCGCTCACGGATGAGAGATTCACGATCCGCCCCCCGGGGCGCAGGATCGGCAACGCGTGCTGGATGCAGTGAAACGCGCCGCTCAGGTTCACCCGCAAGACACTCTCCCATTCGTCCTCGCTCATCTTCCGAATCGTGCGGTCGCGCAAAATGCCGGCGTTGTTCACGAGGATGTCGAGCCCGCCGCATTCGCTCTCGATCCGCCGCATCATCGCCTGCACCTGTGGCGCATCGCCCACGTCGCACTCGATGAGAAGCGCATTCCGGAGAGATGCCGTCACCGTCTCGGCGTCGGCTCGATTTCGGCCTCCGGCATCCGCCACATAATTGACCACGCAACGGGCGCCGCTGGCATCGAAGGCCTGGACCATCCCCGCACCGAGGCCACGCGAGCTGCCAGTGACCAGCGCCACTTTTCCGGAAAAATCGTAGGGCATGGGCGAAACGTAACGCCTCGCCCGTTGCCCGCCAATCCATTGTGCACTAAGGTGTTGCTCGGGGAGACCCTTCCATGGCCGAGTCCATCCGCATTCTCACCGCCGTCCCAATCTGCGATGGCCACGATAGCGCCATCAATACGATCAACCTGGAGTTCATCCGGCACGGGATCGAGGTCGTGTATCTCGGTTACCACCGTCCGGCTCGGGATATCGTCCGCGCCGCCATCCAGGAAGACGTGCGCGCCATCGGGATTTCCAGTTACAATGGTGGGCACGTCGAGTTTTTCGCTGAGGTCATCGAGCTTCTGAAAAAGAAACGCGCCGCACACATCGGCGTTTTTGGAGGGGGCGGCGGGACGATCAGCAAGGCCGACGCCGCAGTCATGCAGCGCAAGGGCGTGGACCGAATTTTCTTCGCGGGAACTCCGCTCAGTGAACTGACGTCGTTCGTGAAAAAACGTTACGCCCAACGCCGGCGCCCCGCGGCAGACGGACTTCCACCATCCTCGAATAGACATGCTCGATGCACTCGGTGCATTGGCTTCACCGGCCCGGGCGGCGCCGGCAAGACCACCCTCATCGACGAACTCGTGCTGCGCTGGCTGGATGCCCAGCCCACTGCGCGCATCGCGATCCTCTCGCATGATCCGAGCAACGTCGGCCAGGGTGCGCTGCTCGGCGACCGCGCGGCGATGATCTATTCGCAGGACGACCGTGTCTTTATGCGCAGCCTCGCCACTCGCGGCCGGGCAGGCGGGCTCTCGCCGGAAACCACACGTTGGTTGCGGACGGTGAAGAACGGCGCCTTCGATGTGGTCTTCGTCGAAACCGTCGGCATCGGGCAGGAGGCGCTCCCTTTCCGCCGCGGGCTCGTGGACAAATCAATCTTTGTCATGGGATCCGACTACGGGAGCAGGCTCCAACTGCAGAAGATTGCCATGCTCGACGCCGCCGATCTCGTTGTCGTCAACAAAGCCGATCTCGCCGGCGCGTCCACAGCTATGGCCGAGATCCAGCAACGGCTGAAGGCAAACCATCGCGACCAGCATGTGATCAACACCGTGGCCCGCCGCCACCGGGATCCCGGCGTGGACCGGCTTTTTGAGGAGGTGTGCGGATGAGCGTCCTGGCCACCGTTTGCGAGAGTGTGGAGGCACACACGCGCCTGGTGGTGGAACAGGTTCGCCGCGCCCGGGAAGATGCGGCTTTCCGCGGGAGATTGCGCCGGCGGTGGAAGAAAATTCGCGAAGGTGTCGGCACGGTGCGCACACCGACCGGTCTGGAACTCCCCGCCATCGCCCTGCCGACCACCGACGAGCCCGGCGAAATCGCCCGTTATCTTTTCGGAGAAGGGGTTCCCGGCGAGTTCCCCTTCGTCAATGGCGCGTATCGAGAGCCCTACCCACGCCTTTCCGCGGAAAGTTCCCAGGCCGAAATGGGGGATCCGAATCACCAAGAACCGACGCGCCTGTTCGCCGGACTCGGCCTCGCGGAGGATACGAACCAGAGATTTCACTATCTCACCCAGCACCAGCGAAGCATCCGCCTCAGCACGGCCTTCGACGGTCCCACGCTCTATGGGCTCGACAGCGACACCGCCGGCGTCTTTGGCAAGATCGGTGAGGGCGGGGTGGCCATCGACACGATCGATGACATGGAGCGACTCTTTCACGGCTTTTCACTCGGCGACGGGCAACTCTCGGTCTCGATGACCATCAACGGTCCCGCGCCGATGATCCTCGCGATGTACGTCGCCGCCGCGCGCCGCCGCTTTGGCCCGAAGGTCGCCGGTAAATTGCGCGGGACCATCCAGGCCGATATTCTCAAGGAGGTCCAGGCGCAGAATGAAATCATCTTTCCGCTCGAGCCCTCGCTACGATTCCTCACCGACATGGTCGAGTACACGACCAGACACATGCCGCGATGGTATCCCATTTCGATCAGCGGCTATCACATTGCCGAGGCTGGCGCGACGCCTGTCCAACAGGCCGCCTACACGCTTTCCAATGGCTTCACCTATGTGGAGCTCTTCCGTCAGCGTGGGCTGGACGTAGAGCAATTCGGCCCGCGCCTTTCCTTCTTTCTCGATTGCGGTCTCGACCTCGAATACGTGGCGCTGGCCCGCGTGTGCCGCAAACTCTGGGCCATCGGGATGCGCGATGTCTTTGGCGCCGGTGAGCGCGCCCAGCTCTTTCGTCTGCACACGCAGACCAGCGGCCGTTCCCTCATCGCGCACGAGTTCAAGAACAACCTGACCCGCACAGCCGTGGAACTCCTCATGGCCTATATCAACGGCACCAACTCGAGCCACAGCAACAGTGCGGACGAGCCTTTTACGACCCCGGGCGAGGAATATGTCCGCCTCGCGGCGCACGCCCAATCGATCCTCCTCGAGGAAACCGGCCTCTTCCGTCACATGACGAATCTCCTCGGCGGCTCACCGGGCATGCAACTCGTCGAGCAAGCCGTCGAGCGCGCGATCCTCGATGAATTTCGCGCGCTCGATCGCCTCGGCGGCGTGCTCCCCGCCATCGAGGTGCGCTATCAACGCGCGCAAATCCAGGCCGCCGCGCATCGTTACGAGGAACAGATCGCGAACGGAACCCGGCCCATCATCGGATTGAATCGTTACGTCGCACCGACGGACAAACTCGCCGAGCCGAAAATCGTTCGAACCCCGCGCCAAAGGAAACAGCTTCAAGTCGACCGCTTGCGGGCGTTCAAGCGGCGCCACGCCGCGCAATCCGGTTCGGCGCTCGACGCGCTGGCGCGCGTGGTCGAAAGCAAAGGGAACGTCTTCGCCGAACTGACCAAGACAGTCGAACACTGCTCCCTCGGCCAGATCACGGAGCGGCTGTTCGAAGTCATCGGCAGATACCGTCCATCCGTGTAGAGCGTGTTACCCGGGTCAGGAAGCGCCCGTCAACTCCTGCACGGTGATCTCCCGCATCCTGTATTTCTGAATCTTGCCTGTCACCGTTGTCGGGAACTCGGTCACAAATTTCACGCGGCTCGGGATCTTATAGTCCATGATCTGCCCCCGGCAGAACGCCGTCACCTCGTCGCTCGTCATCGCCTCCCCTTCCTTGAGCTTCACCCATGCCATGATTTGCTCACCGTAGTAGGGTTCGGGCACTCCGATCACATAGGCCTCAGCGATCTTCGGGTGGGTAAAAAGGTATTCCTCCACTTCGCGCGGAAACACCTTTTCGCCGCCGCGGCAGATCATGTCTTTCAGGCGGCCGGTGATTCTGACGTAGCCCCGCTCGTCCATGACCGCCAGGTCCCCACCGTGCAGCCATCCGGCCTCGTCGATCGTCTGGGCGGTGGCTTGAGGATCGCGGAGATAGCCGCGCATCACTTGATAGCCGCGATAGCACAATTCGCCCGGTTCTCCGCGTGGCAGGATACGGCCCGTGGCCGGATCGATGATCTTCTGCTCCTGGTGCAGCATGACCTTGCCCACCGTGCCGACGCGGAGTTCGAACGGGTCGTCGACCTCGGTCATGTTGCACACGGGCGAAGTCTCGGTCATCCCGCATGCGATCGTGATCTCGGTCATGTGCATCTCCTGCATGACCCGTTTCATGACTTCGACCGGACACGGCGCGCCCGCCATGATGCCTCGGCGGAGCGCCGAGAGATCGAATTCCCGGAACTGCGGATGATCGAGTTCGGCGATGAACATCGTCGGCACCCCATGCAGCGCCGTGCACCGCTCGCGGTCGACCGCCTGGAGGGTGAGAAGCGGCGAAAAGTGCGGCGCGGGCAGCACCATCGTCGCACCGTGGGTCACGCAGGCGAGGTTCGCCATGACCATGCCGAAGCAGTGATAGAAGGGCACCGGAATGCAAAGCCGGTCACGATGGGTGAGGCGCATTCGCTCACCGACCCAGAAGCCGTTGTTGAGAATATTGTGATGCGTGAGCATCGCGCCTTTGGGAGAACCGGTCGTGCCCGAGGTGTACTGCACGTTGATCACATCGTCGAAATCGAGCGACGCCTGACACTCCGCCAGGGCGGAGGCGCCGATGCCTTCCGCGCCGGACAGAAACTCGTCCCAGCCCATGATTCCCAACTTCGGCACCAGGGAGATGACCTGACGCAAGTGCGGCAACCGGCCACGCAACTTTACCACCATGTCCGCATAGCTGGCATCCTTGAAGCCCGCACCGATGAGAAGCCACTTCGTTTCCGATTGGTTGAGCGCGTATTCCACCTCCGACAGGCGGTAGGCGGGATTGATGTTCACCAGGATCGCGCCCGCTTTCGCCGTGGCCAATTGCACCACCACCCACGCGGCGCAATTGGTGGACCAGAGGCCGACCCGATCCCCCTTTTCCACGCCCATGGCCATGAGCGCGCGCGCGCAGAGATCCGTTTCTTCACGAAGCTGCGCGTAGGTCAAGCGGCGCTGTTCGAAGACGGACACCACCGCTTCATTCGTCCCGAACTCCGCGGCGATTTCATCGAACATCGTACCGATCGTCTGGCCGATGAGGGGCGCGGGGGACACGCCATGTTCGTAGCTGAGGGCCATCTACATCGCTCCATCGTGGCGCAGAACAGCCTCGGCGGCGGCGGTGACGACCGCGTCGTCATTGTCCCGCAAGGCGTCGAGGAACTGGCGCACGCGGCGCAGAGACTCGCGCAAGAACAGCGCAGCCGCCCGGTCACGGTGCATCACGCCGGCCTGGAGATCCGCATCCCATCGGCTCAGAACGCACGCCGACGCAAAGAGCTCCATCGCCGTATTGGCGATGCGTTCCTGGACGTACTGGCGATCGAGAATCTCCTCGCGATGACGGATGAGGGCGCGATCGACGGCAAAATTGAAGCGCCAGATGAGCCGGCCAAGCCGCCGTGCATGGGAGCGAAGCTGATCGCTGCGCACGGGCACGTCAGGCGGGTGGAAGGCTGCCCCGACGCGATCCCAGCCGACGAGCCAGGCCTTGCGGATGTGACCGCCTGGGTGGTGAAGCGCATCCCAAATCTCCTTGAGTTGCAGGCCAGGCCCACGCATCCCCACCAGCGCGATGAAAGAAGTGAGCACTTCGTTCGCGCCTTCGCCGATCTGGTTGATGCGCGCATCGCGCAGCATGCGCTCGAGAGGCAGATCTGTGAAATAAGCCGCTCCGCCGTGGATCTGGAAAGCGTCGTTCACGATCATCCAGAGCGCTTCGGTCGTGAAGACTTTCAGCATCGCTGTCTCGATCATGTAATCATCCAGCCCGCGATCGATGAGCGAGGCCGTCACGGTCGTCATCGCCCCCATCGCGCAGGCATAGGCGGACATGCGGGCCAGCCGCTTCTTGATCAGTTCGAAATCGCCCAGGGTGTGGCCAAACTGCCGCCGGGTCCCGGCGTGATGCGCCGCCAGGCGAAGCGCCGTCCGGGCCGCGCCGGTGCAACACGCTCCGAATGTCACCCGCCCAAAATCGAGGACGGTCAGAGCCACCCGCAGCCCTTTGCCCGGCTTGCCCAGGATATTCTCGCGCGGAACAGGCATGTCGCGGAAGGCAAGACGCGCGGTCGCCGTGCCGCGAATGCCGAGCTTTTCCATGCGCGGATCGAGCACGGTAAAGCCGGGCATATCCGGCGTCACGAGAAAGGCCGTCACCCCGTCGCCTGTTCGCGCCATCACGGTGAGCACTTCCGCGATGCCACCGCTCGTGATGTAGCGCTTTTCTCCGTTCAGAATGTAGTGCGTGCCCTCGGCATTCAGTTCAGCCCGCGTCTGGACATTCGCCGCATCGGAACCCGCCTCGACCTCAGTCAAGGCAAAGGCCGCAAACTGCTCCCCTCGCACCAACGGCGGAAGCCAGCGCTGTTTCTGTTCCGGCGTGCCGAAGAGCAGCAGCGCCCGCATGCCGACAGAGTGCTGGACATTGACAAAAATCGAGGTCGAGGCGCAGCGGGAGCCGATCTCCTCCATCACGCGGCAATACGCCATCTGCGACAGCCCTCGGCCGCCGACTTCGCGCGGCGCGGTCATGCCGAACACTCCCATCTCCGCCAGCCCCGAGATCAGGTCGCGCGGGATATCCGCGTTCCGATCGATCGACGCCGGATCGAGATGGGCATCGAGGAAGGAGCGCAACTGGCTGAGCACTGCTTCCACTTCCACCAGTTCCTCCGTTCCGATCGCGGGATATGGCATCACCCAATCGTCGACAAAGCGCCCCAGAAAGAGCCCCTTCCCAACCCCGAGCTTCTCCGGCCCGGCGAATAGGAGTTCCTCGGCGTCGTGTATCTGTTTCTCGTGTTGCATCGTTGCCTGGCTCATGGGGATGCCTCCTGCGCGTTCGCGTCAACAAAATACACGTCGTTTACCGACCAGGTTTTCTTCCGGCGAAACTGGGCCCTCACCGGCAGGCCGATCCGTGGCTTCTCGATCCCCGCGAGCCGCGTCATGAAAAGCGTATCCACACCGTCGAACTCGATGAGACCGAGCATGAATGGGCATTCCGCGAGATACGGTTCGCCGCTGAAGTGGCAGGTCGTCCAGCTATGCACGCGGCCTTCCAGCGGCAGCTCGAACCACTCCGTCGCACCGCCACAGGACATGCATACCGTCCGCGGCGTGGCATAGCGGTAGTGGCAACGCGGACAATGGCTGCCGAGCAATTTGCCCTGGCCGAGCGCATGAAAGAACGGTGAATCCTCCGCGTAACTCACGTTGTAGGTCACGGAATACGTCCATTGCCGGGTGAGCGGATCGAAGTTCGTCACCCACGGGCCTGCGGTTTTTTCTGGCAGCTTCATGGTTTCTCCAAAATGGATATGGTCACGTAGGTGCCCGTGCCCGCATGGCTGTAAGCTGCCGCGCGCCGGACATTTTTCACCTGGCAAAACGGATCGCCGAAATGTCGGGCGATGGTCTCCTGGCATTGCCAGAAGCAGAATACCATCTGCATCAGCCCGGTGGCGCCGACCGGGTGGCCACACGCCAGCAGACCACCGCTTGGGTTGACGGGATTGCGGCCCGCGATGGCCGGATGCCCCTCGTCGATGAAGCGCCCGCTATCGCCATACTTGCACAGCCCGACATCCTCATATTGCTGCAACTCAGCGGAAGCATAGGCATCGTGCAGTTCCCAGGCTTGAATGTCCTCGCGCGGATCGGTGATGCCCGCCTGCCGATAAGCCTCCATGGCCGCCATCCGTCCCGCGCGAAACGAATGCACCCCCGGATATTTCAGATCGCGATAATCGCCCTCCCTCTCGTGCGGGAGCAGCGGCACAAGGCCATGCGGCCGATCGGCCATCCGCATCGTATCGGAGCCGCTGCCCATGCCGGCGACACGGATCGGGTGATCACAAAATTTCCGCGCCGCCTCCTCGGACGCGAGCAGACACACCGCCGCGCCATCACTCATCACGCAAGTCGTCATCCGCCGGCATGGGTAGGCGATCATCGCGGATTTCATCACGTCGTCCACGGTCACCGCGCGCCGGTTTTGCGCGAAAGGATTGTGTGCGGCATTGCCGTAATTCTTGACCGCCACCCGCGCCATCTGCTCCTCGGTGGTGCCAAACTCATGCATGTGCCGCACCGCCATCATGGCGTAATAGCCCGTGTAGAAGCCCCCGAGCGGGTAATCGAAGTGCGTGTCGCTGGCCAGCGCGATGAAATCATTTCCCTTCCACGTCTCGACCGTGCTCATCGTCTCGAACCCCATCGCCGCGCAAACCTCGAACCGCCCCGAAGCAACGGCCTGCACCGCGGCTTGAAAGCATAATCCGCCGGTCGCGCCACCGCCCTCGATGCGGATATTCGGCTTCGGACATAGCCCGACAAAATCCTGCACCATGGCGCCCGCTTTGAGCTGCCCGGTAAAGTGATCGGAGAAATAGGAGATCACACTGCCATCGATATCGCGCGCGGTGAGTCGCCCATCCAGATCGCCGAGCGCCGCATCGAACGCCTCCTTCACCATCAACCGGAAGTCCTTATCAGGGTGTGCCTTGGCAAACTTCGTGATTCCGCCGCTGAGCATATACACGGGGCGCATACCTACTCATCGGACCATTTGCGCGTCGGTGCAACTTCGCCTTGAGAATCACAATTCCCGCTTTCTTCCGGGCTTTTCATGGGCCATTCCTAATCCATGCCGAATTCCGCAGCGTCCCGCCTCGTGCTCGGGGGCTTTTCCGAGAATGCCGTCACCGCAGCGGCTCACGAAGCGCTCCTCGAGATCGGCGGACACGCGAGTTGCGCGTTCGTGTTTGCGACGGCGGACTACCGCGATCAACTGCCCGACTTCCTGGAGTTGATCCAGGTGCACGGGCACGCGCCGGTGGTCGTCGGCTGCAGCGGCGCCGGCTTGATCGGGACGAACGCCGAAGCGGAACGCACGTCCGGATTCTCGTTGCTCCTGCTGCATCTTCCCGGCACCAGGCTAACGCCGTTCACATTCACGGAGGGGGATGTCGAGGAATCGAGCGGACCGGGCTTTTGGCAGATGGAATCGGGCGTCGGTGCCGACGAAGTGGACGCCTGGATCGTGCTCGGCGATCCGATGCGGCTCGACCTCGACCGCTGGTTGCATGAATGGAATATTGCCTACCCAGGCGTACCGTCGCTCGGCGGACTGGCCAGCGGCGGGCAGCGCGGTGACGACACGATTGTCTTCTGCAACCGCGAGGTCCTGGCCGGCGGCGGCGTAGCCCTCGGTCTGCGCGGCGGCGTGCGCTTGCACCCCCTGGTCAGCCAGGGATGCACCCCCATCGGCGAGGCGCATCCCGTCACCGGCGCCGAGGGAAACGTCATCACCACACTTGGCTTGCGGCCGGCCTACGAAGTCTTGCAGGAGACTTTCGCCGCGCTCCCCGATGCCGTCCGGGCGAGGGCGCAAGGCAACCTCTTCGCCGGTCTCGCGACATCGGAATACATCGACGAATTCAAGCGCGGGGATTTCCTGATCCGCAACATCGTGGGCGGGGACCCCAACTCCGGAGCCGTCGCCATCGGCGCGGTCCCGAGGGTCGGGCAAACGATGCAATTCCAGCTCCGCGACCGTCAGACCGCCGATGAAGACCTCCGCGCGCTCTCCGACGCCGCGCGCACCAGCGGCATCCGTCCGTTTGCCACGCTCCTCTTCGCCTGCAATGGCCGCGGCCAGGGCCTTTTCGGTTCTGAAGGCCACGACGCGCGCGTCTTGAGCAAGGCCTTCGGCCCACTGCCGGGGGCGGGCTTTTTCTGCAACGGCGAAATCGGCCCAGTGGGTGCGACCAACTTTGTGCACGGCTATACCGCGTCCACGGCGTTGCTGTGCGATGCGGGTTGAGGTGGGGGCAGTGCGCGAGTTCTCAGTTCTCAGTTCTCAGTATCCCGGGAGCGCGCCGCTGACGGATTCTGAGCACTGAGCACTAGGAACTGAGCACTGATCGCTTCCGTCACCCCACGGCCATCGTGACCGTCTTGACCTCGGTGTAGTTTTCGAGCGCGTCTTCGCCGAGTTCGCGGCCGAGGCCGGATTGCTTGTAGCCGCCAAAGGGCGCGGCGGTATCGAGCGCATCGTAGCAGTTGATCCAGACGGTGCCTGCCTTGAGTCCGGCGGCCAGACGGTGGGCCTTGACCATGTCGCGAGTCCACACCGCGGCGGCGAGTCCGTAGGTGGTATGGTTCGCACGCTCCAGCACTTCGTCGAGATCGTCGAACCGCAGGATGCTCATCACCGGACCGAAGATCTCCTCCCGGGCGATTTGCATTTCGTCGGAGACATCATCGAAAATCGTCGGCTCGATGAAGTAACCACGCTCGCCCCAGCGATGTCCCCCGGTGAGAAGCTTCCCGCCGCCCTCACTGCCGCTGCGAATGTAGCCCATCACCTTGTCGAACTGTTCCTGACTAATTTGCGGGCCTTGCGTCGTCGTGGGATCGAACGGGTCGCCGACCTTTTGTTTTGCCGTTCGAGCCAGCATGCGCTCGACGAATTCATCGTGGATCTTGCCATCCACAAAGAGCCGCGAAGCCGCGGTGCAGCACTGGCCTTCGAACCAAAAGAGCCCGAAGAACGAACCCTCCACGGCAGCGTCGAGATCGGCGTCGGCCAGGACGATATTCGGGCTCTTGCCTCCGAGTTCGAGCGAGACGCGCTTCAAGTTCGTCCGCCCGGCGGCACGCATGATGAGTTTGCCGACCTCGGTCGAACCGGTGAAGGCGATCTTGTCCACATCCATGTGTTCGGCGAGCGCCGCCCCCGCGGTTTCGCCAAAGCCGGGCACAATGTTGACGACGCCCGGTGGGAAGCCGGCTTCCATGGCCAGTTCTCCCACCCGCAACGCACTCAGCGGTGTCTGCTCGGCAGGCTTGAGCACGATGGTGCAGCCCGCGGCCAGCGCCGGCGCCCATTTCCACGCCTGCATGAGCAACGGAAAATTCCACGGGACGATCTGCGCACACACGCCGACCGGCTCGTGCCGCGTGTAGGTGAAATACGGGCCATTCACCGGAATCGTGCGGCCTTCGATTTTATCGGCCCAGCCAGCGTAGTAGCGGTAGCACTCGACCGCGAGCGGAAGGTCCACATTGCGGCTGTCGGAAATCGGCTTCCCGTTGTCGAGGGTTTCGAGAGCGGCGAGTTCGTCGATGTGCTGCTCGATCAAGTCGGCAAGTTTATAGAGGAGCCGGCCACGCTCGCGCGCGGACATTTTTTTCCAGGGGCCGCTCTCGAAGGCCTTGCGAGCCGCGGCCACCGCCCGGTTCACATCGTCCTTCCCTCCTTCCACGACACGGGCGATCAGTTCACCCGTCGCCGGATTGATGGTTTCGAACGTCCTCCCGCTGACCGCATCCACCCATTCGCCGTCGATCAACATTTTCGTCTGATGCACGTCCACGGACGGCTGGTGGAGCGGCTCAGCATCAAGGGTTGCAATGCACATGGGGCCTCCTTGTTGAAGTTGGCCTAAGCTACACCCCTCCGGCGCATCGAGCAAACGGGCGACGTGGAAAAAATGCGCCGTTGCGTAGGCCCCCACACGGACCGACAGTCAACGCCAGGAGCCGCAGTCCCGCGGCGATGCAAGAAAACTATATGCCAACCTACGACTTCGAGTGCCCCGACTGCGGGAAGAAATTCACCGTCAGCACCACCATCGCGGAGCACCTGAAGGGAAAACAAAAATGCCCGAAGTGCGGGCATAAGAAGGCCAAATCGGTCTTTGCGCCGTCCTTTATCTACTCGCGAGACTAGCCTCTCTGGCGCAATTCCACGCGCCGAATCTTGCCGCTGATCGTCTTGGGAAGCTCCGTCAGGAATTCGATCTCGCGAGGGTACTTGTAAGGCGCGGTGACCCGCTTGCAGTGCTCCTGCAGTTCACGCCGGAGATCATCGCACGGGACACGATCCTTCCGCAGCACCACGAAAGCCCGCACGATCGCTCCGCGCATTTCATCGGGCCGGGCCACGACGGCGGCTTCCAGCACCGCCGGATGTTCGATCAGCGCGCTTTCCACCTCGAACGGCCCGATCCGGTAACCGGCGCTTTTGATGACGTCATCCGCGCGCCCCAGGAACCAGTAGCGCCCGTCGGCATCGCAGACCGCGCGGTCGCCGGTGAGATACCAGTTTTCCCGAAAGCGCGCCGCGTTTTCCTCCGGGTTGCGCCAATACTCGCGAAAGAGTCCGAGCGGACGGCTCGGGGCCAGCCGGACCGCAATCTCGCCCTCCTCGTCCACGGGCACGGCGCGCAAGTCTTCACCGAGGAGCGCGACTTCGAATCCCGGCACCGGCCAGCCCATCGACCCCGGCCGCACCTCATCGCCCCGCGCGCGCAGATTGGCAATCAGCACCACCGTCTCCGTCTGACCGTAGCCTTCGTAGATCGTCAATCCGGTAGCCGCTTTCCACGCTTCGATGACCTCGGGATTTAGCGGCTCGCCCGCGCTCACGCAATGGCGCAGGTGCGGGAAACGAAAGGCGGCGAGGTCTTCGCGCACCAGGAGGCGCAATGCCGTTGGCGGGGCGCACCACGTGGTGATGGGGTAGCGAGCGAGGATGCGCAGCGCCGCCAGCGGGTCGAACTTGCCCCGCGCATCTACGTTGAAAATGCATGCCCCCATGTGCCACGGACCAAACAGGCTCGACCATGCGGCCTTGGCCCAGCCTGTGTCCGCCAGATTCCAGTGCACGTCGTGCGGCTGACAGCAGAGCCACTGCTCGCCAGTCACGCGGTGCCCGAGGCCATAGCTCTCCTGCGTATGGAGCACCATCTTGGGCGGTCCGGTGGTGCCGCTCGTGAAGTAGATGAGTCCGGGTTCATCCGCCCGCGTCGGCTCCGGCTCAAAGTCCGGAGAGAAATTCATCAGTTCACGTTCGACTTCCTCGGCGACCAGACCGAGGCCGGCAAAGGAACCGGCCTTCGCGGCTCCATCGGCGTCGGTGAGGAGCGCAGAGATGCCGGCCGTGCTGACCCGATAATCGATATCCTTCGACGTCAGCAGGGTCGTCGCGGTAATCGGCACCGCGCCCAGCCGAATGAGCCCCAGCATCCCGATCCACCACATCGGGACGCGCGGCAGCATCACGAGCACCCGATCCCCGCGCCGAATTCCCGCCTGCTGAAAAAGATGCGAAGCCCGGCGGGCAAGGTCGGTCAATTCCGCGAAAGTGAAACACCGCTCCAACCCCGATTCCGCCACACACCAGAGCGCCCTGTCGTGAGGGCAGAGTTGAGCCCGGCGCTCCACGATGTCGCGGGCGAAATTAAATGTGGCCGGAGGGTGCTCGCCCATGAATCGACCGTAGCTCCAGCGTAGAACGCTGGCAACGCTCACGGGCGAAAACCCTCTCCGGCTCCATATCGCCAGTGCCCTAATTTTAGGAGCGAGAGAATTCCTGACCTTCGACGCCAATCAAAAGAAGCTCGGCGAGGCAGAAGGTCTCCATGCGCCACTCTGACAGGTAATGGCGGAAGGGGTGGGATTTGAACCCACGGTTCTCTGCTTTCTGTGGATTGCTTTGGATTACAGAGGCATTCACAGGAAGGGGGTTGATCATTTTGGAGAGTTAGGGCACAGCGGGGCACATTATGGCTTCGCTCTACAAACGTCCCAATTCCGATTTCTGGTGGGTGAAGTTCCGCGACCCGGCCACGGGGGAAATCAAACGCGAGTCCACCAAGTGCCGCGTCGGCATTGGCTCGCACTTGCGACGGGCGCGGGAGATTTGCACCGGAAAGACCAGAGCCGAAAACCAAGCGCCGATCACCAAGCAACATGCGCCCTGGGAGGTGTGGGTCACGGAATTCCTCAACAACCATTACGCGACCAAACCGAAGACGCTGCTCCGTTATTTGGGGGCGTGGAAATCTCTGCGCGTCTATCTCGAAACCTTCAAAATTCTCTACCCGGCGCAGCTCACCTACAAACACGCGACCGATTACGTGGAGTGGCGCCAGAAGCCGAGCGCGGAGGGCATGTATTGGGCCTCCCGTGGCACCGCAATCTGGGAGTTGAAGATTCTCCGCCTCTTGATGTCCGAAGCGGTTCGGCAGGGATTGGCGACAACGAATCCTTGCGTGCGCCTTGGGCTGAAGAAAGGACACACGCGGGAAAAGCCGGAGATCACCGACGACGAAATTGCGATCATTCGCCGAGCCTTGAAGACCCGTCCCGAGTGGATGCGCACCAGCTTTGAAATTGCCATTCACCAAGGTTGCCGCTCCACGGAGACTTGCATTCCTCTCTCGCGCATCGACCTGGAGCGCATGCAAATCACGTTCGACGTGAAAGGTGGAAAGACATTTACCACCAAGCTCCACGACAGCCTTGTCCCACTGGTTTCCCGATTGAAGGCCGATGGCCGGGAGCGAACGTTTGACCTTTGCGCGCAAGCCGGGCGCGAATGGACGCGCTTTTTTCGGAAAATCGGTTTGCGGCACCTGTGCTTCCATTGCACGCGGGTGACGGTGATCACGCGCCTGTGCAGAGCCAACGTGAGCGAGTCCCAGGCGATGCGCTTCGTGGGGCACGCTAGCGAGACGATTCACCGGATTTATCAGCGGCTCCGCGCCGAGGACGTGAGTGCTTGCGTCTCTGCGTTGCGTATTCCGTCGAGCGAAACTCAGGATGCGCAGCCAGCCAGGCCAAAGCGTGCTCCTGCGTTGTCATCGCCCCAAAAGCGAAGCGATACCCCGCCGCCCGCATTGCCGAAACGTACCACACCGACTTGTTCAAAGCGGCTGCCAGTTCCTTCGCAATAAGCGGAAACGGCTGTGGAAAATGGGAAACGCCCTGCGGGTTCATGCCCGAGGGAGTAAATCAATACTTCCTGTTTGTGAAGTATTCTTTCTTCCGCTTCGCCAGTTGCTTGCCATTCTGGCGTGCCGCGTATTCCGTGTAACCACCTTGCGTGAGCTGTCCCGCATCGGAATTGATCGCGGATTTGACCCCCGCCACGAGCTTCTGCGCGAAATTGCGGCGCGGGCGTCCGGCCTTGAGATCCATTTCACGACGCGCCCTCACCTCACGCATCGAGACATAAGTGCGCCCGAGAAAATCGAAGCGCTTCAGTTTGCCGAGTTCCACAAGCTCCCCAATTCGCCGAGTGCTCACGTCCAAAAGGATTCCCCCTTGAGCGTGATTCAAAAGACCTTGCTCTTCCACCATCGCTTTACTCATCGCCTCCACTTCGCGCTTCAGTTGTGCCTTGGTCATTTCTCGCCCGCTTTTCTTGGCGGGTGCTGCAATGGGAATCGACAGGACGTCAGTCGCTAGAGCGGTCATGTAGAACCCTTAACCATTGAGAAGGTTTTCCGTCAAGCCAACAGGGTTTGACATTTCACCATGAAGGGAATCTACACGTTCCTTCGTTACCACCGCTTGAACCTTGCGAGATTCTTTGGGGCTCTACCTCACCGGCACTTCTGGTAACACGATGACGCTGCGAAGACAGGCAAGAATTTCATCGTCAATGAAGGGTGCGGACGGTGACTTGCTCGATTTGCACGGTCGATCCATGGGACGCGGAGATGCTCAGCGGTTGTGAGATCGTCGAGAAATTCCCAGCCCAATGCGCTCGTTCACGGCCATCGACGGAAACGACCATCCGATTGCGTTGGACGGTCACCTTCACAACCACGGGGGCATCCTTCGCGAGGCTGCCCTCGCCCTTTTTGTGTTGGCCCGCGACCGGTCCGCCCTCGATCCGCAGTTCGGTTGGGTTGTCCTGCCAATTGAAGGCCATGGTTCGGCATGCGTAACCGAAGCGGACCTGACCATCGGTCTTCAGCTTGTATTCCACTTCAACCGGCACTTGAAAGCTGGTTTTCGAGACCGCGCTTTGGTCTCCCGTCACCGTGATGCCTGACAATTCGGCGATCGTTTCGATCTTGTCACCCGCCGCTGAGTTTCCAGTGCCACCGGTTGGCGTCTGCGTGGCTGGCGCCTTTTGTGCGAGAGGCGTCGCGGGCGGATTTGCTTTCTCAGCAGCGACGACCGCAGGCGTGATCCACGCGGCGGCGACCTCCTCCCGCTTCGCCTTGACCAACAGCGCATCATCGAGCCGTTTGCTCTGCGTGAGCTTCGCCTGAGCCTGCACAAGCACCTGATCGTATTTGCCTTGGAGAGACCTGGCCCGCAACGCGCTCTCCTTCTCCACCCGCGCGACCTGTACACGAAAGGCCGCGCGAAGTTGCTTTACGGACGGGGCCTCAGAGGCTTCGTCCTGCTCCGGGATCTCTTTGGATTCGGTAAATCGCTTCTGCTCCTTACGCAGCGCGACCGCTCCGTCCAGATCGCTCGCCGCGGTCGCCTTATTGATGGCGGTGTCGAGCGAGGGCAGATACTGCTGCTTCAACTTGTTGATCTCGGCGTCATGCACATCGCCAACCTCCCGCTTGAAAACCGCCTGCCACTGCGCATCGGTAGTCGAGATCCACTTTTCCATCTCGGTCTGAGCGGCTCCTGCAGGCGCGGCCGGGCCGGTGTTCTCCTGCGCTTGCCCGCGGGCGAGACCTGCCGCAAGAAGAATGAATAGCAGAATTCTTGGAGTGTTCATAGTCTGGAGGATGGGCTTTTATTATGTCACTCCCTCGCTCGTAGCGAGCGCAAACATACGCCTATCTCCCCGAGTCCACGGAGTGCATGCGAAGCAGTCGCTGGTAATGATGCTGCAATTTCGCTCGATGGTCCAATACCGCTCTTGATTGTAACGCGTACATTCGCTTCTCCCGCGGTGCCGCCTGCGTGCTGTCTCCGACAGGCGGATCAAGGAGATGGGAACCACGTTTCCCCTCAAACCCCTCCTCTGGGGGGAACATGCGCTCCGCGACGGGTAACGGCTCCGCGCCTTCGGCTTGGCTGCTGTCGCAGGGCACCGACGACTGTCGCTCGAGCCACGCAACTGCCAACCGTTCACGTTCGTCCCGATGCACCTGTGTTATGCAGGGAGCAGGCTCAAATTCGAAGTGTGGGAAAGGGGCTCGCCCGTCGTGGTCGATGGTTGACGAGCGCGTAATGCGAATGTCGATGGAATCTGGTGGCACCCACACGCCATCGAAAGCGGCGTGTTCCGATGTCGGGTAGTAGTCGAGCTCAGTGTCGAGGATCGCTTGCCGATGGTGGTATGCCCATCGTTTCCCCAGGAGCGCCTTCACCTCGTCCATAGACGCGCAATGGTGCTTTGCAGCCCACTTTCCAAGCTTTGCGCGCCAGACCCAGCCCGCGGCGTTCGCCCAGGACCAACGGCCCGAAAGAATGCGCGGGCATTTGTGGCTGTAGTTCACGGCACGCGTTCCCTTGGCGTCAGCGGGTTTGTTCGCCAACGACTTCGCGAGGTATCCGCCCAGGTAGAACGCAATTGCCTCGGGCTTCTTCACGGGAACCAACTCGATCCGACCCAGACCGTAGAGCGGCGCCTTTTCATTCAAGATTTCGTGAAGCAGTTTCAAGCGTGGGCTGCGGTTCAAGCGCCCATGTGGCTTCGCGGTTTTCCGGCCCGCCTTGCTCCATGCCGTCATGGAGTCATGATGCTGCCAATTGTAGCCGGTTGACACGTCACCTTTGCAATCGATCACCAAATGAAAGTGCGGGCGACCCCGGGCGGTGAACTCGCGTACTGAAATGCTGTGCCCAAAATTGTCCTTGAGGACGCGGCGCTTGAAATTGGCGAGCTTCTTCTGTGCTTCTTTCGTTCCCAGGTCGGCAGCAAACGTGATCGTCAGGACGGCTGTCGAGGTGCCGTACGTCCGCTGAAAATGGGCGATGTTCTGGCGGGTAGTCTCGGCGCGTTTACGGTCAGCTCCGCTGGGCTTTACTCTGTCCTCGTCCGAGTTGTCATTTAATAGACGAGTTGTCATTTAATAGACAAGGAAGGGGCGCAGCCGCCGCTGGCGCGGCGGCAAGCGCCCCATTCTCGTCGTCCGCCGACACCATCACCACGGGCGGAAGTGCGATTGCCAGGGCCGGCAGATCGCGGGTTGAAGTGCCCTCTCAGCGCGCCCAGGCGCAAAACCTCGGAAATATTTCTTTGCGCTCCGTTTTTCGCCGTGTGCCCGAAGAAAGGGCACATTTTTGGGCACATCGGCCTGATTTACAGAGAGCGGAAGGGGTGGGATTTGAACCCACGGTGCCTTTAACAGCACGCTCGATTTCGAGTCGAGTGCCTTAGACCGGACTCAGCCACCCTTCCTATTGATTATCAACGACTTACAGAAGTCATTTCCGAGCCGCTTTGATTCTTATACGGTCCATTTCCACGGTTCGCGTGGAAATCGTCAATTCCCAATTCTTGAAACCATCGAAAAAACCCGCAATCTGGCAGCCGACTCAGGTTCAATTCCTTTATCGTCATCGCAATGGTCGCTACTATGTGAGAACGTTTGCGGCGGGCAAGGAGAAATGGACCACTCTTCGAACGAAGCTCCTGTCCGTCGTTCGCAATAGGCGCGGTAGCCATCGCTCTGCACCGTGCCCTCCCACTGTGCCGGCACGATGTTTTCCAGGCAGCTCGCCGCGCGGCTGGTCTGCCAGGTAAAGACAGTGTCGCCGCCGGGTCGCGCGCAGGTCCACTTCCCCATGGAAGAAACGATCTCCGAGGCCGTGGCGGAGGACGGTCGCGACGGACATTCTCCGCTTCAAGAAGTGCCTCCAGATCACGGGGCGCGATGGCGAAGGGGGCAAGGATCGCGAGTCGCGAAGGGAGTCATCACCGAGGCCGACGCCGAAGCGAGAAGCAAAGAAGCGCGAGATCCTGCCGCTGCCCGGATCAGCGCCGCACTTGGGCCGCACGCCGCCGCCGCCGCGCCGCCAGAGCAATGCCCCCGCATAGCGCCAGCGCGCAGCTGCCAGGCTCCGGCACGACCGTCACGAGTTCACCCGTGGATAGCATCTTTGCCGCGTAAGTGCCCGGCGCATAGCCGGTGGGATTGACGAAGGTGATGTGGGAAATCTGACCCGTCGTGAGACCGCTGGCGGTGGTTCCAAAGTATATTTGATCCGTGCCGCCGCCGCTTGCGTTGCCGTCCCAGTTGAGGATGTGCAATGTGCCAAACCAGCTTTGGAACTGGCTGGAGGCCAGGGTTAGGTGGCTCGACCCGCTCCCGAGGTCGATCGTCGAGACGGCGCCATTCGAGATTGTGAGACTGGAAAGCGTTTCGCTGAATCCGTCGGTGGCGAGAGTTCCTCCGGCGAGTTCCAAAGTCGCGCTATCGCTAATCCTGTCCGCAGCGCCGAGTTCCACGGTGGCCGTGGAGTCCGCCCGCACGGAGGTGAGACTGCCCAGGCTGGCATTCACGAGCACGCGTCCGACGCGCGCCCACACCTGCCCGGCGAAGCTGGGGCTGTCTCCGGCGAAGGTCAGCGTTCCCGTGCCCGTCTTGGTCACGCCCACGCTGGTGGCGTCGATGCCGGAGGCCGTGCCCGAAGACCCACTGATCCCGGCACTTAATATCACATTGTTGCCCTGGGTGTCGATCCCGGCCCCGCCGACGAGCGTGGGCGCGCTCGTGAAGGTCAGATCGGCCGCGGCTTGCAGCGTGCCGCCATTGAATAATAGGCTTCCTGTTCCCAGTTGGTTGGGATTGGAGATCCGCAGCACCCCGAGCCTCAGGACCGTCCCTCCGGCATACGTATTTGCGGCAGTGTTCGTCAGTTCTACCACGCCGTCGGTGGTTCCATTATACCCGCCAAACTGCAGCTGACCGGCGCCGCTGATCGTTCCCGGGATCCGGACGGTGCCGGTGGAAGTGGTGACGATGGTGCCGCCCGATTCATCCACGCGGATGGCCCGGTTGCTCCCCTGGTCCGAAAGGCTCACCGTGGAAGAACTGAAGGGCGAGTAGTACAATCCACCTCCGGCGAGAACCACGTCGCCCGCCGCCTTGCCGGAGCTGTCATTCCCGAGCTGGTTGTTAAGCCGGAATGAGACCGAGGCGCTGCCATTGATCGAGAGGCCGCCCGTAAAGGTATTTCCTCCCGTGGGCGCGGAAGTCATCGCCAGCTGCCCCCCGGTGCCAGTGGCGGCCACGGTGAGCCCGCCGGCGCCCGTGAAGCGGCTCGAGACCATCTCATTGACGGTCGCGCCGAGGTGCAGATAGCCGCCGCTGGGAAAATTCACCGTGGCGTTGAACAGCGTGAGGCTTCCGCCCACGGCCAGCGCGCCGCTGTTGATCGTAAAGACGTTGCCCGGCGAGGAGTCGGTGCCGTTTCCCGTGAGGGTCACGCTGGTCGGAATGCTCAAGGAATTGATGCCGATTCCTCCCGTGGGCACGTTCTGGCTGGCGCTCAGCCGCGCGTTGGTTCCCGTCGTCAGCGTGCTGGTGGTTTCCGTGGCTAGGTTCAGCGGGCGAAATCCATTCGCATCATAGGTCATCAGGTTGTCGATGACATCCGAGCCGCTGAGGACGGCGATCGTGCTGGCCCACGAGACGACGCTGCGCGTCGTGCCCGCAGTGGAGGTGTCGGCCGTGAGGCCGGCGAAGAAGATCCGCGTGGAAGTGGAGGACGGCGCACCGCCGATGCTGCCCTGCGTGCCCGAGAGGGGAGCGCGGAAAATCACAGTGCCGTGATCGGGGCGTGTGAGGGTGCCAAAGTTCAGCGTGGTGCCTGCCGCCGGGCCGGCGACGCTCGATCCGGCGATGACCATGTTACCGGTCACTGTTACATTGCCGAAGGTATCATTGATGGACGCGCCGCCGTTGGCGCTCGCGTTGTACTGAAACTGGCCGCTATGAAAATTGAGCGTCGCCGCGCCGAGCCGGCCCGTGACGGCCGCGGCCGGCTGCGTGATCTTCAGCATGGCGGAATTATCCACGCTCACACTCGTGGCATTGGGCAGCGTCCCGGCATTGCTCAGGGACAGCGTGGTGTAAGTCGAAGGGGAATCGAAATTGCGCGGAACATATGTGTCACCGATGAGTTGCCCTTGAGATCCGACCACGATCTGGCCAGTGAACCCGGAATTGGCGCCCTGGATGTCCAATTTCCCGGTGCTCGATCCGGTCGACGTGGTGGCCACACGCAGCGTGCCGCTGCCGGCGAGCACGGCGGCCCCCGCGACGAGGCTTGCTCCAGCAGCGATCCGCAGCGTGCTGGGAGCGGCCGCCGTGCCATTCACCGTCACCACCCGCCCGGCGCCGAAGGTGTAGCCCGCGCTGGCGGAGAGGGCGGCGCCGGCATTGAGGGTCACGGCATTGCCTGCGGCCCCGAGCGCGGTGTCGCTCGCCACGATCGTCTCGCCGCCATTGAGGGTCAGTCCGCCGGAGTAAGTGGAAGACGATCCCAGATACAGCACGCCCCGACCATTCTTGATCACGCCCGTGGTGATGTTACTCCCCAGGCTGCTGACGGTCGTCGTGCCGGTTCCGGCAAAGGTGATTTGTCCGCCGGGCGCCACGCTGTCGATCGGAGAATTGATCTCGAGCGTGACAATGCCCAGGGGACTATTATTCGTCCAGGTCTGAGGCGCTGCCAGGAGAATGTTCCCGAAAATGTTCCGCAACAGCGTTCCCCCTTGCACAGTGATGCCGGCGCCTCCGCTCGCGGCCAGGGTGAGCGTGACGCCCGCGGAGTTGATCTCCACCATGCCGCTGTGCGCCGTGAAGGTCAGGCTATTGATCGTGAAGTTAGAGGAGGCGCCGTTGAAAAGGTTGGCGGGCGTCGGCGTCGTGGTGGAGAAGAAGACATCGGTATAGATCCCCGGCAGGGCGGCGACGGGCGTGCCGTTCGATTCACCCGTGTCCCAATTGCCCAAGGAATTCCACGAGGTATCCACCCGCCCGGCCCACCAGGCCTGATCGGCTAAGCCCGTCGAACCGGCCAGCGAAACGAGGCCGAAGCCCAGACCCAGCCCCAGTCGCGCCAGCTTCCGGCGGCGACGCACGTTGCTGAAGCGACTTGCGGTCGCCCCCACCTTCACTTGTTGGCATTGATTTCCCATAGACGGTCGGACAAAAGGCGTCACGGTTCCGCAGGCCCGCCAGCAGCGCAAGTGGAATTGATGGGTCCACCGCGTGTTCGCCAATCGGTGGCGTAAATCACTCAAGACCCCAGGATCTACGTTGATTTTGAATTCATCGATTTTCGCGTTTTTCCTACTACCCAGGGGCTTCCGCGTCCCGGCTCGCGCACGACCCGCGTCGGCCGCGGCAACTCCCTTCGTACGAACCGCCCAATGCGCGGCACGGAATTCCCGCGGCGAATCATGGGCTCGAAGTCATGACGCCCCTCCCCTTCACAAAATCGATCCAACTCCAAAATGTGGACGCACCTGCGTGCATCCTTCGTAGAAAAAGCCGCGCATTTCCCGGCGGCGTCGCGAATCAGTGGTATGAGCACGAACTCGGAACCCCAAGATTCAACGGAGGCGCTTTCGATGGCGGTTGAGCCCGAGGTGGTCGGGATCGCGTATGACCCCTCCTTCAGTTCGCTCGAATTCGATCGTGACCATGGAGCGGAAGTCGAGGCGGCCATGCGGGAATTGGCTGCCCAGGCGCACGCTTTGCGCCACGCGGCGTAATGCCGCCAGCCACTCAACGGGTCTAGTAAAGGAGAAAGAACCTTCCTCAAACATCGGTAACGGGAGCGGATGATGCAAAGTATGCATTCCCGCGTTTTCCCCTCCGCGTTGCTTCTCCTCCCGTATCTTCTCACCGTTGCCCACCTGGCGTGGGCGGACGACTTTAGATCCTGCCCCCCACAACGTCCCCTCCCCCAACCATCGGCGCGCCCCATGGCTGACGGCCCGGCGCGTTTCGTCGACGCGCAGCATGGCAACGATGGCAATGAGGGAACAAAGGAACGTCCGTGGCAGACCATCCGTCAGGCTCTACCGCGATTGAATCCCGGCGAGACACTCTTCCTGCGAGGCGGCAGCTATTTTGAAACGGTCTACTGCGCGATCACCGGCACCGCCGAAAAGCCCATCACCATCCGTTCGTATCCGGGTGAATTGGCGGTGATCGACGGAGGCTTCGCCGAGTTTCAACGCGAACCGGCTTCGGCCTGGGAACCGGCCTCCGACGGCGTTCCGGGAGAATATCGCTCGACGAAAACCTACAAGAACATCCGCGATGTCGTCGGACGCTTCGGTGATTCCAACGTCGGCCTGCAAACGTATTGGTATCGCATGGATCTCCAGGCGGAAAATGAAATGTGGATCCCGAATCCCGAGAAATTCGTCGAACCGATGTATTGCGGGCCAGGAATATGGTACGAGAAGGAAACCGGGCGGATTCATGCCAGGCTCGCACATACCAAACTCGAACTTCCCGAGTCGGCGCATCACAAGGTGATCCAGTATCGCGGCGAGACCGACCCGCGAAAGGTGCCGCTGGTCATCGCGCCCTATGATGCGACGCCGCTCTTCGTGGATCAGGGGATGCACGTGCGCTTCGAGGACCTTGCCATCCGCGGTGGCGGACGGGTGACGGTCAATATGATGTTCGGCGTGGATATCGCCTTCGATCGCTGCACGATCTACGCTGGGAATTACGGGATTTCCTCCAAGAGCACCGGCCCGTTGCACATGACACAATGCGGCGTGTTTGGCATGATCGCGCCATGGATGTTTCGCACGGAGAACGTCCAATATGCCTACTCAGGAAAGGTCTATCCGCCGTTCATTGCGGAAGCCGCACAAGTCGAAATCTCCGGTTCCACCAAGCCCCGGGCGAAACAAGTGACCCGGCATATTTCGCGCATGCCGACGCACGCCGTGCTCATCACGGAAGGCGGCGCGGAATTCGAAACGTTCTACCATCCGCATAATCACGACTGGGAGATTTCGAACTGCGAATTTACCGAGGGGCACGACGGGGTCTATCTCTCCGGACGCGATATCCAGTTTCATCACAACCTTGTGGATAACATGCAGGATGACGGCATCTACATTTCCAGCCCCACGCCCTACATCACCGATGGGCTCTACATCTATCAGAACCTGATTCGCCAGGCGGTGGATGGTTTCGGCGGCCACGCGCGCGGCGGCCCCGGAGGCAAGATCTACCTCTACCGCAACGTCATCGATTTGCGCGCGCCGTTGCAGTTTGAGCGGCCCCACCCGGACAAGCCCGGCGGCGAAATTTTCCCCGGCCACGCGACCTGGCTCGTCCACAATCCGGACCACATCATTCACATGGAAGATATCTATATGTATCAGAATACGACGCTCTCGCAGGTCGGGCACTCCATGGGCAGCTACTGCTCCGGCATGGTGTTCCATTTCTCGCCCGACGCGGAGCGGCGTGTCTTTAATAATCTGTGCGTCTACATCGGCGGGGCGAAGCAGTACCCGATCGCTTTCGGTTACAAGCGCGACGCGGGCAATGTGGCCTTCGACGCGAACCTTCATTGGAACGCTGACCCGGCGGTCAAAGTTCCAGCGGACTATTTCAAGTCCAGCCGCACGCATCCTCTCTCGGAGCTGAACAAAGCACGCTATCCCGACGGATGGGATGCCCACTCGCTGATCGGGGACCCGAAATTTTTCGCCTTTAGCGCAAATCCCGGTCAGGCGGCGGATCTTCGCCTGCAACCGGACAGCATCGCGCTGCACGCCGGTATTCCTCTCCCTGCTCAATGGCCGGACCCGCTGCGGCCCAAAGACGACACTCATCCCGATATCGGCGCGCTTCCCGTGGGAAGCGGCCCCCTCAAGGTCGGAATCGATAATCGCACCGAAGCGGGATCCGTCAGAGTACCAAATCCATGAAAACCCATCGCACGATCTCGATCGCCCTGGCCATCGCCAGCGCCGCTGTGACCTGCTTGAAGGCGGACGAAAACCCACGTTATCTTTCGCATCCTCCGTTGCGCACATTGCCACCGCTCACCGCTCGACCACTCACGGCGGGGGCGGCGCACTATGCCGATGCGGACCACGGCAACGACTCTGCGGATGGGAATGAAAACGCGCCCTGGAAATCCATTCAGCACGCGCTCTCCCAACTCAATCCCGGCGAGACGCTCTACCTGCGCGGCGGCGTTTACTACGAAACCGTCCGCTGCTCGCTGGCCGGCACCGCCGACCAGCCGATCACCATTCGCTCCAGCCCAGGGGAACGCGCCGTCATCGATGGCGGTTTTCGCGAGTTTCTCGATGCTCCCGCCAAAGCGTGGGTGCCTTTCGAAGGTGGGGCGCCGGGCGAATATCGCTCCGCGCGGCCTTATCGCAATATCACCGGCGTCTCGGGCATGTTTGGCGACTCGGCCATCGGCCTGCACACCTACTGGCTGCTCAGCGATCTGCGGGCCGGCAACGAGCAGTGGCAGATGAATCCCGAAAAGAAGATCTTTGACCTCGCGCTCTACTGCGGCCCCGGTCTTTGGTACGATGAGCGCACGGGATACATCCATTGCCGGCTCGCGCATACGCACAATAACATCGCGCTGGCTGACGACTACCGCGGCGAGACCGACCCGCGCAAGTTGCCCCTCGTCATCGCGGCCCTCAACGCCGTGCCGCTGCATCTCGACCACTCCCGCCACGTCCGCGTGCAGGATCTCGTGATCCGCGGCGGCGGCGAGGAAAGCCTGCTGCTCCAGTACTGCGCCGGTATCGAACTCGACGGTGTCGTGGTGCAATGCGGCCGGCTGACGGGACAGAATTCCGGGCCAGTGAAGATGACGCATTCAGCCGTTCACGGCCGCGTGCCCCCGTGGATGTGGCGCATCGACAGCTCACAAGGTTGCGCCAGCGGCGCCACGCGCGACATCGCGCGCCTCGTCACCCCGACCTTGCTGGAACTCAGCCACGACCTGGACCCTGTGGCCTGGCCACGCGCCGTGCACGACGAAATCCTCGCCGGGCAACCCACCGGCCTGCGGGTCCCGCCGCTGGCGGCCGAGGACGCGCGCTCGCCGCAGATGATCCATTACCCGGCGAACCACGACTGGGACATCTCCTGGAGCGAATTCACCGACGGCCACGACGGCGTATTCCTCGTCGGCCGCAACATCCAGTTCCACCACAATCTCGTGGAGAACATCCAGGACGACGCGCTGGACCTGAGCTGCGCGCAACCACGCGAGGACGACACGATGTTCATCACGCAAAACCTCGTTCGTCATTGCCTGACCGCAATCTCGACCCACAACTACGATGTGCAGTGGCGCCGCGGAAGGGCCTTCATCGCGCGGAATATTTTCGACCAGAGCGAGCCCGTGATGTTCCTGCGCCCCTCGGACAAGCAGCCCGAGGGCGATTTGAAATGCGTGGGGACCTTCCTCTTGCACGGCTCCGACCATGCGCAGTTTATCGAGTCAGTGACGTTTTGCCAGAATACCTGTCTCGCGCCGACCTCCGGTGACTACGCGTTTGCCCACCGCACCATGTTTCACCTCAAGCCGGGTTCCGAGCGGCGGGTCTTCAACAACATTTTCGTTTATCTCAATGAGACGGGCCGCTACCCGACGCCCTTCTACGGCATGAACGTGACCAACCTCGACCTCCAGATCGACGGGAACCTGCATTGGAACCCGCATCCGGCGGCGAAAACGCCCGCGAATTACTTCGACACCCTGCGCACCCATCCGTTGTCCGAGTTCAACAAACCGAACTATCCCGCGGGATTCGGGGCCAATGACTTCATCGCGAATCCAGCATTTGTCGCCTTCGAACCCGGACCCCGCGCCGCGAATGACTATCGTCTCGGCGAAGGCAGCCCGGCGATCGGAAAGGGTGTCGTGTTGCCGGCGGATTGGCCCGATCCGTTGCGTCCGGCCAACGGCGCCCGGCCTGACGTGGGCGCACTGCCGGCGGCGACTGACCCGCCCAGGTATGGCATCCACGGCCGGGTTGGATTTGAGCCTCGCGCTGCAAGAACTGCCGCGCTGACTCCGGCGGCGAAATAGCCGCCACCGGCCTGCGGTTCTACTTCTTATTGCGGAGCGAGGCCACTCCGGTCGGAAATTCGGATGCAGGGGCGGTCGCAGGCAAGGGAGGCAGCTTCTTCCCGTCTGGCGTAATCTCGACGTCGCCGATCAAGGTTGCCCCCTCATCCATCACGAGCCGGTTGGTGGTCAGACTTCCGACAAGATTGGCGGAGCCTTTGAGTTCGCATTTTCCCGCCACCAGGACGTCGCCATTCACGGTCCCACGGAGCAGCAGCGCGTCGGCTTTGATGTCCCCATGGATCCGGGCTCTTTCCCCCGCGATGAGGGCTTCGCCATCGATGTCGCCATTCTTGAGCTGACCGTCAAAGCTCAACTCGCCTTTGAATTTCACCGAGCCCGTGATTTCAACGTCACTGAGTATACTACTTTTATTGTCTTCGGAAGGGGTCATAGGGACGCTCCTTTTATCGTCTTTCCCGGCGACGCCGAGCATTTAATTCAATGGGTCTGTGCCAGGTCTCGTGCCAGACAGGCGCGTTTCCGAAGCGGCCAGGGCTACGGCGGAGGCGTGAGATGACGATTGTGCGTGGTCTCGTAGCGCTCCAGGAGCCGTTCCACCACCCAGTAGGAGATGAGCGCCATCGGCAGACCGAGAATGCACGCCCCCATCATCAGCGGCCCCAGGATTTCCAGAGTCTTCCAGTGAAACAACTCGGCAACATGCAAGTGACCAGGCGAAAGTTTGGGCGGAAAGTGATGCGGCTGGCTCAAGACCAAGAATCCCAATTGGTATTCCCAGCGGAGCACCACCGGCCAGATCGGGAGAAGGATATCGTGGAAAGTGACCGCAATGACGGCGGACAGCCGGCTGCATCGCACCATCCACGCGGTCAGGATCGAGAATAGGGTCTTGAATCCCGTGAGCGGCGTGAAGCCCCAAAAAATCCCGATGGCGACGCCGCCCGCGACGGAATGCGGGGCGTCTTTGATCTGATGCAGCCGGGTCCATGTCCGATGGACTGTCTGCTTGAGCTTGGCGTAAAGGTTCATGATGAAATCCCGGATGCGGCGGGTCTTCGCAGTCTACCGTGGATACGCCTGGGCGATCCCACGGCCACGCTTCGCTCGATGTCACGGGTTGGGAATGATGCCCGGAACTCCCGGCAAATGACAATCACTCCCCGTTTCTCCAGTTTTCGTGGTTCGGTTCACCAGCGGACGCGTCTCCGTGTCGTTCTCGAGACGGTGGGAGCGGCATTCCATTTGTTAACGCACGGCCAAAAATGTCGCTCAAAGTCTACATGTGACGAAAATTGAAGGATGAGGCTTTCAAGGGCGCGCCGTCCGAGGTAGCTTCAGGAGGCTATGGAACCCATTCGAGTGTTAATCGCGGACGATCATCAGGTGATGAGGCGGGGCGTTCGCGCCGTCGTCGAGCTTCAGGCAGGGTGGACCGTCTGCGGCGAGGCGTCCACCGGACGCGAAGCGGTCGAGCTCGTCGAAAAACTGCGACCGGACATCGTGGTCATGGACGTCCAGATGCCCGAATTGAACGGCCTCGAAGCCACACGACAGATCAAGAAACAGGCTCCCGAAACCGAAGTCCTGATGTTCACCGGCCTGGAAACAGAGGAACTCGTGCGGCAAGTCTTCGAGGCGGGCGCACGCAGCTACATCCTCAAGACCGACGGCAAAGGCCAACTGGAAGCCGCTCTCCGGTCGCTCGCCGCGCATAAGCCGTATTTCACCACGGAGGTCGGCGAAATCCTCTTCGCCAAATTTCTGACCGGAAAGCAAAAGCCGGAGGATACCGGCGAAGGCCGGCTCACCGATCGCGAGCGCGAGATCGTGCAGTTGCTCGCCGAGGGCCGCAGCAACAAGGATGTCGCCGACAAACTCGGCATCAGCGTGAAGACGGCGGAAACGCATCGCGCGGCCATCATGCGGAAGCTGAAATTCCAGTCCTTCAGCGACCTCGTGCGCTACGCCATTCGCAATCATATTATCTCGGCCTGAGAAAAAGTGGATGGTGGAAAGCGGATGGGTGACAGCCCCGTGGAGCGGGCCGGATGCTCACATTTGTGAAAATGCGCATGGGCGGGACGACAACAGGCCCCGTTCAAGCATTCCACTGTCAAAGTCGAAAGCGGGGCTATCAACCATCCACTCTCCACGATCCACTTCCCTCGTGTTTCTGCCTATTCAAAGATACACACTTTCCCCATCTCAAGTCGCACAAGGGCTGCTTAGTTCGGAGCCATGAGCAAAAGCAGAATTCTTGTCGTGGACGACGATCCGAAACTTTCCGGCCTCCTCGCTGTCATCCTCGACCGCGTCGGCGGTTACGAAGTAATGGAAGAGAATCGTCCCTTCGCCGCCGTGCAGGCCGCGCAAAAGTTCTGCCCGCATCTGATCCTGCTGGACGTGGACATGCCGGGCAAGGACGGGGGCACGGTCTTTACCGAACTGAGCAATCATCCTCTCCTGAATGGCGTCCCCGTCATCTTCGTGACATCGCTCGTTTCCAAGGCCGAAGCGGGCATCCGCAACGGCAAGCGCTACCTCTCGAAGCCGGTGGATCCGGCGCAACTGATCGACACCGTGCGCAGCCTGTGCCCGCGGCACCGTCCGGACGTCGCCGCCTAGGGCGCTCTTCCCATGAATGAGGAACTGCTCCGCCAGGGCCGCATCCTCCTGGTGGATGACGAAGTGCGCAGCCTGTGCCTCCTGGAAAACGTGCTCGGCCGTTTGCGTTTCAAGCACGTGCGCAAGCTCACGGACTCATCACGGCTTCTCGAGGAATTCGACGCCTTTCAGCCCGACCTGATCATCACCGACATCGAGATGCCCGAACTCGATGGCATCCAACTCGTCGAGCAAATCCGCAACTACCTGCCACGCGAAGCCTGCCTGCCCATCCTCGTCCTCACGGGCAGCACCGATCCGCAGATCAAGCGGCGCGCGCTCCTCGCCGGCGCCACGGACATCCTCTTTAAGCCGCTGGACTGCTCCGAGATGCAGATGCGCATCCGCAGCCTCCTGCAAACCCGGATGCAACACCTCGAAATCCAGGGGCAGAATCGCGTCCTCGAACAAAAGGTCGCCGAGCGCACCGCCGCGCTGGAAAAGGCGCTCGCGGACTTGAAGGACAGCCAGCGCCAGATCGTCCAGCAGGAGCGCCTCCGCGCCTTTGGCGAGATGGCCGGCGGAGTCTGCCACGATTTCAACAACGCGCTCATGGCGATCATCGGCTACAGCGATCTTCTCCTCCACGACACCACGCTCGCCGACGATCGCGACCTGCTCCTGCACTACCTGAAGACGATGAACACCGCGGGGCGGGACGCCTCGCATGTCGTTTCGCGGTTGCGGGACTTCTACCGGCCGCGTGAAGAGAGCGACGTCTTTTCGACCGTCAATATGAATGACTTGATCGAGGAAGTCGTGCCGCTGACCAAACCCAAGTGGCACGGCCAGGCGCTCGAGACCGGGCGCACCATTCGAGTGGAACTGGAGTTGGAGCGCGTGCCGCTCGTCCTCGCCAACGGCGCGGAACTCCGCGAGATCCTCATGAACCTCGTCTTCAACGCGGTCGATGCCCTGCCAGAGGGAGGCACGATTACGCTCCGCAGCCGGCCCCTCGCCGAAGGCGTCCAGATCGAAGTCGCCGATACGGGGACCGGGATGAGCGAGGAAGTCCGCCAGCGCTGCCTTGAGCCCTTCTTCTCGACGAAGGGCGAGCACGGAACCGGGCTCGGTCTCGCGATGGCGTTCGGCATCATTCGCCGCCACGATGGCCAGCTCGACATCGAAACCGCCCTCGGACAAGGCACCACGTTCCGCATTACCCTGCCCTGCCATCATTCCATCGCGGAAGAGTCCGACGACGCGCGCCTCACCCTCGACCGCTCGCTGCGCATCCTCGTCGTGGATGACGAACCCAACGCCCGCGACGTGGTATCGCAATATCTCCGGGGCGACGGTCATCGCGTGGTCACGGCCAACGACGGGAACGAAGCGATGCAACGGGTCATGAGCGAAGACCTGGACCTTGTCATTACCGACCATGGGATGCCCGGCATGGACGGGCTCCAACTGGCCAGCGCCGTGCATCGCGTCGATCCAGCCAAGTCGGTCATCCTGCTCACTGGCTTTGCCTTTGGTCCGGAGCAGCAGCCCGTGTCGGTCCATTGCGTTCTTAAAAAGCCGCTGGTCCGCGAGGAACTGCGGGGAGCGTTGCGGCGGTTGCTCGGCAAGTAAGGAGGCATCGCCACTGCTGGGGGGGCTGGTCCCGCATGCGGGTCGCCACCCCAGTTTCTCAGGCAGCAAAGAGGATCCTCGCGACAAAGCGGTATCCGCCAGGCGCGACCTACTCCGGCGGAGTGATACCCTGAGCTTCGAAGAGCTGGCGCAAGAACAGCAGATCAGGCTCGTCCTTCGCGCGATGCGTGTGCCGCTTCATCCGCCACAGCAGGAGTGGCGAAGCAAAGGGGATGGACACGCCATCGACTTCGCGCACCACCACTTCGCGCGCGGCGCCAGCGTAATCGATCCCCGACGCCGACCCCATCAAATCCACCAAAATCTCATCGGCCACGCGACAAACGACATACTTCGCCACATCACCGGGATCGAGCAGTCGCACCGCTTTGTCCGGAAAAATTTCCAACGCTTGAAATACCTTCGCTTCGTTTTCCAAAGCCGTATCCACCACCAGGTCGATATCATGCGTGTAGCGCACGTAGCCGGCAACGCGGATCGCGAAACCACCGCACACAACATAGCGAGCACCTCGAGCATTGAGCTCGCGGCAAAGAGCGACCAGGTCGCTCATCGTGGCATCGCGCGGCTCTAGGTCGCCTTCGTCGCCCCGGCGACCAGGTGCTTCATCAGCCATGCGTCGGCTTCCTCGTGGGAATGAAATCTGAACACACCCCGTGGAACCCGGACTCCGCCAAATGCGCGGCGCCATTCGATAGCGGCCGGTATTTCATCTTTTCGCACTCGCAGCGGATTCGGCGCCAGCCGCCGGCCAACGGTTTTTCCGATCTTCTCTTCGAGGTTGATGACAGCGTCCATCGCGGGAGGAAGATAACGGTGCCAGACGCGAAAGACAATGCTCATGCACCGGCATTGCTTCGCGCCCCTTGCGCGATGCGGTAAGCTGCCGCCGTGAGTCTCATCCCGCCCGAAACCATCGACCATATCATCGCGGCGAATGACATCGTCGATGTGGTCAGCGGGTATTTCGAACTGAAACGCGCGGGCGCCGTTTACAAGGCGAATTGCCCTTTTCACAACGAGAAGACCCCGTCGTTCACCGTCAATCCCCAGCGCCAGATCTTCAAATGCTTCGGCTGCGGGGCCGGGGGAAACGTCCTCCGTTTCGTGATGAACTACGAAAATCTCGATTTTCTCTCAGCCGCGAAGAAGCTGGCCCAGCGGGCGAATATCCCGATCGAGCAAACGGAACTCACCGCCGAGGCCGCAGCGGAATACTCGATGAAGCGGCGCCTCCTCGCGCTGCACGCGGAGGCGGCGGACTTTTTCCATTTCCAGTTGATGAAGAAGCCGGCGGCCCAGATCGCCCGCGATTATCTCAAAGGCCGTGGGATCAATGGCGAAGTGGCCAAGTCGTGGAAACTTGGCTATGCCCCGGCCGAACGAGACGCCGTGCGCCGCTTCGGGCACAGCCAGGGCTATTCTGACGAGGAATTGGTCGCCAGCGGCCTGCTCAAAGCACCGGACGCGGATCATCCACGGGGCGGATTTTACGAGCGGTTCCAAGGTCGCTTGATGTTTCCAATCAGCGATAGGGACAGCAACGTCATCGCCTTCAGCGGACGCGTCCTGGAAAAGGACGCCAAGGGCGGCAAATACGTCAATTCACCGGAGACGATTCTCTTCACCAAGGGCGCGGTGCTGTACGGGCTGCACAAATCCATGCGAGCGCTCCTCAATGCGCGCTCGGCAATTATCTGCGAGGGTCAACTCGACCTCATCACCGCCTTTGAGCATGGCATCCAGAATGTCATCGCGCCGCAGGGAACGGCGTTTACGGAAAAGCATGCGCGAGTCCTCAAGCGTTACGTCGATGAAGTGGTCCTGTGCTTCGATGCCGATACCGCCGGCGAAAATGCGGCGGAGAAATCCATGGTGCATTTGCTCTCGGAGAATTTGGCCGTCCGCGTGGTCGAAATGCCACCCGGCGAAGATCCCGATTCGATGATCCGCGGGCAGGGCGCAGAGGCGTTCATCGCCCGGGTCTCCGCGGCGAAGGATTTCTTCGATTTTCAGATCGATCGCCTGGCGAGGCAGCCCGATTTTGAGACCCCGCGCGGGAAGATGCAGGCTGCCCGGAAAATGGCGGCTTCGATCAGCCTCATCAAGGATGCCGTTCTACGTGAGACCGTGATGAACAAGGTGACCGTGCGCCTGGAAATTTCGACCCAGGAGTTTGTGCGCCTCCTGCAGGCGCCGAAGGAGAAGCACCCCGAAGGTGACGGAGATCCCCTCGCAGAGACAGCGTCGATCGTTCTCGATCCAACGATTCAACTGTTGGCCCAGGTCGCCCTTCGCGATGCCGCCGCCCGGGAATGGCTGCTCGAGGAGCCTTGGGACCGCATGCTGGCCGACGACCCGGATGCGGCGCTGCTGGTCAAGATCCTGGGCGCCCACTTCGACCCGTCCGATCCAACGACCATCCACGTCTTTCTGACCACACTCGATGCCGCCGAGGAGTCCCTCGTTTCCGGATTCCTCGCGAGCAAAGCCCCGGATCATCCCATGCTCGTGGCCCATGACTGCTGGCGGGAACTGGAGCGGCGGCAAATCCGGCGGCGCATGGAAGCCCTCAAGGCCCGGCAACGAACGCCGAATCTGGCCTACGAGGAGGTGGCCAAACTGCACGAAGAGATCCTCCAGTTGCAAAAAAGGCTCTCGGAAATTGCACGACCTCTACCCCCTCCGGCATAGCCGCCGGGGGTTCACGCCAGGCGATCGTTGAATCACGTATTTCCGAATGTCCCCGTTGCTGTCGACGAAACGATTACCCGGAGCGGGCGAACCGCACACGATCCACCCATCTGCCTCCCATTGTCGACCCTCGCCAGTGGGCGCGGGAACCGCGTAAAATCAAGCTTTGCAAGGGATCGGCCCCCGCCGAAACTCGCCTGCCGGACCTCCCCCCGACAAATCAGCGAAAATGCAAAAAGAAATCCTTGACCTGCAAAAACGCCTTTCCGATATTGCGCGGCCTTTGTCCCCACCCCTCTGAGCACTTCAGGGCTCCCAGCCGGCGGGAGATAAGAGTATTTTCCATCGCGCGGGTATGCCTAAAAACTCCAAGAAAGCTTCTTCCAAGTCGTCGAAACCCGCCGCTAAAAAGACGCAGCCCAGCGTCAAAAAGAAAGCTCCAAAACCGGTCGAGAAGAAGAGTCGCGAGACCCGGAGCAGCAAGGCGAAGAAGACTTCCAAGCCCACGCCGAAGGCGGCCCCGAAGCGTCCGGCGAAGCCCGAGGTCAAAATCGCCGCGAAAACCGCAGCCAAGACCGAGGCCAAGGTCGTCCAAGAAAAGAATGGCAAGACTCCGCACAAGGAGGAAGCCGCGAAGAAAGTGCCCGCGGTCAAGGGGGGACCGGCACCGGTGTCGCCGATCAGCGTGATCGATCAACCCGACGTGCAGGAAAAGCTGCGGGAGCTCATCAAACTGGCCAAGGAACAAGGCTATCTCACTTTCGACGACCTCAACGAGGCCCTCCCGGACAACGTCAACGACCCGGACGAGATGGAGACGATCATGACCCGTCTCCGCGCGATGGAGATCGAGATCATCGAGGCTTCCGACGTCGATCGGTTCAAGGACGGCAAGAAGACCGAAGACCAGGAGGAAGAGGAGGAAAAACCGGAGGCAAAGCTGGATATCCTCGATGACCCGGTCCGGATGTACCTGAAGCAGATGGGCCAGGTTCCCCTGCTCACCCGAGAGCAGGAAGTCGAGATTTCCAAACGCATCGAGGAGGCGGAGCTCAACGTCCAGAAGCACACCAACCGTTTCGGTTTCATCGCCAGGGCCTACCTCGATCTCGCGCAAAAGCTGCAGGAAGGCCGCGAGCGCTTCGACCGCGTCATTCTCGACAAGAAAATCGAGAGCCGCGAACGCTACATGAAGGCGCTGCCCAAGCTCTGCGCCCAACTCGACCACGCGCAGCAGAATTGCGCCACGACCTACCGGCACTACCTCGCGCACGGCGGGAAGAATCACGACACCAAGTCGTACCACGATTTCCGGAAGTCGCACGACGCCATCCAGCGCGTCTACCCCAAGTTTTTCTTTAAGCAGAAGGTCACGGAAGAATTTGTCCATCTCGCCGATGAGACCAACCGAATGCTGACCCAGTGGACCGAGGAGTTGCACAAGCCCAGGAAGGCCGCCAAAGGCCACGGCCACAACCATCACGCGCCGATTGATTACGCGACGAAGATCAAGGAGCAGCAGATGCGGACCTGGTTGAGTCCCGAGGAATTCGTCGCCGAATACCAGGACCTGAAGCACTGGCTGAAGAAAGCGCTGAAAGCCAAGACCGAGATGGTGGAGGCCAACCTGCGCCTCGTCATTTCCATCGCCAAGAAGTACACCAACCGCGGCCTTTCCTTCCTCGACCTCATCCAGGAAGGCAACATGGGCCTGATGAAAGCGGTGGAAAAGTTCGAGTACCGCCGCGGCTACAAGTTTTCGACCTACGCCACGTGGTGGATCCGACAGGCCATCACCCGTTCCATCGCCGACCAGGCGCGCACCATCCGCATCCCGGTGCACATGATTGAGACGATCAACAAGCTGATGCGCGTGCAAAAGCAGCTTGTCCAGGATTACGGGCGCGAGCCCACGCCCGAGGAGGTCGCTGACGAAATCCAGCTTCCCGTGGAGCGGGTCCGCGCGGTGCTCAAGATGGCGCAGCAGCCCATCTCGCTCCAGTCGCCCGTCGGCGAGAGCGATGACACCAGTTTCGGAGACTTCATCGAAGATAAGGGAGCGGAGAATCCCTCGGATATGACGGCGATCGTGCTCCTGAAGGAGAAGATCAAGGATGTGCTCGAGACACTCACGGAGCGTGAACGGCAGGTCCTGGAACAGCGCTTTGGGCTGGTGGACGGCTACAGCCGCACTCTGGAGGAGGTGGGCCGCCAGTTCAAGGTGACCAGGGAGCGCATTCGGCAGATCGAAGCGAAAGCTCTGCGCAAAATGCGCCACCCCACCCGGATCCGGCAACTCGAGGGCTTCCTGGAAGCGCACGAGAACTAATTTCGAGCTAGACAGATTCGGCCCACGGTGGCGTTACATGAAAAGGCGATAAAAAGCGCAACTTCCTCGCGAGAGGGGCGTTTATCCGTTTAGCCATGAATACCGAAGAACAAGATGACCTTTGGGAGTTGCTGGGCCGTTCGAAGGCCCCGGCCCCCTCGCCTTTCTTCTCCCGCAACGTCCTCCGGGCGATTCGTGAGGAGGCTCAGGAAAAGCCCGGCTTCTTCCTGTGGTTGCGCCTGCACTGGCGGGTGGCTGCGGTCAGCACTTGTTCCGTGGCCCTCGCGGCCAGCTTCGCCTTGAGGCAAATGAGGCAAACCGAGCGTGAACCCGATCCAGTGATGATGCTCGCGCAACAGGTTTCCGTCAGCCCCGATTACCAGGTTATCAGCAATCTCGATGAGTTGCTCGATTCGGAGCGCAACTCGATATGGCTCGAAGCCTCCGTTCACTGATCCTCCTCTCGGCGTTGGCCATGTTGGGTGTGCAGGGTTTCGCGGAACCCCCACCCGCCGCCAAACCTGCCTCAGATCCGGCAGACAAGAAGCGCCGCAAAGAGCAGGAAGCGACGCCGTCGCCCGAGTTTGAAAATGTGCGCAAGGCGCTCGACGCGTTGACGCCCGAGCAGCGCAAGCGCTTTCAGGAGAATTTCTGGCGCTGGGCCAATCTTTCCCCGGAGGAGAAAAAAGCCCTCCGCGACCGGGAGGACATTCGCAAGAAAGTCATGGAGCAGGACGTGCAGGTCGCCATCCAGGAATCCGGACTCCAACTGGAGGGCGAACGGAAGGAGCAGTTCGTCAAGCGCTACACCGAGGAACGCAAGAAAATCGAAGAGGAATTGCGCAAAGAGACGATGGAGAAGCGGAAACCGCTGGTGAAAGACATGATCGCCCGGCTGAAAGCCGAGTTTTCCGGCGCGGTGGCGCCAGCCGACACGACGCCGTCGCCAGGATTGGCGCCGGCGACCCCGGCTAAGCCTTGAGGGGTTGGCTTACGCCTTCGCCTCACGTTTGAAACGCGCCATCATCTGGTAGAAGCGAATTGTGTCGCGCACCGGGTGGATCTTGCTCTTCTCGTCCCCGTAGATCGTGCTGATCGGCACCGCGCCGATCTTGCAACCGCGGCGCGATGCCACCACGAGCATTTCCGTCTCGTAATCGAATTTCGTCGTTTCAATCGCCACCATGGCCGGCAGCAAATCCCAGTGGATCATGCGAAAGCCACACTGCGAATCCGGCACCTCCTGCCCGCATACCCGGGTGATCTGTGAGGACATGAAACGGTTCGTCAGCTTTCGCACAAACGGCATCTTCTCGACGTCGCTCATCCGGTTCCCCACGAGCATCGGGGCGTGCGTTTCATTGGCGGCCGCGAGGAATCGCGGAATCTCCTCGGGCGCGTGCTGACCGTCGCCGTCGAGAACCAGCACGTATTCAATCCCCGGCCGCTCGCTGAGCATCTTCAGCCCCGTCTTGATCGCCGCCCCTTTGCCCTGGTTCACGGAATGCCGGATCACCTCCACCCCCGCGGCGCGCGCATTGGTCTCCGTCGCGTCGGTCGAGCCGTCATCGACGACCAGGACCGTGTCGAGTTGAGTTTTCACCCTGGTCGCGACGTCGCGGATAAACCGCTCCTCAAAATAGCAGGGAATCAGCGCGGCGACGTTGGTGCGATCAATGACGGCGGGGCTCATCGCTCAATGGCCCGCCGGTTTGAAATCCGCCGCGTGATACGAACTGCGGACCAGCGGTCCCGAGGCGACGTGCGAGAAGCCCTTCTTCTCCGCAATCTCCTTGTAGAGCGCGAAGGTGTCGGGGTGCACATACTCCACCACCGGAAGATGCTGTGCCGTCGGGCGCAGATACTGGCCCATTGTCAGCGCCTCCACACCCGCCTCGCGCAGGTCGTCCATCGTCTGGAAAATCTCCGGTTCCGTCTCGCCCAATCCAAGCATGATCCCGCTCTTCGTCGCGATCGTCGGCGCCATCGCCTTCATCCGCCGTAGCACATCGAGCGACACCCGGTACTTGGCGCGCGAACGCACCAGCGGGGTCAGCCGCTCCACGGTTTCCACGTTGTGATTGAAAATATGCGGCTTCGCATCGGCGACCATACGCAGACACTCTTCCTTTGCGTGAAAATCCGGCGTCAACACCTCGATCGTGATCCCCGGCTGCGCGGCGCGAATGGCCTCGATCGTCCGCGCGAAATGTTCCGCCCCTCCATCCCGCAAATCGTCGCGCGCCACCGCCGTGACCACAACGTGCTTAAGCTTCATGCGCGTGACGGCCTGGGCGACGCGCTCCGGCTCGTCCGCTTCGAGGGCAAAGGGCTTCGCCGTGGTCACCGCGCAAAAGCCGCAGGCCCGCGTGCAGCGTTCCCCGGCGATCATGAAAGTCGCCGTGCCCGCACTCCAGCATTCCCAGCGATTCGGGCATTGGGCCTCTTCGCAGACGGTGTGCAGCCGCAGATCGGAAATCAGCGCCTTGGTGGAGAAGAAAACGGGATTCGAAGGCAGCCGCACCTTGATCCAATCGGGCTTCTTCGCCTGATGGAGCGCGGGATCGATCTTGCTGCAGGACATGGGACGCAGAGCGTAGCGGCGGCAGCCGCGATAGCAACTCCGTCCGTTCAGGAAATCCGAATTTTGGGATGGGCAGCGGACGAAAAGAAGGCGCCTGGAGCGGATTGTTCGTTAAATTCGTTCATGAGCGGGAGTGACAGGGTGCACACTCATGAACATGCACGCGCCCGGCTCCGATACGCCTCCGCCGCCCGAACGGTACGAGGACTTTCTGCGGCTGTGGGCGCGTCATGAGATGGAGCTGAGGGCCTTTGTCCGCGCGGGGCTGCCGCGCGCGGCGGATGTGGACGAGGTGATGCAGGAAGTCGGTCTCGTGGCCTGGCGGAAGTTTTCAACGCTGGAGAACGTCGCGCACTTTCCGGGTTGGGCCTGCCTCGTGGCACGGTACGAGGTCCTGAAGTTTCGCCGGTCGAAGGCGCGAGACCGCCTGGTGCTGGATGAGGATATCATGGAGTTGCTGGCCGTGGAGGGGGTGGAAGAACTGCCGCTGCGCCATGCGCAACTCGCGGCGCTCGACGGTTGTGTGGAGAAGCTGCCGCGGGAGCGCCGCGCTCTCGTGCTTGCCGCCTACGCGCCGGAAACTTCGCTGAAGGCGCTTGCCGCCAACCTGGACCGGACGGAAGGCTCGCTTTATCAAATGCTGGCGCGCATCCGGCAGGAGCTGTTGCGGTGCGTGGAGCGGACGCTGGCGCAGGAGGGCCTCGGCGCATGAAGGCGGATGAACTTCGCCTCATCGATGACTTTCTCAGCGCGGAGATTTCCACGGTGGAGTTTCCGCGCCTGCAATCGCTCTTGCGAGAGAGCGCGGAGGCGCGCGCGACGTTGCGCAGCCTGGCCACAGTGGAAACGAAGTTGCAGGAACTTGCGGCGAGCAATCGTGAGACGGTGGCGGTCTTTGCCCCGCCTCGCAGGGTGTGGAAAAACGCGACGCCACGCCGGTGGCTCGTCGGCCTGGGTCTCGCGGCGGTCCTCGCGATCCTCGCGGTGCGGGCGTGGCATCTGTTCTATCAACCGATGCAGAAACCGATGGGCGGGGTGGTGGCCACGCTCTCGCAGAGCAGTGGTGCGACGCTCGTCGCGGGCGGGGTGGAATTCGGCGCGGAGAATGGCGCGGAATTGCGCGCGGGCGCTTATGAATTGCGCGCCGGGTTTCTTGAGATCACGTATGCCACCGGGGTCGTGGTGCTGGTCGAGTCGCCGGCGAGGTTCGAACTGCGCGGGACGACCGTGGTGGCGCTGCGCGAGGGCAGCCTCAGCGCGCGGGTGCCGGGGCCGGGGATTGGGTTTACCGTCGAGACGCCGGCGGCGAGCGTGGTGGACTTGGGCACGGAATTCGGGGTGAGCGCCAACGCGACGGCCAGCGAGGTCCATGTTTTCGTGGGCGAGGTGTTGGTGAAAACTTCGGGTGATGCGGACCCGCTGCACCTGAAGGAAAACCATGCATCGCGCATCGATCTCGCCACGCGGACGCCGACGGGAATCGAATTCCGGCCCCAGAAATTTCTCCGCAGCCTGGATGATCCGACCGGAAAGTTTGCCAGACAGATCTATCAACTCCAGCCGCTGGCCTATTACCGGATGAACACGAAGCGCGACATCACGGCGCTCAAGGACTCGATGAAGCTTCACGACGGCCGGGTGGTTCCGGGGCGCAACGCCTCGCCCTGGATCACGGGGCGGCCCGGCCCGGCGCTGCGGCTGGGCGGATCGGAAGCGGGCGCCTATGCGGTGGTGCCGGACTATCCGATCGCGGAGGCGGGCGAGATCACCGTCTGCGCCTGGGTCTATGCCGAAAGCCGGCCACGCTGGGCGAGTATCGCAAAAAACTGGGCGGAGGATGCGGGGAAGGATTCCGCGGGGCAGTTCGAATTTGGCATCTGGCATGACGATGGCGACCTGGAGGTTCGCGTGCACGATGCGCAAGGCCGGGAGATCGGTGTGCGCGAGGGAGTGCCAATGCCACTCGGTGCATGGCAGTTCGTCGCGTTCACCCTCGACGGCACCACACTGCGACTCTATCGCGAGGGCAACGAAGTCGGGTCGGCGCCGTGCGCGGGATTGAGCGTGATCGCGCCGTCGGCGCTCGGGATCGGCGTGAGGCTGGAGGCGAGCGGGGGCCAGCCGGATCGGGCGATACCCGGTTTTTGGGACGGACGCATCGATGAGCTAGCCATCTTTCATCACGCGCTGAACGCGGCGCAAATCGCCCAGCTTTTCCACGCCAAGCCATGAACCCGTCGCGCATCCACGCACCCGCCACGAGAGCGTTGTTTCACGTTCTGCTGATCCTCACGGCCTCATCTGTCGTCCAGGGCGCGAACCTGCCGGAAAGCCGAAAGATTGACGCCTTGCTCGCCAGCGAATGGGAAAAGGTCCCGTGCAAACCCAACCCACCCGCGAGCGACGAGGTGATGGTGCGGCGTCTGTACCTGGACATTGCGGGACGCGTCCCGACGATGGAGGAGGCTCGGGAGTTTTTGCAATCGGACGATGCGCAGAAGCGCATGAAGCTGATCGACAAGTTGCTCGCGAGTGACGGTTACACGAGCCAGATGTTCAACTATTGGGCGGACATCCTGCGGATCGAGGACGATGCGAAGAGGAGCAAGGTGGCGGCGGCGGCTTATGGCGAGGACGTGAAGCGTTGCCTCAAAGAGAACAAGCCCTTCGACGAGTTCGTCCGCACCCTGATCACCGCGGACGACGGCGGGGTCTGGGACAATGGCTCGATCGGATTCTATTTGCGAGACGAGAACCGGCTCGATCACCTGGCCTACGCGGTGCAGGTCTTCCTCGGCACACAGATCATTTGCGCGCAGTGCCACGATCACCCTTTCGACAAATGGACGCAGTTGGACTACTACGGCCTCGCGGCGTTTACCTACGGGGTCAGCCTGAAGGGCTACGACGATCCCCTCATGGCCGGCGGTCCGAACGCGGCCAAAGGGCCCAAGAAGTCCGCCAAGGCCGCGGCGTCCGCCCAAGGCAACCTGGACAACGGGGATCTCACACAAGTGCGACAGATCATCATCCCGATGCTGAAGGGTTCTTCTGTCCGCTCCACGGAGAAGCTTCCTCAACTTCCCGACGATTATAAGTACGAGGATGCAAAACCCGGGCAGGTCATCCAGCCCAAGGTGATCTTCGGCCAGGCCCCAGTGGCGGAAGGTGGGCGAAGCGGACGGGCTCTCCGCGAGCAGTTCGCCCGATGGATGACGTCTCCCGACAATCCACGGTTCGCCACGGTGATCGCGAATCGCTTGTGGAAAAAGACCTTCGGCGCCGGCCTGATCGAGCCGGTGGACGAGATGACCGACGCCACGGTGGCATCGAATCCTGCACTGATGGAGTATCTCGCGCGGTTGATCGTCGAGCAGAAGTATTCACTCAAGGCCTTCCTGCGCGTGCTCTATGACACCGAAACATATCAACGCACGGCGAGCTCCCATGAGGTGGCGCCGGGAGAAACGTATCATTTTACCGGTCCGCTCCTGCGCCGCATGAGCGCGGAGCAGATCTGGGATTCCCTCGTCACGCTGGCCAGCGGAAACGTGGACAGCGTTACCTCCGAACAGAACCAATACCTCCACCAACATATCGGCGACCTGAAATCGCTCATGGACGCCGTCCGTGAAAAAGGAGTCGGCGGCCTGGTGGAGATCGCCAATCGAGGCAGCGGGCAGCGGGAAACCACCAAAGCGAAAGTCGCCCAGCTCCGGCTGGAGGCGGAGGCCCTCAAGAAGGACAATCGCGATGAAGAGTCCCGCAGCCGCCTGGAGGAAGCGTCGCGGCTGAGGAAGGGTTCCAAGAACGACTTTCTCGCCGCGGTCGTCGGCGAGGAACGCGCGCGGTCGCTGAGAAAGGGATATCCCCCGAAAAACGACGATGCTCCGCCGCCGATCGATCCCGCGGCGCTGGCGGCGATGTCGAAACCGGATCGCAAGGAAGCGATCAACCAGGCCGCACTATTCACGCTGACCACCCGTGCCTCCGAGCTGCATTCGCCGGAGCGCCCCGGGCATCTCCTGCGCATCCTGGGGCAATCCGATCGCGAGCAAATCCAGAACGCGAGCGCGGAGGCGACGGTGCCACAGGCCCTGGCCTTGCTCAACGGCCCGGTGGCCGGCGAGCTGGATCACCCGCTTTCGAAACTCCACGAGCAGCTCGCACAAGTGAACAACGTGCGAGAGAGAGTGGATATGATTTACCTGGCCTTCCTCTCCCGCCGGCCCACCGACCGCGAGCGCACGATCCTTGACCAGATGATCCGCGAGCGTGGTGACAAGGCCCCGGCGGATCTCATCCACGCGCTGCTCACCGGCACGGAATTCATCTTCATCCAGTAAGACCGGCCTGCATCCCCTGCCCCATGAGCGATCCACTCTTAATGTCCACCGAACTCTCCCGCCGCCGGTTCGTCCTCAATGCGGCCCGGGCCTGCCTCGGCCTGTCCATCCTGGAGCCGCTGGCTCCCCGGTTGCGGGCGGCGCCTTTTGAGGGCGCTTCCAAACTCCGACAAACGGCTACCGCGAAACGGGTGATCTATCTCTACATGACCGGGGGCATGAGCCATCTGGATACGTTCGGCGCCGTACCCGGAGCGAGCACGATGGGCTCGACCAGGACAATCAAGACCAGCGCCGATGGCGTGGAAATCGGAGAGTATCTCCCGCAGACCGCCAGGTATATGCACCACGGTGTGATCCTCAACTCGCTGACCTCCACGCAGGGGGCCCATGTGCAGGGGAACTATTTCATGCACACGAGCTACACGCTGCGCGGGGGCACTCGGCACCCGTCGATGGGGGCGTGGCTCACGAAGCTCCAAGGCCGCAGCAATCCCACTCTCCCGGGCAGCGCGATCATTACCGGCGACAGCAGGCACCCCGGCGGCGGTTTCCTCGAGGCGGACGCGCAACCGCTCGTACTCGGCGATCCGAGCGCGGGCCTCCAATACAGCGAACGACCCACCGCGATCACCGGAAGCGACCTGGACTACCGGCTCCATCTTTCCGCCCAGCTCGATGACGCGTTCCAATCGTCGTATCGTTACGCCAATCTCAAGGCCCATGCAGATGTCTATCGTGAGGCGGTGAAGGTCATGAACAGCGCCGACCTCGTGGCCTTCGACATCACCAAGGAGGATCCGGCCACCCGCGAACGCTACGGCTCGGACCACTTTGGCCAGGGTTGTCTCCTCGCACGCCGTCTGATCGAACACGGCGTGCGTTTCGTGGAGGTCACGCATAATGGATGGGACACGCATCAGGACAACTTCACCCGGCTACCGGATCTCTGCGCGGTCCTGGACCGTGGGCTGGGCGCGCTTTTGCCTGACCTGGAGAGCCGCGGGTTGCTCAAGGATACCCTCGTGGTACTCACCACGGAGTTTGGCCGCACGCCGAAGATCAACGAGAAACAGGGTCGCGATCACTATCCGAAGGCGTTTTCCTCGGTTCTTTGGGGTGGCGGCGTTCGCGGTGGGCAGGTGTATGGCAGGACGGACCGGGGAATTGAAGTGACCGGGAACAAGATCAGTGTGCCGGATTTCAACGCCACGCTCGCCTATGCACTCGGTCTGCCGCTGGACGCCGTTACGTATTCGCCAAACAACCGTCCGTTCACGGTCGCCGGAACGGGTCAACCGGTGACGGGGATTTTTTGACAGAGGGAGCGGCTGGCGGGTGGATGTGGCCCGAAAAAGAGGCTCACAATCCGCTTGCAAAAGACCGGTTTCCTCCTAGGTTCGCCGTCCCTTTTCCCCGCCGTTGGCGGCGTCAAATGACGCGGCCCGGGAGAGAAGCCAACTGGAAACCCGTGGAAAGTTATGAGTAATTCAATGATTCAAATGCAGGAATTGATCGCGAAATCGCTTCGCGACTTCAAAGAGGGTAGCATCGTCAAAGGCCGCATTCTCGAAGTTCGCCCCCGCGAAGTCCTCGTCGATATCGGTTACAAGTCCGAAGGCGCCATCCCCACCAGTGAATTTGACGACGTGGACGACCTGCAGGTCGGCGACGAAGTCGAGGTCCTTCTCGTCCGCCTCGAAAACGAAGAAGGCACCGTCATCCTCTCGAAGGAAAAAGCCGCCTACCGCCAGAACTGGGAAAAGATCGTCAAGGTCTTCCAGGGCGACGGGCTCATCAAAGGCAAGGTCAAGGCCGTGGTCAAAGGCGGTCTCACCGTCAACATCGGCGTCGAGGCCTTCCTCCCCGGCTCCCAGATCGACATCGTGCCGCCGAAGGATCTCCAGCAGTTCGTCGGCAACACCTACGACTTCAAGATCGTCAAGATCAACGACGACCGCAAAAACGTCGTCCTCAGCCGACGCGAACTCATCGAACAGGAGCGCGCCGAAAAGCGTTCCAAGTTCATGGAAACGATCAAGATCGGCTCCACGGTCAAGGGCGTGGTCAAGAACCTCACCGATTTCGGCGCGTTCATCGACCTCGACGGCATGGATGGCCTGCTGCACATCACCGACATGACCTGGGGCCGCCTCGGCCACCCGAGCGAGTTGGTCAAGGTCGGCCAGGAACTCGACGTTCTCGTGCTCGATATCAACAAGGAGAAGGAGCGCGTCTCCCTCGGCCTCAAGCAGACCCAGAAAAATCCGTGGGAAGAGACCGAAGGCCGGTTTCCCGTGGGCTCGAAGGTCAAGGGCAAGGTCACGAACCTCGTGCCTTACGGCGCCTTCGTCGAAATCGAAGAAGGGGTCGAAGGCCTCATCCACGTCTCCGAACTCTCGTGGACCAAGCGGATCACGCGTCCGAGCGACGTGCTGACTGTCGGCCAGGAACTCGAAGCCGTGGTGCTCGGCGTCAACAAGGAGGAGCAGAAGATCTCCCTCGGCGTCCGTCAGCTCGAGCCCAATCCCTGGGACGAAATCGAACACCGCTACCAGATCGGCCGCCAGGTCAAGGGCACCGTCCGCAACCTCACCGCTTACGGCGCGTTCGTGGAACTGGAAGAAGGCATCGACGGCATGATCCACGTCTCCGACATGTCGTGGACGAAGAAGATCAACCACCCGTCCGAGATGATCAAAAAGGGCGACGAAATCGAAGCCGTGGTCATCGACATCGACAAGCAGAACCAGCGCATCAGCCTTGGTATCAAGCAGCTCGAGGGCGATCCCTGGAAGGAAATCGAAGCGAAGTACAAGATCGGCGATCTCATCAAGGGCAAGGTCTCGAAGATCACCACCTTCGGCGCCTTCGTCTCCCTCGAAGGAGACATCGACGGCCTCGTGCACATCTCGCAGATCAGCGAAGACCGCGTGGACAAGATCAAAGACGTGCTCAAGATCGGCCAGGAGATCGAAGCCCGCGTCATCAAGGTGGACAAAGCCGAGCGCCGCATCGGTCTGTCGCTCAAGGCTGCGAACTACAGCGAAGAAGACATCAAGCGCGAAGCCGCCGCCTTCGACTCGCTCAAGCCGGGCGAGGACATGGTTGGTCTGGAGCAGGCCTTTGCCGCCGCCGCCGAAGAGTATCGCCCTGGAGACTCGAAGAAGAAGTAAGCCGCCAACCAGGCGCACTCTTCGCCAGAAACACTCACAAGGCGCTGCCGGGAAACCGGCAGCGCTTTTGTTTTTGTGCGAACCAATGGCGCAACGCCGGAAACCTCCACTTACAAACTCCCCTCGTCACGCACGGTCCGGTCAACGATAGCGCGAATCCCCGCACCGGCGGCATCGGTCAACACCCACAGGGATGATCTCGCCGCAGGAAAAGCAGGGTTCTTCGATCGAATCGCCGACGAGCAGGATCGTTCCACACGACTCACACCGGAATGCGGCTCGGGATTCCCAGCGAGGCATGACCGCCGATCGCCGCCGGCCCTTGGAGCGAAAATAGAGCGTGAGTCGCGCCCACCATCCTGAGAAAAAAAAGCCCCAGAAGCTGCGTTCCAAGCTCAGATATCCTTTCACCATGCCGCGGGAGCAGTGCGGACAATCCATCGCCGCGGGACCCGGTAACTCAGGCGCGGCACGCTGGCGTGATATCCAGCTCATGTTGGCGAAGTGTTCATGAATGATCGGCAATCTGCCCGCGTTCCTGCCAAAATCGCGATAGTGAAAGTGTAACACGAAGCACGCGAAAGGCGAAAATCACCAAGGACTCAATCCTCTGCTGCGCATTGATTCAAAGTCTCTCAGCGGAATGGTCGCTCGACGCAGACCGGCCAGACAAAATATGGCGCGCTTCGCGCGGAGGGGTGGATTCCCGTTGGGGCAACGGGAGCCACGAAGAAGCCGCGACGCCACGTGCCCGGAAAGCAGCGCTTGGCGAATCCGGGAAACTGCGTTATGTAGGTGGTTCCTTTTATGTCCAAACCTGAAATCACCGCTTACGTAAAGACCCAGTGTGGCTGGAGCAATGGCATCCGCGCCGTGCTCAAGAAGTATGACCTTCCCTACACGGAGAAGGACATCATCCAGAACCCGGCCTTCCGCTGGGAGATGGAGCAAAAAAGCGGGCAACCGCTCAGCCCCTGCGTGGAAGTCAATGGCGCCATGGTCGCCGACATCAGTGGCGAGGAACTCGAGCAGTATCTGCTCCAGCAGGGTCTTGTCGGCGAACCCGCCGGCACGACCAGCGTCCCGCTCAACGCACCGTGCAGCGATGCGCAGCATGCGGCGATGGCGCAAGGCGCCCCAGTGAAGTTCCAAAGCTAAGACAAACAATCTCGCGATCCCCTCGCGACCCAGAAAGAGCCGCGCCTCGGAAACGGGCGCGGTTTTTTTGTGCCTGCTCTTCCCGTTTCGTCGCCACGCTCCCGAAAGTTCATGGCAGGCTCCAATCAGGGCGTGGAGCCCTCAATCTGGACGCGGCCGAGTCACAACAGATCCAACTGCCGGTCGTCCGGGCCGGATTTACTGTCGAGCGCCATGAGATCCGGCATCGGGTATGACAGCCCCAGCCGCTCCCCGAGGCGCTCCACCGTATGCGGCGCATATCCTTCGAAATGGTTGCTCACGGCGACGAAAATTCGCTTCTGGTTATCCATCGCCTGACGAAGCCGCACCGACCAACTGTCCAACGCGGCGTCTCGTGGCCACATGAGCTTCTGATAGCGATGAATCTCGCGCCCATCCTGATCGTACTTTCTCTCCAGGTCTCCCATCAGGCGCACGTAGACGAAATCGGAGGTGTCCGGTAGAAATTCAAAGGGACCTTCCTTCTGATGATCCAGGGAAGTAAGGTCATTCCAGACCCAGGCGACGCGATGCTCCTCCAGCAAATGGGCGATTCTCGGCTGATGCCACTCCGCGTGGCGAAACTCAAAGGCAAAACGCACATTCGCCGGCAAAGCGCGAACAAAAGCGCGGAGCGCGGCTTCGTCGCGGCGTGGCCGGAAGGATGGCGGCAGTTGGACGATCACACACCACAGTTTTTCCGCGAGAGGCGTCAGGGCAGTCAGGAATTCGTGCAACGGTTCCGTCGAGTCGCGCAGGCGCAACTCGTGCGTAATCGCCTGGGGAAGCTTGCAGGCGAATGCGAAATCGTCCGGCGTGACCTCCGCCCAGTGCGCCACGGCGTGGGCGGTCGGGACCCCGTAAAAGGTCGAGTCCACTTCCACGCCCGGCAGATACCGTGTATAAAAGGCCAGTCGCTCGTCAGCGGGGAAGTGCGCGGGATAAAACACCCCTCGCCAATCCTCATAGGTCCAGGCGCAGGTGCCGATTTTGATGTTTCGCGGAGCGTCGGGGATCACAGTGGGAGCAGTAATCAGTATTCCGAAGCGGGAGTCGACCGTGGAAGCGAGGTTCAACCTTTGCAGCAAACGGCCATCAAAGGGCAATTCAAGAACAGCGCGATTGCGACGTGGCGAATGGGGCGCCCTCATCCGAGAGTCCCACCGACCACGGATCACTGATTACCGGCCACTGATTACCGATTCCTGCCCGCCACCCCCGCCTCCCCGCTTGACGCCTCCCGCCCTCTTGCCTACCGTGCGCGCCTCATGTCGAAAACAGTGCCCGCTCTCGTTCTTACGCTGCTCGCCCTGCTGACGCCGCTGCCGCGCAGCCAGGCAGCCGTCGTCTACCGTTCGGATGAAGGCTGGACGGTCGAGGGCGACGACACGCAGGTCGCCGGCAATGCCGCGGACCAGATGCGCAAGGCGGAAAAGCTCGAAACGGAAAAGAACGATTCCGGGGCCTTTCGCGCCTACAAGGCGCTCGTCAAGCGCTACGGCCTCTCCTTCCTTGCTCCCAAGGCGCAGCGCAAAGTCGGCGTTCTTCTGGAGAAGCACGGGGACTACGACAAGGCCTACGATGCCTACAGCTTCTACCTGACCAAGTATCCGCAGGGTGAGGATTTCGACTCCGTCGTGGAGTCGATGTTCAAGATCAGCAAGCTCTTCCTGGAAGGCGAGAAACGAAAGCTCCTCGGGGTGCCGGTCGCCGCGTCCATGGCGCGCGCGCAGGCCATGTTCGAGGGCATCGTGAAGAACGCGCCCTACAGCAAGTATGCCCCGCTCGCGCAATTCAATGTCGGCCAGGCGCTCGAAAAACAGGGCGAATACCCCAGGGCCATCGAGGCCTATCAACTCTGCGTGAACAAGTATCCCGGCGACGCCATTGCCGATGATGCCCTCTACCAGGTGGGCTACGTGCGGCTGCGTGAGTCGCGGGAAGGCTCCTACGACCGCGCCACGGCCAACAAGGCCCGCGAGGCCTTCGAGGATTTCATCGCGCGCTACCCGGAGAGCGAAAAAGTGCCGCAGGCGCGTGAGAACCTCAAATCCATCGAAGGCGGGGCCAACAAAGGCACGCTCGACGTGGCGAAATTTTACGACAAGACGAAGAAATACAAGGCGGCGGTCATCTACTACAACGACGTGATCAAGACCCAGGCAGGCACGCCCGACGCCGAGTACGCCAAGGCGCGCATCGACGCGCTCAAGGGGCTGTATGGCGAGGATGCCCTGCGGGCTGGCCCGGAAAAAACGGAGACCGGCGCCCGGGTGGTGGAACACCGCAAGATGCAGGCGAAGGTGGACACCGCCTCGCGCCCGGACTACGTCGGACCTCCCGTGGCGGTCGTCCAGCAAAAGGTGGAGACAGGCCCGCCGAAACCCAAATTGCGGACGTCGCCGGCCAATATCGGTCCGGTCCCGCCAGTCGAACCTCCCCTCCCCGGCGCGGACGCCCCCAAGCCGAATCCATGAGATTTGCCCTCGTTCTCCCTCTCGTAGCGCTGCTCTTCACCGGGTGCGCCGGTTACAAGATCGGTCCCATTCAGCCGAAATTCATGGATGGCATTCACAAGATCGCCATCCCGAGCTTCAAGAACGACACGCTCGAACCGCGGGTCGAGGTGGCGCTCGCGAATGCTCTGATCAAGCAATTCCAGCAGGACGGCACGTATCAGATCGTGGATGAAAAGGACGCCGACGCCATCGTCAAGGGCTCGCTCACGCGAATCGACCGCCACGCGGCGCGTTCGGTGACGGGCAACATCCTTCTGACCAAGGAATATACGCTCAATCTGAAGTGCCACATCGAGGTCCACAACCGTGTCACCGGAGTCATTGTCGATCAGCGCAACATCAGTGGAGTGACGAGCTTTTTCGTGACCGGTTCCGAGGACGGCTCAGCCGATGTGAATCAGGACGAGCGCCAGGCGATCCCGCTCGCCGCCGAGGATCTGGCGAAGCAATACGTGAGTCAGGTGAGCGAAGGCTGGTGATGGAAAATTTTGAATGCTGAATTTTGAATTTTGAATTGGAGGGGCTGGCCGTCAGCGAGTCTTCCTGAATTCATCATTCAAAATTCAAAATTCATCATTCATCGGTATGCTTTTCCTTGTCGCCACGCCGATTGGGAATCTCGGCGATATCACGCTCCGCGCGCTGGAGACGCTGAAGGCCGTGGATCTCATTGCCTGCGAGGACACCCGTCATTCCGGGAATCTTCTCCGGCACTTCGAGATTCACAAACCGCTCGTCAGCTATCACGAGCATAACGAAGCGCGCCGCACGGCGGAACTCATCGAGGAACTCGTGGCCGGAAAGAAGATTGCGGTGATTACCGATGCCGGTTTGCCGGGGGTGAGTGACCCGGGGCATCGCCTCCTTCGAGCGTGTATCGCGCGAGGTGTTCCCTACACGATCATCCCAGGGCCGAGTGCGGTCCTCACTGCTTTGATCGGCAGCGGCTTCCCGGCGGAATCGTTTTTTTACGGAGGCTTTCTGCCGGTGAAAAGCGGCGGACGTGAACGCGATCTCCTCGCCGCGGCGGCGCGTCAGGAGACATCGGTATTCTTCGAGTCGCCGCACCGGTTGCTCAAGACGCTCGATGTGTGTGCCCGGCATTTTCCGGAGCGGCAACTTTGTGTGGCCCGGGAGTTGACGAAGCAGTTCGAGGAATTCCGCATCGGCACCGGGCCGGTGCTGCTGGCGCACTACGCAGCCAAGGCGGTCAAAGGGGAGATTGTGTTTTTGGTGAGTGGCCTTACGTAGCGGCGAACCGAGCGGAGCGAGATAGCCTGCCGCAGGCAGCCCGCAGGGTGGGAGCGGAGCGACCAGCAATTTATTCGCCGAGCTACGCGCGGCAGCAGAGCAAATTCTCGAGTTCGCCGGGTGTCACTTTCCCGAGATTCCCAACTCTTCGCGGGGCCAGAGTTCCGCGAATAAATTCGCGGCTACGTAAAGGCCTCGCTTCGGCGCGGCGTATTCATTCGCCGAGCTACGCGCGGCAGTAGAGCAAACTCTCGAGTTCGCCGGGCGTCACTTTCCCGAGATTCCCAACTCTTCGCGGGGCCAGGGTTCCGCGAATAAATTCGCGGCTACGTAAAGGCCGCGCTTCGTCGCGGCGTATTCGATCGGCGAGCCCTGTGCGTCGCCCGGATGCTCACTGCACCGGACTACAAGTCGGTCATCGCCTTGATCCGCTCCTCGGGGGGCAGCTTGACACTGGGCCAGCCGTTCGGGCGGAAACGGATGACACGTCCGGGGCGATAGCCCTCGAGGATTTCGTTGATTTGGACGCGCAGTTGGAGGCCGCTGCTGCCGGGAGGCGGATTGGGGATGTCCTTGAAGTCGAGCACGGGGCCATTCTTTGAATCGTGCTCCTGCCACCAGGTGCGCAGGGTTTTGTCGGACGCCGCGAGCGCCGCGCCTTTGGCGAGTCTGGCCTGGGCATACAGTGTCGGGTCCATGCCGCCGAAGAGGGTGACGGTGACGATCCCTTTGCCGCCCGGCTGGTGCTCCACGTGGTCCACCCAACCGGCGAGCCAGCGGTAGCGCTGATGGCGGATGTGAACCTGGCGCTGAACCTCGGCGGCGATGTCGAGGCTTTCCTGATCGAGCCAGATATCCGCGCACTGGAGCTGCCCATTTTGCCAGTCCGGCGCCCAGGTGAAATTGATCTGGACGGACTGCTCTGGCGCGAGGGCTTTGAGTTCGGCGATCTGCCGTCCCTTCCAGACGCGGGTGCTCGCATCGAAGTCAAACGTCTTCTCGCCGTTCAGCCCATCGGCGGCCGTCTGACCCGTGGAACTGACTTTCAGTTTTCCCAGTTCCGCATCCACGGAAACGACTTTCCATGCCCGGCCCTGGCGCTGGTAGAAACTGAAGTCGTCTTCCAGCGAAAGGGCGTGGGTATATTTCGGAATGTATTTTTCCGCGAATTTGTCCGGTGGCGAGATGGTTTTGTCGCCTTCGGGAGGCAGGACGAAATAGCCATGCAGCACCGTCCCGATGGGGATGTCGCGCAATTCCGCCGGGGCGCCGTGGTACCGTATCGTGCCATACGGCAGCATGGCAAATCGGTGGCTCGGCGCGGCGTGGTATCGATTCTCCACGCCATCGCCGACCAGACGGAGCGCTCCGGTGCGGTTGACGTGGTCCACCCCGACAAGTTCGCCGGCGAAATAGTTGCCGCAGTTCGGCGGGGGAAACTCGCCAGGTTTGGGAACGTAGTCTTTCTTGTCCTCGGCGAAACCGGCAACAGCGAGGAAGCAGGCGACGACCGTCAGGACATGCGAAAACCGAACGGCGCCCGACATCACGCTTCGACCTCGGAGACGGTCCCGAGACTGTCGGCAAACTTCTCCGCCTTCACGTCCATCCTATGCGCCATGGTGAGGAGCACGTTGCTGAGGTGCGCCTTTTCGTTCACGGGCTTGTGGTAGATGCCGGCTTGCTTGTCGTAACCCAGGAAGGTCTTGGCCGCCGTATTGTAGTCAACGTGCTGGCCGTGCTTGAGGCCCAGCTTGCGGCCACCGGCGAGGATGATCGGCACGCTGGCCATGCCGTGGCTGTGTCCATAGGCCATGCCGCTGCCGTAGAGCGCCATCGTGGTATCGAGCAAGGAACCGTCGGCATCCTTCACCTCGCTGAGGCGGTCGAGGAAATAGCTGAATTGCGCAATGTTGAACGCATCGCTCTCCGCGAGCTGCCGCATGAGATCCGGGTTGCCATTGTGATGGGACAGCGAATGACGGTCCTGCCGCACCCCGATCTCGGGAACCGCGGGGCCCTGGCCTTCCTCACCGGTGTTGAAGGTGGCGACGCGCGTCATGTCGGTCTGGAACGCCAGGACGATGAGGTCGTACATCGTGCGGAGGTAGTCCCCGAGCATCTGCAGCGAGACGTCACGGTTCAGGTGGGTTTGCACGGCGGGATCGATGACCGGACGCGGGGTATCGAGCCACTTGTCGGAGCGCTCGGTCCGAATTTCCACTTCGCGGACGGCGGTCAGGTATTGCTCGAGGCGGCCACGGTCCTCGTTGCCGAGGCTGGCGTTGAGGCTCTGCGCTTCATCCATGACGGCGTCGAGGATGCTCCCGCGCCGCTGGAAACCACGACGCTGCCTGGCGATGCCGCCTTTCGGATCTTCGAACATCTCGCGAAAAGCGACGCCGGGATTGGATTGCGAGGGCAACTGGATGCCGTCGGCACTCCAGGACATCGATCCACCCTGGTTGCTGAGTTCCAGCGAGGAAAACCGCGTGATCGGCGCGGTGATCTGGGCCATGAGCTGGTCCACGGAAATGGTGTTGCGATCGGCCTGGCCGAGCTTGCCACCCGTGAGCCAGTTCCGGCGGCAGTTGTGGTGCATTCCGAGCGCGTTGGGGTGATAGAGGCCGCTAAACGGGGTGATATCCGCGCGGTGCTTCTCCAGCGCAGCGAGCGGCGCCGACATCGTGTAGCCCGCGCCTGTTTCCTTGATTTGATACGCAACTGTGTTCACGCCGTTGGGCAGGTAGATAAAGACGCTGCGCTTGGGCTTCAGCACGCTGTTGTCGGCGGCGGCGCGCAACGGGCGCATGCACTCGAGAAAAGGCAGGGCGAGCGTGACTCCGACCCCCCGGAGGAAGTGGCGGCGGTTGAGAAGCCAGTTTTGACTTTGGATGTTCATAGCGGGTGTACGGCGGCGTGGGTTGAAGTTAGCGCTTTTGGAAGAGGTCCGACATGACGAAGTTTTCCATCACGGTCTTGAGCCGGTGGTCGTCTTTTTTCCCGGCCTGGGCGATGGCGTTGATTTGCGCGGCATCGTCGATCGTCATGACGCGTCGCAAGGCAAACGTGGCGAGCTGCTCGACGAAGGCCCGGGCGAAGCGGTCCGTGTCTTGCGCGATCAATTGCTTGAACTCCTCCGGCCCCTGATAGGCGCGCCCGTCGGGCAGGGTGCCACTGGCGTTGACGGGCGGATTGGCTCCCTTGCCATTGGGCACGATCTCCTCCGTCCGCCACCGGCCGATGGCATCGTAATTGTCGAACGCGAAACCAAACGGATCGATCTTCCGGTGGCACGACGCGCAGGTGGCATTGGACCCGTGGGCTTCCAATTGCATGCGCACCGTCGCCTTGGGCTTGTCGGTCGGCGTCGGCTCGATGGGCTGCACGTTCGGCGGCGGCGGTGGCGGCGTCTTGCCAAAGATCGCTTCCGAAACCCAAACACCGCGATGGACGGGACGATGCCGCGTGCCATCGGACGTGAGCATCAGCACACCCGCTTGCGTGAGCAATCCGCCCCGATGATCTTCCGGGCGCAGCACGATACGCTGGAATCCCGACTCCTTGAGCGGCGGGAGCTGATAGTGCTCGGCCAGACGCGGGTTGATCATGTCCCAATCAGAATTCAGGAACTCGCGCAGCGGCAGATTTTTCGCGAAGACCTCGCTGAAATACGCGACCGGTTCCAGGACCATGCTCTGCTCGAGCCACTTGTCGTAGTCATGGTAAAGCTTGGGGTCCGGCGGGAAGATACCGACCTTGTAAAGTTGCAGCCACTGGCGCGGAAACGCCTCGGTAAAGCGCTTGCTCTTCGGGTCGGCGAGCATGCGCGCGGCCTGGGCGCGCAAGACATCCGCTTCGTGAAGCTTGCCCGCCTGCGCGGCGGTGATGAGTTCGTCGTCGGGCATCGAGCCCCACAGGAAGTACGACAGCCGCGAGGCCAGTTCCCAGTCGTTCACCTTGTCGCGCCGCTCCGTGGATGAGCCCTCCTCGAGGTAGTAGAAGTTCTTCGACGTAAGCACGGCGACCATCGCCGCGCGGTAGGCGGAGCGAAACTTCTCGCCCGCGGCCAGTTCGCCTTCCACGACCTTCACGTAGCGCGACACCTCGGCGTCCGTGGCGGGCCGCCGCCACGCCCGCGTGGCGAGGCGTTGCAAACACTCCCATGCCTCGGCGAGGTCGCCGTCTTTCACGGGCACCAATCCTTCGCGCTTCTTCAGGTCCGTCTCGCTGACAAGCGGCCCTTCCCATTCGACCCAATCCAGCAGCAGCATCGAATAGAGCGCCTGGCCGTCGTCATCGAAGAGTTGGTAGCCGGTCGGGTTGAGCGAGTTCGTGTCCTTGGTGCTCGTAAAGGTGCTGCCGCCACCGCCCAGGACGTTGAGCGTGTGATTGCCGGACTCGGCGAACACCGCGGGAACTTCATTCACGATATCGTAACCGCCGGGCGATAACGCCAACTCGAACTCCACGACGATGGGCGCGTTCTCGGGCGCGACGATATCCTGGTCGAAAACCGAACGCTTCAATTGCTGATGCCAGAGCGACAGATGCGGCGCGCGGCCCTGCGCGGGCGCCATGCCACTGAGTTGAACCCGGATGCGATAGTTCCCCGCCTGGGTGACCGCCAGCACGCCCCGCCGGTTAGTGGGCCAGAGAGGCCAGCGCACTCGCCCGGAAATTCCATGCTCCGCCAGCCAGGCCTCCCGTCCTTCATTGGCGTCCTTCCGTCCCTTCGCCGATTTGGGCGGCTGCGCCGGGAAGGCCTGCTCCAGCACGGCTTCCGCAGCTTTGAAATATTTGTCCACGTGGGACGGAGAGAGCGACAGCATCGAGCCGATGCGCTCGAATCCATGCCAGCGCGGATCATCGTTAAACGTGCCGGGCAAATTGACGTCGAAGTGGATGCCGAACAGGTCCTCGACCGTGTTCGCATATTCGTCGCGGCTCAGGCGGTAGTGGTCGACGAGCCCCCGTTTGGCCATCCGCGCGGCCCGGCCCTCGTCGAGCCGCGATGAGATCAAGCCGACAAATTGCCCCAAGGCATCGGGCGTCGGCTGCGATTCCTTCTTCGGCGGCATCTCGCCGGCATTGATCCGGGACATGACTTCCGCCCAGCGCTGCGCCACGGAGTTATCCGAGAAATCCCGTGACAGCGTATCGAGCCGGAAATCGCCCTTCTGCTTCTCCTCGCCGTGACAGCGCGTGCAATGCTCTTTCAGAAAGGGCTGCATCGCCTGGTCCAATACGGGCGCGTCTGCCGCGGAGGCGGAGAGGCACAACACCACGGCCGTTAGTGTGGAGATGACGCTGAGCAGCCTGGCACCAGATCGGCCCCCCGCGTTCGGAAAGCGTAGGTGGATCGCGTTCTCCGCAACGCGATGGGAAAAGCATCGTGGCTCCGCCGTCCATCTTTTGCCATCGTCTTCGGAGAAGCCGATCCACCCGCTCACTCTGATTTTCAGCGCTTTATACATCACGTCATTAGCAGCAGAGCGGAGGCGGAAAAGCGGGCGGAGCGCAGGCGAAGGATCCCGTCGAATTTTGGGTGATTGCCCACGAGGAAAGACTGCCAGGGAATGATCGGCGACGTTGTTGCTGGAAACAGATTAGCGAATGACCTCAAGACCCGGCAGGGCTTGCTTGAGACGATCGACGCCGGCATCGGTCACCTTGTTGTTCTGGATTTCAAGGCGCTTGAGCTTGGACAGATGGGAGAAATGATCGAGACCGGCGTCGGTGAGACCGGCGCTGGACACGACGAGGAATTCGAGATTGGCAAGGTGGGCGATGGGCTCGGCGCCTTCGTCCTTGATCGTGCCGTAGACGCGGAGGACGCGGAGGGAAGCGATCTGGCTGGCATGGCGGACACCCTCGGCCGTGGCCTGGTTGTCGTGAAGGTCGAGTTCGCGCAGTTTGGGCAGCCCAGTGATGGACTTGACGGCGGCGCCGGTAGCTTCCCGGCTGCCTATTTGGAGACGTTCGAGATTGACCAGTTTCGCGAGGGGGGGCGTGCCGGCGTCGGTGAAGTGCGTGTGCACGATTTCGAGGCGTTCGAGGCTGGGGACGTTGCTGATGCCGGCAAGACCCGCGTCGTCGACGGGCGTGAAGTGGAAGTTCGCGCTTTCGAGTTGCTTGAGGTTGCCGAAAAAGCGGAAGCCTTCTCCGGAGCATTTGGCGGAAGCGAGGGAGATGACGCGCAAGTGGGTGAGGCCGCTGAGATGCTCGAGATGGGCGTCGGTGATCGGCGTGAGGGTGAGATTGAGGCGCTCGAGGGTTTTCAACGTGCCTACGACCTTGAGGCCGGGGCCTTGCATGCTGGTATTGGCGAGGTCGAGGCTGACGAGATCGGGCAGGCCGGCGAGCCGGTCGAGCCAGGCGTCCACCAGAGATTCGTTGCGCTTGTAGGTTTTGTCGTGTGGGCTTTGGTGGTCGTTGAGATCCACGGACGTGAGGCGATCAAGAAGATGAAGCGCGTCGGCTCCGAGGAGGTCACGGAGCCATTGTGGGCCGCCGGCCTCAAAGGCCACGGTCCCGTTGGCGGCCTTGGTGGCGGCGGCGATTTCCTGGAGCCGGGGCCGCAGGACGGCGACGCGTTCGAGATCGGGGATGAGATCGCGAGCCTTGATCCGCAGGAGGGGGTCCCGCACGGAGCGCCAGGATAGTTCGAGGCGGGTGGCAAGGTCGGGTTCGAAGCGGGTCTTGCCATGGGCGTCCCAAGCGTCCGCCGCGGCGACGAGGCTCTTCACCGCCGCGACATCTTCGGGCGAGGCGGTGATGGTTTGGGCACGAAGTGCCGGCACTTGAAGGCAAAATACGGCGGCGGCGAGAAGCCGGATGGTTATGGAGAACGGAATGGTCATGGAGAACGGCGGGTGTGGGTGGGAACTAAGACGAATGGTTGAATTTCAGGGAGATAACCTCGGCTACCGGTCTTCCAGAGACCGCATTCGCTCTTCCGCCGGAATGGTGACGAATATCCAATCGAAGGCTTTCACGCGCACGATCCGTCCAGGACGGTAACCATCCAGCAACTCGGTGAATTTCATCCGAACCTGAATGCCGCTGCTGCCCAGCGGCGGATTGGCGGTCTCTTTCCATTCGAGGACCTGCCCCATTTTCTTGTCGGAACGGTGAGCCCAGGTGCGCAAAGTTTTCTCCGCCGCCGCCACGCCGAATCCCTTTTCCTGCGTCGCTTTGAGCTCATCGTAGAGCGACTGGTCCATCCCACCGAAGAGCGTGAACGTGACGATGCCGCCACCGAAATCGAAATTCTCGACGGCATCCACCCAACCGGGCAACCAGCGCTGGCGTTCGTAGCGGACGTGCCGCCGCCGCTGCAGCTCCGTGGCGAAGTTTCGACTTTCGTCGTCGAGCCAGATCTCCGAGACAGTGTATTCCTTGTCCCGCCACCCTTGCGACCAGGTGAGATTGAACCGCACACTCGTATCGGGCGCGATGTCTTTCACATCCACCAGGGCGCGCTTTTTCCAAACTCGCGTGGCGTCGTCCAGGTCGAAGGTGTAGGGGCCGTTGATTCCATCCCTGGCCGATTTTCCAGCCGGGACCAAGTTCAGTTTGCCCCTCGCCGTATCCACCGAAACCACCTTCCACTCCTGCCCGCGACGCTGATAGAAACTGAAGTCGTCCTCCAGCGAGAGGGCGTGATTGTATTTAATCTGAAACTTCTCCTGCCTGGCCGGCACAGGAGGAAGCGCTGTCTCCTCTCCCGCCGGTGGCAAAAAGAAATAGCCGTGCAAGTGCGTTCCGATGGGAACGTCGCGCAGTTCCGCCGGCGCGCCGTTGAACCAGACCATGCCGTAGGGGAGCATGGCAAAGGAGTGAACCGGGCCGGCTTCATTGCCATCGGGTCGCAGCCCGCCCCGGCGATTGGCGGGATCGACCATGACCAATTCTCCGGCGAGGTAGTGTGCCGATTCCGGCGGCGGGAACTGGCCGGGCTGCGGGATGTAGTCCTTCTTTTCCTCCGCTTGCGCCAGGAGCGGCAGGGCCAGAATCGCGGCCATGCATCCCAGAATTTGGCGGCGGGTCAACAGGCGCTGGACCAGAGGAGCAATCATCGCTTTTGGAAGAGATCGGACAGAATCAACCGCTCGATCACCGTCTTCAGCCGGTAATCATCCTTCGCGCATTCGCGGGCGATAGCCTTGAGCGAGTCCGCATCATCGATGGTCGTGGCACGGCGCAGGGCAAAGGTGGCCAATTGCCCGACGAAGGCCGCACCGAAACGGTCGAGGTCCTGCACCAAAAGCTGTTTAAAATCATCCGGCCCCTGGTAGGCGCGTCCATCGGCCATCGTGCCGCTGGCATTCACGGGCGGATTGCCTCCGACGCCCGCTTTCATGACCTCTTCCGTCCGCCACCGCCCGAGCGCGTCGAAGTTGTCGAACGCGAAACCAAGCGGGTCGATGCGCCGGTGGCACGAAGCGCAGAGGGCGTTGGTCGTGTGCGCTTCGAGTTGCATCCGGACGGTGGCCTTGGGCTTGTCGCTGGGCGTCGGTTCGAGCGGCTCGACATTGGGCGGCGGTGGCGGCGGCGTCTTGCCGAAAACCGTCTCGGATAGCCACACGCCACGATGGACCGGGCGATGCCGCGTGCCATCCGAAGTGAGCATCAGCACGCCGGCCTGCGTGAGCAGCCCGCCACGATGATCCTCCGGACGCAGGGCAACGCGCTGGAGTCCGGATTCCTTCGGTGACGGCATCCGGTAGTGCATCGCCAGGCGCGAGTTCAGCATCGTCCAGTCGGAGGTGAGGAATTCGCGCAGCGACAGGTTCTTCGCAAACACCTCCGTGAAATAGCCGACGGACTCCATCACCATGCTCTGCTCCAGCCATTTGTCGTAGTCCGGAAAAAGCTCCGGGTCCGGCGGGAACACCCCGACCTTGTAAAGCTGCAACCACTGGCGCGGAAACGCCTCGGTGAAGCGCTTGATTTTAACGTCGGCAAACATCCGCGCCACCTGGGCGCGCAGCACCTCCGGCTCGTGCAACCGGCCCGCCCGCGCGGTGGCGAATAGCTCATCGTCGGGCATCGAGCCCCACAGGAAATACGACAGGCGCGAAGCGAGTTCCCAGTCATTGAGTTTGTCGCGCCGCTCCGTGGCTGAGCCTTCCTCAAGGTAACAAAAGTTTTTGGCCGTCAGCACGCCCACCATCCCCGCCATGTAGGCGGACCTCGGCTTTTCCCCAGCCGCCGATTCACTGGCCACCACCTTCATCAGCCTTTCGATTTCCGCATCAGTCGCGGGGCGCCGCCATGCGCGCGTGGCGAAGCGCTGCAAGCACTCCCGCGCCTCGACGAGATCCTCGCTTTTCGCGGGGAAGAGTCCCTCGCGCTTTTTCTTGTCCTCTTCGGTCAGAATCGGGCCTTCCCATTCCACCCAATCGACGATCAACAGCGGGAAAATCGGCCTCCCCTGCTCGTCGAACAGTTTGTAGCTTTGCGGGTAGGCGACTTGCCGGTCCTTGATGTTGACGAACGGGAGGTCCGTGAAGGAGAGCGTGTGCCCGTCGGAGAGCATTCCAGGCCCCTCGTTCACGAGATCGGTGCCGCCCTCCGGCAGGAACGTTTCGATCTCAAGGATGGTCGGCTGGTCCTCTGGAGCCACGACATCCTGCCCAACGATGGATCGTTTCAACGCCTGATGCCACAGCGAGAGATGCGGCATCCTGCCCTTGAACGAAGGAAGACCGCTGAGCTGGATACGGATGCGATAGAGGCCCGCGGATGCGGCGCGGATGGTGCCCTTGTGGGATCCGGGAAACAACAGCCACCGATTCCCAGCTTTGGGTTCGCTGCGACCCTTTGCCGAAGCTGGCTGTTTCTCCGGGAAGGCCCGCTCCACCACCGTCTCCGCGGCTTTGAAATACTTGTCCACGTGGGACGGGGAGAGCGAAAGCATTGAGCCGATGCGCTCGAACCCATGCCAGCGCGGGTCGTCATTGAACGCCCCGGGCACGTTCACATCGAAGTGGACGCCGAGGAGGTCCTCGACCGTGGCCGCGTATTCGTCACGGCTGAGCCGGTAAAGTCCGACCGGCCCCCGTTTGGCCATCCGGATTGCCCGGCCCTCATCGAGCCGGGCCGAGATCCAGCCGGCCACCTGGCCGAGGGCCTCCGGCTTCGGTTGTGGTTCCTTCTCCGGGGGCATCTCGCCCGCGTTCATTCGCGAAATCACCTCGGTCCACCGCTGGGCATCGGATTCGTTGGCAAAGTCGCGAGCCAGGGTGTCGAGCCGCAGGTCACCCTTGTGCTTCTTTTCATCATGGCAGCGGTAGCAATGCTCCTTGATAAACGGCAACACGGCGCGATCGAACGCGGCGGGCTCTTCCGCGGCGCAAAGGCCCGCCGTCAAGACGAGGACGAGCGCGAGGGGATGGAAGACTGGTTTCACGAAACGGGGGAGGACGGACGCCATTGATACTGGATGAAGCAGTCAATGTGTAGGGAGTTTTGCGGACGGTCATGCCACGGGAATACGTCACACGCCAGGCATTCCCTCTATTCCCCGAGCCGTCTATGGTGGCGGCATGACACGGGCGAAAAACCAGCGACTCCTCACGGTCCTGAGTTTTCTCTGGGCCGTGGCCGTGGCGCCCGCGGAAGAAACGGCGGCACTCAGCCAGCGGCTCCAGGTCATCGAGCAGGAACTGGAGACCCTCCCGAAATTGATCCCGTCGCCCGAGACTCAGCAGCGTTTGGGATTCCACGGCTTGCAAGCCGATCCCGCATGGGTGGCCATCGATTTCGGCAGGACCGTGACACCGGAGCAGGTCGTGATATTTCCCGCCCGGGTACCGGCGCCCGGAGACGTGCCATCCCCGGGCTTTCCAGCCAGGCTCAAGGTTGAGATCTCGGCGAACGACGACTTTGCTGCGAGCGTCCGCATCGGGGACTGGACCGAAACCGAGCCCGGCGCGGGGGAACGCGTGCCTTTCCTGAGTTTCCACGGCAACGGAGCCTCAGGCCGGTACCTGCGCGTCCGCGTGACGGCGTTTCGCAATGATCCCCTGCGGTCAGGGCAGCCCCATTTCCGCCTGGGGGAGATCGTGGTGCTGGAAGGGGGGCAGAACGTCGCCTTGAACTGCCCGGTCACGAGCACCGCCGCGATCGTCGTCTCGCGTTCGTGGGAACCGAGGAACCTGACCGACGGCTATTTCTGGTGCCTGCCGCTGCGCGGCCGCGAATCCTCGACGACCAACGGCTACCAGAGCACCATGCGGCGCCACCCCGAGGTCAACGGCGCGGCATGGGTGGAGGTCGATCTGGGGGCCGCAAGTCCCATCGATGAGATTCACCTCGTGCCTGCGCATCCGAAGGATTTTGCCGATCTGCCCGGGTATGGTTTTCCGACGCATTTCCGGGTCCTGGCCGACGCGGGGACGGCGGACGAAAAGGAACTGCTGAGCGAGGTAAGTCCACCCTACCCCGGCGAAGCGCTGCCCAATCCGGGCGAGGCGCAATTGATGTTCGCCACCCCCGGCCTGCTCGCCCGCCGGATTCGGATCACTTGCGAAGCGCTTTGGCGCCGCGGCCCTGCCAGTGGCCAGAATCCTTCGGAGTACGTTTTCGCCATGAGCGAACTCCAATGCTGGCACGGGGGCCGGAACCTCGCCGCGGGCTGCACGGTGCGTTCGTCTGACGCGGGAACGGAACCAGGATGGTCTCCCGAGGCGCTGACGGACGGGCACTCCAGCCGCCACGAACTGCTCGACTGGGCGACCTGGCTGGATGGGATCGAGAAAAGTGAATCGCTGCGAGCCGAGGCGCGTTCCATTCGCAGCGCTCTCGACAAACATCGCGAAATCACCGAACGGCGCACGCTGACGCTCGCGATCGCGTCGGCCATCGTGATCGCGCTGCTCGCCATCGCGGCGCTGCTCGTCCAGCGGGCCCGGGCCAAGCGGCACCAGGACGACCTCCGCACGCGCATCGCGCGCGATTTGCACGACGAGATCGGCGCGAGCTTGAGCCATCTCGCCATGCAGGGCGATCTCGCCCGGCAGCAATTGCAGCGGGCCGAATTGACCAGCGAACGGCTGGAGACGATCTCAGCCTCCGCCCGCGAGACACTCGACCAGATGCGCGACATTATCTGGCTACTCGCGCCAAAATCAGGCGATTGGCGGGAACTGTCGCACCGCCTGGAAGCCATCGCCAGGCGGCTGCTCGATGGGGTCGAACATCAAGTCACCGCATCCGGAGAGCCTCCGGGCGGACACCCGCCCATCGGATGGGCGCGCGACGCCGTGGCCTTCCTCAAAGAAACCCTGACCAACGCTCGCAAACACGGGCACGCCTCGGCGGTGCGGGTCAGGATCGAGTGGGGGGAGAACTTGATCCTTTCCATCGAGGATGACGGCCGGGGCTTCGATCTCAAAGGCGCCCAGCAAGGCAGCGGTATCGGGCTGGAGAACTTGCGGCTGCGCGCGGCCGCCCTGAATGCCACCTGCGAAATCCGCAGCGCCGCACAGGAAGGCACGAGCATTCGCCTCGTCGCGCCGATCGTCCAACGGTAACTCTCCATGGAACCACCGCCCCTCGCTCAGACCGTCATCTGGATCGTCGAAGATCATCAACCGCTGCGCGACACTCTCCGCGAGGCTCTGGAAGTCTCAGACGCCGGGCGGGTGCAGACCTTTTCCTCCTGTGAAACAGCGCTCGAGGCAATGGCGACGAACGACCCGAGGCCGGACGTCATCATTCTCGACCTGGGCCTGCCGGGGATGTCCGGCCTGGAAGGGCTCCGGCGATTCAAGGAGATGACACCGAAGGCGGAGATCATCGTCTTTACCGTGTTCGACGACCGGGACCGCGTCTTCCAGGCGATTTGCGCCGGCGCCTCCGGCTATCTCCTGAAATCCGAATCGCTCGAACGCATCGTCGCCGCCGTCCAGGAAGTCCGCCGCGGCGGCGCGCCCATGACGCCGGAAATCGCCCGCACCGTTCTCGAGCGGTTCAGCCGCCTGCGCCCGTCGCGCAGCGACATCGAACTCTCCAACCGCGAATGTGACGTGCTGCGCCTGCTCGCGGACGGCCTGACAAAAAAGGAAATCGCCGGCCAGCTCGACCTCAGCGTCCACACCGTGGACAATTATCTGCGGCGCATCTACGGCAAGCTCCACGTGAACACCCTCGGCGGCGCGGTCGCGAGGGCCCTCCGGGACGGATTGCTGTAGCCTCCAGAGGCTCAGGCCGGGGTCGCCGCCGGCAGTGGTGGCGGGATGGTCCCGGGAGCGACGTGCAGCGCTTCCAGATTCAGGCGGAAGCCGGAAGGCGTCAGATCCTCGCCATGCATCGTCTTTTTCGCGACGTCGATCGCCTTGCGCATGCTCGGCTTGTTCACGCTGTAGAGCATCGCCGTGTCCTCCGTCACCTTGTTCTCCCTAAAGAGCTTGAGCAACGTTTGCTCGAAGCTATGCCACCCGTTCTGGTAGTTGCTTTCGATGATGTCGTGGAAGCTGCGAATGTCGTTTTCCCCGAGCAAAATGGCCTCACGGGTGCGCAGGCCGGTGCCCATGATCTCCGAGACCATGATTCGGCCCCCGCCGACCTTCGGAGCGAGGCGCTGGCTGATCACGTAGCGGAGGGTGTCCGCGAGACGCTGGCGGATTTGCATCTCCTCTTCGTTGCTGAACATGCCGATGACGCGATTGATACTTTGCGCCGCACTGATCGTATGGAGCGTCGAGTAAACGACGTGACCGGTCTCCGCGGCGGTCATGGCGATTTCCATCGTGACCCGGTCGCGGATCTCGCCGACGAGGATGACTTTGGGCGCCTGGCGCAACGCGGCCCGCAGACCCACCGAAAAATCCGAGAAATCCTTGCCCAATTCGCGCTGGCTGAAGGTGCTCTTGATGTGCGGATGCAGGAACTCGATCGGGTCCTCGAGCGTTACCATGTGAAACTCCTGCTCCTGATTGATCTCGTTGAGCATGGCCGCCAGCGTGGTCGTCTTGCCTGAACCCGTCGCTCCGGTGACAAAAATGATCCCGGTCTTCTCCTTGATGATCTCCTTGAAAACGGGCGGAAGCTTGAGGCTTTCGCACGTGGGAATCTGCGTGCTTAGCTTGCGCATGACGATGGCGTGACAGCCGTTTTGCTTGAAAATATTGACGCGAAACCGGGCAAGATCCGGCACGGCGTAACTCGTATCGCAGGAGCCGTTGGCTTTCAGATCGGCGTGCAGGCGCTCGTTGTCCCCCATCATCTTTTCGGCGATGGCCTTGACGTGCGGCGGCTGCAGGACCGGCGTGAGCCCTTCGATATCGACCCCCTTGAGCTTACCATAGACTTCGACCTGCGGCGGGCGCCCCACGACGAACAGGAGATCCGAGACCCCATCGTCGGACCCGACCATGGCGGTGATGACCTCATCGAGGATGACCTCGTGAACGGGGGCCGGGGGCGGCGGGGTGACATTCACGCGCGCCCCGGGGATGGCGATATTGGAACGGATCGGTGTGGGAGCCGCGCCATTCGCGACAGGTCGGTTTCCAGGAGTGAAGTTGAGCGGGGCAGATGTCGGTTGCATGCGAATTGCCACACCACATGAACAGTTTGCGTGCCACTGCATGCCAATTCACGGCATCCTCGGATTGATAAAAAAGTCCCGGCTAGGAGGCGCGCGGATCCAGGCTCTCTCCCGCCAGCGTCCTGTCGAGCAACGCCAGGAACTCGGGCACGTCGATCGGCTTCGCAATAAAGGCTTGGGCGCCCGCGTTGAGCAGTCGCTCCCTGCGGCGGGGCGTGTCATCGGCACTGAGGATGAAGACTGGCGTATCACGAGTCGCCGGATCGGAGCGAAGGCGCCGCAGGACCTCCCGCCCATCGATGTCGGGCAAATGCGTATCCAGCAGGATAAGATCCGGGTGCCGGCTTCGGGCGAGTTCGAGACCGATGCTGCCTTGCATGGAACTAAGGAGGGTGACACCTCGCCGATCCGCAAGAATATGCTCCAGGAGCTTCAGATTCGCGAGATTGTCCTCAATGTAGAGGATAGTCTTGCCAGCGAGGTCGCGCGAGGGATTGACCGCAGGAATGTCGGAAGGTGGAGAAGGGACAAGATCCTCGGCCCGGACCAACTCGATCCAGAAATTGCTTCCGCGACCAACCTCGCTTTCGACCCCGATGGTCCCGCCCATGGCCGTAACGAGCCGCTGGCAAAGGATCAGGCCGAGACCAATTCCTTCGGTCTGCCCGCCATCACCCAGCCGCTCGAACGGCGAAAACAATTTAGGCAGGTCAGCCGCTGCGATGCCGGCGCCGGTATCGCGGAGATACACCCGGAGGCGGTTTTCACCGCCTACCTCGCAGCCGATATCCACAGAGCCACCGGGCCGATTAAACTTCACGGCATTCGACAGGAGATTCAGGAACACCTGTTTGAGCCGCTGTCGGTCGGCGGTCACGTGCGCGGCGACGAGTGGCGAGGAATGCACCGTCACCTGGACGCGTGCGTGGCGGGCTTGCGGCGTCAACATGCTCACCACCTCCGAGATCGCTTCCTGCAAGAGCACGGGCTCCAGCGACATCGGCAGTCGTCCCGATTCGACCGCCGTCAAATCGAGCAATTCATCGACGAGGTCGAGCAAATGGCGGCCGCCACGCATGATGTGTTGCAAGTTTGAGCTTTGCTCCGATGGCAGGCGAAGCCCCATCTCCATCAATTGCCCAAAACCGAGGATGGCATTGAGCGGCGTGCGCAGTTCGTGGCTGACCCGTGAAAGGAATTCGCTCTTTGCTTCGCTAGCCGCTTCGGCCTTCTGCCACGCAAGCCTCGCCTCTTCCTCCGCCTTTCGCAGTTCGCTCGTCCGTGCCGCCACACGCACTTCCAAATCTCCATGGGCCGCCCGCAAGGCGTTCTCGGCCGCACCCCGCTGGAGCATTTCACGGCGGATCCGATAAAAGACGAAGGCAAAAAGCAACACACAAACACCGCTGCCGCCCAAACCCGCAATCGTCGCCCGCCGCAAAGCCTGCCGCGCTTCCAATCGATTCCGCGAAAGGAACGAATTTCCGGCATTGCTGAGCCCCGCGATTTCCAGGCGAATATGATCCATCGCGGCCTTCGCAGGCCCCAACTGAACGGCCTCGACAGCATCGGCCAGGCCCTTTTCCTTCCTCAAGGCAATCTGTTGCTCCAACACCGCCGACCTTCCGCTGATGAGATTCGCAAGAGTGGTGAGAGCGATTCGCCGGTCGGAGATGGAATCCACGAAGGTCGCGGCACGCCGCAATTCGGCATCCATCCCCTTTTGCGCCGCGAGATACGGCTCGAGATAGCTTTCATCACCCGTAAGAATAAATCCACGCTGGCCGGTCTCGGTGTCGGTAGCCAGCGCGAGAATGGATACCAGCGACCGTAGAAACTCGTGCGTGTTTTCGATTTGATCGCGCGAACGAAGCAATTCGGTAATCGCGTTCACGCTCATCCATACGACCAGGCCGAAGACGAGGATCACCGCCAACAACGGCGCGGCGACGCTTTTGCGCAGGAAGAAATTCATCACTTAATCGGTGAAAAAATAGAGGCGTCGCTCGTTGGGATTTTCAAACTCGCGTTCCGGGGGCAGGACATAGTCAAAAAAGGGCACTCTCGTCCAGCAGTGGCGGGGGGCACGAGCATTATTCGTGAAAATACGATAGAATCATGGTTGACGTGCCCGTCTCGGACTCGAAATTGAGCGAGCCCTGTGGAAGCGGCGAGGTGGCGTCTATGGCGTCCCTCCATGCCATCCCCCATTCCGTTGCCGAGATTTGGGAATACTCACACACGTAAACGCAGACTATGCGTGACAAACGATTGTTTCTCAAACCATGAACGAGTTCATCGAAGGTATATTTCGCTCCGACTTCATGCCGCATGCACATTGCTATCTATGGCACAAGGACGTGCTCTGGTTGCATGTGATCTCGGACGGGTGCATCGCGCTCGCCTATTTTACGATCCCTGCGGCACTCATCTATTTTGTGAAGAAGCGGACGGATGTGGTCTTCAGTTGGATCTTTGTGATGTTCGCTCTCTTCATCCTCGGGTGCGGTATGACCCATGTGCTGGAGCTATGGACGGTGTGGGACCCAATTTATCGGCTCAGCGGGCTGATGAAGGCGATCACGGCAGTCGTCTCGGTGGCCACGGCGGTGGCGCTATGGAAGCTCATGCCCGCCGCCCTTGCCATGCCCAGCCCCGCTCAACTCCGCTCGGCAAATCTCGAGCGCGAAACGGAATTTCTCCGCCGCGGCCGCGCGGAGGAAGAACTACGAGAGGCACACGCTGTTCTCGAGGAACGCGTGCGCGCCCGGACAGCGGAATTGGCCGCCGCCAATGAGGCATTGCACGCCAAGATTTCGGAATATCACCGGATCGAGAATGAGCTTCGCGACAACCAGCAACAGTTCCAGGCGATCATGGATCATTCCCCGACCGTCATCTATATCAGGGATCTGGAGAGCCACTACCGATTCGTCAACCGGCAGTTTGAAAGGGTATTTCGCATCACATCGGCGGATGCCTGTGGGAAAAATGCCCGCGACTTCCTGCCAAAAACACTAGCGGACGACCGCCAGCGCCACGACCGCCAGGTGGTAGAGGACGGGACGTCGCTCGAATTTGAGGAAATCGTCCCGCAGGAAGATGGGCCCCACACCTACCTATCGATCGAGTTTCCCCTGCCCGGCCCAGACGGAAAGCCTCAATCGATCTGCGGCATCGCCCGCGACATCACGGAGAGCAAGAAGGCCGCGGAAGCCGTCCGCGCAGCCAAGGAAGAAGCCGAGGAAGCCAGCCACGCGAAGAGCGAATTCCTATCCCGCATCAGCCACGAACTGCGAACCCCGATGAACGCCGTTCTGGGATTTGGCCAGATCCTCGAGATGGACCCAGGGCTGACCGGCTCCCAGAGGCTGTCCGTCGAACATATCCTTCTCGGTGGAAGGCATTTACTAATTTTGATCAATGAAGTGCTGGATATTTCCCGCATCGAGGCCGGTGAGATGAAAGTCGAAATGGAATCCGTGGACGCGGGCGCGGTCTTTGAGGCGTGCGTGGAGTTGCTGCGCCCTCTGGCGGAGCAACGCGGCATCGGCCTGTCGGTCGATCCCGCCCTGCACCGGGACGGCCGTGTGCGGGCGGACCGGCAGAGGCTCAAGCAAGTCGCACTCAATCTCCTCTCCAACGCGATCAAGTATAATCATCCCAACGGGCGTGTCACCGTGACCGGCGAGGTGATCGATTCCGATCGCATCCGGGTGGTGGTGCGCGACACGGGGCAAGGGCTTTCTCCGAAAGATCTCGAACTTTGCTTCGCCCCTTTCGAGCGGCTCGGCGCCGAGGCCGCCGGCGTGGAAGGAACCGGGCTCGGTCTGGCGCTTTCCCTTCGACTGGTGCGCCTGATGGAAGGGCAGCTCGGTGCCGAAAGTGAGTTGGGTGTGGGAAGCTCCTTTTGGGTCGAACTGGGCCGCCCGAAAAACTCTGAATCAGAAATTCGGCACGAAGAATCAGTCCCTGTGGCGCCCGGCTTGCCACCGACCCAAAAGCGCACTGTGCTCTACATTGAGGATAACCTGTCGAATCTGAAATTGATCGAGCAAACCCTCATGTTCAGGCCGGGCACGCTCCTTTTGCCCGCGATGCAAGGCCGGTTGGGATTCGATCTGGCCTGCAAACATCATCCCGACCTGATCCTACTCGACCTGCACCTGCCGGACATTCACGGCGCGGAGTTGCTCGTTCGCTTGCGCGACGAGCCCACCACCCGCGGCATCCCAGTGCTCGTTCTGAGCGCCGATGCGAACCCCGCCGAAAGCCGGCGGATTCTCGCCGCCGGCGCGCGGCATTACCTGACGAAGCCGATCGATGTGCCGCAATTCCTCCGCATCTTTGATGAGCTCGTGGATGAACTGGAGCGAGAGAAAGAATCCCCATGAGCCGGGACCAAATGGGGGGTGATTTTTTGCGCGGAAGAAGACGGCCTGTTAAACACCCACCTGCGATTCGGAAGAATGAAAGCGAACCCCGTAGGATCTTTTGTGGCACAGGAGGCCTCTGTAGGTGGCCGGATCATGATCGTGGATGATGAGCCCGCGAATACGCTTCTCCTGGAGCGCCTGTTTCAATTGGTCGATCTCCCAAACTGCAGGAGCACGAATGACTCTCGCCAGGCGGTGGACTTGTTTCTCGAATACCAGCCGGATGTTGTCCTGCTCGATTTGTCGATGCCTCATCTCGACGGCTTCGAGGTGATGAACCGGCTCAAGAGCGTCATTCCCGTGGGAGATTATCTGCCCATTCTCGTTCTCACCGCCGATGCCACGGAACGAGCCAAGCAGCGCGCCCTCAGCTCCGGAGCCAATGATTTTCTCACGAAACCTTTCAACACTTCGGAAGTAGTTCTCCGCGTTCGCAATCTCCTGGAGACGCGGCGGCTGCATCTGCAAATGCGCCGCTGTAACGAAAACCTGGAATCGATCGTCGCGGACCGCACCAGCGAACTGCGGCAGGCACTGGGCGAATTGAAGGAAACGCAACAGCAAGTCATCCAGCAGGAAAGGCTTCGCGCCCTCGGCACCATGGCCAGCGGGGTGGCCCACGATTTCAACAATGCCCTTTCCATCATCCTGGGCTTCGGTGAATTCGTCCTGCAAAGTTGCCGAAAAGAACCCGCGATGTCGGAAGCCGCGGAGCAAATGGAGATAGTCATCAACACCGCCGAGGATGCCGCCAAGATCGTCGGGCGCCTGCGGTCATTTTATTCCACGGCAAAAGACCTCAGTGAACGCCCGGTGGATCTGAAGGCCCTCGTCAAGCAGGCGGTGGCCATCACCGAACCCCGGTGGAAGACCCAACCACGGGGCAAAGGGATCGAGATCACCGTCCATATGGCTCTCGACGAGACGCCGCCTATTTGGGGCCACGCCCACGAATTGCGCGAGGTGCTGACCAACCTGATCTTTAATGCCGTCGACGCCATGCCCGAAGGCGGCACACTGACCTTTCGGTCCGGAGTCGAAGACCGCGCCGTCTTCGTCTCCATCACTGACTCCGGCACCGGCATGACCGAGGACGTCCGGCGCCAGTGCCTCGAACCGTTTTTCACCACCAAGGGAGAGCAAGGGAGCGGGTTGGGTCTGGCGATGGTCTACGGCATCGTTCAGCGTCACCAGGGTGAGTTGGACATTCAAACGGGAGTAGGCCAAGGGACCACCTTCGTCATCCGGTTTCCCGCCCAGACTTCCGACGATGAACACGCGTGTGAGGACTCCCCGGCAGGGGTGGAGCGTCCGCTCCAGATTCTCGTGGTGGAGGATCAGGACGTGATCCGCGAAATCGTCGTGGAACACATCGGCAGCGACTTGCACACCATCGCCACAGCCGCGGATGCCGAGGAAGCCTTGTCAAAGCTTCAGTCCACGCCATTCGATCTTGTGGTGACGGACCAGGCCATGCCCGGGATGAGCGGCGATCAACTTTCCGCCGTCATCAAGCGCGACTACCCCGGGACACGCGTCATCCTCCTGACTGGTTTTGGGAACTATGGCAACGAATTCGAAAACGTTCCAACGTTCGACCTCGTGCTCGGCAAGCCCATTTCAAAGGAAGCCTTCCGGACAGGCATCGCCCGCGTCATGGCCACGCCACCGGCGCGTGCCCGCCACGGGGCTTTGGCCGACCCGGTCTTAGCGTAAGACCGCTCTCAGGAATGGCGCGGTCCGGCTCCGTTTGTTTTTCGCCACTTCCTCGGGGGTGCCCGCCGCGACCAGTTCCCCACCCTCCTCGCCCGCTTCCGGGCCGATATCCACGACATAATCGGCATCGGCAATGAGGCTGAGGTTATGCTCGATCACGATCACGGTATTGCCGTCATCGACCAGGCGATGGAGGACGCGCAGCAGTTCCACCACGTCCGCCATGTGGAGGCCGATGGTGGGTTCCTCGAGCAGGTAGAGTGTCGATTTCGGCTCGCGATTCTGCCGCAGGCGCGCGGTCACCGAGCGGCCCAGGCCGCGGGTCAATTCGCTGACAAGCTTGAGGCGCTGCGCTTCTCCACCGCTCAGCGTCGGGCTCGGCTGTCCGAGTTGCAGATAGCCGAGGCCCGTGTCGCACAGCAACGCGAGCGGTCGGTGAATTTTCGGTTGGGCCAGGAAAAACTCAGCCGCCTGCTCCAGCGTCATGACCATCACATCGCCGATGCTTTTCTCGTTGTAGAGCACTTCCAGGGTGGCGGCATTGTAGCGCGAACCGTGGCACTCGGTGCACGGCACGTAGCTTGTCGGCAGGAAATTCATCTCGACCTTGATCACGCCCTGGCCCTGGCACGTCTCGCAACGCCCTCCTTCGCTGTTGAAGGAGAAGCGGCTGGCCGTGTATCCGCGCATGCGTGCCACCGGCATTTGCGCGTAGAGGGCGCGGATTTCGTCGAACACCTTGATGTAGGTCGCCGGAGTCGAGCGCGACGTCTTGCCGATGGGCGACTGGTCCACCTCGTAAACGGCCTCGAAATGCTCGACGCCCGCGATGCTCTTGCACCCATGGGTGATGGGTTTCTTGACTCGCTTGAGATTGGCGGCCACCGCCGGTTTCAGCACCCCGCGCATCAGGGTGCTCTTTCCCGAACCGGAGATGCCGGTCACCACGCTGAACCGGCCGACCGGAAAACGAACGTCGACATCCTTGAGGTTGTGCAAATGGGCGCCCTTGAGTTCGAGCCAGCGACTCACGTCCGACAATTTCCGACGCTCCCCACGGGTCGGATGTTTCAGCGGGGTGCGCAGAAACCGTCCGGTCGCGGACCCCTCGATCTTCTGGATCTCGGCCAGCGTCCCCTGCGCCACGACCGTCCCGCCGCGTGATCCCGCACCCGGCCCCAGGTCGATGATCGTGTCCGCACGCCGCATCGTATCTTCGTCATGCTCGACGATGACGAGCGAATTGCCCTTGGCCTTGAGCGCCTCAAGCGTGTCGAGGAGCTTCTCATTGTCGCGGGCATGCAGCCCGATGGTCGGTTCATCGAGCACGTAGAGCACGCCACGCAGGTTCGAGCCGAGCTGGGCAGCCAGCCGGATGCGCTGGGATTCGCCACCGCTCAAGGTCTTGGCCGAACGGCTGAGCGCGAGGTAGTCGAGGCCGACGGATCCCATGAAGTTCAGGCGCTGCTCGATCTCCGGCACGATGTCCTGCGCGATCTGCGAGTGTCCGCCGGTGAATTTCAGCTTCGCCAGCAAGGCGAGCGCGCCTCGCACCGGGAGCGCGGTGAATTCATTGATCGTCCGCTTCTGCACACGCACGTGACGGGCGATATCGTTGAGCCGCGCTCCAGCGCAACTTGGGCACGGGCGGGCGTCGCCTTCATCCAGGGATTCATGCTGCCGTTCCTGGGCCATCTCGATCTCAGCCTGCGTTTCGAGCTTCGGATCGACATACGCTTTCCAGACTTCGCCAAAACCGTGACATTCCTCGCACCAGCCGTGCGGAGAGTTGAAGGAAAACAGTCGCGGGTCCAATTCTTCAAAGGAATTGCCGCACTCCGGACAGCTCATCTCGGTGCTGAGCACGTGGGTCCGCTTCTTCGCATCGAGAATCTTGGCGGTGCCCTTGCCGATCTCGATGGCGCGCTTGACCAGGTCCTGCACGCGCGCGGACGAGGGGCGTTCTCCCACGACCACGTCGATGGTGTGTTCGCGGAAACGGTCGAGTTTGTCCATCCGATCCGCCTTCATGAGTTTGCCGTCGACGATGAGGTCTTCGAACCCCTGCCGCACCGCCCAGCGCGCCACTTCGGCATGAAAACCCTTGCGCGCTTTGATCAGCGGCGCGAGCACGAGGATGCGCCCGCTGGCCGCGATCTCCTCCGCGCGTTTGGTGACCGCCTGGAGCGTCTGCTTTTCCACGGCGATGTCGCACTTCGGGCAAAACTGGGTGCCGAGCTTGGCGAAAAGGAGACGGAGAAAATGGTAGACTTCGGTCACGGTGGCGACCGTCGACTTGCCTCCACCGCGGGTGATGCGCTGTTCGATGGCCACGCTCGGCGGCAGGCCCGAGATCAAGTCCACATCGGGTTTTTCGAGTTGCTCGACGAACTGCCGCGCGTAGGGCGACATCGAATCCAGGAAGCGCCGCTGCCCTTCCGCGAAGAGCAGATCGAAAGCGAGGGTCGATTTCCCAGAGCCGCTCAAGCCGGTAATGATGACCATCTGGTCGCGCGGAATCTCGAGCGAGATGTTCTTCAAATTGTGCTCGCGAGCTCCGCGGACCACGATGCCGGAGCGCATCGCCACTGCCGCCGGACTCTCCCCGTCGCGCGCATGGGGCGGCGTCTCGGCCACCAGGGCGCTGTCTTCGTCATCCCTCTCGGGAAACGCCGCGCTGGCGCGCCGCCGGGTCACGTTGCCCAGCATCTCCGCCAGGAACTGCCCGGTATGCGAAGCGGCCACCGCGGCCACGTCCTCCGGAGTGCCAGTCGCCACGACCTCGCCGCCACCGGTCCCCGCTTCCGGGCCGAGATCGATCACATAGTCGGCACACTTGATGACCTCCAGATTGTGCTCGATGACGAGCACTGAATGCCCCTGGTCCACGAGTTGATGAAAGACGCGCACGAGTTGCGCGACATCATCGAAGTGCAGGCCGGTCGTGGGCTCGTCAAAAATAAGCAGGCAATTGACCTCGCTCTGGTTGGTCAGCCGTTCGACGAGTTTCAGCCGCTGCGATTCCCCGCCACTCAAGACGTTGAGCGGCTGCCCCAGGGTCAGATAGCCAAGACCCACTTGCTCGAGGACCGCGAGGGGGTGAATGATCTTCTTCTCGCCCAACCCGCCGAAAAAGCGAATGCCCTGCGTCACCGTGAGTTCGAGAACGTCGTGGATCGACTTCCCGTCCACATGGATGTCGAGGATATGCGGCTGATACCGTTTCCCGTCGCATTCCGGGCAGCGCACGAAAACGTCGCTCAGGAACTGCATCTCGATTTTTTCGAAGCCGTTGCCGCTGCACCGTTCGCAGCGGCCCACGCCGGTATTGAAGGAAAAGGCGCTCGCGGTCAGCCCTTGCGCCACGGAGTCCGGGGCCTCGGCGAAGATATCGCGAATGGCATCGAAGACGCCGAGATAGAGCGCCGGGCTCGAGCGCGGAGTTCGGCTGAGCGGCGATTGATCGATCATCACCACCTGGTCGAGGCGGTGGGCGCCGACGATTTTCTTGCACGCACCCGGCGCTTCCTCGATCGGGACATTCTGCGCCACCAGCAAGTTTCGGTAGAGCACGTCATGCACGAGCGTGCTCTTGCCCGAGCCGGAGACACCCGTGACGCAGGCCAGGACCCCGAGCGGGAAATCCACGTTGACGCCGCGCAGGTTATGCTCGCTTGCGCCCTTGACGGAAACAAAGGCGCGCGGCTTGCGGCGCCGGGCGGGAACCGGAATGGATTTGCGCCCGCTGAGATACTCGGCGGTCAGCGAGGCGATCTTCCGGCGCTGCAGCGATTCCAGTGTTCCGCTAAAGACGAGTTCGCCGCCGCCTTCGCCACGGCCCGGGCCAATTTCGATGAGGTTGTCCGCCGCGCGAATCACCGCTTCGTCGTGCTCTACGACCAGGAGCGTATTCCCCTTGTCGCGAAGCTGGCGCATCACGCGAATGAGCCGGGCCGTATCCCGCGGATGAAGACCAATGCTCGGCTCATCGAGGACGAAGAGCGTGTTAACGAGAGAAGCTCCCAGGCAAGTCGTGAGATTGACACGCTCGACTTCCCCCCCGCTCAGGGTCCGGGTCGGGCGGTCGAGCGACAGGTAGGCGAGCCCCACTTCCACGAGGTAACGCAGGCGCGAGCGCACCTCCGCGAGCAGCATCGCGGTCGTCGCATCATTCCCGGCCACCGCCTCGCGCGCTTCGCACAATTCGGCGAGTTCGTTCACCGGCATGATCATGAGATCCGGGAGTTTTCGCCCATTGAAACGATAGTTGAGCGTCGCCGGTTGATAGCGTCCGCCCCGGCAGTCCGGGCAAATCGTGTAGTTCCGGTACCGGCTGAGGAGCACGCGAACGTGCATCTTGTAGCTCTTGGACTCGAGCCAGGCGAAAAAGCCCTTCACCCCGTACCACAGCCCTGCCTCGGCCAGTTCCGCTCCCTTGGCTCCGGACTTTTCCCCGTAGAGAATCCAGTCCTGCTCGGCTTGGGGCAGTTCCTCGAACGGGCACATCGTATCGATGTCCTTCACCGCCGCGCAACGCATCAGGTCACGCTGGCACTCCTGGCCGCTCTCCGTCTGGAATGGCTTCACCACGCCCTGCGCGATGCTCAAGCTGCGGTCCGGAATGGCGCGCAGCAGATCGATGGCGATCGTCCGGCCAAAGCCCCGGCAGGTCGGGCAGGCGCCGTGCGGGTGATTGAAACTGAACAACCCGGGCGATGGCGGTGTAATGTCGACGTCGCAATGGGCGCAGTGCCATCCGGTGCTGAACGGCAGAACGAGCGATCCCGGATGGACCACGAATGCGACCTTCCCTTTGCCAAAGCGCAGCGCGGTTTCCACGGCCTCGCTGAAGCGGGAACGATTTTCATCGGTGGCGGCCAGTCGATCCTGGATCACCGGCACGACCGCGGGCAGCCGCTTGATCTTGGGCGCCTCATCCACGCGATGCGTCGTCCCATCGATCCAGACGCGCAGGTAGCCCTGCTGCTGGAGAAAGGCAAAGAACTCCGCGGGGTCGGTCTTCGCCGGCGTCGGCACTCCGAAAGTGATGAGCAGCGTGTCCCCGGCATGCGCGGCATACACCTGCTCGACGATCGACTTCGCGGTCTCCGGGCGAATCTCGCGGGTGCAATCGGGACAGAACGCCTGCGCGAGCCGCGGAAAGAGCAGCTTCAAATAGTCGTTGATCTCCGTCATCGTCCCGATCGTCGAGCGGGTGCTCTTCACCGGGTTCGATTGCTCGATGGCGATGGCGGGCGGGATGCCGCGAATCTCGTCCACCTTGGGCTTGTCCATCCGATCGAGAAACTGGCGCGTGTACGGCGAGAAGGTCTCGACGTAGCGGCGCTGGCCCTCGGCGTAGATCGTGTCGAACGCCAGGCTCGATTTCCCGCTGCCGCTCGGACCCGAGATGACGTTCAGTTTTCCGAGGGGCACATCGAGGTCGATGCCCTTGAGATTGTTCTGCCGCGCACCGCGAATTTCAATCACGCCGGGCTCTGGAACAATGGTCAATTTGGGTCTCTTCATTCGAAATGGGCGCGAATGCTCGCCTCACGCGCGGCGGATTGCAACCGATGCCCGCGATTCTTCCGAAAATAGAGCGCCCAACCTCAGCCCCACATCACGAGGCGCCGCCAAACAATCTCCATCGTCGCCCTCGCAATCGCTTTCCTTGGCGCGTCGGTGGCCTGGTATCAGGCCGACAAAGCCAAATAAGCGCGGCCCCGCCTCGCGTGAGGTAAGAGGCTCGATGGTCGCGTAAGGCCGGTCGGCCGACGCTAAATCTTGGCCGCGGCTTCGCGCTTCAAGACCGCGGAAAGCTTGGCCACTTTCTGGCGCATGATCTTGCCGGACTTGAATTTGACGGTCGCGCGCGCCGGAATGACAAAGCTGCTTCCCGGCTGGTTTGGATTGCGACCGACGCGTGGCTTGGTGAGCTTGACTTCGAGGATGCCGAAGTTTCGCAATTCGACGGTATCGCCCTGGGCGAGAGCATCGGTGATGTGATCGAGCGTCCGTTGGACGACGTCGAAGACCTGGTGTTGGACCAGGCCTGTCTCGTTACTGATTTTAACGACGAGTTCCCTTTTCGTTAATGTTCCCATAATTTTGAACCCTATAATAAGCCTAACTCATGGCGTCCCGCAAGAAGGCATTCGCAAAAAAACAGTTGCAGGCGACCATACTTGACGGGCTGAAGGAAAACCCGCTTTCTGTGGGCTCAACAGGCTGCTCCCGCCTGGAGTCCAACTATGGCCATTCCGCAAATTGAGATCGTCGTTTCCAAGGACGGCACCGAAGTCCTCCGCAAGATCCTCACTCCGGGTGAGTACGTCATCGGGCAGGACAAGACGGCGGATCTGGTTCTCGATCTCCCCGAGGTCTCTCCCAAACACGCCCGACTGACGATCGACGGCGGCGCTATCTTCATCGAAGACCTCGGGAGTGATGCAGGCACCTTCATCACCGGTCGTGCCATCAAGGATAACACCCGGGTATGGCCGGCACAGAACATTCGCATCGGCACGGCGATCGTCGAAGCGCACCTCCTCAAGGGCGACGCGGTCGCGGATGCGCTCGGCGAAGGCGAACTCATGCCCAGGGAGGTGGTCGCGGAGCACACCTACGAGATCGAGAAGGTTCTGACTCGCGAAGAGGAAGGTGCGACCCTGGACACGCACGATTCGGCGATTCGACGCGATCTCGCGATGAAAGTGATGCAGCCGGGGGGAACTGAGCAGGAGGTGGCGCGTTTCATCGAAGAAGCGCAAATGACGGGCCAACTGGAACATCCCAGCATCCCGCCGATTCACGAACTGGGGACCGACGAGCAGGGACGGCCATATTACACGATGAAAGTGGTGCGGGGAATGACCCTCGGGAAGGTTCTCGAGATACTCCACGACGGGCAGGCCGACGCCATCGCCAAATACTCCCTGCACCCACTGCTGGCGATCTTTCTCAAGGCGTGCGAAGCGGTGGCGTTTGCGCACTCCAAGGGCATCATCCATCGCGACTTGAAGCCGGAAAGCATCAACGTCGGTGACCATGGTGAGGTGCTGGTCATGGATTGGGGATCGGCGACCGTACTCGATGGCAGTGCCTCGGCGCCGGCCATTCCAGCGGCGCAACTCTGCGCGAGCGCGACCTGTCCACAATACCTGGCCCCTGAGCAAGCCCAGCCGTCCACCCTCGACGTGCGGACGGACGTCTATGCGCTTGGCGCGATCCTCTATCACATCCTGGCGCTGCGTGCGCCGCTGAACGAGGATGACCCCACCACCGCGCTCAAGCTGATCGCCGCGGGTCACACCGATCGTCTCGACCTCGGGCAGCGCTATCCTCACCTGCCCGGCGAACGCATCCCCGACCCCATGGCCGCGATCGTCACCAAGGCCATGTCATTGCAACCGGGTATGCGCTACCAGCGGGTGGAGACATTGCAGGCCGACGTCCTGGCCTACCAGAATGCCACCATTACGGAGGCCGAGAAGGTGGGACCCGTTCGGCAATTCCTCTTTGTCGTGGGGCGCTATAAGACGGTCTCCCTGGCCGCCGCCATCGTCGTCGGCGCGAGCCTTTTCTTTGGCATCACCGCGGTGCTCACCGCCATCCACGCCAGGAAGCAATCTGCCGTCGACCGGGCCGTGGTCACCAATCTGCGGACCAAAGCCCCGGAGTTTCTGCGGCTGGCCGAATTCCAGTCGGACACCCAGCGCTTCGATGACGCGCTGACCAGCATCGACGCCGCCATCGCGGTGGACCCCAACCCCCCGCGCCCCTACTGGGAACGGGCCTGGGCATTGCTCGCGCTCGAGCGTTGGGACGACGCGGCCAATGCGCTGCGCGCGGCCCAGCAACGCGGCCCGGCCGGGGCCGATCCGGAACGCGCTCTCGCCGCCGTGGGAAAACTGAAAACGATGGCCAAGGACCCGCAGCGCTGGAAAAACGAAGCGGCCCACGATCTGTTCCGCTACCTGGAATCCGCCGGGGCATCGGGTCCCGCGTTTTCCATCGCCGCGAAGCTCCAGGAGAATGCCGAAGGCCGGCGCAAGCTCGTCGACCAGCGACTCCTCGGCGTGCTCGGCAAAGATCACTACACCGTCACAACCGTCGCCGGCGGACTCGTCGTGCTCAGCGTGGCCGGACAACCGGTGCGCTCGCTCGACGCCTTGCGCGGCTTGCCCATCGACAGCGTGGACGCCAGCGGAACCGCGATCACGGATGCCGAGGCCCTGCGCCTCATGCGCCTGCAATCGTTGAACTTGAGCAACACCAAGCTGAGCAACGTCACCGCCCTGCAAGGGATGCCACTGCGCAAGCTGGCCCTGGACAATACCCCCGTGAACAATATCGCGCCGCTGAAAGGGGCGCCGCTCGAAATCCTCAGCCTCGAAGGGACCAAGGTCTACGACTTCACGGTCGTGAAATCGATGCCCCTGCGGGCGCTGAATCTCAAAAACACGGTGATGACCAATCTCAATGTCCTCCAGGGCCTGCCTCTGGACAGCCTGAACTTGTCGGGGACATTCATCAGCGATCTCTCGCCGCTCCAAGGGGCGCCCTTGAAGGAATTGGACCTGCGCCACTGCAAGAAGCTGGTCGACCTTCGGCCCGTCCTCACCCTTGCCAATCTCGAACGTTTGAGTTGCGATCTCGTGCCCAAGGAACTGGCTGCGCTGCGGCAGAGCAAGACCTTGCAGACGATCGAGGCCGATGCTTACCCCGGGGAAGGCTATCAAGGAGCGCGGCCCGCGGCGACGTTCTGGGCCGACTTCGACGCGAAGGCGAAATAGTCCGGGATCGCGCGCGGAGTTCCTGCGTTAAATTTCGTTTGCACGCGTGTGGGACGGTAGAACCGCCTCTGCGAGCCGGTTCGGCGAATGAATTCGCCGCTACCTACCCGCGAATTCATTCGCGGAACGTCCCGCCATTCCATTCAATCCCCGCTCCTTTGGCCGCCTTCTTCCCCCATGCCCGACGCTCCCCCCTTTGATCTCGCGAAACTTGAATCGTGGTGCGGCGTGCGGCCGGGAATGACGCGCCCGGAAGTGCAGGAGGCGATGCAACAGCATGGCGCGGAGGTGGAGGAGTATGGCGCCGACAACCTCACCGCCATCGCGGACGATTGGGAGATGGAGTTCTTTTTCGCCACGGACGGAACGCAACGCTTGCGCCAGCTTTCGATCGACGATGCCGAGGTGCTCTGGGGCGGCCAGCCGTTGCTCGGAATTCCGGCGGGCGATGCGCTGCGTGCGCTCGGTTCGCCCGCGTCGGCGGTATGGCAGGCGGGTGACGCGACCAGCGAGCCCTTTCCGAAGCCGGAAGAAATACCGGCGTCGCCCGCCACCGATGAGAGCCTTCTGGGGGCGGGAACAATCTGGCTGCCGGAGCGGGGACTCGGCCTCTCCATCAGCGAAGGAAAGGTCATCGCCGTCGCGTGGCGGGCCGCCCAGGATCTGCCGACGCAATACGCCGGGCCTGTGACGGAAGCCCAACGCGAGTTGTCGAAGCGGTCGGATCTCGAAGACTATCTTCAAAAAAAACGCCTGGAGCGATTCAAACTCGCGGAAAAGAAGGATCCGCTTTCCATCGTGCGAACCCTCATCACCATCGCGACTTTCGGGGCTCTGGCGTTGGTTGGAAAAAAAGGCTTTGAGGAGACCCAAATTTGGGGCGGGGCGCCGACGCTGACGGCGAAGTTGGTCGGGATCGAACAGGTCCCGATGAAGCAATTCCGCGATTTTCTTCCACCCGCCTTGCGGTGGCTTTTTCCACGGACCAAGCCCGTCATCGTGGACGCCTATCGCGTGGAGTTCACCGCTCCTGGCGATGAAATGCCCCAGCAGGCGGTGCTCGAGAGCGCCGAAATGTATGTGCCGCCGGAAAAGCCCGGGGATGAAGTCCCCGTGACGTATGCCGCCGGAGATCCACCGAGGACCAAAGGCATCGCGCGGGCGCGCGATTCGGCATTTATCGATTATGTGCCCTGGGGCATCGCCATCGGCGTGCTCTGGCTGGTCGCCCAATTCGCGGTGGGCCTGCTGCCCGCCGTATTCCGCGTGGCGCCGCGACTCATCAAACGGCTCGCGCCATCCGGGGTCGTCAAGGACCCCGACCGACCGGAGCTGAGGTAGCCGTGTCGAGGCTTGCAGCCCACGCAGGAGATCACGCAGGCTTGCTCCATGCCCTCCATGAACGTTTTTGCCCTTCAACTCGACATCGCCTGGGAAGATCGGGCCGCGAATTTTGCCAAAGTGCACGCCCTGCTCGAAGAGACGCCGCCACTCCCTGGATCGCTCGTCGTGCTCCCGGAAATGTTCGCCTGCGGATTTTCCATGAACCTGTCCGTGACGCAACAGGGACCGGCCCGCGAAGACGAGGCGTTCCTTGCGGACCTGGCGCGGAAGTATCAAGTCTTTGTCGCCGGCGGCGCCGTCAGCCCCGGATCAGGCCCGAAGGGACGCAACGAGGCCCTGGCCTTTTCACCCGAAGGCGCACTGCTCGCCCGCTATGCCAAGATTCATCCATTCGCCCTTGGGGGCGAGGAGGAGGTTCACGTCAAAGGCGCGGAGATTGTGACGTTTCCGTGGGCCGGATTCACCGTCGCGCCCTTCGTTTGCTACGATTTGCGGTTCCCGGAAATCTTCCGCGCGGCAACGCGGCGCGGCGCCAATCTCTTCGTGGTGATGGCACTCTGGCCGGTCAAGCGCCAGCAACACTGGCTGACCCTGCTGCAAGCGCGAGCCATTGAGAATCAGGCCTATGTCATCGGAGTGAACCGGGTGGGCACGGAGCCGGGATACAATTACTCTGGGCGGAGTGTGGTTGTCGATCCGCACGGCGTTATCATCGCGGATGCTGGGGAGCGCGAACACATCCTCGCGGCCACCGTCGAGGTCGAAGTGGTCACCGGCTGGCGCCGCGATTTTCCCGCGCAGAAGGACGCGCACTTTTCCGAGTAGCGGGAGGAGCCGACCTGGGTCCGGGATTGTTACGATCGCATGGCGCGCGCGATTTTGACGATCACCGCTTGCTATTAAGGGGAAACACGCGATAATTCCCGTCCCTTCGACCGGTCAGTGCCGGCCCGAAGTGCTTCTCCGAAAGCTTGTTCAACCAGGAGACAGGCCATCGCCGCTCCTTTCCGCACCGGCCCTCGCGGCGCAGCAGTGTATTATTTATGGCAGTGGATGACGTTATTGAAACCGAAGGCAAAATCACCTCCGTGCTCGCCGGGACCATGTTCCGCGTCGAACTGGGCAACCAGCACAGCGTGCTCGCCCACATCTCGGGCAAGATGCGCAAACGCTTCATTCGCCTGACCAATGGCGATCGCGTGAAGCTCGAGATGTCGCCCTACGATCTCAGCAAGGCGCGCATCGTTTATCGCCTCGGCTAGATTCTTTTTGAAAAAAACCTTGCGCGCCGCAGTGGTTGCGTGTTCAGTAGGCGCTCAATAAAAGTTTGGAACCTCTCCAGGTTTGGTAGATTGCTAGTTGTTTCGTGACGCGGAAATCATTTCCGATTTTCGCAGAGTTCAGTGGCAGTTTTGAGATCCGATAAACGGAAACAGCCACCGAAGGACCACGCTTCTCTTGGAAAAAACAACATCATGTCCAGCAAACTCTACGTCGGGAATCTCTCGTTCGACACCACCGAAGTCGACCTTCAAGACACCTTTGGCCAGGCCGGTACGGTCTCCGAAGTCGCTCTGATGCAGGATAAGTTCACGGGCAAGTCCCGCGGCTTTGCCTTCGTCACCATGTCCTCCGCGGAAGACGCGCAGAAGGCGATCAGCCTCTTCCACGGCAAGACCGTGCAAGGCCGTCCGCTCACCGTCAACGAAGCCCGCCCTCGTGAAGACCGCGCGCCCGGCGGCCCTCGCCGCGAATTCAGCGGTGGCGATCGCGGCGATCGCGGTGGTTACCAGAAGCGCTACTAAGCGTCTCTGAGCGCTGATCGTTCGACGATCCCGCAGATTTACAAACGCCCCGAAGCAATTCGGGGCGTTTTGCTTTGCGGGAATCGCGTTGGCGATGAAGTTTAACAGCGTCTCATGCCTTCCCATCCTGAAGACCTTTTCCAGCGCCCGTTGCGCGATCTGCGGATTTCCGTCACCGATCGCTGCAATTTCCGCTGCGGATACTGCATGCCGAAGGAGATCTTCGGGCGCGGCTACGATTTCCTTCCGAAGGCGGATGTGTTGACCTTTGAGGAGATCGCCCGCCTAGCGCGAGTCTTCACCAGTCTCGGAGTGGAAAAGGTGCGTTTGACAGGCGGGGAGCCCCTGTTGCGCCGCAACCTCGATCAACTGGTGGCGAAGCTGGCTCCCATCGACGGGCTACGGGACTTGACGCTGACCACCAATGGCTCCCGGCTCGTTGAGGAATCGCGTGCGCTTCGGGCGGCAGGACTGCACCGGGTGACGGTGAGCGTCGATGCCCTCGACGATGAGATCTTTCGCGCGATGAACGACGTGGATTTTCCCGTTCATCGCGTCTTATGTGGCATCGACGCGGCGAGGGAGGCTGGCTTTGCGCCGATCAAGATCAACATGGTGGTCAAGCGCGGAGTGAACGACGGCGAAATCGTCGCCCTGGCGGAGCGATTTGGCCGGCCGGAATTCATCCTGCGCTTCATCGAGTACATGGACGTCGGAAACTCCAACGGCTGGCGCATGCAGGATGTCGTTCCGTCGGCGGAAATCCTGGGGCGCCTCCAGGACGCGATGCCACTTGAACTGCTGCCCCCGAATTACCGTGGCGAAGTAGCCCGGCGCTATCGGCAGCGCGATGGCGGGGAAATCGGGGTGATCTCCTCAGTGACGCAACCGTTTTGCGGAGACTGCACCCGGGCGAGGCTTTCGGCGGACGGCAGGCTGTTCACGTGCCTGTTCTCCGGAACTGGCACCGATCTACGAAGCCCGCTGCGAGCCGGCGCGAGCGATGCCGAACTGGCCGCAATCATCAGCCGCGTTTGGCGGGCGAGGACGGACCGCTACTCGGAGTTGCGCACGACAGCCACCGCTGCACAGCCGAAAGCCGAAATGTCATTCCTCGGAGGGTAAGGGCCAGGGAGGCAATTTTGAATTCTTGATGTTGAATTTTGAATGGCTGAGCGCGCGACAGCTTTCGCCATTCAATATTCAACATTCAAAATTCAAAATTGCCCCGAGGCTAAGCGTGTTTCTTGTTGAAGCGGGCGACTTCGCGGTCCGTCTCCCGCTTTGAGGCCTTCTCCTTGAGGTCCTGGCGCTTATCGACGGATTCCTTGCCCTTGGCCACGCCGATCTCGATCTTCACCCGGGCATCCTTCCAGTAGAGCCGCAACGCAACGAGCGTGTGCCCCTTGATTTGCGTGAGGCCGGCCAGCCGATTGATCTCCTGCTTATGCATCAGCAGGCGCCGGAAACGTTTCGGCTCGTGTTGCTCGAAGCTGGCGCGCACGTAGGGCTGGATGTCCAGGTCATGGACGAAGACCTGGCCGTTTTCGACCCGGGCGAAAGCGCTGTTGATGTTCGCGAACCCGCCGCGGATGGACTTGACCTCCGTCCCCTTGAGCTCGAGGCCAGCCTCGTAGCGCTCCAGGATGTGATAGTCGCGCAAGGCCTTGCGGTTGACCGAAATATCCGCGCTCATGATTCGGCGCACCTCGTGCGCAAGCGGAGCTTAATTCTTACCAGCGGTCGCTTCCGCAGCCTCTTCCCACTTGAGTTTGCCCTCGATGATCTCTGTCAGGGCGATATCGGAGAATCCCATGCGCGGGCCCGTCTCGACCATCGGGCGATGCCCCGCCGTGAGCTGCCGGACGCGCTTGGAAACCACGTTGACGAGCACCTGCTGGCTGGGAATCACTTTGAAGGCTTCTTCGAGAAGTTGGCTGGTCATAGGGCGGATTGTCACGGTCGCTGGGAAAAAAGGGAGTGGGAGATTGGTAGGCAAAGTTCGGTTTGTCAACCGCAGATTCCAGAAAAGTGTCGCCCGCCATAAAGAGCGTTTTTGTACCTTTGGACACCGGAGGATTCGAACGGAGCGGGGTCGCGGAGGCGACCATCGATCTGCGAGCGAACACCGGGGCCCACCCACCAGCAAACGCTCCATCCGTCTTGGCGAAGCCGCATCTGGGGACCTCAGGCTGCCGTGCGCTCCGCCACTGAGAACTGAGCACTACCTACTGAGCACTTCCCCCCGTACGCCGCCGCAGGGTGATCCGCTTCAGCCGCGCGTCATCCGGCGGGCTCCACGTCATGATATCGGGATCGTCCTTGAAGGCGTTGTGCACGATCCGGCGTTCATATGCGTTCATCGGTTCGAGATGATACGGACGCCCGGTCTGGCGCACGACCTCGGCGAGTTGTTGGACTCGATGAGCGAGACCGTCATCTTTCATTTCCCGCCAGTGCTCGATGTCCACCTGCACTTTGGGCGCCTGCTTGTCTTTCGCCTGGAGCACGCGGTTCAGCAGCAGTTGGAGATCCTCGAGCAGCGCGCCGTTGCGCCCGATGAGTTTATCCTTGTCCGCCGTGTAAACTTGCAACGTGAGCCCGTGCTCGTGCTGGTATTCCTTGATCTCGCAGACGAAGCCGAGCAGTCCCAGCATCGTATCGAGTGTCTCGCGTGGGTTTAGACTCATAGGTAAAGTGGCGCGCTATTTCCTCTTCGGCGGCGCGGGCACCTTTTGCAGCGTCGGCGGTGCCTGGTTCCGCGTCGCGTAGAGTTGCGTGACAGAAAACAGATTTTGCACCGTCCAGTAAAGCGCCAAGGCAGAAGCAAAATTATAGCAGAACCCGATAAAGATCAGCGGCATGAACATGAACATGCGTTGCTGCATGGGATCGCCAGATTTCGGGGAGAGCGACATCTGCCACAACATCGTCCCCGCCATCAGGAGCGGCAGCACGTTGAGCGGATAGCCAAGCATGGGCAGATGCCAGATCGTGTCGGGCTGCGAAAGATCGTGCACCCACAGGAATTTGCTGTTCCGGAGTTCCACCGCCTTGCCGAGCATGTTGTAAAAACCGAAGAAAATCGGAATCTGCACCATCATCGGCAGGCACCCGCTGAGCGGATTCACCCCATAATCTTTGTAGAGCTTCATCACCTCCGTGTTCATCCGCGTGGGATCGTCCTTGTACTTTTCGCGGATCTCCGTCATCTTCGGCTGGAGCAGTTGCATGCGCTTCATCGATTGGGTGGCCTTGTTTTGCATGGGCCAGAGCAGCGACTTGATGATCAGCGTGAGGATGATGATCGCCCCGGCATACGCGCCGGAGGGGATGAAGTTGGCCAGCTTGCCGTGCAGCCAGTTCATCGTGTTGAGCAGTGTCTTGCTCACGATGCCGAACGTGCCGAAATCCATGATGTCCGATTCGTCGTTGGGCAGCAACCGAAGGCGCCCATATTCGCGGGGACCGGCGTAGATCTGGAAGCGCTGGACCAGCGACTTGCCGGGTTCGAGCGTGAAAGCCGGCATGCCGATCGCACCGTCCACCCCATAATGTTTGGTGTCGGCTTTGCTCGTTCGCCCCGATTCTTTCCAGACCGCGTCGGGGATCTCGAAGCGCGTCGCCCAGACCGACGTTCCTTGCTGCCCGCTCTGGGTCGGAGTGCCCGGCGATTCGATGATCGGGGTGACCAGCGTCGTGAAATACTGATTGGCCACGCCCGCCCACTCGATGCCAGGGTGCGACTCCGCGAAGACCGGGCGGGCCTTGCTAAACATGCCACCCTCGAACGAAGGCGAAGTGATGAACTTTCCGCCGTAGCATTTGAATCCCGTGTAGTCCGCTCGATCGCTCTGGTAGATCGGCGCCGTGGAGCCGGTGTGCACGAAGTAGGAAGGCACCGTGAGCGGCTGTTCGCCGTGGTTGGTAAAAGTGACCTCCAGATCGACAATATAGTCCGACTTGAGATCCGTGGCTTTCGGAACGGTAAAGTGCTTCGTGAGTTGGAGCTTCCTCTCATCGGTGCGGTCATAGGTGATCCCGCCATTGGCCTCATCCAGTTTGGCCGTGAAGGGCAATTTCGTTCCCTCCCCCGCGGCCTCGGAAATGGCGCCGATCGGGATCGCCCCGAATTCGTTCAAGACCATTTTCGTTCCACGCTCCCCTTCATGATTCTTGAGCAACGTCCTGGCGAGACCGCCACCGAGATTGGAAAATGTGTAGTCCACCGAAGCAGTCGGCAGGGTCTCGTTCACTTCGGGGAGCGTCAGGGTAAAGGTACCAGTTCCTGTCTTCGTATGCTCCGTGACCGGTGAGGGGGTCGCGGGAGTCGCACCGGGCTCGGACGCTGCTGTGGACGGTTCCTTGGGCTCCAGGGCGGCTTTTTCCGCCGCTGCAGTGGCGGCTTCCGCGCGGGCGGCCGTTACCTTCTGCATCTCCCGATTGTTGTAAACAATCCAGGCGATGAGCGTGATAATCGAGAGCGAGATGGCGATGATTCCTTTGCGATCCATAGAAGATTAGAGATGGGAACTGCGGGCGCCGATGACGCGGGTCGGGGGAACGGGATCCAATCCCTGTCCTCCCCATGGCTGGCAGCGCGCCAGGCGCTTGATGCCCAGCCAACTGCCGTAGAGCACTCCATGCGTCTCGCAAGCGGCGAGAAAATAGCGGGAACAGCTCGGCTGAAAACGGCACCCGCCATCGGGCCCGGTGAGCAATTGCAACAGGGGCGAAACCAGGAGCTGATAGCCGCGGAAGAGGAGGCGAATCAGGAACATGGGACGAGAATGGAACTGCGCCGGGCCAACTGCTGCCATTCGGCGGCGAGGGTCTGGGAACTGGCCGCCGCTGCCGCCTGACGGGCGATGAGGGTGAGCCAGGTGCCGGCGTGGATGTGCGGCGCCGCCGCGCGAACGATTTCCCGCAACCGCCGGCGAACGCGATTTCGCGCGACGGCTCCCCCTACTCGCCGGGAGGTGATCAAACCGATCCGAACCTCCGGCGTCGGGACATTTTTCAGCACGCTCAGGACGAACAACTTGCCATGAAATGACACGCCCTCGAGTTTCATCCGCTGAAACTCCGAGGCGCGGAATAGCCGGGCGGATTTGGGAAAGCGGAGGCGGGCGGCCATGTCGATTTACGATTTACGATTGATGATTGACGATATGGATGCGCCGCCGTCCGCACCCGGCCAAAAATCGTAAATCGTAAATCCTAAATCGTAAATACCCCGGCTCAGGCCTGCGTGTGGCGCGCGTAAGGGATTTCCACACCCTTGGGCAGGAGGCGCTTGCGTCCCTGCTGGCGGCGGCGGGAAAGGATGGCGCGGCCATTCTTCGTCTTCATGCGGGCGCGGAATCCGAACTGGCGTTTGCGGGTGCGCTTCGAGGGTTGATAGGTGCGTTTCATAGGCCGTGGCGAAAATCAGGGATTGCGAAAAGAGGGCGAAGATTAGCGGCTCCCCGCGTCCTGTCAATCAGGCGGGTGAAAAAACTTTCCCGGCCTTTCCCGCATCCCAGCCACGGTTTCTGGTTCCCGCTCACGAGCATTCTGGTCGCATGGAGACGGAAAGCCTGGTCGAGGTCGATTCCCAGAGTCAGGTAAAACCACTAAAACGCCCTCGCAAGGGAAAACCGGAAACCAAGAAGGGTTTTTCAGGCGGCCCGCGTCATAGGGGGAGTATTCCCTTGCCTTGACTCCCCCGCCCCTTAAATTGCCTCCCCTTTTCTGCCACAATGATCGACATCCAACCCAACTACGCCGCCGTCAAGCAAGGCCTCATCCCCGTCACTCCCCAGGAGAAGATGAAGCTGGATAAGGATGGCCTCGATGTCATCCACGACATCTATCGCTACGCCAAGACGGGCTTTGCCTCGATCGATCCGGACGATTTCGACCGCATGAAGTGGTATGGCGTCTATCGTCAGAAGCCCAAGGAGAGCGGCTATTTCATGATGCGCCTGCGGCTGCCGGGCGGGCAGGTCAATGGCGCCCAGGCGATCAAGATCAGCGAGATTTCGGACCGTTTCGGCCACGGTTTCAGCGACATCACCACGCGCATGACCATCCAGTTTCACTGGCTGCGCATCGAGGACATCCCGACCATTTTCAGTGAGATGGACAGCGTCGGCATCGCCACGGCAGGCGCCTGCGGCGACATTCCGCGCAACGTGGTCGGCTGCCCTGTCGCCGGGCTCGATTCCGATGAAATCATCGACGCAACACCCGAGATGCGTGAAGTGGATGCCGGCGTCGTCAACAATCCCGCCTTCTCCAATCTCCCGCGCAAATACAAGATCAGCGTCTCTGGCTGCTGCATTCACTGCGCGCAACCCGACATCAACGACGTCGGCGTCTTCGGACTCAAGCGTACCGTGAATGGTGTCGAGGAACGCGGCTACGGGATGATGATCGGCGGCGGGCTCAGCGCCTCGCCGCACCTCGCGCACATCCTCCCCTACTTCCTCAAGCCCGGCCAGATCTGGCCCGTCATAAAATCGGTCACCGAGTTTTTCCGCGATGACGGCTACCGCCTCAAGCGCAACCGCGCCCGCTTCAAGTTCCTCGTCGCCGACATCGTCAGCGCTGGCGGCATCGAAGCGCTCGTTACGCACGTCGAGAGCCGGTTGGACTTCAAACCTGAACGCCATACCGATTTCCCGATCATCAAGGACCAGGAAACCGACCACATCGGCGTCCACAAACAGAAGGACGGCGACCTCTACTGGGTGGGAGTCTGCTTCCCCGGCGGTCGTATCCGCAATGGCATCCTCGGCAAACTAGGGGCGCTCGCCCTGAAGTATGCCGCGCCCGGCCACGACCAACTCCGGATGACCAACAAGCAGAACCTCCTTCTGGTCAATATCCCCGAAGCGAATCTCGCCGCGGTCAAAGCTGAACTCGACGAGATGGGGTGCGATTACCAGCCCTCGAACTTCCGCAAGGGTTGCGTGAGTTGCACCGGCATCGAGTTCTGCAACCTGGCCGTCGCCGAGACCAAGAACCGGATGCTGGCGCTGGTCAGCGAGCTCGAGGATACCTCGGGCTGGTACAAAGGCAAAATCCGCATCCACTTCAGCGGTTGCCCGTCGAGCTGCGGCCAGCATCAGATCGCAGATATCGGCTTCCGCGGCGCCCGAACCAAGGTGAACGGCGAGATGGTCGATGCCTACGACGCCTTCATCGGCGGCCGCCTCGGCGCCAACCGCCGCTTCAACGACCTGCTCAAAGGCAAGATCATCGCCAAGGACGTGCACCTCTTTATCGACAAGCTGCTGCGCGTCTATGATTCCAAGAAGCAGGGGGAAGAGACGTTCGCCGAATTCTCTGACCGGGTGAAGAAGGATGAGATTCTCGCAGCGTTGGATTGGAAGTAGCGATTCCCTCATCGCGCTGACGCATTGCCTTTCGAGGCGTCTTACAGTAGCTTGGGGGGACATGAGCATTCACCAGCTTAAGGCCGAGGCGACCGCGCTTTCCGATCAGGATCGCCGAGAGTTGATCGGCTATCTGCTTGGCTTGGGCCGACAACGCACGTCCGAATACTGGGACCGTCTCGCCGCCAAGATCGAGGATCGCATCCCAGCGAATTGGGTGGCGGAGGAAGGCTTGGACCAAGCGTTGGGACTTGATCGACCCCAGATGTGAACCGCTATCGGTTGCTGGTCGATTGGGAGGCAATCGAAATGCTCAACACCCTTCCCCTCCCGACTCGGCGCAGGCTCCGGCAAGCGCTGACACGCATCGCCGCCACGCCCGATCTGCTCAGCGACTACCGCGAACCCAACGAACGAGGTATCCCGCTCGACGTTCATCTCTGCGCGGGGTTCGCCATCAAATACTGGATCGATTTCGCCGATCGGCACGTGAAAATCCTGGACTTGGAAGCTGCGGATCAGAGTCAGTAGTTGGATGAGGGCGACCTGCCTCCACGACGAATATTTGCCCTCATTTCAACGCCGCCCTTTCCACCGGGGAAGGTTTGTGCCATAGAGGCGGCGCTTTTGCCCATGGACGACGCGCCTCATATCGAACAAGCCACGCTGGAAGACCTTCCGCAACTGACGGATCTTCTCTTCGACCTGTTCACCCAGGAGGCCGATTTTATCCCCAACCGCGCCAAGCAGATGCGCGGATTGCGCCTCATCCTCGAGCAGCCCAACCGCGGGCGCATCTTCGTCCTGCGACAAAATGGCACGATCTTCGGCATGATCAATCTCCTCTTCACGATCAGCACCGCCGAGGGCGGTTTCGTGATCATCCTGGAGGACGTGATCGTTCATCGCGATTCCCGTGGGCGCGGCTTTGGCGACAAATTGCTCCACCACGCGATCGAGTACGCGAAGAAAAAGGACTTTGCCCGCATCACGCTTCTGACCGATCGGATGAATGCCGACGGACAGCGCTTCTTCAAGGATCATGGGTTCGTCGAGTCGAAGATGATCCCGATGCGCCTGTATCTCGGGACGTCCCAGACCCCAACCTGACCCCATGGCGGAGTTGTTCGTCGATCTCGGCTTTGCGCGCGTGGATACGGATCGCGCGCGGCGGTGCGGCTTCCCGGAGGTGATCTTTGGCGCCAACAAGACCCCGGAGGAGGTCGTCGCCATCGGGCGGGTCATCCTGGAAAAGGACGGCGTCCTGCTCGTGAGCCGGGCCAACGAGGACCAACATAGCGCGCTCGCGGCGGCATTTCCCACGGCCCGATGGCATGCCCGTGCGCGTTGCCTCACGGTCGAACTCACACCACGTCCCAAGCTGGAGGGAATGATCGGCGTGGTCTGTGCGGGCACTTCCGATCAATCCGTGGCCGAGGAGGCGGCGGTGACCCTGGACGTTTTTGGCAACCAGGTGGAACGCATCACCGATATCGGCGTCGCCGGAATCCACCGCTTGCTCGCGGTGCGCGACCGACTGGAAGCCTGCAATGTCGTCATCGTGGTCGCCGGGATGGAAGGCGCGCTGCCGAGCGCCGTGGCCGGGCTCATCAGCAAGCCGGTGATCGCCGTGCCGACGAGCGTCGGCTATGGCGCGAGTTTCGGCGGTGTCGCGGCACTGCTCGGCATGCTCAATAGCTGCGGTTCTGGTGTCACGGTGGTCAATATCGACAATGGCTTCGGGGCCGCGTACGCCGCCGCGCAGATCAATCGACTACTTAACGCGAGGTAGGCCTGTGCGTTCGTATGCCGGGGAGGAGTCGACGCAGAACTCCGGGTAGCGCGCCGCTGCCTTTCCGCGCGTCGGCTCAATAGTCTACCCTTGCGGATTTGTCGGGCAGCGCGACGCGAACGTCGCCTTTGGGACTACGAATCGAAAAACCCTCCTTGGGCGATGCATCTCCGCTCAAACGGACGACACCGGTTCTCCCGTCCAGAGGCTGCCAGTCGACGCTCAGTTTTCCGAAATGTGTCGGCAAGTTTTCGATCTTCATGGGCTTTGCGAACCACTCTTCGGGCACACCCGCGAACAACACCAATCGCTCCCCATCCTCAAACGCCAGCGCGTCGCGCAGCAGCAACTGCATCTCCGCAATCGCCCATCCATGCGGCATCGCCATCGCGCTCTTCGCGCTGCCGTCCGCATTGCGCTCGACGCGCCAATTCGTCCGCACTTTGCCCCAGTTGCCCGGTCCGCTCGGCCCCCCTTCGTCGAAGGCGTACCAACCGCGCATCTGCTCATGGTCGAGATGAAGGGCCAGCGTCTCCGCAGCCGCCGCACGGTTGCCGGCGAGCAGACCCTGGTGCGCTCGGGCAAGAGGAAGGTAGCGCCAAGCCGCCGGCTTCTGCGCGCCGATCGCGCCAAATCGCAGGCGCGCTTTCTCCCCCTCCAGCGGATACAATCGGCACGGCCAGAGCACCGCATAGTCCCCATATTCAGCCTTCCGTAGATCCGCTCCGAATCGCCGATCGTAGGCCAGCGCCAGCGTCTCGGTGAGAGCACTCCATTTCATCGCGTCGGACTCACGGCCCATCGCCCGGGCCAGCGAGATGGCCGCGCGCAGACCCGCCAGGTCAAACGCTTCGGTGTATTCGGGATGGGTGCCGTCGCAGGCTCCGGGACGCAACTTCTGGCGCTTCTGCGGCGGCAATGCGTCGCCAAACTCCAGGCTCGTCGCATTCACCCAATGCGGCTCCGGTGTGGTCCGATAGTATTCGATCATCGCCGCGATCTTTTGTGCCGACGGATAGATGCGCGCCAGCCACGCGGGATCGCGGGTGAATCTCCAATGCTCGCCCAGGATCCAGAGCACCTGGCCCGGATTGTCCGCCTCGGGTTCGACGCGTCCGTTAAAAGGATGCGTCAGAAAATAATCGATGGCCCGCGCCGCCAGTTCGAACGCACCAGCCTTTTGCAGGATGTTCGCCACATACACACCGTCGCGATTGAAAACGTTGTAGTTGATCACGGCCACATCGGGCGCGCCGTCATTCATGGCCAGCGCGGCGTGCCCGGCGATCGCGGCAAAACATTCGGCCCAGCGGGCGTCGGGCATTCCGATATGAGCGTTCCCCACGAGCTTGCGCCATTCGGCTGCGGATTCGGCGAAAAGATCGTCCACCCGCAAAGCGCGGCAGGCGTCCAGGCCGGGGTCCGGCTGGAGAACCCCGCCTTCACCGGAAATGGGATCGGCCAGATCGAGTTGCGCCCACGGCGACTTGCCATCCCAAAGATGCCCGACAGCCCGCCGGCCCGGCAGCACGGGGCAGAGGAAGCCGAGCACCGCCGATTGCCCCGGGAGCAGCTGCACATCGAAGATCATTTCTCCCCGGCAATCGCCATCCGCCGATTCCACATGACAGTCCTGCGACGGCGCCAGCGGCCGCGCCGCGAAAGGTGACCCGGCGAGGATGGCGCCCTTCGATGGGGTATCCGCCACCAGCACGGCGCGGCCCTCCATGAAGAAGGCCTGCTGCGAAAAGGCGATGGCGTGAATCGCCGCGCCCGCCGGGCCTTCCGGCGTTACGTTGACCGACAGCGAGGTCGAGGCCACATGATCGGTCGGATTCTCCAGGCGCACCCGCGCGGCGACCATGCACGCGTCTCCGGCCAGAGCTGGACGCTTGACCGCGCAAATCTCGACCGTGCCGGTAATCGCGTCACCACCGGGGATGTTGCACCACGGGATGAGCAAACCTCCGCCGCGCAATCCATGCGTCGGCGTTCCTCTTTTCCCGTCGATCGTCGCCCCGATGCCGGGCAGTCGAAATGAAACGCCGAAGCTCCCGAAGCCGGGTGAAAAACTTCCGTCCGGCTCGACGAATGTTTTGAGCGTGTCGGGCATATCCGGCACCCCGATGGGGATGTGAAGTTGTGCGCCGGTTGGGGAATCCGTGGCGGGGGGCAACGCACTCGCCGCCACGGTCAAAAGAAAGCACCCTAATGCGAGCCACCGGCGGTCATAGACCGCCGCGACAGCGTACCTGTGCCACCGCACCGTGTTCACTTCGCCGCGGGTAATGGCACCTGCTGGCGCTGGCGCAGGTAGAGGAAAAGATCGCGCACGCCCTGCTCATCCAGCGCGAGAAGCAGCCCCTCGGGCATCATGGACTGATCGCTCGTGATCATCTCGCCAATGTCCGCACGCCTGGTGGTGACCGGTCCGGCGAGCGATTTCAGCACCACTTCCTGCGCGTCTTCCGACGCGATGATTCCCCCGACAAGCTGACCGCTCTTGGTCGTGATGAAGGTCTGTTGGTAGTCCTTCCCGATGATCGCGTTGGGGTCGATGATGTTTTGCAAGAGGTAATCCACGTCCTCGAAGGAACCGGGGAGTTCTGGACCGATCTTTCCGCCCTCGCCAAATAGCGTGTGGCATATGGCGCACGTCTGGGTGAAAAGCGCCCGGCCATGCGAAGCGTCGGCGCGCAGGATGGCGTCGGCCCCGAGGAATTCCTTGAACCTGGCGATCAACTGCTGCTTCTCCGCCGAAGAAGTCCGCACCACGCCCCAATTCGTTTTGACCCACTTTTCGATCTCTGGGTCCTTAATGTTCTGTAACTGCCGGGCGAGCGGGGCGGTGATCTCACCGCGGGCCACCTTCTTGTCATCGATGGCGGTGAGCAACTCCCGGGCGCTCGCGGGGCGCGAGAGCAGCGTGCTCAATGCGTCGCGCTTCTCGGCGGCATCGAGTTGTGGAAACGCCGTCAGCACGGCGGCGGGAATTTTCGCATCGTCAAATCCAGCCAGGCCCCGCAGCGCCGGAGCGCGCAACGGCGTCGGCTCCTTCAGCAGGTCGAGCAAAAGGGGCATCGAAGGGCCGTCCCTGGCGGCGATTAACGACTCGAGCGCCGCCTGGCGCGCCTCGGCCTTGGCGGACCGGTCACCCAAGGTGCGCCGCATGTCGGCCAGCGCACTCTCTCCGCCGAAAGTCACCGCCAATGCCTGAGCCTGTTGCCGAACGTCTTCGCTCGGGCTGGCCTTGAGCTTCGCGTAAAGCGCGTCCCACGCCGCCGGCACGGCCACGTCTCGGCGGCCCTTGAGGGACGCGTTCAGCCCGCGAAGAATATTGGCCTGCGCTTCGGGATTTTCGATCTTCCCGAGTGTTTGCATCAGGACGTCGAGCGGCTTGGGCGCCGCCTGTTGAGCAACGATCGGCGTGCTGCCCAGGCTCAGGCCGCAGGCCAGGGTCGCGAGGTTCTTCAGCGCCATTCTCATCGCGCGGCAGCCGTCGCGACAGCGGCAATGCGCCGGCTGATGAACTCCTGCACCTTGGGAATTTTGCAGGTCCCAAGCAGACTCGCTCCGCGGGCGACATCGGCGGCCACCGCCGGCTCGGCGGCATACCACAGCATGAGCGGGAGATTATGGTCCTTCGCATCCTCGGCGTGATCGGCCAGGGCTTCGAGGATCGGCCAGCGCTGCGCGATCTCGATGCGCTGGGCGGCGGAGGCGAGGTAAAGACGCACCACCGGCGACGGATCTTCCTTCGCCAGACGCGCAAATTCCGCGAGCAACGGTGCGGACGGTTTTCCGTCCTCGCAGGTGAGCTGGATCGTCCAGGCCCGCAAATACTCCAGCGGACTCTTCAGGTTTTCCAACGCCAGCGTCTCGCTGAATCCCTGCACGCCATGCAGCGCCCACAGCGCGCGTAGCTTGCGGGTCTCATCGGGATTTTCGTGCAGGATCTTGACCAACGCGGCCTGCACCTCGGGCTTCGGTCCGCGTTCGGCGAGGAGCCGGCGGGCGTGGCGAACGTACCAATCGTTTTCGTTGAGTTGATCCTGCACGAGTTCGGCGTCGCTGGCCCTGGCCAGATCCACTTGCACGGGCTTCACCCCTTGATAGACGATCTTGTAGAGGCGCCCATTGGTCCGGTCGGTGAAAGCGCGCTGCTGGTGGCAGGGCACCTTGTCGTACCAGTCATTGACGAAGACAGACCCATCCGGTCCGTACTGCGGACTGAGCCCGCGGTACCACGGGTCGTTCGAATACATGAAGTCCATGTTCTTCTCGGCCCTCATGCCCGACCCCGAGCGCGTCAGCTTCTCGTTGCGCAGCTTGTTCATGTGGATGTCGTGGAAGAAAAACGAGTTGCGGAATTCCTTCGGCCATTGCCCGCCGAGATAGACCATGGCGCCGCAATAGGCGCGCTTCTCGTATTCGAAATCAGCGATCGTCTTGATGTCTTCGTAGGTGAACTTGTTAAAGTGCTGACCCGCCTGCCGCTGATACCGCGCGCCCTGGATGCACTGCCACATGTGCGGGATGACGCAGGCTTCAAAATACGCCTGCCCCCAATCGTCCCAATCCACACCCCATTGGTTGCTCGCGCCTTCCGCATAGAGCTCAAACTTCTTCTTGTCCGGATGATATCGCCACACGCCTGCGTTCACCGGCGTGCGTTCCGCCTTCGGCGCGCCCGGCTTGCCGACCAGGGAGTTCGTGAAAATTCCCTGGGTGCCATAGAGCCAGCCGTCCGGGCCCCACGTGAAATCATTCAAGGTCTCGTGGGTGTCTTCGTTGCCCCAGCCATCGAGGATCTTCTCCGGCTCACCCGCAGCCTTGTCCTGACCGTCCTGGACAGGAAAGAAGAGCAGGTTCGGCGGGGCGCCGACCCAGATACCGCCATGCCCATAGGTGATGCCGCTGGCGAAAGTCAGCTTGTCGTAGAAGACCGTGCGTTTGTCCGCCTTGCCGTCGCCGTCGGTGTCCTCGAAAATGAGGATGCTGTCCTTCGGCACGCCCGGGCATTCGGGATAGTTGGTGTTCTGCACCACCCACAGCCGCCCCCGATCATCCATCGTATAGGCGATGGGTTGGACCAGGTCGGGCTCCGCTGCCACGACCTGCGCGCTGAAGCCCGGCGGCATCGACATTTTTTTGGCGGCTTCCGGCGCCGGCACGCTCGCGGTCGTCGCCACGGGTCGCCGCGCATCTTCGAGCGGCTTGTACTCAGCCGCCACGGCCAGCCACGCGCAGCCGGCCAGCAGTGGAACGATGATCCAGGGAGTTTTATTTTTCATGGGGAGGGTCGGGAATCATCCAAGCATAGGCGGACGTGGAGCGCTTGGTTGTTTACGCCAAAATGAGTGTGAATGCGACATTCGCGACCGACGCTCACGGCCTCCCACGCTCATCGCGCTATTTGCGCAGGAAGACGAAAGCGCCGCGCTTGTTGCCCACCACGACATCGGGTTTGCCATCGCCGTTGAGATCGCCGGCCATGACTTCGGTCCCGACGCCGGACAGGTCGTCGATCAAGTGCGCAACCCATTCCACTTTCCCGCTCGTCCGCTTCAATTCGAACCAGTAGAGCACCGGCGCCGCATCCGGTTCCTTGTCGCCCGAGGGGCCATGCGCCCAAAAACGTTTGCCCGTGACCAGGTCCTTCAGTCCGTCGCCGTTCATGTCCTGCAGCCACATCGCGTGCGGTTGGGAAAATTTCACACCCTGCGGATTTTCCTCCGGCTTTTCGCCAACGATCACGTGCTTCGTCCAGCCCTCGACTCCGCCTTCATTCGTTTGCTCGAACCACGCGATGCCGTATCCGTGCGCCTCGATGGCGGTGATGATGTCATTCTTTCCGTCCCCATTGACGTCGTAGGCATACATCTGCGAGCCGCCCTTCCCAAACTGGAACTCATGCTTTTTCCAGACGGGATCACCTTCCAGCGATTTCGGCTGCTCCCACCACCCACCGGCTTCCAGCAAATCCATCCGTCCGTCCCCATTCACATCACCCACTCCGAGCCCGTGGGTGAAGCGCTGCCAGGGACCTTTCGGCGAGATATTGTGCCACTTCCATTTTTCCTCCGGGTGGCTCCAGTTTGGCTCGGCATATCCCCAGAAGCCGCCTGAACTGCACACGATCTCCGGTTTTCCGTCGCCGGTGATATCAACGAATGTCGGCGATTCATTGTCGGTCACGTCCAGCGCCACGTGCCTGACCCACGGCTCGTCCTTGCCCTTGGGATTCTCGTACCACACGGATTCCTTTCCCGGAAAACCCATCACGAGCACATCGGTCCATCCATCGCCGTTGAAGTCGTAGGTGTAGGTCAGGAAATTGTCCGAGTATGCGTTTTCGTACCCGAGCGCACCTTTGTAACCGGAGATCTCCGTCTCCGTGCCGTCCTTTTGTTTCACCTTCGTGCGCAGGGTATCCGGATAAATTGTGTGCCGAATTTTGAAATCCGGCCCTTCCCACCAGTAAGGGCCATAGACCACGTCCATCTTGCCGTCCTTGTTGAAATCGCCAATGGCCGCCCCCTCAGCCCAGAACTGATCAGTGAGTTGAATCTTGGTGAATTCGCCAGTCGGCACCGGCTGCTCGGCTAGAGCAGGCGCGGCGAGGGCGATGAGGACGACGGGAACGAGGGAAGGATTCATGGGAGAGGTGGATTACTGGCAGAGCCGGGCCGCGCTGACAAGGACGGTTGCCAACGCCAGGCCCCGTCGCACATCGTCCGGACAAGATCGAAGGATGAAAGCCGGCGGTCGATTCGCCAGCCGGCGGAGCTTCCGACTCGGACGCTTACCTTGCGGGGAGAAGAATGAACTGCGGCGGATGATATTTGTTGCAGCGCAGACGGCCGCTTTCACCCACCTTCAAGCGTTTTGTGAAGACCGTGAGTTCATGATTCCCCTCGTCGATCAAGAGACCGCCGAGTTCGTTCTTCGCGAGCTTGCGCCAACCGTGCGCCTGGAAGTCCTTTTCTTCCCAGCGAGTCTCCTGCCAGTTGCCGCCTCGGTTGCCTTGGTACGAGTAATCACACGCAATCAAAACCCAGCCTTCTTTCGTCGCCGTGAAATCCGCGACACCACTGGCCTTGCCATTCTCGATGAAGACTTGCGTATTTTCCTTGAGCGCGTCGGGAACGTGCAGCCACGAATTCTTCTCTTTGCCTTCAACGATCGGAACAGGCTTCATGTTCACGACTTCGACGGCACCCGGCTCGAGGATGATCGAGTCCCACCCCGGTGAGAACCCCGCGTGCAGAACACCAAGTTCGAGCAGAAACAGACCGGCAAACAGGGGGAGCGTTCGCATACGTGAATTGAGACGATATTCGACTCGGGCTTTTCAGCAAGGACCGAAGCGCCCAAGCCCACTTCTACTTGCCAAACTTCGTCACCGTCACGCTCTGCACGTAGTATTTGCCGGTATTGAGGGTGAAGTTATAGGCCCACTGGCTGACGAATTGCGCGTCGTCGATCTTCCACTTCGCGGTCTGCCACTCCTTGTCCTTATTCTCCGGCACATCGTAGGGCTCGGCCTTCTTGTAGCCACTGGTGGACTCATAGGTGAGCGTAAGTTTGGCTGGCTCATTGGAATCGTTCCGCCGGACGACGACGCTGATCTCGATCGGCGTCGTCGTATAGGATAGGAAATTCGGATCCACCATAAAGACGTTTCCACCCGGGACAGTACCGACGCGGGCTGATCCGCCGTAGGCGAGGACATCCGCGGCGATCGATTCGGCCGATTTTGTGTGCAGGCCCATCTCCACGTTCTTGTCGCCGTAGGTTACCGAGACCGATTTGGCGCCCGTGTAATCGCCGCCCCAGGTAAACGGTTTGGCTTTGTTGCTCTTCGCCAGTTGCACCAACTTCTCCGGCACGCCATCCACGAGGATCGGGCCCGTGGTCAGCGCATAGGCCGCCGCCTGGCTGGTGTTGCCCGTCAATGGATCGATGATCTGTACCGGTTGTCCGAAATTGACGTTGTCCCCGGATTTGGTCGATGCCCACGTCGACAGAACCGTGCCCTTGGCGCCCTGAAAGACGAAGCCATAGTGCTTGTCGTTGAGCAGCACCCAACCGAGATAAGTGGGGTGCTGACCGAAGAGCTTGATCATCTCGGTCAATGCGGTGAAGGACTTGCGCGGCGTGCCGGTCCTCTCGAGCAGGCCCATCGGGCCGCTATCGCCATCCATGGCCTCGAACCACTGGATGCACGTGATTCCCTGGGCAATGCCCATCGTGTAATATTTGACCACGGCCTGCCCTTGAGCGTCAGGCCCGATTTTATTGTACTGGCCGGACGCCGCAAAGCCGAGTTCGGTGAAGATGATCGGACAATTCACTTTGGCGGGATCCCGCGCGGCGAGCATCTTGCGCAAGGTGCCGGCGATTTGCAGATATTCCATTTCAGTGCCGGGATGGGTCATCGTGCAGCCAGCGGACTCGTATGGATGCAGCGTCACGTAGTCAAAGTGGCCTTTTGCTCCCGCCACCATCGCCTGGTCGAGATAGGTAATGGCCACGGACTTCGCGGCTATTCCCACTTTGCACGACGGATCGGCAGCCTTGGCCGCGTTGTAGGCGGCGATCACGATCTTCGCATAGTCCGCTGCGGTCTGTCTTTCCCCGTGCCGTTGGGCGGCTCATTCCAGACTTCCCAATTCTTGATCCGTCCCTTCGCGTGCTTCACCACCTCCGAGACATACCGCGACCAGCCTTCGATATTGTTCACCGGCAACGTGCCTCCCTTGTCTTTCGTATTCCATTTCGGAGTTCCGGAAAAGATCCCGCCAAACACAATATGCTGGCTTTCCAGATAGCTCATCTGCGCGTCCAGCGCATCCCAGGTCCATTTTTCCTCCTCCGGTTGGACCGCCCCCCAACTCGTCTGGCACGTGCGGTGGTTCGTGATGCCGATCGCCGCCATTTGGGGAATCCACCGGGCATTCGCCTGCGCCGAGACATTGTTCGTATGGCAGCTTCCGATGCCAAATGGGGAGAGGGTCGCCAAGGTCGTGTCCGCGGCCGGGACCGGCTTGTCCACGGCGACGGCTTCTCGATCAGGAGCAAGCCAGCAGAGGCCACAAATTAGAAAAGAGGCCGCGCAACGAGCCGTGAAAATTGGTTTCATCGGAGTCATGAAAGCAGGCAGGGGCATCCGCCGTCGATTGAAGTTATTCTACGTCGCGGAGCGCGCCACCCCGCGTCACTTGCGGGCTTCGGGTGTCACCGTCAATTCCACCCGTTTCCCTGCCCGCTCGACGGCCACCTTCACCGGCACGCCGATCTTCACCGCATCGAGGCTGTACGTGTAGTCGTAGATGTTCGCGATTTTTTGCCCGGCGAATTCGACAATCACGTCGCCGCCCTGGAGCCCGCCTTTCTCCGCCGGGCTCGCGCCACGAACGCCGCTGAGCTTTACACCTTTTACCTCGGTCGAATAGTCGGGGATCGTCCCGAGATACGCGCGCAGCGTGTCGCGCGATCCGCCCCCCTGGTCGCTGCGCTCGACGCGGGCGAAGTCGGGCCGATCGGTGGCCGTGGTGAGATCGAGCACGATCTGCTGCGCAAATTTGGCGATCCGCTCCATGCCGTCCACGTTCAGCTTGTCCGCGGTGTCCGTGGGCCGGTGGTAGTCCTCGTGCGAGCCGGTGAAAAAATTCAAGACCGGCACATGCTTCGGATAGAAGCTCGTCGTGTCCGTCGGGAGATAGGGGTCGTCCTGCAACACGAGATTGAATCCCGCAGCCACATTGCGCTTCTCGATGAGCCGCCGCCAGAGCTTCGACGAGCCGATCCCTTGCAGCGTCAGCTTGTCGTCCCGCAAGCGGCCCACCATGTCGAAATTCACATACGCCGCGATCTTCTCCAGCGGGACCGGAGGCTTTTCCCCGAATGCGGCGGAACCCAGCAGTCCCATCTCCTCGCCAGACCACAGCGCGAAGATAATCCCACGCCGTCCCTTGGCCGGAGTGTTCTCGGGTTTGCCATCGGTGACCACCTTTGGGCGCGCACCGGCGCCCGTCCGAGGAACGCCGCTCCAACCCAGTTCCGAGCCAAAGTAGGCCGCGAGTTCCATCACCACCGCCGTTCCCGAAGCATTGTCGTCCGCGCCGGGATGCACCTTCCCTTCCTCGCCGGAATGCGCCATCGAGTTGCCACCGCCCCCGAGGCCGAGGTGATCGTAGTGAGCCCCGATCACCACATATTCATCGCTCCCGCCCGCGGGTGGAAGGACGGCGACGACATTGCGATCGGTGTTCTTCAAATGCTCGATTCCCACGCTCACACTGACCCGCACTTTCGGCAGCGGAAATGCACCCTCGACATGCGGGTTCTCCGTATCCAATCCGCTTTGGAGTTCCTTGAGATTCTTGCCGCTGGGCACGAGCAAAGCTTCCGCCACCGCGGTATTGACCGAGGCGCACACGATGCCGCTGCCGCTGTGGCTGCCGTCATTCGTCAGCCCCGGAAGTTCGCCGGCCCCGGGCGAATTGGGACCGCTCACGACCAGCACGGCCTTCGCGCCGCGCTCGCGGGCCATCATCGCCTTGTAGCGCAATCCGGCATACCGATTGAGCTGCACACGCCGCGGCGCCTCCACGCTCTCCGGCACGTAGCGGAAGAGCAGCACGATCTTGTCCTTCACATCCAAACCCTCGTAACTGTTGTAACGCGTTCCCTTCGCGTCTTCGGGCACGCTCAAACCGTATCCCGCGAAGACCACTTCACCTTCGACGGAGCCATCGTCGCTGAAGGCCAGCGGACGAAAATCCTTGTCGAGGGCGAATGGCTTGTCCTTCCCATCCGCATGGACGACCAGTTTCGATTTCTCCGGTTCCACGCGAGCTCCGGCGTTGAACTCGAACGGTTCGTAAAAAGCATCACCCAGGGGTTTCACACCCAGGGACTGGAAGTAACCCGCGAGGAATTCCGCGGATGCTTTGGCGCCGGGCGTCCCCGTCGCGCGGCCCTGGCGGGCCGGGTCGGCCAGCCATTGGGTCTCCGCCCGCATGTCTGCCGCGGAAATCGCCGGCGTCAGCGCCAGGTTCTTGCTCGGGGTCACCGCCGCGACCGGCAACGGGGAAAGACTGGCCTCGGCGTCCGCTCGCGTCTTTTCGATCTGCGCGGAGCGATTTTCGGCGGCCTGCTTCTCCTCGGTGGTCAGGACGCGTTTCGGGGACTCCTCAAGCGCCTTGAGCGCCGCGGGATGATTCCACTTGCCGAGAAAAAGCTGCGACTTGCCGTCGCTCGTGCGTCCGCTGGTCCAGCAGAGCCGTCCGCCATCCGGCGAAAAAACCGGGAGGCCGTCGAAGCCATCCGTATACGTGACCCGCACCGGCTCGCGCTCACCCGCGGCATCGACGATGTACAATTCGAAATTGGTGAAGCCCAGTTTGTTCGAGGTGAAGATGATGTACTGGCCGCTGGGATGAAAGTACGGCGCCCACGACATCGCCTTGAAATCGGTGATGCGCCGCTTGTCCGTGCCGTCGATCTTCATCGTCCACACATCAGCGTTCATGCCGCTCTCGTCGAACCGGCGCCAGATGATGCGGGTGCCATCGGGGGAGAAGAACGGGCCGCCATCGTAACCGGGCGAGTCGGTCAACTGCCGCACGTTCGACCCGTCCGCATTCATCACGTAGATGTCGCCAAACCACGCGGGTTCTTTTTCATAACGCGCGCGCTTTTCAGGATCGAGCTTCTCCAGCGGGAAGGCCCCGCGCAGCGAGCAGAAGACGATCTGCTTCCCATCCGGCGAGAAGGCCCCCTCCGCGTCGTAGCCCGGCGAATTCGTCAGATTGACGAGCTGCGTGCCGTCCTGATTCGCCGAGTAAATGTCCATCGTGGCGTCGTAATCCCACGAGTAGCGGCGCTGTTTGCCGCTCGCGCGGAATTCGAGTTCGGCCTTTTGTTTTGCCAGCGCGTCGGGGTCGGCGTGGGTCGACGCGAAAAGCACGCGATGGGTTCCCGGCTGGAAGAAGCCGCATGTCGTCTTTCCCGTCCCCGGCGAGACCCGGGCCGTTTCGCCCGCCAGCAGATCGAGCAAATACATCTGGTAGAACGGGTTTCCCTCCTCCCGTTCGCTCTGGAAGATGAGCAGATTGCCGTCTGGATGAAAGTAGCCTTCGCCGCTGCGCTTGCCCTCGAAGATGAGCTGGCGCGTCCCGGTGAGAAAGCGGGCCTCGTTCGCGGCGTCATCGGCCAGGGCAAGACCGGCGGTCAGGAGAAGAAGGGAAAATATGGGGAGCAGGCGGCGCATGATGTCTTTGGATGGGGAAAGTCGGGGAATGTTCGATGTTGAGCCTTCGGGCGGCCCTACGGCAATCTCGGTCCTCTTCAAACATCCCATCGCCCCACGATTTCTTATGAGCCTTACCGTGTATCAAATGGAATACAGCCCCTTCTGCATCCCCATCACCGCCGCCTTGCGCGCGAGCGGGGCAGCCTTCGAGACGCGCGAGATTCCGAATTGGGATCGCACCGAGTTGCTGCGCCTGACCGCCGGAGCCTACTACCAGGTGCCCGTGCTCGTCCACGACGGGCGCGTGGTCACCGAGTCCAGCGCGGACAGTGAAGATATCGCCCGCTACGTGGACGCGCATTTCTCCGGCGGACGACTCTTCCCCGGCGCCCTCGACGGCCTGCAAAAGATCGTCATCGAGTTCCTCGGTGACGACGTTGAATTTCACACCTTTCGCCTCCAGGACCCCTTCACGCGCGATCGCATCACCGATCCGATCGCGCGCGGGCTTTTCCTGCGCCACAAAGAGCGCAAGTTCGGTCGCGGCTGCGTCGAGCAGTGGCAGCGGGACGCGGTCCAGATCCGCGCGGAAGCCGATCGCCTGCTGGAACGCTTCGAAACCACACTTCGCCACTCGCCGTTCCTGTTCGGCGACACACCTGTTTACTGCGATTTCCTGCTTTTTGGCGTCCTCGGAAACCTCACCTACGCGGATCACAATCCGCTCCATGCGGAACAATCCGCGCTGGCAAAATTTGTCACCACCCTCCATGGCTACCGCTTCTAACGCCCGCTACCAATTCTTGATCCACTTCAGCTGATCCACGTTTGTCGTAGCGGTCGAACTTCCCGTGGACCACAGGTCAAAGGTTGGGTTGTATCCCTTGGCCGGACTCGGGCGGCTCGCCCCTGGATTCCCTTGCAGGCTGACCCGGTAATCCTGTTCCGCCTTCAATCCCGCGGTTGAGTACCCGTAAGAGTACCCAAATGGATCCGCGAGATACGAAATGACCCCGGAGGCCTTGAATCCCGCGTCGAACCTCGACGGCTTAAAGAAGTCGGACGCGTACTTTTTTGGCGTCTCCGTCGCGTCGATCTGGCCGTTCGCGTTATCGTCGCCGGTGAGCTGTTTGTAGAGAAAGAGGCTCGCGGCTGCGTAACTCGGCGTCCCCGAAGAGGACGCGGTAAAGTTCACTCTCGGGTCGAGATCGTTGGTCACCGACGGGCCGCTCGCGGATGCGGGAACATCCTGCGGATAGCCGCCATTGTCCATTTTATAGGCCTCGCACGCGCCCGAGAGAGCCACGATCTCTCCTACCGTCCTGGCGCGGTTCCTTCCGCCCGCCGCCCATGGAGCGAGCAAAACGACCAGTAAGATAAGAGCGCCGATGATGGACAGGACCACGATCATTTCGACCAGGGTGAAGGTACGGCACCGGGGGGAGCGTTGCATCGCAAAAGTAGCGCTTACAGTGAGCGAGCGCCAATCGAAACTAGCCGCCCCCGCCCAGTCTCATTTGCTGGATGGTTTCGATCAGGGACGGGAGCCGCTCCGCGGTCCACGGCCGCACCGATCCTACCAATTCTTGATCCACTTCGCCTGATCCACATTCGTCGCCGCGCTCGACCCCGCGGTGGACCATAGATCGAAAGTCGGGTTGTATCCTTTGGAAGGGCTGGGGCGCGCGGTCGTCGGATCGGCTATCAAATTGACCCGGTAAACCTGCTCCGCCTTGAGTCCCGCCGTCGAGTATCCGTAGGAATAGCCATACGGATCGGAGATATAAGAGACGGTTCCGCTCGTCTTGAATCCCACGTCAAACCGTGACGGCTTGAAGAATTCCGCGGCGTATTTTCTTCCGGTTTCCGTCGCGTCGATCTGGCCGTTGTGGTTCGTGTCGCCCGTCAGTTCCGTGTAGAGAAAAAGGCTCGCGGCCGCATAAGTCGGCGTCGAGGACGAGGAGGGATTGAAAGACGTTTTCGCGTCCAGGTCGCTGGTCACCGACGGACCGTTCGCTGCCGTCGGAACGTCCTGCGGGTAGCCGCCATTGTCCGTCTTGTACGCCTCACAGGCGCCTGACAGCGCGACCTTGTCCGTCTCGGCCCTGGCCCGATTTCCCTTATCCTGCACCAGGCGGGCGATCCCAAGCACCAGACCGGAAAGGATCGCGATGATGGCGATGACGGTGATCATCTCGATCAACGTAAAGGCGCGGGACGAGGGGAAGCGGTGCATGGTCGAAAATAGCGCGGGTCGCGAGCGGGAGCGAATGGAAACTAGGGGCCGCCGGCGCCCTGGCCCATCTGCTTGATGATTTCGATGAGCGGCATGAACAGCGCGATGACGATCGTGCCCACCACCAGGGCGAGGAAAACGATCATGATCGGCTCGAGGAGCGAAGTGAGTCCTTCCACCGCGTTATCAACTTCATCGTCATACACTTCCGCGATCTTGAGCAGCATCTCGGGGAGCTGTCCGGTCTCCTCGCCCACGTCCACCATCGAAATCACCATGGGTGGAAACACGCCGCTCGCCTCCAGGGGCTGGACAATCGACTCCCCTTCCTTGACCGCGTCGTGCACCTTCGTCACGGCTTCGGCGATGACGTGATTTCCCGCGGTATCCCGCGTGATGTTGAGCGCCTGGAGAATCGGAACGCCCGAGGTCACGAGCGTTCCCAAGGTGCGGCTGAAACGCGAGATCGAACTCTTGCGCAGCAGATCACCGAAAAGCGGGACGTGCAGCTTCATCCGGTCCACGAACGCCCGGCCACCCTGGCTCGAATTGATCGCCTTCCAGCCCACAATTATGCCCACAATGCCGCCGATCGTGAACCAAAGATACGGCGGCTTGAACATGTTCTGCACCAGGTCGCTGACCGCGATGACCCCTTCGGTGATCGCCGGCAGCGGCTTCCCGCCGAGCATGTCCTTAAAGATCGTCTGGAACCGCGGCACGATGAACGCCATCAGGAACAACATGATGGCGATGGCGATAATCAAGACGATCACCGGATAGGCCATCGCGGACACGACTTTGTTTTTCACCTTCTGCGCCTTTTCCTGGAACTCCGCGAGACGGTTCAAGACCAGCTCGAGCACGCCGCCCAGTTCCCCCGCTTTCACCATGTTGATGTAGAGCTTGTTGAAGATCAGCGGATGCTGCGCCATCGACTCGCTGAAGGTGGCGCCGCCCTGCACCGCATCCGCCAGTTGATTGATGGTCTTGTGCAGCAACGGGTCGCGTTCCTGCTTGGCCAGCACCGTGAGCGAACGCAGCAGCGGCAAGCCCGCATCGATCAGCGTCGCCAACTGCCGGGTGAAAATCATCAAGACCTTGCTCTTGACCGTCTTCTTCTCAAAAAGGACGATCTTGCCTCCCTTCGCCTTCGGCGCGCTGACCGCCTTGGTCTGCTTGGTCACCGCCTTCGTCGACCTGGCGACCGCCTTGCCCTTTCCTTCCTCGACGACGCTCGTCGGGAAGTATCCGGATTGGCGTAATTGGCCGACCGCGTCGTTCGACGACGAGGCATCGATCACTCCGGTGGATTCCTGACCACGCGAGTCCAGCGCGACGTAATTGAATCGAGGCATATGTTGAGGTTGGGGGTTCGGAATGTTTCTTGATTCAGCAAAAGCTTAGCAAAAAAAAATGTCGATAAAGAATTCGTACGATACCTCCCATTTGCAACGGGAAATAAGTTTCAGGCAGTAGAAATGTTCGAATGAAGAAACGGGGGCCCGGCTGGCGTGGGGAGCGATAAAGCGGCGACCTTCCGCTTTTCACACTGTAAAAGTGCCGCGCGAACCGGAATGGAGGCCGCGTCTTTTCGTTGGCGCAGACATTTTCGCCCACCGGAGACTTGCACCGCACCGTGTATTGCCCGTCTTCTTGGCCGAATGTTTCTCCCCCGCCGCGATTTTACCATGGCGCGCTGGCTCTTTGCCCGCGTCCTGGGCGCCATCTTTTTCTGCGCGTTCGCTTCGCTCGGCCTGCAAATCCGTGGGCTGGCGGGCGCACGCGGGATCGTCCCCGCCGGCCGGTGGCTGGATGCGGTCTGGAACAAATACGGCGCGTCGGCGCTATGGCAGGTGCCCACGCTTTGCTGGTTCAACGCGAGCGACACGATGCTCGTGCTGCTCTGCCTCCTCGGCTTGTCGCTTTCCGTGGTGCTGATGTGGGGCGAATGTTTTCCCGGCCCGTGCGTGTTGTCGACGTGGGCCCTCTACCTCTCGCTGTGCTGGGTCACCAATCCCTTCCTTGGCTTTCAATGGGATGCGCTGCTGCTGGAGACGGCCTTGCTTGCGGCCGTCTGGCTCCCCTGGCGATGGAGGCCGGATTGGCGGCACACCTCGCTCCGCACTGAAGCCGGCCGATGGCTGCTGTGGTGGCTGCTCTTCCGGCTGATGTTCGAGTCAGGGATGGTCAAGCTGGCCAGTCATGATCCGACATGGCGCGGTCTCACGGCGTTGGACTACCATTTCGAGACCCAGCCGCTGCCGTTGTGGACCGCCTTGCTGGTGCATCAACTCCCGGAGTTGATCCTCTGCCTGTCCACGGGAGTCATGTTCGCCATCGAACTGCTGGCGCCCTTCCTCGTCATCGCGCCCCGGCCCTGGCGGCACGGCGCGGCGTGGGCTCTCATCGCCCTCCAGATCCTGATCGCCGCCACGGGCAACTACGCTTTTTTCAACCTCCTGACGATCGGCCTTTGCCTTCTCCTTTTCGAAAATGCCGCCTGGCCCGCCCGCTGGCGCGCACGGTTTGAGTCGACCGGGCCGAAGGCGAAGACGGCGCAGCCGCCGCCTTGGGCGCAATTTACCACGGGGATGGTTCTGGCGTTGGTCTTCCTCCTCACGGTGCAGCCGCTCCTTGCCTCCCTGGGGATCGTTGGAAAGTGGCCTGCGCCATTCGCCGCGCTGCACCGGGCCGCCGCCCCGCTCATGAGCTTCAACGGATACGGCCTCTTTGCCGTGATGACGACCAGCCGGCACGAAATCGTCGTGGAAGGAAGCAACGACGGCGTCAACTGGCGTGCCTATGAATTCCCGTGGAAACCCGGGGACCTGAACCGGCGCCCGCGCCTCGTCGCGCCACACCAGCCCCGGCTCGACTGGCAGATGTGGTTTGCGGCGCTGGGCTCCGTGGAGAACAACCCGTGGTTTGTGCAATTTCTCCAGCGCCTGCTCGAGGGTTCGCCCGAGGTGCTCGCGCTCATGGAGACCAATCCCTTCCCCGAAAGTCCGCCGCGCTACGTCCGTGCGCTCGTCTACGATTACCACTTCACCCATTTCGGCGACGATGACGCGCGCTGGTGGCAGCGCGAACTGCTCGGGCTCTACTGCTCGGCCGTCACGCTTCAGGATGGGAAACTCGCGATCGTCAAGCAAGCCCCTGTCGCCAAATGACGCGTTCCCGGCACTTGTCCGAGGCGGGCCTTCAGGACACCCTCGCCTCTTGCCGTCGGCCCAGGTGGGCGAAATTTCTTTGAACAAGTTCCGCCCCCACCACGTCTGGAGTTTCGATTTCCAATATCCCATGAAACACCTCGCCACTTTTTCTTCGCTGCTGGGCGCGCTGTGCCTCGCAGCCCCGGTCACCGGCTGGAGCGACGACCACCACCACCATCATGATGGCGGCGGCCACTCCTATGGCTCGTATCGCCCCTACTGCGGGCCGTCGGCCGGCTTCGGCTACCGCCACTATCCGTCCTACGGCTATTATTCGCCATACAGCTACTATCCGGGGTATTCTTACTATGGCGGACCCAGCGTGAATCTGAATTTTTCGACGCGGCCCACCTACGGCGGCTACTATCGCGGGGAATCGCGCGCCTCCGATGATGGCGACGATCTCGCCGTGGACGTGCAACGAGCTCTCTCCCGGCGCGGCTTCTACCACGGAGCCATCGATGGCGAAGTGGGGCCTGGCACGCGCGGCGCCATCCGGGAATACCAATATCGGAATCACCTCGAAGTCACCGGCCGCATCGATCGCTCCTTGCTCCAGTCCCTCGGGATGAGCTGAGGGGGAGGAAGTGATCAGTCAGTCCCGCCGTGCGCGCGACGAATCTGCAAACTGATTACTTCCCCACTGATTACTGATCACTTCCGCAAGATTGACACTCCGGGAGCCGCCCACATATTCCCCGGTTGTGTTTCGACCCTCGCTTGTCGTCATGGCCGCGCTCTTCTGCCTGCCGCTCCGTGCGGCTGGGCCGCTGCCCGCTGCCCCTCCGCCGCCGGCAATTTCGACGATTTATTCCAGCCAGGACGCGCAGGCGCTCGATCAGTTTGACGAGAATCCCGCGGTAACCCGCCGCATGGTGGACCGACTGGTATGTGCCGCCACCGGACACCCGGAGATCGTCCGCGCCTGGCAATCGCTGGTCGCGCCCACGGATCGCGTCGGGATCAAAGTCGCGGCTGCCGGCGGTCGCTACTTCGGATCGCATCGCGGGATCGTCGAGGCCATCGTCGCGGGTTTGGAGCAGGCGGGCGTGCCGCGCAGCCATGTCGTCGTCTGGGATCGCGAGATGGATGACCTGACCGCCGCCGGTTTCGTCCACCAGCGCGGCGGCTACGAAGTGGCGAGCGTTCCGCCCATCACCGGCTACGACCGGGCGGCCGTGTTCTCCGCACCCATCCTTGGCAAACTCATCTGGGGGGATGCCCTCTTCGCCGAGAAGCAGGGAAAGTTCGGCAAGAAATTCGTCGAATCGGATCAACTCAGCTCCAGCAGTTGCCTCGCCGCCGTCCTCAGCAAGCGGGTCACCAAGATCATCAACGTGCCGGTCCTCTCCGATGAAGCGGGCTGCGGGCTGGCGGGCGCGATCTACAATATGACCGTGCCGAACATCGACAACTGGCGCCGCTTCACCCAGACCGAAGGCGACAGCGCGGCCGGCCTGCTCGATCTCTACGCCGATGAACGGGTCGGCGGCAAAGTCGTCCTCACCATCATGGACGCGCTCCTCGGCCAATACGCGGGCGGCCCGCGCTTCAATCCGAACTACGCCTTCCACTACCACACGATCTACGCCAGCAAGTTTCCCGTCGCCCTCGACGCCAATGCCTTCCGCCTCATCGAGGGCTGGCGCAAGCAGGCCAAGCTGCCGTCCATCGCCAAACGGGTCGAATGGCTCCAGGAGGCCGATGGGCTCGGCCTTGGGAATTTCGCCGAAAACAAGATCGTCCTCCGCGCCGTGGGGCCGGAATGAAGGACGCGACTTCCCGTCTCCCCACCCGGTGGCGTATGGTGTAGTGCCTCCCAGCACATGGCGATGAATACCAAAGATCTCGGCGGCCCCCTGCTCGCCTCCGTCTCGCGTTCCTTTTACCTTTCGATCCGGGTTCTCCCGGCCCGCCTTCGCGCGCCCATCGGGTTGGCCTACCTGCTGGCCCGGGCGAGCGATACGATCGCCGACAGCCCCGAAGTTCCGGCGGAAGTCCGGCTTCGGCATCTCGCGGCTCTGGAGCGGATGATCCGCAGCGGCAAACCGGATGGCCTCGCGGAGTTGCAACACGACATCCACAGCTCACACCCAGGCGAGACCGTGCTGCTCTGCAACATCGACCGCTGCCTGCAATGGCTCGGGGAGACAAATAACAAGGATCGCGGCGAGATCGTGGACGTGCTGCAAAAGATCGTCCGGGGTCAAACCCTCGACCTTGAGCGCTTCGGCGGCGGGGAACGCATTGTCGCGCTGCAAACCGCTGAGGAACTCGATGAATACACCTATCTTGTCGCGGGCTGCGTGGGTGAATTCTGGACGCGCCTTTGCCTCAATCATCTGCCCGACTGCTCGACGCTCGGCCTCGCCGACCTGCGCCGCCTTGGCCAGGAATACGGGAAGGGATTGCAACTCGTGAATATCCTCCGCGACCTGCCCGAGGACCTGCGCAATGGCCGGTGCTATCTGCCCGAGACCGAATTGCGTGCCGCGGGCACTTCGCCTTCGCCGCTCGTCGATCAACCCTCCAAGGCCCAGCCCGTCTTCGACCGCTGGCGCGAGCGTGCCCTGGTCCAGCTCGAGCATGGACATGAGTATATCGTCGCCTTGCGCTCGGTCCGACTCCGGGTCGCTTGCTTTCTTCCGTGGTACCTCGGGCTCCGGACGCTGCGACTGCTCGGCCAGCCCGGCGCCCTGGCGCGCGCCGAGAAGATCAAGGTTTCGCGGACCAATGTCCGCTTTGCCCTGGTCCTCGCGCTTTCCGCCGGGTTCTCCGAACGCGCACTCGAATGGGTCCATCGCCGCACCGCGCACGCCGCGGGATCCTCCGTCCCTATCGTGCCAGAAAGTAGTTCTGCTGTTTCTCCGTGATTGGCCGGTCGAGCTTTTCGAGGACCATCAGCATGTCTTCCCAGACCTTGCGTTTCTCGCTCAGCGCCTGATTGCGCAGCAGGTAGGCCGGGTGATAGGTGGCCATGAGAGGCGTGCCGTGAAAGTCATGCCAGCGCCCCCGCAGCCGCGCCATGGGTTCCGTCGCTCCGATCAGCCCTTCCATCGCCGTGCCCCCCAGGGCGACGATCAACCGCGGGCGAATGATATCGATCTGCTCGCGCAGGTACGGCAGGCACACCTGCATCTCCTCCGGCTTGGGCTTGCGATTGCCGGGCATCCCCGGCGCCATATCCGGGCGGCACTTGAGGACATTGGCGATGTACACTTCTTCGCGCGGAAAACCCATGGTCTCGATAATCTTCGTCAATAGCTGGCCCGCTTTGCCAACAAAGGGCTCGCCCTGTCGGTCTTCATCCTCCCCGGGCGCCTCCCCGACGAACATCAGTTCCGCCTCGGGATTGCCGACGCCAAAGACGACCTGCGTGCGGCTCGCCACGAGATGCGGGCACTTCGTGCAGGCCAGTACCGGTCCGCGCATCGCCGCGAGACGCTCGGCCTTGCCACCCTCCAGCGGAGCGAGCCGCGACTCCAATGGGAGCGGTGGCTTCTGCTCGTGCCTTTCCCCGACGGGCTCGGGCGCGGCCACCGCGCGCGCTTTCGAAGGTGGAGCCGAGGTCGGTTTAGCGGCGTGCAACGTTTGCCCGGGCGCAGTTTCCTGGACCACTGGTCTCGGGAGGCTCGCCAGCCGCTCCAGCGATTCCACCGATGCGCTCAATTCCGCACCCTGCTCCTGCAAATCGCGCAAGGTGGAGTGGACAAGATCGAGGGCCGTTTCAAATTCGCTCATGGAAGTTTCGCAGGGACGCCAGCTTCCACGAAGTCAGGCGGGATGGGCGACTCGAAATTCATTTTTTCGTTCGTCCGCGGATGCGCGAAGCCCAGCCGCCACGCGTGGAGCATCTGCCGGGCAAAGCCCGCCCGCTTGCCGTAGAGTTCGTCGCCGAGCACGGGATTCCCGAGGTGCTTGAGATGCACCCGGATCTGGTGAGTGCGGCCCGAGTGCAGCGTACACTCGACGAGCGTCCCCTGCGGCAACTCGGCGAGCACACGATAACTGGTCTTCGCCTCCCGCCCCCGGCCCGCGGGAACAACCGTCATCTTCTTTCGCTGCACCGGGTGCCGATTGATCGGCGCCTCGATCACGCCGCTGCGGCGCGCCAGTTTCCCGGCAGCCAGCGCCAGGTAGATCTTTGTCACCTCGCGCCCGGCGAACTGCCGCGCCAGCGCCTGATGCGCCAGATCATTCTTCGCCGCGACGAGGCATCCGCTCGTCTCCTTATCGAGCCGATGCACAATGCCTGGCCGCTGTTCGCCACCGATCCCGGAAAGCGCCGGGCAATGATGGAGCAACGCGTTGACGAGAGTCCCACTCCAGTTGCCCGCCGCGGGATGGACCACGAGGCCCGCCGGTTTGTTGATCACGATGAGGTCGTCGTCCTCGAAAAGAACCTCGAGCGCGATGTCCTCCGCCGCCGTCTCGACCGGCGTCGCCGGCGGCTCCGTCAAACGGATGGCATCCCCGGTTCGCAGCCGCGCCCCCGGCTTGGTCGCCGACCCGTTCAAGGTGACATGCCCGCTTTTGATCAAGTCTTGCAATCGCACGCGCGAAAGCGCCGGCACGTTCGACGCGAGAAATTGATCGAGCCGAGTGCCGGGCACAGCAGCCTCCACGCGAAAATCAGTGGTTTTCAGCATAAACCTTCGTGAATTCGCAACGGGACACCCCGCAGCAAACCCCGACTCGCGCCAGGCTGTCAAACTCGCACCTTACTTCTTCTCGACGATCCAGATATTGCGAAAGAAAACCGGGTTCCCGTGCCCTTGCAGTTGGATCGGGCCGGGGGCTGGCGTCTCGGGCTGCCCGCCACCGGTCGGCTTCGGGACCTCCACGTCCTGCTGCACCACCACGCCATTGAGCCGCACCGTCATCTTCGCGTTTTGCGTCTTCTTGCCCTCGGCATCATAGCGAGCGGCGGCGAAATCGATGTCGTAAGTCTGCCACGAGAGCGGCGGGAAACACATATTTAGCAGCGGTTTGGAAACGGTGTAGATCCCGCCGGCTTCGTTGTTCTCGCCCTTCAATCCAAAGGAATCGAGCACCTGGCACTCATAACGATCCTGCAAGTAAACGCCGCTGTTCCCGCGCCCCTGCCCTCGCCCGGCGGGTTTGAAGGGTGTCCGAAACTCCGCGTGCAGCGTGCAATCGCCGAAGGCTTGTTTCGATTTCGTGCCGGCCTGGAGAAATTTGCGGTCGTCCATGTGACCGCCCTGCCAGGCATCGGCGTTCGTGCCGTCGAAGAGGACCAGCGCGCCCGCCGGCGGCTTCGCGCCGAGGCTCGTCGATTCGCGGAGCACGTGCTTCAGGTCCCAGCTCTTGCCATCCTTGTTCGTGCCGTGGATCTGGCCGTTCTCAATCGTCCCCTTCCAGCCTTCGCTATCGAAGGCCACCTTCTCCCCCGAGCGTTCCGCGTCCAATTCGACCTTCTTTTCAATATCCGCCACCGCGCCCGGCAGCCCCTTGCTCCAGCCAACCACGTGAAATTTGCCGCCGCCAAGGGCGATGACCTGCGCCGCACAATTCTGGCCGACGTATTCCCCCTGGACCGCAAAGTCCGGACCCGCCGCCTCCGGTTCGATGAAGGTATCATCCGGCGCCTTCTTGTCCTCAGCGAAAGAAACAACGGAGAGCGGGAAGAGAGCGAGGAGGGTGAGGAACGTGCGGGGAGACATGGGGTGCGAAGTTATCAGTTATCAGTGGACAGTAATCAGTGCGCCGCTGGCGGAGGGAATCCCATGATTGGAAAGGGAAACTCCGGCGTCGCGGACAGAGGTCTCCCGCAACAACCGCGAATTCGAGCGATCATTAGCCGCCGTCGCCACGTATGGCTGCAATCATCATTTCGGCACGGCTCCCGGCCCACTGCGCACTTCCTCCGAACTGATTACTGATCACTTCCCCTCCCGCCCGCTAACGCTGTTCCCTGCTTATTTCCCGATTGACACCAAGAAAACACCTCGCTGTCATGCCCGCGCTTCGCCCCCGGAACGCGGCCCCATTCACCACCCATCTCCCCCACCCCAACCCCAAATCACCACATTCACTCATGTCCGCAAAAACTGAAGGTATAGCAGATAACGCCAGCCGGCTCCTCTGGGCAGGTTTCCTGGCCATTCTCGCCGCCGGCGTCGGCTTTGCCGTCCGCGGCGGCATTTTTGCCGCTTGGGGTAAGGAATTCAATTTCACCGCCGCCCAACTCGGGGCGATCGGCGGCGGGGGGTTCTCTGGCTTCTGCTTTGGCATCATCATCGGCGGCGTCATCGTCGACAAAATCGGTTACGGCAAACTCGTCGCCGTTGCCCTGCTCGGGCACATTCTCTCGGCGTTCGTGACTTTCGCCGCGAGCACGCCCGACAATGCTTATAACTACCTTTTCTGGGGCATGTTCATCTTCGCCTTTGCGAATGGGACCCTCGAAGCCGTCGCCAACCCGCTCGTAGCGACGCTCTATCCGAAAAACCGCACCCACTACCTCAATATTCTCCATGCCAGCTGGCCCGCCGGCATGGTCATCGGCGCTGTTGCTGGCTGGGTCCTGGGTGACCAGATGCATTTGGGCTGGAAAATTCAGCTCTCGGTTTACCTCGTGCCGACCGCGATCTACGCGATCCTCTTTTTCGGTCAGACCTTCCCGAAATCGGAAGCGGCGGCCAAAGGCGCGAGCTTCGTCGAGATGTTCAAGGACGTCGGCATCCTCGGCTCGCTCATCGTGTGCTATCTTCTCTCGCTTTTCTTCGCGGATATTTTCAAGGGCTTCCTCGCCCCACACGACGCCACCCCGGAGCAACTGCTCCAAGCTGGTGCCACCGCCAAGACGATCGGCTACGTCGTCAGCGGTATTCTCCTCGTTGCAGCCGGCGTCATCACCCGGTTCTCGATCGGCTCCATCCTGCTCTTCGTCCTGTTCCTCACGCATGCCCTCGTCGGCGCCGTCGAACTCGGGACGGACGGATGGATTCAAAACATCACCGGCAATCTCTTCACGCCGGAACAGGGCAAGTACCTGTTTATTTGGACGTCCGCGATCATGTTCAGCCTGCGTTTCTGCGCGCATTTCATCGAGAGAACTCTCAAGGTTTCGCCAGTCGGCCTGCTGTTCCTTTGCGCCAGCATCGCGTGCATCGGCCTGAAGCTGGCCAGCGGGATGACCACGTTCGCCGCCGCGCTCGTCGCCCTTGCCATTTACGCGATTGGCAAGACGTTCTTCTGGCCCACCATGCTCGCCGTCGTGGGTGATCGGTTTCCGCAGACGGGCGCCGTCGCCATGTCCATCATGGGCGGCATCGGCATGCTATCCGCAGGCCTCATCGGCGGCCCCGGCCTCGGCTATGCCAAGGACCGTTTCGCCGGCGAAGAACTCAAGAAAGCCGATCCGGCTCTCTTCGAGGAATACAAGGCCGCGGCTCCCTCGAAGTTCCTCAACATCGAGAGCACTGCCGCCTTCGGACTCGAGGGCAAGAAGCTCGGCGAAGCTCGGGATTCCAAGGAAAGGACCCCGCAGCAGCAGACCGTGGTCACTGCGGACCAGACCGGCGATCGTCATACCCTCCAGGCCGATTCCTACATCCCGCTCACCATGGCCGTGATTTACTTGCTGCTCTTCGTCTATTTCAAGACCATCGGGGGCTACAAACCCGTCCACCTGGCCGAGGAATTCATCGGCGGCACGACCGGCCCCATGGAAGGCTGACGCCGCTCGACGCGATTTGCTAATCTCACTAAGGGACCGGGTTTGCGCCCGGTCCCTTTCTTTTCCCCGCGACTTGGCGCAGAAATCGCATCACAATTCGCACGCTCATGACTGACGAATCTCCTCCCGGTCAAAATCCTGACTTCGTCGCCAAGTTCCTCCAGAACGTCCGCGGCGCCATCCCGCTGGCGATCGAGCAAATCGAGATGATGCTCCAGTTGATTGACGCGGCCACCGGCGAGCGTCTCGAGACTTTTCTCGATCTCGGCTGCGGGGACGGCTTTCTGGCTTCCGCCATCCTCGACGATCATCCCCGGGTGCGCGGTCTTCTGGTCGACTTTTCCGAGCCGATGCTCGACGCCGCCCGGCGGCAATTGGAAGCCCGCGTCCAGCGCGTCGAATTCCTCCAGGCCGACATCAATCATCCCAGTTGGACGCGCCGCGTGGCCCCGCATGCGCCCCTCGACGCCATCGTGTCGGGCTTTGCGATTCATCATCTCCCGGATGCACGGAAGCGCGAGCTCTACGGGGAAATTTTCGGTCTCCTCCGTCCCGAGGGGATCTTCATCAACATCGAACATGTCTCCTCCACCACCCGATGGACCGAATCGATCTGGGACGATTACATGATCGACGCCATTTTCGGCAAGGAACTCAAGGCCTCCCCCGGCAAGACGCGCGCCGAAGTCGCGCGGGATTACTACAGCCGGGCCGGCCAGGACGCGAGCATCCTCGCCCCGCTCGAAGTCCAATGCGACTGGCTCCGCGAAGTGGGCTTTGAAAGCGTCGAGTGTTACCTCAAAGTGCTCGAACTCGCCGTCTTCGGCGGGCAACGGCCCGCGTAGAGCGGACAGCGCTGGCCGCAGAATGAGCTTGCCGGGTATTTTCGCGGCCAGCGATACCTACACCCCCTCCACCCCGCATCATCCCTCGCTCATTACCCCATGAAACACGTTCGTCTCGGCATCGTCGGTCTCGGCAATATCGGCAAATTCCACACCGGCTATCTGCTGGAAGGCAAAATCTCCCGGTGCGAACTCGCCGCGGTGAGCGACGCCTATGCGCCGAGTCTCGAGGCGTTCAAAGCGAAGGGCATCCCGACTTTCGAGAAATGCGAGGACATGATCCGCTCGGGCAAGATCGACGCCATCGTGGTGGCGACGCCGCATTTCCTGCACACCACGATCGGGATCGATGCGCTGGAGAATGGCCTGCACACGATGATCGAGAAGCCGATCTCCGCCCACAAGGCCGACGCCGAACGCCTCTGCGCGGTGGCGAAAAAGCGTCCCCAGCAGGTCTTCGCGGGCATGTTTCAGATGCGGGTCGAGCCGCGCTACCTGAAGGTCCAGAAACTGATTCAGGACGAACTCGGCAAGCTCGTGCGGATCAACTGGATTATCACCGACTGGTTCCGCACCGAGGCCTATTACGCGAGCGGTGGCTGGCGCGCGACCTGGAAGGGGGAGGGCGGCGGCGTGCTCCTCAACCAATGCCTGCACCAGCTCGACATGCTCCAGTGGCTGTGCGGCCTGCCCGCCAAGGTGCGCGGCTTCTGCCAGATCGGCCAGTTCCACGACATCGAGGTGGAGGACACCGTGACCTGCTACCTGGAATGGGGCAACGGGGCGACGGGTGTCTTCATTTCCTCGACGGGAGAGGCGCCCGGCACCAATCGCTTTGAGCTGATCGGCACTCGCGGCAAGGTGGTGCTCGAGAACAACAAGCTCACTTTCAACCGCAACGACGCCGACATGATCGAGTTCAGCAAGACGGCGAAGAGTGGCTTCGCCAAGCCGGAGGTTTGGAATGTGGACATCCCCTTCGAGACGACGTCCAATGCACACGCCGTCTTGATGCAAAATTTCGTGGACGCGATCCTCGATGGCACGCCGCTCATTGCGCCCGGTTATGAAGGCATGGGCTCGGTGGAACTCGCCAACGTCCTGCTCTACTCATCGCTCATCGGCCAATCCATCGATCTCCCCATGGACAGCGCGGCGTGGGAAAACAAGCTCAACGAATTAATCGCCAACTCGAAGCACGAGAAGAAAGTCGTGGCCGTGCAAACGGAGGATTTTTCGAAATCGTTCCGGAAGTAGTGGATCGTCCGACACTGCCCCGATCCATTCTGGACGGCGGGCCGGAGGGCGGTCTACGATCGAGGCCCAATCGGACCCAAGGCACCGCCAACCCACACACCTCACACGCTTCGTATGCTGCACATCATCTGGTCAATCATCATCGGATTTATCATCGGCCTCATCGCGCGGGCACTGTTGCCCGGGGTGCAAAACCTCGGATTTTTCATGACGGCACTCGTGGGCATCGGCGGCTCGATCGTCGGCGGACTTGTCGCGCGGTTGTTTTCCAAGCCCGCACCCGGCACGCCCTTTCATCCCGCAGGCTTCGTGATGTCCATCATCGGGGCGCTGCTGATCCTGTTCATCGTCGGGAAGATGCATTAGCGGCGGAGCCGTTTAGAATACGTGGATGGTGGATGGTTGACAGCCGCGCACTCGTCGGCGAAGCGAGGTCTTGAATAGTTGGGTATTGATGCGGGCCATATTCAGACCGAGGCCACGACGCGGATTGCGGGGCTATCAACCCTCCTCTATCCACTATCCACTTCCGACAATGCTTCTCTGGCGCGAAAAACTTCCTGACACCTGGCTGCCCAAGATCCGCAAGAATCTCGGGCCGGTGCTCGTGGATCACGCGCACCTCGAGCGGAAGGCGGCTTCCTCAGCCCTGAATCTCGAGAAATACGTGGAGTTGCACGACCGGGTGAGCGAGCTGAACGCCATCGCCATCGAGGAACTCCAGCACTTCGAACTCGTGCTCCGGCTGCTGCGCGAGCGCGGGATCGGGTTTACCAACCCTCAGCGGAGTCCGTGGATCAGCGGGATGATGAGCGCCGTGCGCAAGGGCCGAAAGGAGCAGGTCATCGATCATCTCGTGGCCCTGGCGTTGATCGAGGGACGGAGTTGCGAGAAATTTCAAATTCTGGCGGAGGGAGTGCGCGACCTGGACGCGGCCCTGGCGGATTTTTACGCGAGTCTGGTCGAGAGCGAAGGCAATCACTACGCCACGTATCTCATCATGGCGCGGCAGATCGATGAAGCGGCGGCGGACCGGCGCCTCGACTATTTCCTCGACCTGGATGCGGAGTTGATCCGCCAGCCGAATCCGCTGCCGATGTTGCATTGAAGCAGATGCGTGCCGGGATTGGGGGCCTCAGATCTCCCTCCGCCTGCGCCCACGGAAGTATGGGCTGCGACGGAGCGCAGGCCCTCCAGTTTTGGGGCCGTGGCTACACGGCGAGGCCGGATCGGACGAGGGCGGCTTCGCGGGGGGAGTGGGCTTCACCGGCGACCCAACGGCGGTCCTCGTCGGTTAATTCGACGACCTCGTGCCAGCGATTGGTGACGTGCAGGCCGCTGCGGGCCTGATGCCGCATCAGCGGGCTGGCTTCGGGTACGGCGGGGGGACGAAGCCAGTGGCCACTCCCGGCCAGCAGGAGATCGCATTGATCGATCTTGAAGAGCTTGACGAGACCGAGCGCCAGGGGCGCGGAATCCAAATCGGCCGGAAGGCCGTGCTGTTGCAGCAACTCCATGGCGCGGGTCACGGCTTGCGCAAACGCGATGCGGTGGGGATAGGCCTCGCAGAGCGCCGCAAAGAAAGCGCGCTGGGCGGGCTTCTCGATCGAGAGCACCAAATTATGACGACCGAGCAGCCGGAGCGGAGCGCTTCCCGTAAGGTCGATTCGACCTTCGATGGCGCGTAAATGCAAACCCACTGCGCACTCGGCCACGATCGCTGGACCGGGCTCGGATGACGGGGGCGCGGGCGCTGGGGAGAGCGTGAGCAGGCTGGCCCGGAATTGCCGGTTGCCGAACAAATCGAGCAACTGCTGGCCGCGCAAGAAGTCGACGCCGAGCCCCGCCAGTTCTCCCTGCGCGGCCGGCGGCAGATGCTCGAGCGGGAGCGCGGAGAAACCCGCCTCGGCCAGGTAGTGCAGGCCATGGCCGGCGGTGTGCGCGATGAAATCGAGGAACGTGACGGGGTCATTGACGATCTCGAGTTCGTCATGAAAGAGAAGCGCCTCGGACTTGGCTTGCATGCCCGTGAGCGCTTCGGACATGAGCTTCGCGTAGGGCGTGTCCTGCCCGGCAAACGCGCGCTGGAGCGCGGGCAGCAGACGCCGGGCGTGCGCCCGCGGATCGGATACCTGGGCGAGTTCCGCGCGGATGATCGCCCGCAGGCTGCCGAGCAATCCCCAGCCGGGATGAACGTTGTAGCTTAAATAGGCGATGCCATCCGGCGCGAGGGCACGCGCGCAAAGCTGGAGCAGGCGGTCCTTGACCTCGTCGGAAACCCACGAGTAAACGCCGTGCGCGATCACGTAATCAAAGGCGCCCGCTTCGGGCTCAAACTCGCGCAGGTCCGCGCAGATGAGGCGGGCGTTGGCGATGCTCGCAACGCGGCAGGCTTCCTCCCCCACCCCGATATGCACCGCCGAAAAATCGACCCCGACGAACTGCGAGGCGGAAAAACGCTCCGCCAGCGGCAGGAGATTCATTCCTTCGCCGCAGCCGAGTTCCAGCACCCTGCAACGATCGGGCGGCGCGGCCCCATGGCCGAGCAAGCGCGCGATCGCCCCAAGACGCGCGGGATGCGTCGCAGGGATGGCCCCGTGGCGATAGGGCAGCGCGTCGAACGAGGAGGAAAGCACTTCGGGCATCCGGCAAGCTGAACAAACGCCGGCCTCCGCGTCACACTTCTTCGTGCGGTCTCCGCGAGACGGTCAGTTCTGCTTTTTCTGCGTCCGCGCGATGATGTCAGTTTCTTCGACGAAGAGCCAGGCGCCTCCGCCCTGGTATTCGACGCCGAGTTTGCCCCCGCTGATGGTGAGTAATCCAACCTCGGTGCCCGCCGGTGCGTGGACCGATCCGACCACTTTCCCATTCGCGACGGCGGGAAAATCGATGGCTTTAATGATGGCAATCCTGGCCGGCCAGGCGGGCCGATTTGCCGCCAGCTTCTTCAGATCGAAAGCCTCGGGCTGGGCCGGCACGACAGGGGCGGGAGCAGGGGGCGTAGGCACTTCCGTGGGCGGGGCGACCGCCGGGAGCGGCGCCGGCGCCACCGCCGGCTCAGCGGCTGGCCTGGGTCTGGGAGCCGCATTTGCCGTCTCACCGGAGTTACGGACAAATCGGCCGAGACACCCCTGGACCCACGGTGCGTGCGCATCGACCGCCGTCCGCAGGCCGGGTTTCGTCACATAGTAAGCGACGAAGAGGAAGATCAACGAGCCGATAAACGCCAATGGCCAAAACACATTTTTCATGTCGGCCTGCTGAATCGGCTAAAAGTCGATTCTGTCAATACCGGGAACGGGAAACGAACGAGATTTTACACGCAATCCGGGGGACGAGAAGGGTTTTTGGTTTAACGCTTCCAGTTTCTGGTTGTTCCCTGCGGGGATCGGTCCCGGGGCGGAACCTGGAAACCAGAAATTTACCCCTACCCTTTCATCGCTTGCTCGATGAGAAGAGTGGCAAGGCGCTGGGTCGCTTCGTCGAGGGCGGCGTTGGCGCGTTTCAGGCGATGGGGTTCGCCCGCGGCGAGGGCGGCCTCGACTTCGGCGACGGCGGCGGCCACTTGTATCTGCTCGTCGGCGGTCAGCTGGGTGCCCACCCGACCAAGCGCAGCGCGAACCGCGGGGAGAAGTTCGGCGGATTTGAGCTTCGCTTCGGTAAACACGCGATCGCTCATGTCTTCGAAGGCGTGTTCGAGAGATTCTTCGAGCATCTTTTCCACGGCTTCATCGGAGACGTCGATGGCGCTGCTGACGTCCACGATTTTCTCCGCGCCGGTTTTGGTGTCGCGAGCGAGCACGTGAAGGATGCCGCTGGCGTCGATCTCGAACTGGACGCCGACGCGGGCCTGGCCCTTCGGCGCGCGTTCGAAATCGAGCGTGAATTCGCCCAGCGGCCAATTGTCCTTCGCAATCTCGCGCTCGCCCTGCAACACCTTGATGAGCATCGATTGCTGGCCGGACACGGCATTGGTGAACATTTCCCCGGCCTTGATCGGGATGGTGGAGTTGCGCGGGATGATGACATTCATCAGCCCGCCGAATGTTTCGATGCCGAGGGAGAGCGGCGTGACATCGAGGAGGACGACGTTCTGCACCGCGCCGCTGAGGATGCCGGCCTGGATCGTCGCGCCGAGCGCCACAGCTTCGTCGGGATTCTGGCTGGTGTTCGGCTCGCGTCCGAAGATCTCCGCGACGAGGCGGCGGACCATCGGCATGCGCGTCTGGCCGCCGACGAGGATGATCTCGTCAAGGTCCGCCGGCTCCATTTTCGCGTCGGCCAGCGCACGGCGGCAATGCCAGCGGGTCTTTTCTACGATTGGTTGCGCGATCGTTTCGAGTTCGGCGCGGCTGAGCCGATAGACCAGACTTTCCGCGCCGGCGGCAAACGGCAGGGCGAGCTCGACCGCTTCTTCGGCGGACAGGCGATGCTTGGCGGCAACCACGAGGTCTCGTTTTTGCCAGTCTGGAATCGGCAAGTCGCAGGCTGACACCAGCGCCGCGTCGATGTCGTCGCCGCCGAGGCGGGTGTTTCCATTGGTCGCGAGCACCTGAAAGACACCCTCGTTTAGCTCGAGAATGGAGATGTCGAAGGTGCCACCCCCGAGGTCGAAGACACCGATCTTCGCCCGGTCCCGCAGCTTGTCGAGGCCGTAGGCCAGCGCGGCGGCGGTGGGTTCGTTGACGATGCGTTCGACGACCAACCCCGCCAGTTCGCCCGCCGCCTTGGTGGCCTGGCGCTGGGCGTCGTTGAAATAGGCAGGAACGGTGATGACCGCGCGAACGATCTCCGTGTCGAGGGCGCGGGCGGCGTCCGCACGGAGTTTCTTCAGGATGATCGCGGATATTTCCTCGGGGGAATATTCACGGTCGCGAACCCGCACACGAGCCGCCGCGCCCCTGGCGCCCACCAGCGCGTAGCTCACATCGTCCGCATCCTCCCCGACCCGGCGGCCGATGAAGCGCTTCACGGAATAAACCGTGTTGGCCGGATCGAGCGCGCGCATCCGGGCGGCGGGGCGACCGACGAGCGGCTCGCCGTTTTCCGGAAAGTGCACCGTGGAGGGCGTGAGGCGTTCGCCATCGGAATCCGCGAGGAGCACGGGAAATCCGGCGTCCATCGCGCCGATGAGAGAGTTGGTGGTGCCGAGGTCGATGCCGACGATGAGAGCCATGAGGGTGAAGTTAAGAAGGGTCGAGCTTGAACAAGGATTCGCCCAGTTGGGCGCGCCACTTCGAAAGATAGGCGAAGCGCTGCTGCAACGCGGCCAACCGCTCAGCCGCCCCGGCGGCGCGCGGCTCCCAATCGGCGTCAAGCGCTCGCAGGAGGGCCAGCGACGCGTCGTAGGCGGCTTCGAGTTCGCCCTTCAGAGCCGACGCCCTTTGCCAAAGCGAGTGCCGTTCTTCCGCGAGAAGAGCGCGCGCGAGCCCGTGGGCCGCGGCACTCTCCTTCTTTTGAAATCCGTTGAGGGTTTGCCGAAATTCCGCCAGTCGCATGAACAGATCGGCGAAGTCGGGCGGGATTTCCGCGGGCCGCGTGAGTTGTTCGGGAACTTCGAGTTCCAGAAGATGCCGCAGTCGCGAGACCGGATCGCGCAGAGCACTGTAGGCCGCGCTGGCGGCAGCGAAACGGGTCGCATCCCCGCTCCCGGCCACATCGGGATGCCAGGCCGCCGAGGCGCGATGGAAGAGTTCCTTGATCGCATCGGCATCGAGCCAGGGGCGGCGCGGTTGATCGAGAGCGGCAAAGTGATCTGGCATGTGGAGGGAAGGTCGTAATCCAAATCCGGAAATGGAACCACGGATTTCACGAATGAGGAGCCATAAGCGGGGATCCTCACACTCTCCCAACGGAGGAGTGGCTTCGCACGCCCTGGCACCCGTCTCCCTTCGAATGCGTGTCATCCGTGCCATCCGTGTTACTTCGATCTCCGTGCTCAAAGCACTGCTCAGTCTGCAAACGCGAATGCGATTTGCCCTCCGTGGGGATTGAGCTATGGATACCGTGCCGCTGCCTGCACAATCACTTCGCCATGCGTACCCGCCTGATTCCCGATGATCGTGTGCGACCCGTCGTCGCCACGCTGGTGTTTGCCTCGGGCGCGTGCCTGGCCATGGCCGGGGCGAGGGTGCTCTTTCTTCACGACGGATTGATGAAGGCGTTCACCTGGAACCTGATGCTGGCCTGGCTGCCCCTGCTTTTCGCGTTGCGCGTGTATGCGCTGGACGGGCAGCAGGTCCCCCGCTGGCGACGACTGCTGCTGTGGGCGCCGCTTTGGTTTTTCTTTTTTCCGAACGCACCTTATATCGTGACCGACCTGGTGCATTTGCAAGCGCGACACCCCATCCCGAAGTGGTTTGATCTCGTCATGATGGTGTCCTTTGCGTGGACGGGATTGCTCACTGGATACCTGTCACTTTTCCTCATGCAAGAGGTCGTGCGTCGCCGCAGAGGACGGATCTGGAGTTGGAGCTTCGTCGGAGTGATGCTGGCCCTGACTTCTTTCGGCATCTATCTCGGGCGCTTCGAGCGGTGGAACAGTTGGGATGTGCTGACCCGTCCCTTCGGCCTGGCGGGGGATGTGATTGCGCGAATGAATTTCCTGCGCTACCCGGAGATGAGCGCATTCTGCCTCACCTTTTTCGCTTTTTCGCTGCTCTCCTATGCCACGCTCTATGCGCTCACCCATCTGCATCGCCCGCTCCAGGCGCAAGATCCCGCCACCGAGGGATAAAGAAAAGGCGATTGCCGCGGCATGGAGTATGCGTTACTGAAGAGCGCACACCTCTATGGGTCTAATCCGTACCATTTTCTGGGCCGCCATATTTTTGGGCGCGACCTTCTTTTTTACCGTCCTCTTTGAGCACGGCCCCGGTAATTTGTCGGAGAACTCCAAGAAGGAAATGACCGCTCTTCGCGAGATGGTCGGCAAGAAGGTGGAAAAGCGGAAGGACGAAAGCGACAAGCTGACGCCTCCGCTCCACTGAGGAACGGGGAATACCTGGCGGTCTCGTGAATTCGCGCTTCGAACGGCAATTTCACGCAAGGGGCATTGTCAATTGGAGCGGGCCAGTGCTACTTTAGCTGTCCCAGAATTATGGCCATCCAGAACGAGAAGGACCTTTCCGATAACGCGCGTGCTCTTTGGCTCAAATCGCTCCACGCAGTGGAGCTGCGAAATTACGGCTACGCAATTTCACTGATCCAGGCGATCCTGAAGGAATTCCCCGGTTTTTTCGAAGGTCGCAAGCGGCTGCGCAAAGTGGAAATCATCGCCACGAAAGGGAAAAAGAGCTTCCTCTCGGGGCTTTCCACGGCGTCTCTGAAGGGTGCCGGCATGGTGAAGAAGGATCCGGTCGCAGCCATGGAACTGGCGGAGAAGAATTTGGAGAGCGATCCGAACAATGCGCAGATCAATCACCTGCTGAAAGAGGCAGCCAAGGCGGCCGGGTATCCGGAGGTGGCGGCGTTTGCCCTCGAGACCATCATCGACGCCAATCCGACCGACACCAAGACGATGCACGAGTTGGGTGAATTTTACCTCACCATGGGAGACGCGGACAAGGCGGTGCTGCTCTACAGCAGGATCGCGGAGGCCAATCCGGCGGATCTCGTGGCCGTCAAGCGCAGCAAGGACGCGGCCGCCACGCACTCCATGAAGTCCGGCGGCTGGACCGAAGCGAAGAGCTACCGGGACCTGATGAAGGACAAGGATGAGGCGGTCTCACTCGAGCAAAAAAGCCGCGTGGTGAAGAGTGCAGACATGGTCGATCAGCAGCTCGCCGAGTTGACCCCCGAATGGGAGGCAAACACGACGAACGTCGATCTGACGCGCCGCATCGCCAGACTGTGGGAGGACCGCTTCGAAATCGATCAAACCGTGGAAAGCCTCGACGGCGCGTTCTACTACTACCATCAGGGCAACGAACTGCTGGGCGGCGCAGACCCGGCGGTGATTCGCAAGCTGTCCGAATTGCAACTGCGCAAGATCGATCTCTCGGCGAAAGGGATCGAGGACTGGCTGGCGCAAGGGGGCGAGGAGCACGATGAGGCCGAGGCTTATCGGGAGGAATTGAAGAGCCTGAAGCAGCAAAAGGCCGAGTTGCTCATCGCCGACGCGCGCAAGCGGGTGGAACGCAACCCGACCGATCTGCAACTGGCCTACGAACTCGGCGAGCAGTTGGTGAACGCCAAAATGTACACCGAGGCCATCAAGGAATTGCAGCGCGCCCGGCAAAATCCCAACGCGCGCCTCAAGGCCATGAACTTGCTCGGGCAATGCTACACGGAAAAGGGCATGCTCGATCTGGCGGTCAAGCAGTTCCAGGACGCCGCGAGCGAGATCGTCGCCATGGATGCGACGAAAAAGGAAGTCCTCTACAAGCTCGGGCTCGTCTACGAACGCATGGGCAAGAAAGACGAATCGCTCAAGTGCATGAAAGACATCTACGAAGTGGACTACGGCTACATGGATGTCGCCAAGCGGGTGGAGCAATCCTACGGCGGCTAGCCGCCCTGCCGCCGCGTGCGCATCATCTGCCTGAGCGCCGAAGCGGCGGATGTCTGCGCGCGACTCGGCGCGTGGGAAGACGTTCTCGCCGTGAGCGCTTTTGCCTCGCAGGAGGGACTGCCCCGCCGTCCCGTGATCGGCGGATTTTCCAAGGTGGACGCGGAACGTGTCGCCAGCCTGTGTCCGGATCTGGTCATCGCGTTCTCGGACGTGCAGGCGGACATCGCCGCGCAACTCATTCGCGCCGGCTGCGCGGTGCTCGTCACCAATCAACGAACGCTGGGCGAAATTGCCGATACGATCCGGCTGATCGGCGGCGCCATCGGCCGGGCGACGGCGGCGGAGGCCCTCGCGACGCAATTTCTACACGACCTCGACTCGTTGCGGGTGGACCTCGATCCGCGACCGCGCGTCTATTTTGAGGAGTGGCCAGACCCGTTGATCAGCGGGATCGGTTGGGTGGGCGAACTCATCGAGTGGTGCGGCGGCGAGGATGTATTTGCCGCGCGCCGCGGGCGCTCGGCGCACGAGCGGCGGGTCGAACCGCACGAGGTCGTCGCCGCCAATCCCGACATGCTCCTGGCCAGTTGGTGCGGAAAAAAGGTCGATCTCGACAGCATTCGCCGGCGTCCCGGCTTCGAGAACATTGCCGCCCTCCGGGATGGCGAACTCCACGCATTCGAGTCCGACATCCTGCTGCAACCGGGACCGAGGATCGTCGAGGGCGCCCGCGCGGTGCGCGGGCTCTTCGATCGCTGGCGGGCTCGGCGCTCGGAGGCACTTGCAACTTGAACGCCTCCCCTCCACGGTAGCGGCCTTCTCTTCCCGCCCGCATGTCCTGGTTCAATTTCAGCCGTAACGATTTCGCCTATTCGTTCCTCAGCGTCCTCTTCGAAGGCGTGCCATTTCTGCTCCTTGGGTCGATCATCTCCGGCCTGGTGGATGTCTTCGTCTCGTCCGAAAGGATCCAGCGTTTCATGCCCAAAAATGGCGCCGCGGCCGTTGCCATCAGCGGTCTGCTCGGTCTCATCTTCCCCATGTGCGAATGCGGCAGCGTCATCGTCATTCGCCGCTTCATCAAGAAAGGCCTGCCCCTTTCCTCGGCCGTCACCTACATGCTGGCCGCCCCCATCGTCAGCCCGCTCGTCGCGCTGAGCACCGTCGCCGCGTTCAAGGGGCAGAGTCCCTGGGTCATGACAATTCTGCGGCTCGGCATCGGGTATCTCGTCGCGGTGGCCGTGGGTTTCATCGTTCTCCGGTTGCGCCCCGCCACGATCCTGCAGCCCG
>JBBRPL010000005.1:0-157518 GCA_038228205.1 Chthoniobacterales bacterium
CGAACACCCGGGGTTCCTGCCAAAACAGCGCAGCACCATCCGTCCCGGCCTCCTGGCCGCATCATTCCCCTCGCCCTCGGAGATGCGGCTTCGCCGGGACGGATGGAGCGTTCGCTGTTGGGTGGATACCCCGGGTGTTCGCTCGCAGACTCGCTCGACCCGGGGCTAATGGCTGGGACACCTCCGGTGTCCAAAGTGCCGAACGCGTTCTAACCCTAAAAACGGGGATGGAACTCTGGCGCCCTGCGGAAGTCGTTACCCTTCCACGAAATCCCATCGCTCCGCAATGAACCCAGTGGATGACAACGGGCTGATGTGTAAAGCCTTGCGCCGTACGGGCTACCTTCATTTTTGGCCATCCCATTCCCATTCCCAGGTTAAATACGCCGGTTCACAACCGTGAACATACAAGCCCCTGCGGGGCTATCAACCATCCACTTCCGCTAAAGCTTGCTCAGCAGCCGATCCACCTCCACATAGCGATCGATCAGCGACTGGATCTTGTCGATCTTCTCCACGTCGCCCGGCAGCGTCTTCACCGTCATCGAGTGGATGCTGCTCGCCACGGTGTAGCTGTCGAGCGGCGAGGCGATCGTTGGCACCTCGGAGTTTTGCAAGAGCTCCATGATCGGCGCGGTAGGGACGAGGTCGCCGGAGAGCACGAGGCCCGCGATGGAATGGCCATCGTTCTCGCTCAAGGTGCTCGATGACAGCGCGGCCAGAATCACGTCCTCGCGGTCGCCCGGCGTGATGATCAGCGTTCCCGGCTTGAAATACTCCATGGCGTGGCCCGAGTTCATCGCGCCAATCACCACTTTCTGCACCCGTCGGCGCGACTTGGTCTTGCCGTTGATGAATGTGCCCCGGGTCGTCTTGCAGATTTGGCCGAGCGTGGCATTGGCGAGAATCGGTTCCTCGGGGATCGCTCCGAGCAAATCGATGCCCAGGCGAGCCAATCCCCGTCGCGCAAAGTCGCAGACATAATCGAATTTCGCCGGCATGATCTTGTTGAGGATGACGCCGACGAGTTCGACTCCCTCCTTGTCGAAGAGCGCCTTGTTGAGCGCCACTTCGTCGATCGGCTTGCCGATGCCGCCGCCGGCAATGAGCAGCACTTTACTACCCAGGAGCTTGGCCACCCGCGCGTTGGACAGATCGAACACCGAGCCGACGCCCGCGTGCCCGGTGCCCTCGATGATCACGAAATCCTTTTCCCACGCCGCGCGATCGAAGGAATTCTGAATGCGCCGGATGAGGAACTCGTTATTCGAGTTTTCAATGTAGCGCCGGGTAAAATCCGGTTCCACGGCGATGGGACTCATCGCTTCCAAGGGCGTCCGGACGCTGAACGTCTGGTCGATCAGAATGGAATCTTCGTCGATTCGCTTGCCCTCGACTTCGACGAATCGCTGGCCGACCGGCTTCATGAAACCGATGCGTCCGCGGCGCTTTTGCAGCGCGGCGAAAAGGCCGAGGGACGTCGTGGTCTTGCCGGCGTTCTGCTCGGTGGCGGCGACGAAAATGCGCGGAGTACTGAGGTTCATCGCCGATCGCGGAGCGCTGTCATTGTCACACTTCGGTCGGGTAGAGCTTTCGGTACTCGATGGCCTGGAGGCCAAGGATGGCCGCGACACCCAGGATGTCGTCCTCACTCGCGCCTCGCGAAAGATCGGCGCAAGGCTTCGCCAGGCCGAGCAGGATCTGGCCGTAGGTTTCCGCGCCGGCGAGGTACTGCACGAGCTTGGCGCCGATGTTGCCGCTGTTCAGGTCGGGAAAGACCAGGACGTTGGCTTTCCCTGCCACGAGGCTGGTCGGCGCCTTGCGCGCGGCCAGGTCGGCGAGGAGGGCGGTGTCCGCCTGCAACTCGCCGTCGATCTCCATTTCCAGATGCTGATCTTCCGCTTTCTGACGGGCCAGCGCCGTGGCGGCTGCGATTTTCTGCGGCGATGCCAGGTTCGCGCTGCCCTTGGTGGAAAAGCTCAGCATGGCGATGCGGGGCTTGTTGCCCGTCAGTTGGCGGCAGATCGTGCCGGTCTGCACCGCGATGTCCGAAAGCTGCTCGACCGTTGGTTCGGGAATGACCGCGCAGTCCGCGAAGAGCATGACCCCGCGCTCGCCGTAGCGTTTATTGGATAAGTCGAGCATCATGCAACTCGACACGCTTGTCGGCGTGGGCAGCGGCTGGATGAGCTGGATGAGCGGACGCAGGGCGCTGCTCGCGGTCTCGCCGGCGCCCGTCACCAGGCCGTCGACCTGACCGTACTGGACCATCATCGCCCCGAAGTAATTGGGATTGGCCAGGATATCCGCGGCCTGCTTCGTGCCGAGGTCGCGGTAACGCTTGAGCTTTTCCAATCGGCTGACAAACAACGGCAGATCGGAAGAGGTCAGCGGATCAACCACCCCGATGTGGTCGAGGCTGATGTTCCCTTCGAGCGCGACTTTCTCGACGTCCTCCTTGCGCCCGAGCACCACCGGAGCGCCCAGTTGGAGCTTCACGAAACGGGCAGCCGCCCGCAGCACCCGCGGCTCGGTCCCCTCGGGGAAGACGATGCGCTTCGGGTGCCGCTTCAGTTTTTGAAAGACGGTCTCGATGAATCTCATGCGATTGAAAGGTTGGCGGCGCTCGCGGAGTGGGGCAAGCGGAGAGTTCGCGCGTGCTTCGCGACCGACTCTTCGGCAAATTGCGTGGCCCGATGTATTCCGCGCTCTCCGACTATCACGTTCACACGCCCCTCTGCCATCACGCCGCCGGCTGGCCGGTCGAGTTCGCCGCGCGCGCCGTCGAGCTTGGGCTGGGCGAGCTGGGCTTCAGCGACCACAACCCCATGCCGGCCCGCTTCGACGACTGGCGCATGCTGCGGGAGGACCTCCCGCGCTATTTCGAGGAAGTGGAAAAAGCGCGCGCCGCATTTCCCCAGCTCACCATTCGGCTCGGGCTCGAGTGCGATTTCCTGTCCGGACGCGAAGCGTGGATCGAAGAACTGGCCGGCATGGCGCCATGGGATTTTTTCATCGGGTCGGTGCATTACATCTCCGACGGTTGGGCGATCGACGATCCGCAGCACCTCAAGCGGCACTCCGGAAATGCGGAGGAGATTTGGACGGATTACTGGCGTTGCTACGAAGCGGCGATCCGCAGCGGGTTGTTCGATTTCGTCGCGCATCCTGATTTGCCGAAAAAATTTGGTTACCGTCCCGCCGGTGACCTTCGCCGGTTCTACGAACCGGTGGTGGCTGCGCTCGCCGAGTGCGGCGTGGCCTACGAGATCAACACGGCTGGTCTGCGCAAGGAGTGCCGCGAATTGTATCCCGCGCGCGAATTCGTCGCCCTGGCCCATGCTGCCGGAGTTCCTGTGCTAATCAACTCCGACGCCCACGCCGTGGCGGAACTTGGCGCCGGTTTTGCCGAGGCCGTGGCGCTGGTTCGGGCCGAGGGCTACACGGAGACGGCTCGCTTTGCCGGGAGGAAACGATCGCAGGTCCCGTTGCCGTGAGGCTGAAGGCGCGCGACGTCAGCTACGAATTTCCCAGGGCCCCATTGGTCATGGGGATCATCAACCTCGTCGCCGATTCGTTCAGCGGCGATGGCTTGACGGAAATCGACGCCGCGCTCGATCGCGCCCGTCAGCAACTCGCCGACGGCGCGCAAATCATCGACATCGGCGCGGAAAGCGCGCGCACCAATCGTGCGGCGATTCCGGAAGCCGAGGAGGCCGCGCAATTGCTGCGCTTCCTCGAGCGGTGGCCCGAACTGTGCGGCGGTCGCCCAGCCGGCGCGCCAGCACCGCTGCTCTCCATCAACACCTGGCGTCCTGGTGTCGTGCGCGCGGTGCTCCCGCGCGGCGGCGATCTCCTCAACGACATCGGCGGCCTGCCCACCGATGAAAACGCCCGCATCTGCGCGGACGCCGGCGCCGCGCTCCTCATCATGCACAGCATCGGGCAGCCCAAAGTGCCGCACACGCACGTGGGCTACGATGACATCATGGCGCGACTCGAAGAATTCTTCGCCGAACAGATCGGCGCGGCTGAACGAGCCGGCGTATCACGCGACGCGCTGATCCTCGACCCCGGCATCGATTTCGCCAAACAACGCGCCGACAATCTGCGCATCTACCGCGAACTCGACCGCCTCCACCACTTCAACCGCCCTATCCTCCTCCCGGTCTCTCGCAAGACCGTCATCGGCGAGACGCTCGGCATCGCAAATCCCGCCGCCCGCGACGCCGGCACGGTCGCTTGCATCGTCCAGGGGATGCTCCGGGGCGCCGCCATTTTCCGAGTCCATAATGTGCCGGCCGCCGTCCAGACCGTCCGCATGATCGCCACGCTCTCCCCCTGAGGCCCCCTCATTTCGCTGCGGTGGCTGCCTGGGCTCCACGATGCGCCCAAGGAGCGGTGGTTTCCCTACCACCGAGGAGGCGGAGGGGACTAGAGGGGGTTGAGGTGCTGGTGGTGGCCGGTGCCTTTGGGGCGAGCCCGACCAAACAACCGCGGCGGAGCCGCCAAACGTGCCTTTTTACGGCCAACCTCCTTTGGTTGCGGCTCAGCCGCGTCGGATCTCTACGTCTTAAAGTCCCTTGGCTGCGGCCCCGCCAACCGCCGCATCGGACGCAGGCTCAACCCTCTCCTGCAATCGCACCGGCACCCCATGCTCCGCAAGGTACCGCTTCACATCCGCCACGGTATATTCTCCGAAGTGAAAGATGCTCGCCGCCAGAACGGCATCCGCTTTCCCTTCGGCGAGCACATCCACCATGTGCCCAAGCTGCCCCGCGCCGCCGCTCGCCACCACCGGAACGCCGACTGCCTCGCTGATCCGCCGCGTGATGACGAGATCGTATCCCGCCTTCGTGCCATCGGCATCGATGGAATTCAGCACGATCTCCCCCGCGCCGCGTCGCACCGCTTCCGTCGCCCATTCCACGGCATCGAGCCCCGTCGGCTTGCGACCACCCTGGACGAACACCTCCCAGCGATCCGGCGAAGTCTTCTTGGCGTCGATACTGACGACGATGCACTGACTTCCAAATCGTTCTGCACCCGCGCCGATGAGTTCCGGCGTGGCGATAGCGCTGGAGTTGATGCTGATTTTGTCCGCGCCGGCGTGGAGCAGCGCATGCATGTCATCGGTCGTGCGGATCCCGCCGCCGACCGTCAGCGGCATGAAGCAATGGGCCGCCGTCCGAGCGATGACATCGATCATCGTAGATCGGCCATGGGCGCTGGCGGTGATGTCGAAGAACACCATCTCGTCGGCGCCCTGGTCGTTGTAGCGAATGGCGAGTTCGACCGGATCGCCGACATTGCGCAGGCCGCCTTCCTCGGCGCGGCCGAACTGCACGCCGCGGGTGACTTTACCGTCGTGAACATCGAGACAGGGAATGACACGTTTGGTCAGCATTAGTTTGTAATGTGCAAAATAGCGGCGAATTCGGAACGGTTTCGGTCCTAAAATTGTAAAATCCGGGTGACGATGGCAAAAATTGTGTTGACGAAAGATTGTCGGATCACTTACAAGGCGCTCCCGTTCGAGAAGTATCAACGCCGAATTCCAAACCTGCAATTCACTATGCCCGAAAGCAATCCCGATCCATCCGCCACCCCTTCACCGACTTCCGTGAAAAAGAACGGTGCATTCCAGATTTCGCCGGAGCCGGTCATTTCCAGCGAGGACCAAAATGAGGCGCATAAGTATGAGATCGGGTCGACATCGGTGGCTCCGGCGGTATCGGCGCCCGTTTTCGAGGATCTCGGGGATCTGCCGGTGAGCTATTTCGAAGACACTCTTTTCCTCGTGGCGCGCGACCCTCGCTGGCTCTTCAGCTACTGGGATTTCAACTTCGGCAAGTTTTCGGCGAGCGCCTTCCGGGGCGGCATGAAGCAATTCTTCCTCAAGATCTCCACCGCCGCCGGCGCCGACGCCGGGCTGATCGAGATCAATCCCGAGGCCCGCAATTGGTATATCCCCGTCAGCAGCCCCGATACGGCCTACTTCGCGGAAATCGGCTACTTTGACAAATCGGGCGGCTGGCAGAAAATCGTGCAATCGGGAATCGCGGCCACGCCCGCCGATGCGCTCGCCGCGGACGCGGGCGCGGATTTCGCCACCGTGCCGGCGCATCTGACCTTTGAGCGTTTGCTCGACCTGGTGAAGGAAAAGATGATGGAAGGCGAGAGCCTCATCAGCGCACTGGCCCGCATCGCCGGCGAAGGCCGCCTGGAATTCCGCGCCGGCCAGGCGCCGACCTGGAACGATGAGCAGAAGCGCCTGCTCGCCGCGCTGCTCGGCGACACGCTCATCGACCGCCTCGGCCTCGGCTCGGAAGAGATCGACCAACTCCTCCGCAAACAGCTCACGGAAAAATTGTCCAGCGAGAGCTCCAGCGGCCTTTCCGGCGTCGTCCTTGAGACGCTCGCCCCGGGTCCGACCAGCCTCTTCAGCGGGATCGGCGCGAGCTGGAGCGCGCAGCCCTTCAGCGTCAAGCGCGAGCGCGGCTTCTACATGCACGTCAACGCCGAGATCATCTTCTACGGCGGCACGCACCCCGACGCCACGGTCTGGGTCGATGGCCAGGAAATCCAGCTCGCCCCCGATGGCACCTTCCGCTATCACTTCAAGTTGCCCGACGGCGACTTTGCCATTCCGATCGTGGCTCAATCGCCCGACCAGGTGGAACGCCGCTCGGCCACGTTGTCCTTCGTGCGCGGCACCTCGCGGGTGGGCGATGTCGGCGCCACGGGCCAGCCGGCCGGCCTGTCGCCGCTCATCGGGAAAAAATAGTTTCCCTGCGGGGGAGCTGGCAGCGGGCGGCGGCATCGCGTAACGTCCGGGCGTTTTGAAACGCCCCGACCGCGATCGCTTCGCCGACGATTTTTTCCATTTCCTCCAGGTCGAGCGCAACGCCTCGCCGCGGACGATCGAGAACTATCGTCACGCCGTCGTGCAATTCCGCACGACGCCAAACCTCCCCGCGTGGAAGGACCTGACCGCGGATCACTTTCGCCGCTATCTTTTCGACTGCGGGAAGCGGGGCATGGCGCGCCCCACCATCCGATTACACTTCGCGGCCTTGCGGACGTTCTTCAAATTCCTCACTGAGCGGCATGGCCTGACCAGCAATCCGCTCAAGGAAGTGCTGCTGCCCAAGCTGGAAAAGAAGCTCCCGATGGTTTTGACCGGCAAGCAGATCGACGAGCTGCTCGGCGCGCCGTTGCGCGTCGAGAAATCGAACAAAGCTCCCGTCTGGATGCCGGCCCGGGACGCGGCGATCCTGGAGTTGTTCTACAGCAGCGGCCTGCGCCTCGCGGAACTCGTCGCCCTCGATGTGGCCAGTGTGGACGTCTATTCGGAAAGCGTCCGTGTCCTCGGCAAAGGCCGCAAGGAACGCATCGTGCCCGTCGGCGCGCCCGCCCTCACGGCTCTGCAAAAATACCGGCAGGAGGCCAACGTGCACGCGGGTCCACTCTTCATCAGCAAACTGCGGCGAAGACTCAGCCGGGAAAACGTCTGGCTCGTTCTCAAGCGGTACCTCCCGCACACCAGCATCCCCGCGAATGTCAGCCCCCACAAGCTGCGCCACAGTTTCGCCACGCATCTCCTCGATGCCGGCGCCGACCTCCGCAGCGTGCAATCCCTGCTCGGCCACGCCAGCCTGTCCACGACGCAAATCTATACCCACGTCACCATCGAACGCCTTAAGTCCGCTTATAACGACGCCCACCCCCGCGCGTGACGCAACCGTAGCGGCGAATTCATTCTTGCACCCATCCCCCGACGCATCCGCCCGTTGAACGAAGGACGAACTTTGGATAAATAGCCAGCGTCAAGGCTGCGGCGTGGATGATGGCAGGCTTTGCACCCACTCCAAAAGCAACTGAAGCCCCACGGGGTCAATCGCCAGCGTTCCCGCGGGAGGCATCTGGCCGGTCGCGCCCCGCAATGAAACGCGGATCGGTAACACGGAGCGTCCAGCATTGCCTGGGGCGACGAGCCTCGCGTCCGCAAGGCCTTCGAGGCCGATCGCGCCGTGTTGGGGTGGCGCGTCGATGAGATGCTGGCGGTCGGGTGTGACTCCGGGTGTCAGATCCATCAGCGTGTTGCCGCCGCCTTCCGGGGTGTGGCAGTGGGCGCAGTTCGTCGCAAGGTAGGCACGCGCCCGGTCGGCCAGTGCGGCGCTGCTGTCGTAAGGGTCAACGAGGCGCGGGAGATCTGGCGTCGGAAGCGGGCCCTTGACGATGCCGAGGGCGATCAATGCCTCGATTTGATTCTGCGTCTGACTTCCGGTCACCACATCGCGGTGGAGCTGCGCCGTGGTCAGGCCGATGGCAAATTTCGCCGCGCGCGAGTGACAGAGCAGGCAGTCCGAGCGGGTGGGGACGAGCCATTCCCGATCGGCAAGTTTGACGCGCATGCCTTCCTTGGAGACGAGCGCGGCATCGTTCTGCGCGTCGTTCCAAAGGTACGAATACGCGGACCAATCGTTGCCTTGCTTGAGCAGCACTCGCGTCTCCACGCGGCGGGCGGGCGTGCCGTCATGGGGAGGCACACTGAGCGTTTGTGCCAATACGGCTCCGTCCGGCAGATCCCACGTCGCCCAGGGCCCGGCCAGCTTGGCGGTGCTCATTCCGGGCAAGGCGAGCAGGCGATCCGCGCTCGCACCATCGTGCCACGCCGGAGCATTGATGACGTAAGGTTGCACACCCGTGGCCGGCTTCAGCGCAGTCACGTTGGCGAAGAGTCCGGTCTCGCTCAGTCGCCTGGGGAAATCCATGGCACTGGCCTCGGCGGGAGGCGCCGGTTCGAGACGATACACCCCATCGCCACCGTGATCGACGACGAGGATGTCGCCCTCCGCGGTGGCGCAGAAGCCGGTGATCGCCAGGGCGGTGTCGACCAATTCGCGATTCCACAGCAACTGCCGGCCATCGTGCTTCGCCGCCCAAATCCGGCCGGTAGACCAGTCGCCGTAGAGATAAGCGCCGACGAGATCCGGGAAGCGCGCGCCGCGATACACAATGCCACCCGTCAACGAACGAAACGCGCCGTGATCGTGGTCAATGGTCGGCGGCGTAAAGGGGGAAGGGCCGCGCAAACGGCTCTTGATGAAAATGCGTGAGCCTTCATACGCGCTCCAGCCGTAGTTGGCGCCGCGCTGCAGCAGGTAGGCGCTCTCGCGGAGATCCTGCCCATTCTGTCCCACCCAGATCTGCCCGCTCTCGCGGTCGGCGGTGATGCGCCAGGGATTGCGCAATCCGTAAGCCCAGGTCTCGGGGCACGCACCCTCTGTGCTGACGAACGGATTGTCCGGCGGCACACGATAGGGCTGCCCGGGCGGCGCGCCATCGACATCGAGGCGCAGCACCTTCCCGCGCAACGAGCTGAGATCCTGCCCGACGTCGTCCAGATCAGAGCCGTGGGTGCCGTCGCCCGTCGTCACATAGAGCATGCCATCGTTGCCGAAGGCCGAGGCCATGCCGTTGTGCCCATCGCTCGGCCACTCGATGATGGTCCACGCCGAGCCTTCGACGACCCGGTAGGGGGGTTGCCGGTCGACCGTGTAGCGCACGATGTGGCAGAGCCTCTTCTTTCCCTGCGCATCCGCCGGATCGAGCCCCGTGCTGCCGACGTAAATCCAGCCATTCTCCGGGTAGTGCGGATGGAAATTAATGCTGTTGGCCGTGTCCGGCAGTTCGATCAACGTCTCCGCCTCGGTCACGTCGTCTTGCGGAGCGAACCGTCGCAGCCGGCACAGCTTGAACTTGTCAGCCGGGTATTGCAGGAGCACGAGTTTCCCGGTCCCCGGCTCCAGATCGAGCGCGACGGGGCGCTTGATCTCGAGGTTGGGAAACGCGCGCACGGCGATGTAGGGCGACGGCGGCTCTGGCGAACCCTTGAGCCGTGTATTCACCCACGGCTGACGTTCCGCCGCATGGCTGATCGCCGCGACGAAGGGAAAAATGAAGAGAGCGAGCAGGCGGCGGTTCACGGGGAGGAAGGGGGTGTTCTCAGATTGAACTCTGGGTTGTCTCCAATTGGACCACGCTCAGGGCCGCATCCCTAGATGGAATCACTCCCGCCGGCCTGTTTTTCCTTCGCCAATCCTAATGGAGAGCGGAAATACTGGTGATTCTCCACATGCAAACCGCCCCCCGCCCCAGAGCCCGAGTTTTCGCCGCTGTTGCCGCCACCCTCCTCTCCCTCGCCTTCACCGAGCTGGCGCGCGCGGACAAGGTGACGCTCGTCGCCGGTGGCATGGGCGGTGACGGCGGGCCGGCGAATGAGGCCAGGGTGTTGAGGCCCTTCGGCGTGATTTTCGACAAGACGGGGAACATGTACATCGGCCAGTTCGGCACGAAGACGGACGGACAATTCGTGCGCAAGGTGGACACGAAGGGGATCATCACCACCATCGCCGGCACCGGGAAAGTCGGCGCCGGCGGCGACGGAGGCCCGGCCACGAACGGCGAGTTCAATTGCATCCACGACATCGTCATCGGGCCGGACGGGAATCTCTACGTCGCTGACAGCTTCAATCGCAAGGTGCGCAAGATAGACGTTAAGACCGGCATCCTCACCTCGTTCGCCGGCACCGGCGAAGGCAAGGAGGCCACGGGCGACGGCGGGCCCGCGGAAAAGGCCGCGCTCGACGGTGTCGCCAGCCTGTGGTTCAGCAACGACGGAGCGACGCTTTACGTGAGCGGCTTCAGCAAGGTCGTCCGTGTGATCGACATGAAGACCAGCATCATCAGCACACTGAAAAACTGCCCCGGTGGCCGGAGCATCGCGATGGACTCCAAGGGCAACCTCTACATCGCTGGCGGAACCTCCCTGCGCGTGCGCACCCCGAACGGCGAGGTGAAGGTGCTGCTCGACGATACGCACCTCGGCGGCTCCGACATTCCGCTGGCCGGCAACCCGAAACACCTCGGCATCGATGCGCAGGACAATGTGCTCATCTGCGATGAACTGCACCACCTGCTCCGTAAATACCTCCCTGCCGAAGGAAAGCTGGTCACCATCATGGGCGACGGCAAGCCCGGCACCGGCGGTCTGGGCGGGCCGGCCGAAAAGGCACAGCTCAAGGATCCGCATGGGGTCCTGTTTCACAACGGGGCGATCTATGTCGTAGACAGCATGAATGACAGGGTGCTGAAGATCAGCGGGGACTGATCTCCGCGTTCATCCCCTGAATCGCCGTTCGCTCGATACTCACTGTTGCGGCATCCATCGCGACAGCTCCTTCCAGGGACGTATATTGTATCTGGCTGGATTCAGGGGCTCGCCCAGCCCGAAGGGCTAATGTCTCTCATCGCTCCGGGATGGAAGCCGCAAGCTATCGGGTCGTCGGCTGCATGGCAAAGACGCCGTGCGTCGCCTGGAAGGCGTCGGAGATTTTCATGCGCTTCATTTCGTGGCCGGGGCCCCAGGAATCCGTGAAGATCAACTGGCCGGTCTTGGGATTGCAGCCAATGATCAACCGCATGTGGCCGCCGCCCTCCTGCACCTTGATCGGCGGCTCTTCGGGAAATTTTCCCAATTCCAGGCCCCAGAGCAGGGGGATCCCCTTGCTGACGTATTCCAGGACTTGCTTCTGAAACTCCTTCTCGTCGACCCGCTTTTGGTTACGAAATTCCCGCAGGCTGTGATCCGAGTACAAGAGCATCAGTGCCTTGAACTGCGTCTTGAAAGATCCATCGATCGACTGGAGCGCCTTCATCATTTCCAGCACGCTCGTGCCGCCCTGCGCTTGCGAGCCGGCGAGTTGGGCGAGCTGATGCTCGTCGCAGGAGATTCCGTAGTACTCGAAAAGCCGTTGGGCGGATGCGACCACGCAATATCCCTTCGGCCCCTGGTCCACCATGGGGACGCCATCAATCCACACGTCGCCCTGGGAATTGCGCTTCACCGCCGCGGTGAGCTCGGAAAGCGTGCTGCCGCCACGGTGTTCGCGCATGGACGCGGCGATGGCTCCCTTCGCATCGCGCGGGGCAATCCGCATCCGAAGGTACTCGGGGTGCCCGCGCTCGAACTCGGGATTGTATTCCAGGCTGGCCATCCCCAGCGTGGAAATCCATGTCCAACCCTCCGCGAGCAAACCCTGCGCGGGATCGGCGCGGCGCGGCGCGGGAACGACGCCCAGGCTCTTTCGCAGCGTTTCGTTGCATTTGGCCGAGCGCCGTTTCAACTCGCCCAGGTCCACCGTTCCGCTGTCGCCGCGGTTATAAATCGAGAAGGTGATTCCGTTGAGCTTGCCGGCTTGAAAATCGACGATGGCTTCTTCGACCGGGATCGTCTTGTCGAAAATCGTGAGATCGATAGTGATATTCGTATAGCGGTGCCGCATGAACAGCGCGCGGCTGTGATCCGAAGTGAGCCACGCGTAATAAGGATTGGTGGTCGCCCCCTGGGGCTTGGGAAAGAGCTGTTCGAGCTTGTCCGGCGTCAGCGCCCACACCGCTGGAATGTCCACGAGCGATCCAAGGTCGCAGGGCATCAAATCGGCCGCGTTTGTCGCAGCGACGTAGGCAAAAGCCATAAGTGCCGTGCCGACAAGTGCGCGCAGGAGGGTCTTCATCGCGGCCAAGCTTATCGGGGAATGCAGGTTGCGCAATCTCGCGGCACTTGGGGATGAGAGAATTCCGTGAGAACCTTCCGATGTTGTGTCGCGGGAGATTGCTGAGCTTCATGAAAGGAATGAAGCCAGTCCGGGGCTACGGGGCGTCGCTCGTCTGAAGTGCGCCGGGGTGTTGAATGAATCGGGTCGCCTATTCCGCGCCGCGGCGCTAGAGCCGGGGAATGCTCAGTCTCTGGAACAATCACGAAGCGGCGCAATATGCGGGCGATCTCGCCCAGTGCATTCATGGGTCGCGCCTGCTCGGCCGCGATCCCGAGCTCGTCCTTCAGGGCGGGGGAAATACCTCGGTCAAGGTCCGCGAGACCAATCTCTTCGGCGAAGACGAAGAGATTCTCTACATCAAGGGCAGCGGCCGCGATTTGGAGACGATCGATGCCACGGGGTTCTCACCCTGCCGGATGGCGCCTCTGCTCCGCCTCGCGAAGCTGCCCGCGCTCTCCGAGTCCCAGATGGCGCGCGAGTTGACGTGCAGCATGACTGATCCGTCGGCGCCCGCCCCCTCGGTGGAGTCGATCCTGCACGCGGTCGTTCCGCACAAGTTCGTCGATCACGCCCATCCCGACGCGTTGATCGCGATCATGAACACGCCGGACGGCGCGGAGCGCGTGAGGGAATTGTACGGAGACAGCGTGGCCATCCTGCCTTATGTGATGCCAGGTTTTCAATTGGCGCGGCTGTGTGCGGAGACACTCCCCAAAGAGGGAGGCGCGCAGACCATCGGCATCGTGCTTCTTCAGCACGGCTTGCTTACTTTTGGGGAGAGCGCGCGCAGCGCCTACGAGCGCATGATCGAGCTGGTGACGCGCGCCGAAGCGTATCTCGATCGGCACGGCGCCTGGAACATTTCGCTCCCGTCCGCTTCGCCGCCGCCGCCCGATCAGCGCGAGGACATCGCCAGGCTCCGCCGCGACCTGTCGACCCTCGCGAGAAAACCCATGGTCCTGATGACGCCCACCGCCGGGGAGTGCGCGGCCTTTGCCCGTCGTGAAGACGTCGCCACCCTTTCGCAACAGGGACCGGCCACACCCGATCACGTTCTGCGCACGAAACGTCTGCCGATGGTCGGCCGCGATCTCGCTGGGTTCGCGTCTGCCTACGAGCAATATTTTCACACCCATGCTTCGACCGCCGGCGGCGAACTTCAAATGCTGGACCCCGCACCGCGGGTGATCCTCGATCCCCACCTCGGCATGCTGGCGGCCGGCCCCAACGCCAGGGAAGCAGCCATTGCCGGTGACGTGTACCGGCACACGATCGACATCATCCTGCGGGCCACCGCGCTGGGAGGTTACCGCGCCTTGTCCGCCCGCGATCTCTTCGACGTGGAATACTGGGAGCTGGAACAGGCGAAAGTGCGATCGGCGGCGGCCCCGCGGGTCTTTGCCGGCGAGATCGCGCTCGTGACCGGCGCCGCTTCGGGCATCGGCAAGGCTTGCGTCGATTCACTATTGAAGCGGGGAGCGGCGGTGGTGGGACTGGACATTAATCCGGCCGTCATCCAAATGCTTTCGCGCCCCGACTATGCCGGATTGGTCTGCGATCTGACCGATGAAAGCCACATCCTGCGGGCGCTGGAAGCCGCCGTGAAGGTATTCGGCGGACTGGACATGCTGATCCTCAATGCGGGCATCTTTCCCAAGGCGACGCCGCTGTCCGCGCTCACGACGAGCGCATGGCGGCAGGTGATGCAGATCAATCTCGACGCGAATCTCGCCATGCTGCGGGAGGCGCACCCCCTGCTCAAGCTGGCCCCGAAAGGCGGGCGCATCGTCATCATCGGTTCCAAGAATGTGCCCGCTCCGGGACCCGGCGTCGCCGCGTACTCGGCCTCGAAGGCGGCCTTGAATCAACTCGCCAGGGTAGCCGCCCTCGAGTGGGGGGTGGACAAAATCAGGATCAACTCAATCCACCCCAACGCGGTGTTCGACACCGGCCTGTGGACGGAGGATGTCCTGGAGGCGCGCGCCCGCAGCTACGGCGTGAGCGTGGAGGACTATAAGACGAGAAACGTTCTGGGGGTGGAGGTGCGCAGCCACGACGTGGCGGAGATGGCGGCCGAGATGTGCGGCCCGCTGTTTGCCAAAACGACCGCCGCCCAGGTGCCGGTGGACGGGGGAAATGAGCGAGTCATTTAAAGGATGAAGAGGATGGCGGCCGGTGGGGCGGAGCATGTTCTTCCCCCTGCACCACCATCTTCTTCATCCTTCATCCTTCTGCCTTTCCCTTGCTCCGGAAAGAGGGCGAGAACGTCTTCCTCGTTCGCGCGGCAAATGCCGCGCTCGGTGATCAGCCCAGTGATGAGGCGCCGGGGCGTCACATCGAATCCGTAGTTGGCCGCGGCACTGCCGGCCGGGGCGACCAGCACTTCCATACGCTGTCCGTCCCGCCACCCGTCCGCATACTTTACTTCCTGGGAACCCCGCTCCTCGATGGGTATTTCCGCCAGCCCATCGCGCATGACCCAATCAAAGGACGACGACGGCAAGGCCACGTAGAATGGGACATTGTTATCCCTGGCAGCCAGAGCCTTGAGATAGGTGCCGATCTTGTTGGCGACGTCTCCCGTGTACGTCGTGCGATCCGTCCCGACGATCACCAGATCGACCATGCCATGCTGCATCAGATGCCCACCCGTATTGTCGGCGATGACGGTATGCGGCACCCCGTGCCGGCCCAGTTCCCACGCGGTCAGCTTCGCGCCCTGGCTCCGCGGCCGGGTCTCGTCCACCCACACGTGCACCGCGACGCCGCTATCGTGCGCCGCATAGACGGGCGCGGTCGCCGATCCATAATCGACAAAGGCAAGCCAGCCGGCGTTGCAGTGCGTGAGAATGTTGACCGGCGCCCCGTTCTTTTTCTGGCTGATGCTTTGGATCAGCGTCACCCCGTGCTCTCCGATCCTGCGGCAGTATTCCGCGTCCTCATCCGCGATCTGCTTCGCCGTCGCGAGAGCGAGGGCTGTCTTTTCCGCGCCGGATTCACCCCGGGCGATCGCCTTCGCTTGACGATCCACCGCCCACGCCAGGTTGACCGCCGTCGGCCGCGTCGCCTTCAGGTCTGCGGCCGCCTTGGAGAGGAAATCGCCGGAACCTTCCATCGTCGCGAGATACATCCCGTACGCCGCCGTCACTCCGATCAAGCCGGCGCCGCGGACGTGCATCTCCTGAATCGCCGTCGCGGCCTGCGCCACCGTCGTGAGCTCCTCGATGACGAATTCGTGGGGCAGAAACCGTTGGTCGATGACCTGAACGCACCGGGAATCCGACTCCTTGAGCCAAATCGTTCTGTAGTGTCGCCCGTTCACGTTCATGAACGTCCATTGCCGAAACAACCCAAAGTTGTCAAACCCTCGGGGCTTCCAAGCGTTACCCGCATCTTGTGCGATTCGTTCGCCGGAGGGCTTTCCGCTATTCGGCGCGCAGTGCCGAAACGCCGCTGCCGCGCAGTGCGAGGCGGGTCGCCAGCCAGGTCCAGAACAGGCAGCCGAGGGCCAGGCCAGCCAGCAGAAGAGCCACTTCCCGGGCCGGAAAGCCGCCCGCCTTGTCCGCCATATTTGGCCAGACGCCTACGATAGCGCTGACGGTGCCGATGAGCAGCGCCGCGACGATGAGCCAGCGATGCTCGGCGAAAATGAGCTGGCGCAATTGCGGCGCGCGGAAGCCGACGGCCGCGAGCAGCCCGAACTCGCGCCGGCGCTCCAGGACATTGCGCGCGACCACGATGGCCAGCCCGGCGCTGCCGAGTAACAAGCCGAGGCCGCCGAGAGCCTGGAAGATGGCGAGGTAGGTATTCTCCACGGCCTGAAATTCCGCGAGGCGCCGGGCGGTCGTGGTCAGCTCGAGGCCCCGATCGGTCAACGCCCGCGAAAGCTCGGCCCGCGCGGCGGCGGCCTTGTCGGGCGGGCAATCGATGAGGAAATAACGGTAGCCGCCGCTGGCCGGGAAATGCTTCACGAACTCCTGCTCGGAGATGATGACGTTTCCTTGCAGCATCGAATCCACCACCGTGGCAACGAGCTTGACGCGCAACGTTCGCCCGCGGTCATCACGGTATTCCACGACATCGCCGATCTTCTTTTGCAGCGCCCACTCCAGCGTATTCGCATCCACGATCCCGGGGATTTCCTGTTCGGAGGCATTTCGCGCCAGGAGGTCCCAACTGGAACCCGTCGGCGAAAGTCGAAACGATTTCCCATCCGTCAGTTCGGAAGCCTTCACTCCGAGTAAACGCGGTTGGAGCGCACGGTTGAGATTGAGGCAACTCGCGTCGTCTCCATCGCGCACGCGAAGCGGGATGACGCTCACGCCGCTCATGACCTTGTCATCGAGCCCGTAGGCCTCGCGGCCCTTGGCGGAATTGAGATCCTCGTAGATCGGCAGAGCGGATTCGCCGACCAGCGCAAAGCCGCCGGTGCCCGGGTCTTTGGTATCGCCGTCGGCCGGCGGAACTTTGCGAAAGGAATCGACCGCGACGACCATGAAGACGCCGCTGGCCAGCACCGTGATCGTCGCGAGGCTGCGCCCGCGGCGGCGGGTGGTATTGCGGGCGCCGAGCTGTCCGACACTGTCGAGGCCACCGGTCGCAGCCACCGACAAGCGGCGCAGCCAGCCCAGAGCCACGGCCAATCCGGAGATGAGCAATAATGCCCCTGCGCTGAAAAAGGCTTCCGCCCCTTTGACGAATGCCAGCAAGGCCCCGGCTCCGAGCAAAGAAACGACCGCGACAATCGTCGGGGTCGACCCGCCGCGGCGCTGGCGGACGACGGGTTCCATGATCTCTCCCGCGAGGAGTTCCCGGGCGCTGTGACGAAGCTGCCGGCGGCTGGCCAGCCACATCGCCAAGAGCGCGACCACGACCCCGGAGACCACTCCGGTGGCCAGCGTCACCGGTGGCAGAACGAATGAAAAATCGACCGCGCCGACCGCACCGCGCCACACGGTAGCGAGCGCCTTGAGCACGAGCTTGGTGTAAAGAATTCCGCCGAACGCACCCAGCACACTGCCGACGAGCGCGAGCACGGCGCCTTCCTTGAGAAAGAGGCGGCGGACTTGCTTCGGACGCAAACCGAGCGCGAGGAGCAATCCAGCCTCGGCGTTGCGTTGCTCGAGCGAAAAGACGAAGAGCATCCCGGTCAGAACTCCCGCGGCGATAATGAGGAAGAAGGAAAAGTAGACAAACAGTTCTCCGAAATCCACCGGCGCATTCGTCGCGGCCAGGGCTTGTTCGCGCAACGGGATGAATTGGAAGCCCCGTTGCTCCGGCGTGAGGCTGTTGACCAATCCTTTCTCGATGGCAGCTTTCTCGACGTCCGCCAGCCAGCGAATCGACGTCACATTTCCCCAGCGATTGCCCCACATTTCCTGGCCGACTTTGAGGTTTACGAAAGCCTTCGGCGTGCCCCGATATTTCTCCCAATAATCCTGATCCTTGTTGCGCATCGTCGTCGGGTCGAAGTCAAAACCCGGCTTCCAATCGCGACAGCTCTCCTTTCCTGCGAGGCCCGGAAATTCCGGCATCCATGAAGTGTTTAGCTGCGGCTCATCCATCGGCAGCACCGCGACAACTCTGAACTTGCGTTCCTTTTCCTCCAGCCGCCGGCGCTCTCCCGCCACGTAATATTTCACCACCACTTCTGCGCCTGTGGCAATACCGAGGTCGTCCGCCAACCATTGCGATACGACCATTTCCCCTTCCCCCAGCTCCGCCGGAAGAAATCCTGAATTAGCCGCGTCCACCGCAGTCACCATCGAGTAAGGCGTCTTCTTTTCACCCGCACGAAGTTCGTTGACGAAGTAAGTGAGCGCCTCAAGACGGCGCCCGTCTTTCGCCGCCGGAGCCGCGGCAACAACTGGGGGATCGAGGAAGACTCGCGAAGTGCGCAACTCCACTCCGGATGGCTTGAGATCACGCAGTTCGAGACCTGCATCCTCCAGAGTGAACGCCAGTCCCGCAAAACTCTGCAGCATGTCCACCTCCGACCAGGTCTCGTTTTCCGCGGCCATGCGGACGCGCTGCGACCACTTCTGGGGGAGGAACCGGGAAAGCGACACCCTCATTTTCTCCCGCGCTGTCAACTGCTTCGGAGCTGCATTGGCCCTGGTGACAATGGCGGCAAAACGCTCCGGAGGTTCATTCACGTCCGGCGCGCTTCCCAGTCCCGTTGCTGGTAAGGCGAATCCTACAGAACTCGGTCTCAAGACCAAGTTTGCCCGGCCCTTCTCGTCCACCTTATCCTGAAGGGATTTCAACGGCAGAAAGACGCTGAACGGGGGGATCTGCCCGGCCTGCAGACTAAATCGGCCAAATTCAGCATCCCGAAGAATTCGGACGACCTTGCCACGAATGGCAATGATTTCACTTTCGTCCCCGGAAAGTGGCGCATCACGAGAAAAGAGGCTCGGTTTTTCAACGCGCACCACCAGGGTGTCACCCGTCTTGACGGACAGTTGCTGGGCCGCGCGCTCATTCAGCGCGAACCCGTCTGGTGGCAACCCAAGCTTCTGAAACTCCGGCTCAACCGCCCCGGGGGCCAGCATCCAGAATCGTGGATCCACACCCAGGATCTGCGTTTGGTTGATTCGATTTGCTCCATCCGCACGGGCAACGCTTCCACGAAGCAACAAGACCGGAGCTGTATGATGCCCGGCATCGCCCCCACGATCCGCAATCGCATCCGCCAATTCGGCTCGAAACAGCCGGTCTCCTCCGCTCATGGCCACGACTGCTTTGCCAACCCTTGCCAACGCCTGCGTGCGAAGCGTCGCCTTCACCGCATCGCCGACCAGCAGCGCGCCCGTGAGCACCATGGCGCCGAGCGCGGCGCCGAGAACCACGCCGAGGTGCGTGCGCCAGTAATATCGAGCACTGCTGAAAATGAGCGCGCGTGGAGTCATGAGTTCACCGCTCTGCCTCCACGAGTTGGCCGTCAGCGAGTTCCAGGACCCGGCCCATCTGGCCGGCGAGGTCCGGCGCGTGTGTGACCATGATGAGCGTGACCCCCTGCTCGCGGTTGAGATCGACGAGGAGGTCGACCAGGCGCGCGGCATTGACCCGATCGAGCGCGCCGGTCGGTTCATCGGCGAGGAGCAGCTTGGGACGATTGATGAGAGCGCGCGCCACGGCCACCCGCTGGCGTTCACCGCCGGAAAGTTCCCCGGGCCGGTGATGCATGCGGTGCTTCAACCCCACGGAACCCAGCAACTTTTCGGCGTGCTCGCGCGAGGCGGCGCGATCACACTTCGGATCGGCGAGCGTCGGCACGAGGACGTTTTCGAGGATCGTGCACTGGGGCAGCAGGTGGTGAAGCTGAAAGATGAATCCCACGGTGGTATTGCGATACGACGCGAGTTGTTCTTCGTTCAGCTTTTCGATATCGCGCCCATCGACGAGGACTTCGCCGGAATCCGCCTTGTCGAGCGCGCCGACGAGGTTGAGCACGGTGCTCTTGCCCGAACCCGAAGGGCCCACGACGGCCAGCGATTCGCCCGCCTCCATCTGCAGATTGACGCCGCGCAGGACATCGACGGAGTCGCCTCCATCCGGCGCACGGTAGGTTTTGGTGAGATTGCGGATTTCGAGAATCATAGTCTAGCAGCGCATCATGAATGGTCTTTGACCCAGCGGCGCGCTTTCAGTTCGAAACGCGGCAGGGTGTGGGCCGCGACACGGGTCACCGGAATGCGGAGCGCGAACGCCGCCGTCAGGGCGCGTTCGAGCCGGGCCGCGGCCGTTTCGACGGGGCATTCGATCTGGAGTTCGATCTCGATCATCGCGCCACGGCGACTGATCAAGACCCGGTATTCCTCAATCTCCGGCACCTGTTGCACGGCCGCCTCGACGGCGCTGGGGTATAAGTTTACGCCTCGAACGACGATCATGTCATCGGCGCGCCCGACGATCCCCCCAGCGAGGGCAAAGCCGGGGACCTCGATGGCGCGGCGAACGAGATCGCCCGTGCGATAGCGAAGCAGCGGACTCGCAGTGCGACCCAGGGTGGTGAGAACGAGTTCTCCCACCTCGCCGGCCGCGGCAGGCTCTCCGGTCTCCTTTTGCACGATTTCGGCGTAGTAGGAATCCTCGAGAATGTGCAGCAGATCCGGGCGCTCGGGCGTCTGATACGCGACCGGGCCGACCTCGGTCATCCCGTAATGATCGAACACCTGCGCGCCGTGCCACGCTGCGCTGATCCTCCGCCGCACTGCCGTCACGCTGCCGCCCGTCTCCCCGGCGACGATGATCTTCTTCACCGCGGCCTCTCCCAAATCGATCCCCTCCTCCACCGCGGCCTGGGCGAGATGAATCGCGTAGGTCGGCGTGCAGCACAGCACCGTCGCCCGATGCTGGATCATGGCGCGAACGCGCGCGGCGCTGCCGAGACCGCCACCGGGAATGCCGAGATATCCGCCCTTCGCCGCCGCGTCGAAGGCCGTCCAAAAACCGAGAAAAGGGCCGAATGAAAAGGCGAAGTAGATGCGTTCCCCCGGCGTCAAACCCGCGGACCGATAGATCGCGCCCCAGTTGCCGAGCATCCACTCCCAACTCTCGGGTGTGTCGAGAATGACGAGTGGACGAGCGGTCGTGCCGCTCGTCTGGCAGAAGCGCGTATAACGCTCCGGCGCGTAAGTATGGTTCGTCCCGTAGGGCGGGTGCGCGGCTTGATCGAGAACAAGGTCCTGCTTGTGCGTGAATCCGACGCGGGCGGAAAAATCTGCCAGCGACGCGATGTCCTTCGCCTGCACGCCATCCGCCGCCAATCGCCTCGTATAGAAGCGATTGCCGGGCGTGAGTTCGCCGAGCAACTCGCGCAGTTTCTCGATCTGGCTCATGCCAAGTCGCGATTCGGTCCGCGCCACCGGACGACTAGGCCTTTTGCGCGACCGCGGGCACGGGCGCCGCCTTGGGCGGCGGGCCGCTGGGCTTGAAGGTGGTGACCAACGCCCCGCCGCCCACGGCCATGGCCATGCCCAGCCAGAACGGAATTGGGATGCTGCTCCATCCTTTGGCCGGCGGGACCAGGACCAGCGCGATGATGGCATTCAAAACCGGCGCGCCCGAGAAAATGATCGTCATGATCACGGGGACATAAGCCCCCATGGGCTTCGGCGCGGCGCCCAAGGCCAGCAGCACACCCAGCGCGCCGATCGCGCCAACGATGCCGGCGATGAGCGAGAGCGTCATGCCTTTGACAGGAAAATTCCAATTCGCACCGCTCAGGGCCAGGATGAGGATGGGCGCGAGGACGGCGACGAGGAAATAGGCCAGCCCGACAAACAGGAACGCCTTGATCCGGCCATTGGCGGCGTCGTGCATGTTTTCAGAACCCATCGAGAGAAAGATGCCATAGGTACCCCAACACAGCACGGTGAGGAGGGCAAAGGAGAGCCAGGTCATTCCGGATTGGGCTTGGTCAGTTGGAGGCATGGGATGTGGTATGGGGTTTTTGGGTTAAGAGGGCAATAACTCCGCGGGGGCGGGCGTGACTTGGGCACGAATCGACTCGGGAATCGGCACCGGCGCCAGCTTTCCCGTCGTTTTGTCGACCGTGGCGCAGACCGCCGCGACCTGGCCGCGGGCGACTTCGACGCCGTCGGCGACCTTGCGAAAGATGAATTGATAGCGAATGGAGCGCGAACGCACCTCCGCCACGATGAGGTGAATCTCGACCTCTTCCTCGAACCGCAGCGGCGCCCGGTAGTCGCAGCTCGCGCTGACCCGCGGCCAGCCAGTGGTCGTGCCGTTTTCATGGCCGTGAATCGTAAATCCCAGCGAGCGGAAAAAGGCGTGCTCCGCCGCTTCCATCATGCGGAAATAATTGGAGAAGTGCACGATGCCTGCCATGTCCGTCTCGGCAAATTCCACGCGGCGGGTGAGCTTGAATTCGTAGGGCATCGGTGCGCGGGAAACTAGTGGGCGAGTTGCGGGGCGTCGATCATTTCGCGCGTGATGCTGACCAGACGCTCCGCGAGGCGCGTCATCGTGTAATCGCGCTGCACCGCCGCGCGACCCTGTTCCCCGAGAGCACGGGCCTCGCCCGGCGCTCCGAGCAAGGCCTCGAGCGCTTCCGCCAGGCGCCCGGCACTTTCGGCTTCGTTGGCGCCGAGTTCGAAAAGCCGCCCGCCATCCGTGGCCAACACCAGTTCCGGGAAAGCCGCGTGATTGGGCAGGACCACCGGCACCCCCGCCGCGAGGGCCTCGATGACGTACATGCCGAAGGCTTCGCCATAGGTGGCTGGGACCGAAAACACGGTAAGCCCTTCCAGGAAGGCGATCTTTTCCTCGCGAGAAACATTGGGCAGCCACTCGACGTCCCCCGCCCAGCCCGTCGCCGCGAGGCGCATCTTGAGCGTCTCCACGTAGCGGGCATCGCCACCGGTCATCGAACCGGCGCAGCGCAATTTGACGTTGGGAATCCGACTTCGCTTTTTCAACAAGATGAACGCTTCGATGAGCAAGCCAAGCCCCTTGCCGCGCGTGAAGCGCGCGAGATAGCCGATGACCGGCGCTCCATCCCCGGCCTTCGGAGCGGCTTCCGGGCGATAGCCTTCGAGGGAGATTCCATTCGGCACGACTTGCATCCGTTCGTCGCGTTCGCTTTCGCTCCATCCCATCCTGCTGGCCATCCGTTCCCCAAAATAGCGACTCGGGGCGATCCACCGATCGGCATCGCGCAAGCGCTCCGCCAGCAGCGACCAGACGCGCGCCGTCCACGGCGCGCCGAGGCCCTCGATGAAAGAATCCTCGCCCTGGAGGAAACCCAGCACCGGCACGCGCAATTCCGACTTGATCCGCCGCGCGAGGCCGGCCTGGAGCGCGGTCGAAAACCACACCGCATCCGGCTTTCCGTGCTCGCGCAGCCAGGCGATCAATTCCTCAATCTCCGAGGCCTGATTGCCCTGCTCGCCCCGCAGCATCGAAAGCGTCATCTCGGCCACGTCCGGCCCGCCGGTCTGCGCCGCAGCCTTGCCGGCCAGCAGGCGAAGAAGCGCGCGCTGGGAGAGCAGGCGATCCAGCCAGCGCGGCATGTGGCGCAACCACGGCACTTTCTCCCGCAGATACGTGCTGACCCCGCCGAAAAAGATCGGCATCTCGGGGCTGGCGGATTCCTCGTCGAGCGTGAGCGGGAGATACATCGGCAGCATCAGGGCATTGTGGCCCTGCCGGTGCAGCTCTTTGGCCAGCGCATTGTCGCGCATGCACACGCCGCAGTGATAACTGCCGGTGCCGGGAGTGAGCAGAACGATGTTCATCAACCGCTAGTTCCCGCGCAGATCGTAGCAGATGATGCGCGGCTTCGTCCCGCCGGCCCCGCGTTCATTCTGGCTCACATAGAGCAGCCCATGGCTGATCGCCGGGAGCGTCCAGGTCTCCGGCGCGTTGAAAAGCTTCGCCCGGGATTTGATCGTCACGCCCTTGGGCGACAATTCGATCCACGCCAGGTCGCCGAATTCCCCGAGGCAAAGCACGCCGCCATCCACCGCCAGCAGGCTCGAGCGCCCGAAGCCGCCACCGAGGTCACTGCGCCAGAGTTCCCGGCCGGTGGCCCCTTCCTGGCAGACGAGTTCGGCGCGTCGCTCGCTCTGGCCGGCGAATCCATAGAGGTAGCCCTCGCGAACCAGCGGCGTCATCCAATACAGATCGAGCTTGTCCGTTTGCCAGACCCGCTTGACGGAAAAATCACGCGCGATCTCGAAGCACGCGCCACCCGCCCCATACACTTCCGAGACAAAGATACGCGCCGGTTTTCCAGGCTCCGCGCTGACCACGACCGGTGAAGCCGCGCTGACGGATTCCGCAATGTCCGCGCGATGCTCCGCCGCACCGAGCACGGCGCCCGTCGTGGAGTCGATGACCAGCAAGCCGCCGGTGGGCGGCCGGCTTTCGCCCCCGGCAAAGATCAGCACGCATGCACGGTCATGCAGTTTCGCCGGCACCGGCGAGGCATAGCTGGCTCCCCACTCGTGAGCGGCGCTCCACAGCACCTTCCCCGTGGCAGGATCGAATGCCATGGTGTTCACCGCTTTGCCCTCGTGCTGGCCGCCGAGTTGCACGATCAATCGCCCATCGAGAACGAGCGGCGTCGAACCGTACCCAAAGAAGGACGAACCCATCGCGAATTCATGCGCCAGGTCATGCTGCCAGACGACCGCACCCGAGGCCAGATCGCAGCAGTGCAGCCAACCGGTGATCCCGAAGACAAAGACCCGGTCGCCGTCGATCACCGGGCTGGTGCGCGGGCCTTCGCTGCCGCCATAGCGCGGCCGATACGGAGCCGGATAGGCAAATTTCCAAATCTCCTTCCCCGTCGCCGGATTCAAGCACTCCACCGTCTCGCGGTCCTCCACCCGATTGAAAATCACCAGCCGGTCGCCGGCAATCGCCGGACCACCGAAACCGTTGCCCTTTTCTCGTTCCCACACCACCGGCAGGCCAGTCTTGGGGAGATCGTGCAGGAGATGCGTTTCCGGAGAAGTGGCATTGTTTGCAGGGCCGAGCAATCGCGGCCAGTCCGCGGTAACAGCTTTGGCCGCAAGTGGCTTCGGCTCGGCGGCGGAAGCGCCGACGGCAAAAAGGCACGCGGTGGCGAGCGAACGGATCGGGAAGTTCATGGGGAGACAGTAGCGGGCACCCGCCCGTGTTCGAGTTCTTCGGGCAATTCCGCGAATTCGCGCATGGCCGCATGGAGTTCCGCGAAGTCCGAAGCAAAAAGATCGCCGATCAGCGAATCGGTGAGGCGCCCGCGCTGTTCGGGATGCGCCTTGAGCATGCGCCCGAAGGAAAAGTTCGTGTCGTAGAAGGCGTAAACCAGCTTGCGCATGTTCTCGAGTCCGCGGCAGAGCTCTTCGCCGTAGGCGGCGAACCGGCGCGCGCTGGTGTCCCCGGCCGTCAACGCGGCGTCGATCGCATCGGCCGCCATCTCCCCGCTCTTCAGCGCCAGGTAGACGCCGCTCGAAAAGACCGGATCGAGAAAGGCAAAGGCGTCGCCCGCGAGCAATAGCCCATCGGCCGCGCAGTACTTGGAGCGGTAGGAAAATTCGCTGGTCACCCAGTATTCGCCGAACTGCTCGCCGCTCTCGAGGTGGTCCTTGATCCACGCGTTGCGCCCGATCTCACGCTGGATGATTTCCGCCGGATCTTTCGTGTCGGAGAACAGGTATTTCTTGTCCGCCACGATCCCAACGCTGACGATGTCGTCCTTGAGCGGGATGTACCAAAACCAGCCGCGCCCTTCGACATAGGCGACGGTCGTCGTGCCTTCGTCGATGCCGGGATCGCGCTTCGCCCCACGGAAATAAGTCCAGATCGCCAGCTTGTTCAGCCCCGGATCCTTGACCCGCCAGCCGTCCCGGGCCGTCGCCACTTGCTCGCGACCCGAGCAGTCGATGGTCATCGGCGCAAAGAATTGCTGCTTTTCGCCTTCGCGGTTCGCGGCTTCAACGCCGATGACGCGGCCGCTGTCGTCCTTGAGGAGACGACGCACGGGGTTGAGTTCACGCACCTCCGCGCCCTTCACCCGCGCATTCTCGAGCAACATGAGATCGAAATCCGCGCGCTCCACCTGCCAGGTGATCGCGCTCGGGTGATCGTAGTGCTGGAAAAAATAAAAGGGCTGCGATTGCCGCCCATCGGGTGTCACGAACTGCACGCTGTACTTCTTCGTATAGGCAATGCGATCCATTTCTTCGACGAGCCCGAGGCGGTTCAGCGTGAACCAGCAATAGGGCATGAGCGATTCGCCGATATGGTAGCGGGGAAACTTATCCTTCTCGAGCACGAGCACCCGCCGGCCTTTTTCCGCGAGGATCGCCGCAGCAGTTGCGCCCGCGGGGCCCGCGCCGATGATGATGACTTCATACTGGTCGGACGCGTTCATACGGATGCCGATGAATGGGCGCTTTCCGCCGGACGCAGCACTTCCACGATGCGCGCCAGGACGCAGTCCCCTTCACCCAGCAGGACATTGGATCGGCCGTAAAACTCGCATGCCCCGGGCACGTTGAATACGCGTTGCATCACAGCGTCCGCACCGAGACGGATGAACGCCTTGGGCTCGCTGCGGTACTTGACGCCGAAACGATTGAGGAGACCGCCGAGGGGCAAATGATGTTCGAGGATGAGTTGCCTGAGTTCCCCTTCGAACGCCTCCAGGTCGATTTCGATGGCCCCGTATTCGACCGGGAGGCCGGTGGCTTCCATGTGCAGGACCACTTCACGGCGATAGGCGCTCGGAGTGTGCTCGTGATGCAAGACTTCGAGCACGATTTCGCCGCCGAAAAAAGCCGTGAGCCGCGACGTCATGTCGCCATTGTGGACCAGCAAGCCGCGATAGGGCCGGGGCATCGTCGGCCCATCGATCACCTCATACGACGGCAGCGCATGTCCGCCATTTTGGCAGAAAAGCGAGAGCGGATAGAGAAGATCGCGGGCGTCAGCGACGATCATATTCAATCACGTGTAGCGAGCGCCTTTATGTTGCGGCAGGAAGAACGCATGAAGGAGCGTGTCGACTTTCAATAGCGCTTCCCGAGTCAGCACGAGCCAGTCGCCCTGCTCGCCGATCAGATTCTTCATTCGCAGATCGTCGAACTGCTGGCGGAAGCGCTCGCCGACGTTCACTCCGAATTTGTCGCGGAAATACTGCTGGCTCACCCGCCCGAGTTTCATCTGCAAAATGAACTCGCGGATCATGCGCTCTTCCTCGGTCGTCGTCATCGCCCGGGAGATAGGCAGTTCGCCGCGCTGGATGGCCTCGAGATACTGCGTGAACTCGGTGATATTTTGGAAATGCGTCCCGGCGATGTGCGAAAAGGACGCCACGCCGAGGCCGATCAAATCCGCACCGCTCCAGAGGGCATCGCGATACACGAATTTCGTTTTTTGCGGATCGCGCACCGCAGTATAGCCGCTCGTCACGGTATACCCCGACTTCTCCAATTCGCGGAAAGCGTAGTCCACCCAGCCGCGTTTCGTATGCCAGTTCGCGACCGGGGCGGTGAGTTTGCCCTCGGCTTTCATCTCCTTATAGATGCCGGTGTTGTAGGGCACTTCCATCTGGTAGATCGTCACGCTGTCCGGCAGCAACTCGATGGTCTTGCGCACGTTCTCGCGCCAGTTTTCATCGGTCTCCTCGACCATGCCGGAGATGAGATCGATATTGATCTGCGGGAAGCCGATCGATCGCGCGTAATTATAGGCACGATAGATTTCCTCGGTGCGATGCGCCCGGCCGTTGATCTCGAGAATGTGACGATCAAAATTTTCCACTCCGAGTGAAAGGCGCGTCACCCCGATCTCGCGAATGGCGGCGAGCTTTTGCTCCGTGAGCGTGCCTGGTTCGGCCTCGAAGGTGACCTCTTCCGCTTCGTCCCACGGCAGCAGCGCCTTCATCCGGTCGGTGAGCGACTGGAGTTGTGTGACGGAGAGGTAGCTCGGGGTGCCGCCGCCGAAGTAGACAAACTTCGGCTTGCGCCCCTGCATCAATGGCGATTTGGCGTAGAGTTCGAACTCCGCGATGCCGGAATCGAGGTAGCGCTTGATGTCGTCCGCGTTCTTGTCGGTGTAGACCCGGAAGTAGCAGAAATGGCAGCGCTTCCGGCAGAACGGCACGTGGAAATAGACACCGAGCGGCACGCCCGGCTTGGGCGGTTGATCGAGCAGGCCGCGCACGGTCTTGGCTGTCTCCGCGTCCCAATAGGAAAAGGGCGGATAGTTGGCCACGAAGTAGTTGCCCACTTCCGTTTCGTCGTGCGCCTTTTCGTGATCGAGAATTTCAATGACTTCGTGACTCATGGTTTTGTGGGCTGCGTGGGTTTACCAAACGCGTAAAGATTTCCGTCCTCCGAGCCGACGATGATCAGCCCATCGGCCACCGCGGGTGACGCCGTCACCGCCGCGCCGATTTCGTAGGCCCAGCGTTCCTTGCCATCGGCGAGATTCACGCAATACAGGCGCCCATCCTCGGACCCCACGATGATCCCGTCGCCGCAAACCACCGGCGAGCTATCCACCTGGCCGCGCGATTGGAACGTCCACACGCCTTTCCCGGTCGCCCGGTCAATGCAATGCAGCCGCTTGTCCCGGCAGCCGATGATCACCCGATCCGCAGTCAGCGCCGCCGAGGAATAATAGGGAAAATTCCGATCACGATATTTCCATTTGATCTCGCCATTCTTCGGGTCGAAGGCGATGACCAGATTTCCATAATTGCCGACGTAGCCGAGCCCATCCATGACCGCGGCTGACGACGCGATATACGCATCGGATTCGATCTGCCGCACTTCCTTGCCGTCGATGAGTTGGAGCACATGGATGACGCTATCGCAGCCGCCGAAGACGATCTCGCCCGTCGGCAGCAAGGCGGGGGTGCCGTTGATGTAATTATCGGTCGAGTGCGTCCACACCGCCTTGCCCGTCGCGGCATCGACGCAATGCAGGTTCGTATCGTAGCTGCCGATGAGCAGCCAAATCCCCTCGCCCTTGGGATTCTTCGCGTAGTTGGCGCCACCGAGCACCTTGTCGCCCGTCGCGTAAGTCCACTTCAGTTTTCCCGTGGCCGCTTCCAGCGCATACACATTCGAATCGCTCGAACCGAGGTAAACGGTGTCGTTGAGCACCAGGGGCGCGGCTTCGATGCTCGCGTCGGTTTTGAACTTCCACAGTTCCTTGCCGGTGGCAAAATCCACAGCGTGCACGATTCCGTCATCGTCACCCACAAAAACGCGCCCGCCGGAGATGGCGGCCGCGGCCTTGATGGGCTTGCCCGCGGAGTAGGTCCACGCGAGTTCCGCCTTCGCGGGCGCAGGCATCGCGGAACGGCCTTGCATCTGCGGCCCACCGCGATGCATCGGCCAATCGGAGGACGCTTTCGCGGCAGGAGCTTTTTCCACAACCGGGGGCGCCGAGATCGCATGCGGGTGGGAACCGAAGACGACGACGGCAATGGGCAGAAATGAAAGTGCGTTCATCATTTTCATCCAAGCACCTCCTCGTAGAGTTGTTCGAAATCTTCCGCGGTGATCCGCCGCGGATTGAATGTCGCCGTCCATTGCTGCGCCGCTTCCTTCGCGAGCGCCGGAAACAGAGTGCGATCGATGCCGTATTTCGCGAGGCCTTCGCGCATTTTGGCCACGTCGAGCAGCACTTCCAATTCCGCCACGAATTCCTCAATCGGCCCGAGGTCCGCGGCGGCGCTGAGTTCCATATAATGCTCATGGGCCAGCGGGTCGCGGGCATTGAATGCGATGATCGCGGGGAGCATCAGCCCTACGGCCTGGCCGTGGATGATTCCAAATCGTGCGGTCAGCGGATTCGCCGCCGAGTGGGCCGCGCCGAGCATGCTGTTCTCGATCGCCGTCCCGGCAAAGGCCGCGCCGAGCTGCATCATGCCGCGGGCCTCGAGGTCCTCGGGATCGCGCAAGACACGCTCCAGGCCGCTCAGGCAGAGCCGGAAGGCCTCGCGCGAATAGATCGCGGAGAGGGGCGTGCGTTTTTTCGTCACAGCCGTCTCCAGCGCATGGGCGAGCGCATCGATGCCCGTGCATGCGGTGACGCGCGGCGGCTGCGAGACGGTCAGAAGAGGATCAAGGATCGCCACTTTCGCCGCCGCCTTGGGATCGCCGCAGGCCATTTTCAGGTGCGTCTCTTCGTCGGAGATCAGGGCAAAGGACTGGCACTCGCTGCCGGTGCCGGCCGTCGTAGGGATGGCGATGAGCGGGAGCATCGGCTTCGTCGCTTTGCCCACGCCCCAATAGTCTTTCATCTTCCCGCCATTGGTGAGGATGAAGTTGGTCCCTTTCGCCGTATCCATGCTGCTGCCCCCGCCGATCCCGACGATGAGATCGATCCCAGCCTCGCGCGCGACCGAGACACCGCGGTCCACGTCCACCGTCGTTGGATTTTCTCGCACCTCGTCGTAGATCGTGACATGCAGCCCGGCCGCTTCGAGGAAGCTGACGGCGCGCGCCGGATGTCCCGCCGCAGCCAGTCCGCGGTCGGTCACGAGCAGCACGTGTTTCCCCCCGAGATCGCGGGCCAGTTCCCCCACGCGCTCCAGGGCGTCTTCTCCGAAAACCACCCGCGTGCGTGGCTCGCAATCAAATGGCGGCAGCGAAGTGATGCGGGAGGGCTTTTTGGCGGGATGCATTAGGCAGAGACGCTGGTGGTGGTCTTCTCGTTCAAGCGGCGGGTCGAGGGGTGAGGGCGCGCTGCATGATGAAATCGTCCATCACAAAACCGTGCCCGATCTCGAAGACCGCGGATCGCTCCACAACATACCCGGCCCGCTCATAAGCGCGAATCGCCCGCGCATTCTGTTTGTTGACCTGCAGCCAGACTTCCGCGGCTCCGCGCGACGCGGCGAGTTCCTGCACCCGCGCGAGCAAGGCCTGGCCGAGACCGGCGCCCTGGCGCTCGGGCAGGAGATACATCCGCTGAAGTTTCGCGCGCGCCGGCTCCTGGAAGCTGACCGAGAAAAATCCCGCCGGTTCACCCTCGGCGAGCGCTACTTCCCAGGCGACCCCTTCCCCGAGTTCCAAGGCAATCTGCGCGGGGCTGTACATCCAGCCCAGCATGTAATCGATCTGCTCCGGCGTGATCATCGCTGCGTAGGAAACGCGCCAGATCTGCTCCGCCAGACCGCGCAGCAGCGGGATGTCATCCGCCGTCGCCGGACGGGTCGTGAACGGGAGGGTGGGAGCGGAGAGCGGCATGGTCAAAGCCCGCGCGCGATTTCACCACGCACGCTCGATCGAGCGGCGCCGATAGAGGAACTCAAACATGTTGCCCTCGTGAGGCTGGTCCCAGGAAATCTTCATCGTGGAAACCGGCCCGATGTTCAGGCGCTCGATTTCCGGGAAAGCCTGGATCTGCTCGATGAAGGCTTCGTCCTTGGTGATCGCGGAAACGGAAAGCGAATAGCCGATCTGATGAAGCACTTCGGATTGCGGGCACTGCACGACGCTGGCGTAGGGGCAGAGGTATTCCTTGTTGGCCAGCGGATGCGCGAACGAGTCGCACTGCACGATCGTCGGGCGCAGATAGACGCCGCCTTCGAATTCCACTTTGCGCGGGCCGTTGCGGTACTTCGCGGTCACATCCGTCGCGCCCGGCGTCTTCAAGCCGTCCTCGATCTGCGCGTCGATGAAATCGGCCATCTTCAAGTTTGCGAAGCCGCTCAGCCGAGCCTCGGGATCGTCGTTCCGCGTCGGCGCGATCGGGCCGAGCTTCCGCGCGAGCGCGTCGGCGATTTCGGCCGCGTATTTCGGCACCACGATGGCGCTGGCATTGATGCAGGAACGGCCGCCGTTGTCGGAAATACTCGACGCCATCACGTCGATGTAATCGCGCCAATTCTCGATCTGGTCTTCGCCGACGATGATCTTGCTCCAGCCCGGTCCATGGACCTGGATCGCCGGATTGCTGGCGTACTGCTGGGTGGTGGCCTTGTCGCCGAAGATGAGCGCCCGCCCGCAACTCTTGAGAATCTCACCCGCGCCCTCGTGGTCGGTGGGATAAAAACCGAAAGCCTCCGCCGGCACGCCCGCGGTGATGAACGCCTGGATGAGGCGGAAGGGCGTCCATGGCTCTTCGCGGCCCGGCTTGATGACGACCGGAGTCTTGAGCGCGATGGCCGGCAGCCAGAGCGAATTGACCGCCGGCGAATTGCTCGGCATGACGAGCCCGAGCGCCTGGCAGGTGGGGAAAAACGAAAGCTTCGTGCCGAACTGCTCCCCGAATCCGCTATCGAGAATTGAGAGGTTGAGCCCGCGCGACAGTCCATTGAGCACTTCGCCGAGATGCGTGAGCGCGTAGTGGATCTTCGTCATGTTGCGCCGCACCATCACGTGGGGCAGGCCGCTCGTGGCGCTGAGCGTGGCCACATAATCGTCCGCCGATTGCGTGTGCCCCTTGTCGCCGAGCGGCACGGTGCCGTTCAGGAACAGTTCGCCGGCCTTCGCGGAAAGATCGATGAGTTGCGCAACGCTGAATTTTTTCAGCGCCGCCCGCGCTTCGCCGAACTTGCGAAAATCCTTGCGCAGGATGCCGGCATTGATCGTCGAGACGACCGCCTTGACCTCGCCGGTGCGGTGATCCTTGATCTCGAGCTTGTCGAGGCTCTCATAGCTGCGCCCGAGGCGGAGGACGGGAAGGTGGGGAAGATTCATCGGATGAGGGGAGCCAGGAGAGTGGGACGAGATTTATACGTTTGCGTATTAAATCCTGCAAAGGATTTCTTCTTGGGGAAAAACCGCCTGTTCTATTCTCAACACCCGTCCCGACCTCTCGCTCCACCCTTAATCAAGGAGCCGTCTTCTGCTTCGCTTCGCGCCATGCGGTGTAGGTCCCGTGCACGCCCACGGCTACGATGGCCACCGTCACAATCCCCAGCAGGCAGCTCGATCCCCCTCGCCCGCCGTTTATCACGTGGAGGAGTTCAAGGCCCGTCAGCCACAGACCGGCAATCCACGCCGCCGGAAAGCCGACGTACAAACAACCAAGCTTTGTCCGCGTCATCGCGCGTGCGATGCGGACTCGCGTCGCGGACGGCGGGTTGGGGAACGCCTTGATGTAACCGAGATGCATGAAGTCTTCCCCGTAGTCCGCCACCGCGCAGAGAAGTGCAAATCCCGCCGCGGCGCACAGCGTCCAGCAGTCCCGGTACAAATTCAGGTCGCCCGGCGCGTGCGGCCGCTGGGTGATGAGCGCGAGGGCGAGCCACGTTCCCATGAAAAGAACGAGGGAGTAGCTGGGGATAAAGCCCAGCATGTCACGCCAGAGGCAGCGAACGACCGGTATCAGCAGTTGCCGATATCCATCATCGGTCACCCCCGGGCCGCGCGGCTTGACCCACTTCTGGAAGCAGGAATCCACCGCCGCCGGGCTGTTGGCACCCTGAAGCTGCACGATCGACCCGAACCCGGCGTCGTTCATCGGCGCCGCGCACCATCCCATGGCGGCGCCCGCCCAGAGGAAGAGCGCATCGAGCACGACGAGCAGGCAGAACTCGTGCGAGGGCGGCCAGCCACGGAGGAGAAAGGGCCAGAGCACATTTACGAAGAAGACCAGCACGCCGAAGACAAACACGCCGAATGCCCAAAGCCGGACGGCGAGATAGAAATCGACCCACGCCTTGCGCTTCTCCGCAAGCATCCCAGCCGGATCGAGCGCGGCGCCGTGATTGAGCACGCTTTCCCGCCAGTCCACGAGCAGCGCGAGAACCGGCAGCGCGACCGACAGGATGCACCCGCATCCGCCGAGCAGCCTCTCGATTTTACAGCCACCAACACCGATTCCGGCCAGCCAGACGGCGAGCCAAACCCATGCGGCCCAACCCTCGAGATAACGGTGCGGAGGCGCCTTCTCGGTGAAGCTCCCCTTTTGCGTCGCCTTCAGGTAGGCCCAGAGATTGGGCGGGATGTAGGCCCGCGCTCCGACTTTATCCGAGTTCGCCGCCTTCAGCTTCAGCACCGACTCGGCAAGCGTTTCATTCACACTCTGGACGGGAATGCCATTCTGCATTTCCGGCGGTGGAGCGAGCCGCCGGTATTCGCGCTTGGCCCGGATGAGGTGCTGCCAGAACGGGCTCGCAAACTCGACAAAGGAGTCGCGCACGCGCGGCGGGATTTCGCACAGCCCGCCCACCGCCTTATCGGGCTCCAGCAGGGGCACATATTCCGTCAGATCGGTGGCTCCCGGCTTGGGGCCACTCGGATTCCGCTCGCGGAAAACCACCTTGAGTTCGCGACACTCGGCGATAAACCATGCGAGGGGAAACCGGGCGAGAACATCGTCCTCGTATCCACCGCCGATGTTCGAGTGTGCGCCGACGAACCACCGTTGCTCGATCCTTCCGCCATGCCGCGTCTGACCCGCCTCGAGCTTCCCATCCGTCTCGCGATGCCACGGGATATGGATGAAATTGCTCCGATGCTCGTCGAGCGCGAGCGCCTGGAATCCGTTCACGATCAGGGTGGTGAGGTGCGTGTCGTGGAATTGCGTGACCTTGTCGCGCAGCCACGGAATCGCCAGGGCGTCGAGCCCCATCGAACCAACCGTGTCGAAGACTCCGACGCAGGTGATCTTGATTCGCCGCGACCACGTCGCCAGCAGCGCTTCCGCTCGATTCAGCGGCTGCTGAACCGGAATCCCCTGATCGTCCTCGTCCCACGGTTCACGCGGCGCCAGGAGCCAGACCGGACGAAAAGGCGAAGTCGGCCGCCCGAAAAGCCGCTCCCACCAGTTCTTCGCAGGCTTGCTGTTGGTCTTCTCGTGCGCGAGGCGGCCGAGAATGCGATACCCGGCCCAGAGTTCCTCCGGAGGAATCGGCGCTCCCCGGCGCAGCAGACCGCATTTGCGATCAAGCCGACGAGCGACCGTGCCGTGAATGCGCCGCGGCTGAACCCGAAGATGTATACTTCATCCCCGTCGTTGTAGTGCTCGACCAGCCAATCGTAAGCCTCACGCACATTCTCCGAAAGCCCGATACCGAACGCCCCACCCGTCACGCCATCCAACACTCCCGTGCCAACTCCCGGATCGTAATAAATGCGTTGCAGCCATTGATCGGCCACCTCCCCTTCCTGAATGAGGTTCGAAAGGTGATAGATGTTCGTCCCGGAGTCCCGTTTGTTCCAGGTGCCATCGAGGCAGATCACCAGCCTCTGTTTTACCCCTTCGGCTGCCGTAGGCGCTGGCGTTTCCTGGGTCTTTAATTTCTTCGGAGGGGCCATGCGTGTTCTCTACCCAATGCGGCCCACGGATGGCGATACGTATTTTCCCCAAGCCTCCGCCTTCGCTTCAAGCCTCCGAGATGCGTCACTCGATCAGTCCGGCGTTCCACTTCGCCAGGCATTCGGGGCAGATGCCATGCGAGAAGTCGGTCCCGGTTTCGACGTGGATGTACTCCTCCACTTGATGCCAGTAGGCCTGATCATCCCGGATGCTTTTGCAATACATGCAGATGGGCAGCAGTTTCTTCAGCCGTTTCACATCCGATAGCGCTTTTTGCAAATCCTTGACCCGCTGTTGCAGCGTGCGCTCCAGCCGGACCACGCGCTGACCGACCCTCACACGCGCGCGCAATTCATCGAAATCGAACGGCTTGCTCACATAATCGTCAGCGCCCGCCTCGAGGCCCGCGGCGATCTGATGTTTTTTGTTCAGCGCCGTAAGCAGCATGATGTAGATGTAGGGCAGGTCATTGCGCTGCCGGGTGCGCTCGCAGAGTTCGATGCCATCCGGCTTGGGGATCACAATGTCGAGGATCGCCAGCGGCGGGGCGTCATCGGACTGGAGGATCTCCATCGCCGCGCCGCCGTCTTCCACGCCAATAACGTCAAATCCCCAATCCGCGACGGTTCGCTCCAGGAGATGGCGCGACACACGATTGTCTTCGGCAATCAGAACGCGGTTGGGAATCTCAAGCATTTGCGCAGGTTTGCTTCGTCGTTCTGAATACACTACGCATGCCCGCGACGATTGGCCGCCTGAAATCTTCCGTGGAAGATCGGCACGAAAATCGAAGCCGTCCCGCGCTCCGTGATTCATGCTCGGAAACGTCCCCGCAATTTCGTGAGGCCGTTTTCATTTTTACGACCGTCGCTCAGAAGTGCACCGACGTCGTCAGGGCGATCCAGTGGACTCCGACCTGGGTGCTCGTGTGGCTGTATTCGCCACTGAAATACGAGCTGTCGCCGACATTGCGCGTGGCGGGCAAATCCCATTGATAGGCCAGGTCGATCCGGTACCGGCTCCATTGGTAGCCGGCGCCGACGGTCACGGTGTGCTCGGAGATCGCGGCCGTGAGCGGGGTCAGCGTCTCATCGGGCACCGGGCTCTTGCTGTAGACGTATCCGGCGCGCAGCACGAAGTTTTCCGTCACCTCGTATTCGAGGCCGGCGCGATAGACCCACCGGTCCCGCCAGTTCAGCGGGATGTTGTCCTGGAGCGAGTTCTTTCCGAGAAACGTATTGAGATCGCGATTGTTTCCCTCGCTCAGCTTCACCGGGAGCGTGTCGAAGGCGTCGCTCCAGTTCACCCAATCCGCTTGCAGCGCGAGCCGCCAGTGCGGCAGGAATTTCCACGACAAGCCGCCCGAGATCATCTGCGGAAAGGTGTTATCGACCTCCGCCCTGTAATGGAAGTCGTGGCGCACGCCGGCGAAGGGGCCACCGAGCGATTCAAGCTGCGCCCCGGCATCGCCCGAGGCGCCGCCTTCGCTGCCGATCGTGGTCGGGCTTTGATAGGCTACGCCGATCTGGAAGTTCTTATGGGGCTTGAACAGCAGGCCCGCGCCTGCGCTCACACCCCATCCGCTCGTGCTCAGATCAAGCAGGGTCTTGATCCCGCGAAGCTGGGGCTGGGTTTGAAAAACGTACGGCGTCTGCAGCCGGTTTTCGTTGTAGTCCAGGTTCAAGCTCGCCCCGAGCGAAAACATCGACCCGAGCTTCACGCTCACCGCCGCCTCCGTGCGGAGCAGCAGGATTTTCGACGTGCTCTCCCGCGCGCCGTAGCTCGTTCGCGCATCCAGGCCCCCGGGCGGATCGACATAGTGCCAATACGCCGTGAGGCCCGCCTTCGGCAGCACGCCGATGCCGAAGCTAAATGGCGTGGACCCGATCGGACCGCCCAGCGCAAAGTCCGGCCCGACCTCCAAGTGTTCACTCAGACGCCCGCGATCGTTGACGCTATTCTGGAAATGGCCGGTGGGAATCGCCCCCGTGGCGCCAAGATTGAGCTCAATCTGTTCCAACGAACTCAACCCCGCCGGGTTCGCGCCGAGCGCACCGATCGCATCATCGGCCCACGCCACATCCGCGCCGCCCAGGGACATCGAGCGCGCACCGACGCCATTGGTATAAGGCGAAGTGCCCGCCACCGCCGGTCGCGTGAAGAGCGCGAATAGCAGGACCCCCAGAATCCCCGCCGATGCGCGGAGGGTGAGAGAGCCACGACACAAATCAGAAAGCATACAGGGGGAATGCATCATGGGCCGATGCTAGAACGGCAAAACTTCCCGCGTCAAACAGTTCGCGGAACGCGATACTTCCACCGGAGGGTGGCAAAATGGGGCGCGCTCTACCGGAGGACCGTCGGCGTGTGAGCCTCCGATGGCAGCCCCGAGCCGCCCGCCGTCACTTCATCCCCCCGCCCCGTCACATCCCCAATCGACACCGTCTTCATCGTGAGGACGAACGTCGCCCCCTCGCCAGGCACACTGGCACAACTGACCTTCCCTTCCATCGCCTCGGCGAGCCGCTTCACAATCGACAATCCCAGCCCTGTCGACGATTCCCCGCCCGTCGGCCGCGCACTGAGCACGGCAAATTTTTCAAACAGCCGCGCGTGATCCTCCGCGCTCAACCCCGGCCCTTGATCCTGCACCTCCAGCCTCGCCTCGTCCGCCGACGTTTTGAGGCGCACGAAGACCTCCTTTCCCGGGGGAGAAAACTTGATCGCATTCGAGAAGAGATTGTCCAGCACCTGCACGATCGCCCGATGGTCCCCCTCGACCAGCACCGACTCGGCGGCGCTGATGAAGTGCACGGCAATTCTCTTCGCCGCCGCCTGCGGTTCCTGATTCTCGACCGCGGCCCCGGCGAGGGCCGCGAGATCGCAGACGCGAATCTCGATGGGGAATCTGCCTTCCTCGATCGCGTGAATGTCCAGCAGATTGCTCACGATGCTGCGCATATGCGTGGAAGCGGTGATGATTTCGTTTGCCCCCGCTTTGACCCGCTCCGGCAATGCGCTGTCCTTCGTCGCGATCAGTCGCGCAAACCCCAAGATCCCGTTCAGCGGATTCTTTAGATCGTGCGCGGCGATGCCGAGCATCTCGTTTTTTTCCGCGTTCATTTGCGTCAGCTTCTTGTTCGCCTGCGACAGATCCTGCAACGCATTCCGCATGCCCCGAAACGCGCGCCGACGCCCGACTTCGAAGGTGATCCCGATCACCGACAGGAAGATCGTGAGCCCCAGATATCCGGCGCCCGTCACCGTGGAATGCCAGCGCGCCGGGTAACGGATCGGCACAGGGATGCCCAAACCTTCGAGCGCGCAGAAAAACAGCGTCGCCAGGAAACAGACGCCGCACCAGGCGGCCGCCGCGCGGGAATCCACCAGGAGCAGGACGCATAGCGGCACACTGGCCAGCCACGCGATGGCATGACCGTGCACCCCCCCCTCGATGGACGTCAGACCGCAAAATCCCAGGGTGAGAATCAACGCGTGCAAATTGCCCGCCAGAGGCAGGCGTCCCGTGTTGCGCAGCACCCACGCCACCGAGACCATCGCGGCGTCGCACGCGATGATGATCGCCGCGCCCCAGAAGTGCGAGATGCACAGGTAAAAGGTCGCGTAACAAAAGCCGAACACCCCACCGATAAATGCAAACCGGACCACCAACCGTGCCCGCCGCGACGTCTCCGGATCCTCAAGCAGCGGTCGCGGAATGAAGTTTTCGTCAATCCCGCGCAACTGAGACGGCAGCTTCATGGAAGTCACAGCTTACGTGGGCGAATTTCAAACGGCAAGCAGGGTCGGCCGGAGAACCAAAGTAGAAGCGGCTTCCAGCCGCTTTGGCCCACCCTCAGGAAGTTGGCTTCCAGCCGCTTTCGGGCGGGACGATAAGCGGCAGGGATACCGCTTCTACTTTTCCTGCCAGCCCGGTCGCAATCGAGCACACTCCCTCGTAGCCGTCTTGGGCGTCGGCAGGCCGCCTTCCATTCCTCTTGGCAACTTCACGAGCGCCTGACAACAGTCTTCCGCCCGCCACGAACCTGCCGATCGCCTCTCCCACCCTCCCACTCCCATGACCCCATCCCTCATCCTTCGCCATTCCATCCTCGTCGCCGCAGTCGCGTCCTTCACCCTTTCGCTGCCCGCGTTCTCCGCGGAGCCCGCCGGCTTCTCGACCCTCAAGACCCAGGCCGACCTCGACGCCCTCATCTCCTCCACTTCCGACGCCGGATTGAAAAAAGCAATCCGCGACAATTCCGCCGCCATCCTGACCGCCGCCGATGCGCACCCACACGTCGAAGCCGTCATCAAAACCATCGAGAGTTCGCCCGGCAAGGTGGAGAAAATCAACACCACCCCGGAAGGATTGAAAAAGGCCGCCGGTGGCGACATCGCCCTCTTCGATACCTTGAAGCTGGTCGATCTCTCCATCCCCAACGCCGGCCCGCACGATCAACGGAAAAACGATCCCTACGACGGCGCCTTTTTCGAGCACCTCGGCCACATCACCGACCTCGAGACCGTCAACATCATCGCTACCAAACTGAACGACGAATGGATCGGGCCGCTGGCCAACCTCACCCACACGAAGGCCCTGCGGTTTACGAACAACGGCAAGCTCTCCGATGCTGGCCTCGCGAAGCTCGCCGGGCTCAAGCAGTTGGAATCCTTCGCCTTCATCGGCACCCAAATGCAGGGCCACGCCTTCGCCAAGTTCGACGGCTGGACAAACCTGAAGAGCTCGAGCTTCCGCGGCAGCAGCATCGATGACGAAGGCCTGAGCCTCCTGTGCGAGAAGTTTCCGAACTACGAGAGCATCAGCCTCGCTCACGCCAAATTCACCGACGCCGGCGCCGCCAATTTCGCAAAACTCACCAAGCTCAAAGGCCTGGAAATCGGCACCCACAACGCCACCCCCAAGACCCTCGAATACCTGGCCAAACTGCCCCTCGAGTACCTGCAACTCGGCGAAGGCTTTGAATCCCCCGAGTGCGTGCCACTCATCAAAGGCTTCTCCCACCTGCACCGCCTCACCTTCACCGGCGCCAAGGCACTGACCGAAACCGAAGTGAAGATCGTCGCCGGCATGACCTCCCTGGAGAGCCTGGAATTCACCGACCTGAATCTGACCGAAGAAAACGTGAAACAATTGCAGCCCTTCACCTTCCTCAAAGCGCTCCGCCTGGTCCGCCACCCCCAGCCCTATTCCCCGGAGTTGCAAGCCAAGATCAAAGAGATGCTGCCGAAGACCGCGCTGAAGTTCGAATGATCGAGATCCCGTCATCAACTCCTGGATCTCGTGCCCACCACCGGTTTGTGCGTCGAAACTATCGCAAGCGCCGTCCTCCTCTTTTGTCATCCTGAGGAACCAAACACGAGGACGTGATGATTAGTGCGGGGATGACGTGTCGCGGGCAGTGGAGCCCAAGGAGCGGCGGCTGAGGTGCTGGCGGCAGGCCGGTGCCTTTCGGGCGAGTCCGACCGTCCAATCGCGGCGGACCCGCCAAGCTTCGTGACCTTGATCTCCAACAACTTACACAACACGTCATGAGCAGCGAAGCGGGGCAGCATGGGCGCAGTCGAAGGACCCCCATCTTCCAGCGGGTTCTCGCGCGGAGCCGTAGTCTGCACGCAGTGGCGACCGGCACATCATAGGAGATGCGGCTGACGCCAGGAAGGATGGAGCGTCCGCTATTGGATGGCTATCCCGGGTGTTCGCTCGCTCGCAAACTCGCCCGACCCGGGGCTTGCGATCGCATTCGGGGTCCGCTGCCGACAGCCATTACCCGCCCCCGCTGGCGGCTTCTTGCGCGCACCCCTTCTCACGCCACATCATCCGATCCCACCCCGGAACCAACGCCCCCCCACCGTCAAGCGACCGAGGAACGAAAAACCAAGAACGTCCCCCCTCCTCACATCCCAGCCAAAATCTCCCGCTTCTTCGCCTCATAATCCGCCTCGGAAATCACCCCCTGATCCAGCAACTCCTTCAGCTTCTTCAATCGCACCAACGGATCATCCTCCAACTTCGCACCTGCTGGCACGGGTGGCACAACAGCCGCACTCACCTGCTCCTTCCTCGCCAGCGCCGAGCGTACTACCTTCTCCGCACTCTCCTTCGGCAACGACCCGATCTTCCATTTCCGCCGATCCCGCGCCTCGATGGTCACAACCGCCCCGAGCAACTCCTTCTGCACGGCGATGGAAACCACTTCGTCATAACCGATCTCCTCGACATTTTTCCCGAAGATCAAATCGCGCACAATCAGCACCCGTTCGCTGGTCGTCACGATCGCCTCCGTGACGAGATGAATCACCGACACCAAATGCTTCTGCACCGACACCGCCTGCACGCGTTCGCCCCGCGTGAGCCGATTGGAAAGCGCCTCGATCAGCTTGCGTGAAACGGCTTCCTCCTGCTCCTCATTCAGCAACTGCCGGATCGTCACGGCCAGCGGGTTGCTGGAACCCACCAGCATCGGCTCGACCTCCTGGCGCGTCCACGACCCCTCTGGAAAGAGCGCCGCCGCCGCCACCCACGGCCCTTCCGCATCCTCCTCCCGCCGGATCAGGTCCGTGGGGAGACAATCGCCGCCCTGTAACAACGCCACGATATTCTCGGCCTCCATTGGCCCGAGCTCACGACTCCCTTTTTTGAGATAATAGCTCACGGCGGAGAAATACCCTGAAGGGGTCAAATAAATTAGCCCCGCGAGGAACGGTTGCCGATCGAAGGATGGAACCGATGATCGACGCAGGGCCCGATTCACCGTGTATACTACAAGTTCGCAGGCGAACCCCGCCGACTCGCCCGCTCCACCTCGAATTCAAAAAGAGAAGCCCCTTATGGAAATCAAAAGAATTGGTTCTCAACCCTCCGCCAAAGGCCCGGCCGATTGGTTTACTGGCATCGTGCGCATCGATCCCTTGTTCCAGCCAAATGATCCCGCTCGCGCCGCCGCCGCAAGCGTGACGTTCGAGCCGGGGGCTCGCACGGCGTGGCATACTCATCCGCTGGGTCAGACCCTCATTGTCACGGCCGGTTGCGGTCGGGCACAGCGCGAAGGCGGGCCGATCGAGGAGATCCGTCCGGGCGACGTGGTCTGGTTCCCGGCGGGCGAAAAGCACTGGCATGGCGCCGCGCCGACCACGGCCATGACGCATATCGCCATTCAGGAACAGCTCGACGGAAAACTCGTCGACTGGATGGAACAAGTGACTGACGAACAATACCGCGCGTAGCCTTACTGCTTCGAGACTGACGCGCGATTGCGCGTTACTTCAGGTCCGATTCCTTGATGGTGATCGAACTCGGATCGCGGTAGGTGGGAACAGGCCACGGAGCAGGAAGATCGGCCTGTTTCGCGTCTGGATTGCCTGGCAGCGCGATCCAGACTTTCCAGCCGGCTCCGTGAGCGTAGTCGCGATAGTTGGCGTAATTCGAGAACGATGGCTCCCAGTCAGAATCGTTTCCGCCCACGCGTACATACAATTGACCATTGCCCCCCTCCAGCATGGCCGCATAGACGCCTTTTGACTGAGCATTGATTTGGATGTGCAGCGGGCTGCCCGCTTTGACCCCTGCCACCCGTCGCGCATTGATCAGCGCCTTTGATCTTCTCATGAAGATCCGAACCCCAGTCAAAGTAATGCTTCCAGTAAACACATGGAACACCGGGGTGAGTGAGGATATAGGCATAGGCCTGCTCCACTTCCCAAGTGTTGGCGAAGCTGTCGAATTTGTGATCTTTTTGTGGAGATCCATCTTCGTCCGTCCGGTAGCCGGTGTCATGATTTTCGAGAAAAGTGACGGCCCGGTTTTTCCACGGCAGGCCATCGGTCGTGTCACCCATCATGCCAGTGCCATTTCCGAATCCAGACCACGCCGCGTAGCGCCCTTTGTTGTCTTTTAGAACAAATTGTGTGGAGAAATCAAAGACGCTGCTGGCTGTCTCCAGTTGCCCTGGAGTGGCGGCAGTTTCCCAAATCCATCCTCGTTGTTGGGCGTGCTTGTCCCAGTCGTATTCGCCGACCGAAAACGTGGGTTGAGATACACGGTTGTAGACGGCGATCCATTTCGCGTCGTAACCGTGGACCATGTCGTAGCGCCAGCCCCGATAGCCGAAGGACTTCAGTTGCAGCAGGTATCGAAGAATGTCCCGGCGGACCGTTTCATTGGAGTGATCGATGTCTCGAAAATCGCCGTAGGCGTAGTTGGAGCCTTGCCGATAGGCCGGTGAGTCTTCTTTCGCACCTCGTTGATTCATGGGCGTTCCCTTGACCCCGGACTTGTCGTCATTGAAGCACTCGTCGTCGGCGCAAATTGCCCACAGACCCCAGTCCGGATTCTTGAAATCGGTCCACCCCGTCAATCCGTCGCGGTGGTTGAGCACCAGGTCCGCCACGGGTTCGACCCCTTTCTCCAGCAATGCCACCAGCATTGCCCTGTGATCCTCGACGCTTCCGTAAGCGTTCCCCAAATTGAAGTACTCTTTCGGATTGTATCCGGCGCTGCTCCCACCCGCATACGATGGGGGTGGCAGCCAGATGAGGCTGAAATGCCCGTCTCTGATGGCGTCCGCATTGTCGTGGATGATGTTATACCACGTCCTGGCGCCGAACTGCGGGAACTTCTCCGGGTGTCCATGACGATAGGACTCCCAATAGAACCCCTGGAGCATCACCCGGTCATCGTTCAATCCCGCCTGACCAACGGCGGAACGCACCGAGACACAGGTGACAATGACAAAAACCAACGACAGGAAACGGAACGGACGAGCGCCGCCGCCAAACCACCACTCATGAAACCACATCTTCATAATAGGACTGCCAATACACGGTTCGTCCCGCAGTGGAAAGAGGATTCACATGGCATCTTGGCACATTTCTCGTGATCCATGGCGGAGGTGACCCGAACGGACGCGCCGTTTGGACATCCTCATCGACGGACCGACGATAGAAGGCATTGCCAGCCATACGGTCCGTTTACATTCTGGCGTGGGTGGGCCTGCCTTGGGCTGCCCGAACCGCGAGCGCGGCGGCGCTCGGCGATTCATTCGCCGAAAAACGTCCCGTAGTGAAACAAAGTCGCGCGCCTCGCGCCCGACCCTTTTCAATATGCCATTTTCCATATTCCATTCCCCCCACCTCCGCATCCATATGACAGCGATCTATAGAGCGATCTCTCCCGGTCTTTCCTCGTGTTTCCGCGTGGTCCTCCTGTGCGCCAGTCTGCTCGCACCTCTCGCGGTTGCAGCAGCGGAGAATCCGCCGGACTCGCAGCAACACATCGCGTTTCCCGATCCGCGCATCACGGTGAACGGCCTGGCTTGGTGGAAGGAAGAACCAAAGCTCCAGCGTTTGCCGGAACGCCTGAAGGCGTTCATGCCGCCGAAGGTCTGGAGCCTCGCCCATTCTCCAGCCGGGGTTCGCCTGCGCTTTCGTACCGATTCGATCAAGCTGGGCCTGGTGGCCACCACGGGCCCCTACAAGCTCGCGCCTTCGCCCCCCACGGCGATGGTCGGCATGGATGTCTATGTCGATGGCCGGTATCTCGGCAGTGGCTTGCCAGACGCGGAAACTTTCTTGTTGAAGAAAGAGTGGGCGCTCGGCGCCGCGGTGGCGATGCGGGCGGTGGAGATCTATTTGCCGATGGGGACTCCGGCCACGGTGCAGGAGATCGTCCTCGATCCCGGGGCGAAGCTGGAGCCTGCCGCCGCGTATGCCCGCGAAAAGCCGATCGTCTATTACGGCTCCAGCATCACGCAGGGCGCGCAGGCTTCCAATCCGGGCGTAGCATTTCCCTGTCTTCTCGGCCGCTGGCTCGGGATGGATTTCATCAATCTCGGTTTCTCCGGCAATGGTCTCGGAGAACCAGCGCTCGCCCGGGCCGTCGCGGAGATTCCCGCCTCCGTGTACGTCATCGACTACTGGGCGAATCCGCCGCCGGAGCTCTACGAGCAGACGTTTCCCGAGTTCATCAGCATCATTCGGGCAAAGTCTCCCGAGACGCCGATCGTCGTCACCGGTCCTTATTACAATCCGTCCGAAGCCACGGGCAGCCGCATGGGCCAGTGGCAACTCGAGAAACGTAAGCTCATCCCGCGATTGGTCGCCGAGGTCCAGCGCGCGGGAGACAAGAACATTCACTATGTCGATGGGTTCGATCTCATTTCCCCCGAGCAGGCCGACGCGCTCTCCGATGCGCGCCATGCCAATAGCTACGGCATGTTCCTCTATGCGCGCGGTCTGGAACCCGTGTTGCGCAAAGTGCTCCATTTGCAACCCGCGCCGCACCGGTAAAGGCGCCATGACTCTTGGAGGGCCGGTGCTCCGTCACCGCCCCAATATCCGCGGGCGGAGGCGGAGGAAAAAAATGGGCTGCGACGGAGCGCAGCCCTCCAGCGCGTTGGTCGGGGCACGCTACCAAGGCATCGCCATGCGGCGGATTCCTGGTACAGTTGCCGAGACTGAACACCCCAAATCAAATCCCCAATCCATGAACTTTCGTGCGCTGCCCATTCTATTTGCCATCCTCTCCCTGCCCGTCGTAGCTGCGTCCGCCGAGGACAAGCCATTGCCGCGCGTCGCGGAGAAATTCGAGATTGACGGGCATAAGGCGTTCGTCTTTGCCGCGCCCGAACCGGCGAAAGGGAAGCCCTGGCTCTGGTATGCGCCGACGCTGGGTGGCGTTTCGATCGTGCAGCGGAAGTTGTATTTCGAAGGCCTGATGCGCGCGGGGATCGGCATCGCGGGTTTCGATCTCGGGGAGGTGCGCGGCGCGCCCGGTAGCACGGAGAAGTTTACGCTCTTTTATGACGAGATGGTGAAACGCGGCTGGTCGCCGAAACCGATCCTGCTGGGTCAGAGCCGCGGTGGGCTGATGATGCTGGCCTGGGCGGTACGGCATCCGGAGAAGGTGCGCGCTTTTGTCGGCATCTACCCGGTGTGCAATCTCGCGGACTGGCCCATGAAGGGGAAGGCGGTGACGCTCGCCGATTTCGAGATGACCGAGGCAGAGCTGGTCGCGCGGCTCCGCGAGTTCAATCCGGTGGACAATCTGCAAGGCTTGCTCGCAAACAAGGTGCCGATCTTCGTGGTCCACGGCGATTCCGACGGCACGGTACCGTACGACAAGAACACCGGCATCCTGAAGGAGCGCTACGAAACCGGCGGCGGGCAGATTACCGTGAAGCTCATCCCCGGCGAAGGGCACCAAGTCTCACCGTCATTCTTTGAATGTCAGGAGCTGTTGGACTTTGCGGTCACGAACGGAACGAAGTGATTGGGTGGAGATCAGTCAGGGAAAGGGAGAGTTCCAGTGGAGACTAGAACTTAGTCTCAGGAGGGCAGACTGTGGTGAAGAGGAGCACTTTCCCTCTCTCGTCTAAAATCGTCATTTTCGTTTCCTCGTTCACGATGGAAACGGCGTGCCGCATCGCCTCATCCGTCGAAGAAAAAATAACGGTATCCGCAGAACCCTCAAATCGTAGCGTGTATTCCCGCCGCTCAGAGTCACAGGAAAGCGAGATTTTGGGCGGCCGGGACACCCGTGAGTGTTCCACAACCACGCACCTTTTGTACATCAGGATTGCCCCCTACGATGTCATGGGGGGTGAATCGTTTTATGAATCGATGATTCCCGGATTTACTCCTCCGTAACGGAAGACTCCACGCGGGCCGCCCCGGCTATTTCGCCAACGCGGAGCGTCAGTAAACGCCCTCGACGATCGTCTTTTCCATCGCGCCAAAGGGGCGGACTTCAGCGACGCCGTCCCATGCGTACGGAGCGCGCGGTTTGCGGCGCAGGGCTTCGTCGCGCTCGAGGAAGCGGGGCATGAAGAATTCTTTGGTCAGCGTGGTCAGTTCGACGCGGCCCCATGTGTCGTAGTCCACTGTCTTGGTGGTCTCGTTGGGATCGACGACGCGCAAGACGGCGCGGGGCTGCGGGGCATAGTAGGTGACCGAGAAATTGTCCTCGGGCTTCAGCGGGACGCTGGCGGCCAGGCCCATCAAGGTGTTGCCGTAGGTGGGGTAGAAGCCAATGCGGCCTTCGAGGACTTCCTCGACGATGAAGCGCACATACTGCGGGAGCATGGTGGTGCCGCCGCAGAAGACACCGCGGATGCCAGCTTCGTAGATATCGACTTTTTCCGCGAGGGCTTCGAGCAGCTTCGGCGTGGTGAAGAGGCCGCTCACTTTACGGTGCTGGAGGATCATCGCGGCCTGGTCGACGACGTGCGTCATATACTGCTTGGCCACGTCGAACTGCTTGTTCGAGATGAGCTTCTTCACGAAGCGCGGGTCGAGGTCGATGAAGTAGCAGGACGAGCCGCGAACGTGGGCGAGATGCTCGATGGCGAGCCGCAGCCGGCGCGGGCCCGTGGGACCCATCATGAGCCAGGCGCCGCCGCGCGGGAAATGCTCGTCGGCGATCTTTTCGCTGAATTCGCTGTAGTCCACCTTGTAGTCAGTCCAGCCGATGCGCTGTTTCGGCATGCCGGTGGTGCCGCCGGTCTCGAAGATATTGAAGGGCTGGCCTTTGAATTGCGCCGGAACCCAGACTTCGGGCTGCAAATCGCGCAGCCATTCGTCCTGGAAGTGCGGAAACTTCACCATGTCGGCGAAGCTCTTGATCTCGGCGCGCGGGTTGAAGTTCTTCTTCGCCCAATCGAGCCAGAAAGGGCAACCCGTCTCCGGGGAAAAATGCCACGCGATGATCTGCTGGAGATGCGCTTCGAGCTGCGCCTGGGCTTGTTCGGGTGTGAGTTGGGTCATGGCAGAAATGATGGGTTAATCGACAGTTTCGGCTTTCGGTTCCGGCAGGAAAAAGCCGAGGACAACGGCAAGGACGGCGATGCAGGTCGCCACGCAACCGGCGGCGCGCGCCATTTGATCGTAAGGACTGCCGGTCACCATTTGCGCGATCTTCGGCGTCAGGAAGGCGGCGCTGGTGCCGATCATGCGTCCGCCGACATTCGTGGCGAAACTGCCGCCGGTGCCGCGCAGGTGGAGCGGGAAAACCTTGGGCAGGTACTCGCCGAGGAAGCTGAGCTGCGACATGACGACAAACCCCGCGCAGGCGATCCCCCACGTGAACACCCCGGCGTCCTGTTTGTAGAGCATGAAGTAGGTCAGCGGCAGGATGAGCATGCCCGGCAACTGGAGCATCCGCAGCAGGAGACGCCGCGCCACGCCGGCGATAATGAGCAGCGCCAGGGCGATGCGCCCGACGAGGCCACCCATCTCCTGGTAAAGCTGCACGTGGTCACCGACGGACTTGACCTTCCTGCTGTAGGGCTCCTGCGCATCGCGGTTGTCACCCAGCGCCTTCATGATCTTCTCCCGGGCAATCACCGCCGCTTTCGCATCGGGATTGTCGGCGGTCAGTTGAACGAACTTTGCGTCCAGCTCCTTGAAGTGAGCCCCGAGGGCGGCGAGCTTTTCCTTCGCCGCGGGTTTGGCGGATTCGATCCTTTGCTGCGCCGCCTCGTCCGCGTTGGGCGGCGCAACGGCATTGGCGACCTTGGAATTCTCCCGCTGGGACAGGCGCACCGCTCCCCGCTCGGCGGCGAGTTCCGCGAGGCCGGGCACCTTGGCGACACGCTCCGCGTAGGGCGGCGCCGATTCACCCTTCATCAACAGATCGAAATCGCCATTGAGTGTCTTTGCCTCGATCGCGAGCGGCTTGAGGGCCGTGCGCTCTTCCGCGAGGTTTGGCAGGCCGGGCGCGATGCGGCCCGGCGTGAGTTGCAGCGCGCCGAACGCAATGCCATAAGCGCACGCGGAGAGTCCCGCGGTGATGATTGTGGCCCGGCGAAACTCGGGCGAGAAAAGCGCACCGAAACTCGGGCGCTTGAGCGTGCCGGCCTTCTTGCGCTCGAACCACACTCGCGATTCCGGCACGAAGGGCAGCATCAAGGCGATGAGGAGCGCGGGCACAATCCCCGTAAGCAACAGGTAACGCCAGGCCGCGGGGTCCGTCGCGCCGAGGGCCATCGGCATGCCGAAGTGCGGAAGTTCCTTCCCATGCAAGCCGATCCAGAGACTCACGGCGGAGACCAACACGCCACCGAGCGAGGCGAAGAGCTGGGTGATGCCCAGCCATTTTTCCTTCTGCGCCTTGTCGGAGAAAACCTCCGCGATCCAGGTGATGGCGGCGACAAACTCGATGCACACGCCGACGAACGTAGCGCACCGCCAAAAGATGAACGTCGGCAGGGTGTGGCTGAACGCTCCCGCGAAGGGCGAGAACGAATAGACAAAGATACCCAGGGCCATGACGAACTTGCGCCCCAGGCGATCGGTGAGCCATCCGCCGAGCAGGCCGAAAAATCCGCCGCTGATTGCGCTGAGCCAGAGGAGGTTTCCCATCCACTCGGACACCGCCGGATTGCTCAGCGGAACCTTGAGCATCTCCGCAATGGCCGCGGGCCCGACCAGCGGCGTCATGAGCAACTGGTAGGTGTCGAAGAGAAACCCGAGGCTGGCGATGATGATGATCAGCCAGTGCTGGAGCGTGAGCTTGGTCGAAGTCGATTCGGTCATGGGAATGGGGCGGGCGGGCCTGGGTGGTTGCGGCGCGCGCGCCGACGGACGGCGAACCGGGCCGCGGGGCGCTACTTCTTGGCGCCGGCTTCGACGGGCTTGGCGTCCTTGGCGATGGCGAAGAGGTGCGTCTGGGTCCCGATATACATCGTCCCATTGGCCACGATCGCCGTGGAGTAAACCGGTGAATTCATGTTCACCTCGCTAATAACCTTGGGGCCTTCCTTCGTGGCGGCCAGCGTGACGACGTCGCCGTCTTCGTCACCGGCAAATACTTTGCCATCGGCGACGAGCGTGGAGCCCCACATGTGGGCCTTCTGGTCGTATTCCCAATATTTTTTGCCGGTCTCGGCATCGAGGCAGTAGATGAATCCGCTGAAGTCGCCGATGAAGAGCAGGCCGGTCTCGGGATCGATCGAGACGGTCGAGATGGAACGGTGGATTTCCTTGAAGTCCCAGATCAGCCCCGTCTTGGTGATGTCGCCCGTCTTGGTGGCATCGACGCAGACGAGACGGCCCACGCCTTCACCGTGCTCCGGGTCCTGCCCGATGGCGACATAGACGCGGTTCTTGTAGAAAACGGGCGTGGCGTTGATTTCGCTCGGGCCGTCCGCGGCTGGGTACTTGATCGGCTTGCCGGATTTGTCGTGCTTGTAATCCTCGGGCACCGCGTCGAACCACCAGACTTTTTTGATGTAGTTCGTGTCGCCTTCCTTCACGGGCACGGGATTGAGCGCGTAGAGGAATCCGTCGCCGCCGCCGAAATAGACCTGGTCCTTGCCATTCACCTTGCCGAGCGAGGGCGAGGTCCACTGGCCGTGCTTGATGTTCGTGCCGATCTTGGCGTCATCCTCGCCGACGAGTTCGCCGGTTTTCTTATTCAGCGCGATGAAGCTCGGCGACTGCGGGGACGGGATGTTCACGTGCGTCCAGTCCTGGCCGTTCGACGTGCAGACAAAGAGCGTGTCGCCGAGGTTGATGATCGAGCAGTTCGAGGCGTTGTGCGGGAAGACGCCAAGCTCGTCCATCATGTCGTATCTCCAGATGATGTCGGCATCGGTCTTACCGGGCTCGATCGGCGGCTTGCCGGGTCCGCCGAAATACTTGGCCTCGTCCTTGAACGGGCCGTCATTGCCATTGGCCATGCCTTCGGCATCGAGGCACAAGACCTCGCAGCGGTTGGTCACGAGATAGATTTTCCCTCCATCGACGAGCGGGGAACTGAGGATACCGAGGTACTCCCAGTCATTGACTTTGCCGCTCGCGAGTTTCGGCGAGGCGAGCTGCCAGAGGAATTCGCCGTTATATTCGTTGAAGGCGTAGAGAATCCCACGATCGTCCTTGAATTTTGGATCACGCGGCGAGGCGTTGTTCGTGCCAACGAGGATCTTGCCATTGGCCACCACCGGGTTGCCGTAGGTCTGCGAGCCGAGCTTGGCCACCCATTTCACATTCTTGGTCGTGGCCAGATCCACCTCCTCGGAGTTCGGCTTGAATTTGCCGGGCTCAAACTTGTCCGGCAGCCCCTTGGCGGGCGAATACATGTTGCGGCCGGGATCATTGCCGCCCCATCGCGGCCAGTCTTCGGCACGCACGGTGACGAGGGATGCAACGCCGAGAGCGAGGGTGAAAAGTGCGGTAGTTTTCATGAAGAGATGGTGGCGGATTACTTGTTGGGGGTGACGACGATGTTATCGATCCAGGCGCGCTGCTCGGCGGGCACGAAGCTGAAAATGCCGGGCGACCCTTGTTCGTGCGCGTGCTTATGCGGCACTTCGATGGTCCAGGCATCGGGTTCGGGCTCGCCTTTCTTCCAGGCCTTCGCGCGCACCACGCCGCTCCCATCCTCTTTCACGTCCACGCGGGTCTTGAGGTGGTACCACTCGTTCGGGCTCCACTTGAAGTCCACGGCCGTAAGGAAGAGTTCCTGGTTGGAGGAAACTTCGAGTTTCTGGGCATTGCCTTTCAGCACGATGAGATAGCGCTGATTGATGAGCCCGATCTCGGAAATCTTGCGCTTGTTGCCTTCCGAGAGGACATCGGCTTCCGCGGTGTAGTTTTTCAGATCGGGCCGATTGAAGAAGATCATCCCCCGCTGGGTACGCTTGTTGTCGATCGTCTTGACCAGCGCCTTGTTGCCATCCTTGTCGCGCACTTCGAACCGGAAGCGCGCGGCATTCCACGGCAACGGCGGATAGGCAAACGGGGTCGGCGGCTCGATCTCATTCGGGACGCCCGGAGGCGGTGGCTTGGACGTGTCCTGATTGAGTTCGAATTTCTCGAAGTCCTGCGTGAGCGGCAGCCCGGGCAGAACGCGCACCTTGATGTAGCCCTTGAGATCGCCCAGGACCGCTTCGAATTGCCCCGCGCTCGGGGAATTTTCCGCGTCCGCGACCAACTGGCCGTCGGCATTGAAACTGCCTTTCGGTGTCACTTTGACCAGCGCTGTGGGCGGAATGAAGGTCGCCCATTTCACCGACTTCGGATCGACATTGTCGTCCACCGTGAAGCCATTCGCATCGAGCGCCCGAACCTTGAAGGCGTGGGTGTCTCCCGGAGCGACCAGCACCTCGTAGGGGACGATCTGCAATTTCTTCTTTTCGCCGGGCGCCGGCCACTTTTCCGCCTCGGGATTGGCGGCCAGACCGGGGTTGTTTCCCTTTTTGCCGAAGCAATAGAGCTTCTTCTCCGTCTGCATGTAGACCTTGCCATTGTAGCCGATTGGCGAGCCGTAGCATTTGCCCGTCACGATCGTGCGGCTCAGAATTTCCGCGTCCTTGTCCCCCGGCTTGACGACAAACAGCTCCCCGTCGCCCGCCGAATCCGCAGCCGCGCCACCCGCAGCTTTTCCTTCGGCTCCGGCCACATACATGGCGATGTAAAGCTTCCCATCCGCATAGAATGGGCTGCTCTGCCGTTGCTCGATGCCGAGCTTCTTCTTCCAGAGAATGTTGCCGTCAGCGGCATTGATGGCCACGAGGTCGCCCGTGCCGTTTACCTGATAGATTCGATCCCCGACGAGAACCGGCGAACTCGCCAGCGCGCCGACCGGATTCCGCCACTTCTCGAGTTTGCTGGTTTCGAGCACTTCCGGCGCCTGGGCCGAAGGTGGATGGACCTCCTCCGGAATCTTGAAGGCCGCCATCCGACCGACCTCACTGGTGTCGATATTCTCGCTCTCGTGAGTCACGATGACGGTGCCCTTGTATTCGACCACCGCGGCGTTGATGCCTCCCTTGGCCCCGGCCTTGGCCACGGGCGTGCGGAAGAGCGGCTCGCCGGTCCGCGCATTGACACAAATCAGACTGCTGTCGCCACACGCGGAGTAAAACACGCGCTTGCCGTGGAGGAAGCTGAGCCACGGATGGGAAAAGGTATTGTCCTGCGGGATGGCGCCCGGAGAGCTCGACCACACCAGTTCGCCCGTCTTCTTGTCGAAAGCGTAGAATCGATCCCCGGGCGGGCCGTAGGCGCCCCATGCGGTGGTGATGCCGCGCGTGATCACGAGATCCTTGTCGACCAGCGGGGAGGCTGTGCGGTTATTCGGGAAAGTCATCCGCCCGAACTCCTCCATCATGGAGTGCTTCCACAGCACCTTGCCGTCCGCGGAGATGGCGGCAAAAATGCCGGAGCTATTCTGCATGTAAACGTTGCCCGTTTCGGGATCGATCGACGGGCTGGAGTTTGCATACCGCAGATAGACGACGTCGCTGAGGAAATCGTTGAAGAGTTGCTTCCACAGCATCTTGCCCGTCTCGGCATCGAAGCACGCCACGCCTTCCTGCAACTCCGGTCCCTCGCCGAGGTAACCCATGATGTAGAGTTTCCCATTGGCGATGACGGGCGCGGACTGACCCGGGAAATCCGCCGTCCACAAGGGCGCCTTGGCGTCCAGTTTATCCGGCAGTCCTTTTTCCAGCGAAACGCCGGTCTGCAACGGCCCACGCCAATCGAGCCATCCCTGGACGCCGCCGGCTTTGGGCGCGGCTTCAGTTTTCGGGGCGGCTTCGGGCTTGGCGGGCTTTTCGGGTTTCTTGGCCGCGTAGAGCGGGAACGCGGCGAGAGCGAGCGACAGTGGGAGAGCGAGGCGGAGCTTCATGGCGAGGGAGGCGGGGGTGGCCGGCAGGATGGTTGAAAACGGCGTGCGGGGTAATTAGAAAATCGAACAGCGGATGTCAAAAGATACTTACACGTATTATTTTCTTAGGCGGCGTTTGTCGCGGTGTCAAAGTTCAGAGTTGGATTTGCCGGGACATTTTCGAATCCTCCGCGGCCATGCCCGATCCCACTCCTCCACCCGCGCCAGCCGATGCCGGGGCCATCAAGCGCCTGCCGGTCCTACTTCGCCGGGCGTGGTACGGGCTGAACCAGGCATTCCGCCACCGGATCGCGCACCTCGGGCTGACGCCGGATCAATTCAGCATCCTGCGCTGGCTGAACGAAGGTGATCCGCAGGGACTCACCCAGCGCACGCTCACGGACCTGATGGCGAGCGATCCGAATACGATCACTTCCACGCTGGCGCGCATGGAAAAAGGCAAGCTCGTCTCCCGGATTCCCCACGAGCACGACAAGCGCGCGAACCGAGTGAAGATCCTGCCGGCGGGCCGGCGCGCTTTTGAAAAGGCCAGAAAAGTGGCCATGGAATTGCAAGAGGTGGTGCTGGTCGCGCTGCCCGCAGCCCGCCGCGTGAAGTTTCTCGAGGAGTTGGAAGCCATCGCCGATTCCTGCGCGGCGACGCTGGAGAAGGCGCCCGTGAAGCGGCGTCCGGGGGGAGTGGCGCCGGATCACCGGGGCTGAAAAACGCTTACGCGGAGCGACGGCGGCGCAGGCCGAGGAGCACCGTGCCTGCCATCAAGATCACCACGGTCGAAGGTTCGGGGACGACTTCGGTATAGCCTCCGGAAAACAAATACCCGGCGGCGTATCCGTTCACCGTCGTCCCGGCCATGAGGGCGAGGAAATTCGCGTCGCTGGTCAAGTCACCGGCGAAGCGGATCGCCCAATCCGGAGAAACAGAGACGTCGAAATTTAGAATGGAGAGCGTCTTGCCGGGGGTATAGCTGCCGAAGCTGCTGAATGTCACCGAAGTGGTGCCGTCCAGATCGATGATGGAATTGTCTTCCAGAGTCAGCGTGGCGAAGGTCTGGCCGTTGGGGCCGCCGGCATGGGTAATTTTCAAATACCCGCCAGACATATCCAGCGCGGTGGTGGCGGCGATGCGATTCGCGCCGTCGAGCACGGTGGTCCCGCTATTGACTTCGACGGAGGCGAAATTCGAGATCGTGCCCGTGGAATAGGTAAAGGTGTTCCCAACGCCGAGTTGGAACTTGATGTGGTTTGTTCCGGCGCCGCCGTCGATGCCGCCGTTGATCACCGCGGCCCCGCCGGTGATGTTCAAGTTGTCGTTGCCGTCACCAAAAGCGATCGCCTTGCCGCTGCTGTCGGCGGTAATCGTGCCGGCGTTGTTGATCGTGACGTTGTCCTGCCCGGTCTGGATGGCGGCCACAGTCGCGCCGCCTCCTTCAATCGTGGCCCCGGCATTGTTATTGATCGTCACGCTGAATCCGCTGGCTGCGTAGGCAATCAAAATGCCGTAGGAAGTCTGGCCGCGAATCAGCCCGCCCGACTGGTTCGTGATCGTGGTGTTGGCATAGATGGGCTCGCGCCCGCCCGGGGTCGAGGCTGAGTCGACGCCCAGGATGGTCATGCCCATCCCGACGCCGTGGGTGTTGCCGGCCGTCACCAGACCTTCGATGGTGCCGGAATTGACGATCGTGCCGCCGCCCACTGTGATGCCTTCGCTGTTCTCAATCGCCGTCGGGCTGAATGCATTCAGCGAACGGATGATGCCAGTGTTGGTAAGATTGATGACGCCATCCACGTCCACGCCGTCGCCGTCATGCGAGTCAGCGTCGCCGCGATCGACACCGTTGCCGATGATGCTGCCGTGATTGATGATGATCGCGGATTCATTGGCGTTGAATCCGTCGAGGTTGATCCCGGCGCCGTTGACCGCCTGGATCTGGCCACCGGCATTGTTGGTGATCGTGGTGGTGAAGATCACGCTGGAATCTGCCGCACCGCCCGTGATGCCGTGGCGCCCCTTGATCAAGCCGGTGTTCGTGATTTGTACCCCGGAACGCGCCTGGGTGTCGATACCGTCGCTGCTGGTGAGAAAGTGCGGGTTGTTAATATCGGTGGTGTCGGCCTGCGGGATCGCTTCGATCGTCCCTTGGTTCACGATCACGGCATTCGCGCCCGGCCGGATCGCATCGGCCGCATTGGCCTGGATCACTCCACCGGTGAAATTGTTGATCTGCACGGTGCCTGTCGTGACCGCATCGAAATCGATGGCCTGGCTTCCGCCCACGGTGGGATTGAGCGAAATGATGCTGCCGGAGTTGTTGATCGTCCAGTTGGAGCCGGCCACATCGGCGCGAATGGTATCGGCACTCGCGGAGCGAATCAGCGCGCCGCTGTTGTTGGTGATCGAAATGGAGGGAGTGCCACTGGTGTTGCTTCGCATGGTGCGCCCCGTGCCGGTCTGGAGAATGCTGCCGCTATTCGTGACAAAAGTGGTACTGCCGCCCGTGGAACTCAAGGTGATCGCATTGCCGCTGCCGGAGACAGAAAGGGTCGCTCCGGAACTCACACTGCCCGTCTCGCCAGCGGCCAGAGTCTTGCCGGCGGTGTCGGTGCCCGACGTGATATTGAAAGGAGCGGCAGCCGCCCGATGGCCGGCGGCGAGAAGGAAAGCGGTGGACCAGGAGACAGCAAGGACGAATAGGGAACGGCGGCGCATAGCACACCGTCTTTACCGGGCCGCGCGCCGGCAGGCGACGCTCCTAGTGTAACGTTGTCGTGGCGGTTTGGTGACAGTTGCGCGACGAAGTGGTCACATACGTCCCATCTGTCTCATAAGTCCCATAAGTCCCATGGGACCGATGGGACCGATGCCATCGAACGCAGAAGAGGAACTTCTCCTCCTCAGTGCCCCGAAACATCGAGGCAGACCGCTTCCTTTGTGCTCCGCGCAAAGATGAGGCCATTGCTGATGATCGGTGTCGTCCAGCATTTTCCGTCGAGCACTTTTGCGCGCGAGGTCTCGTGATAGCGATCAGGCTTGGCCTCGAAGCTAACGAGGTCGCCATTGTCCGCCAGCGCGAGGACGCGGTCTCCGGCAAGGATCACCTGCCCAGGCCCGAAGCCTGGCTGCTCCCACTTCACTTCGCCGGTCTTGATGTCCACGCATTTCACCGGGCCGTTGGCGTATTCCTTGAATTGGAACATGCCATAGAGATAGCCATCCTTGGCCACCGGCGTGCTCCAGTGGTTGGCGAGCGGCTTGTTGCCGCGGAGGCGATAGAGTTCCGCAGCCTTGAAGGCGCCAGCCTCCTTCGAGACCCGCACGGCGCCCGCACCGACACCATAGCCGGCGGAGCAATAGACGATATCGCCATCCACCACCGGCGAAGCGGCCGTCGATGTTTTGAAGTCAAACGCATAGCGCCACAGTTCCTTGCCCGTCTTGGGCTCCACCGCGAGCAGACCGGACTGGAGGAAGAAAACGATCTGGCGCTGGCCGAGGATCGTCGCGGCAACGGGGGTGGCGTGGGTCATCTTTTCGTCGAAGGCTTTCCACACGACCGCGCCATCCTTCGGATTGACCGCGAGGATCGACTGGCCGGGGCCACCGCCCGCGACATAAAGCAGTCCGCCCTCGAGCAACGGCGAGGCGGCATTCTCCCACTGGATGTTCCGGCCGGCGTTCTCTTTTAACAGATCGCGCGACCAGAGGACGGCGCCATTGGCCGCATCGAAGCAGCGCAGCAAGAGCTGGGAGGACATGACGAAGACGTGCGTGCCGTCGGTGGTCGGCGTCGAGCGGGGGCCGTCGCCGCCCTTGTTGTCCGAAGCGCCGGCGTCGCCGCCACCATCGTACTTGGCAAAGTTCAGCGGGGCAAACCACAACTCCTTGCCAGTCTTCACATCGAACGCCACGACGCTCTCCTGCTTTGCACCTTCCGCTTCCTTGAGGCTAAGGGTGAACGCCCGCCCACCGGCCACAGCAAACGATCCGAAGCCACCTTCGCTCGGCGCTTTCCAGACCTGTTTCGGGATGGCCCCGCCGGCGGGAAGCACGGGTTTCTCCGGCGATTTCCCGTCACCGCTCGGCCCGCGGTACTGGGGCCAATCCACGGCGTGGAGTTGCAGGGCGGAGGTGACGATGAGGGCGGGAACGAGGAAGCGCATGGCGATGTTGTGGCGGGTTGGGATGGAAAAAATCAAGTGCGATGGTGGCGGCTCTACTTCACGGGCACGATGAGGAGGTCGTCGAATCGGATCGGGGTGCCGGCATAGGGGCTGCCCCAGATGCCCGCGCGCCCGGCGCTCGGTTCGGTCTTTTCCTCCGCGCTGATGGCTGGCTTCTCTGGCTCCGGCGTGCCGGCGGGCCATGCCTTGCCTTCGACGATCCAGCCCGCCCCGACCTTGCGCACGGTGATGCGCAGCGAGGTCCAGGTTTCCGAGGCCCACGTGTAGGGCACGCCGAGGACTGTCTCGTCGCCCTTGATGAACTCGATCATGTTTTTCGCCGGGCTGACCTGCAACCGATAGCCGCCCACACCGTTCAAGCTGATGCCGAAAGTCGGAAACTTGCGCCCTTTCTTCGTGCCGAAGAAACGGGCGCTGGCGCTCACGTCGTCCTTGGAACTGGGGCCAAAAAGCATGCCAAAGGTGTCGAGCGGCTCGCCGGGGAGTTCGAGCACCTTGTTGGCGCCGTCCTGTTTCACCTCGAACGATCCCGCCATGATCATGACATCCGCCGGCGCCTTATCCACAGGCGCGGCCTCAAAGTCATTTTTGTAAATGGGCTCCGCCGCGCAGAGCGGAAGAGCGCACAAGCCGGCGGCGAAGGGGAGAAAAATGGCGCGGGAGAGTTTCATGGCAAGAAGGCAACGGATGCCCGTGGACAGGCTCACTGTCCAGACCGTTCAAACGCGGAAAACCTTAGACGCCGTCTAATTCGGCACGGCCGGCAGAGTGAGCCATTCCTTCTCCAGCGTGCGGGTGCGTAGTTTCAGCGTGGCGGGGTCGTAATACTTCACGGTCACCGCATTTCCAGATTCCCGCACCATCCGCGTGCACTCCTCGCCGCTCCGGCCCGCGGTGCTTTCACCGTTGATCTCGGCGATCACCATGCCGGCCGCAAATCCCGCGCGATCCGCCGGCGACCCGGCCACGACCTGGTCGAGCGCGATGCCCTGCGCGTTTGCCCGGGTTTGAAAGCCGACGCCCAGGCCGAAAAATTTCTTCCGCGGCGCCGGTGTGGCCTCGCCGGTGCGGGGCAAGCCGTCGCGAAAAATCGGGGACTGATCCTTGCCCGGCAGTTTCACGGGCACGGGGCGGACGTCACCATCCGATGCGGTGAACGAGAGCAGGGCAAGGACGGTGGCGAACATGTCAGCCACGTTTAATAATCAGCGATTTCACTTCCGTCATCTCTTCCATGGCGTAGCGCACACCTTCGCGGCCAAAGCCCGAGTCCTTGATCCCACCGTAGGGCATGTTCTCCACCCGGAAGGTCGGCGCCTGATTGATAAGCACTCCGCCGACATCGAGGATTTCGAAAGCGCGCAAGGCAAGGTCCAGATCGTGCGTAAAGACGCCGGCCTGGAGACCGAACTCGGACCCATTCACGAAGGCCAGCGCCTCATCGAATTCGCGGAAACGATGGAGCGTGACGATCGGCGCGAAGGCCTCCTGCGTGCACAGATCGAGGGTCGGCGCGACGTCCTCCAGCACGGTCGCCTCGAGGCACCCGCCGCGGAATCCGCCGCCGCACACGAGCTTCGCCCCAGCGGCCAGGGCGGCGTCGAGTTTGGCGCGGATGCCGGCCAGCGCCTCGGCGGTGATCATCGGCCCGACGACGGTCGCACGATCGCGTGGATCGCCCGTTTTTATCTTTTCGCGGATGTGCGCGACGAGCCGCGTTTTCACCGCGTCGTAGATCGACTCGTGGATGACGATGCGCTGCACGCTGATGCACGACTGCCCCGCGGAGGCGAAACCACCCGAGGCGATGGCGGGAATCGCCGCGTCCAGATTCGCATCGGCATGCAGGATGACTCCAGCGTTGCCGCCCAATTCGAGGGTAATGCGCTTCTTTCCGCACTGCTCCTTGAGCTTCCAACCCACGGCCGGGCTGCCGGTAAACGTGACCATCTTGACGCGCTCATCCGTGATCAAATGTGCGGCATCTTCGTTCGAGCAGGTCACGAAATTCACTTGTCCGGCGGGCACACCCGCTTCGACAAGCACCTCGGCGAGCAGCAGTGAAGTCAGCGGCGTTTTCATGGCCGGCTTGACCACCATCGTATTCCCCGTGGCCAGGCAGGGGGCGACTTTGTGCGCGACGAGATTGAGCGGAAAATTGAACGGCGTGATCGCGGCGATGACACCCAGCGGAAACCGTCGGGTGATCCCGAGGTGGCCATCGCCGCTGGGGAAGGCGTCCATATCCAGCACCTCCCCATGCGTCCGTCGCGCCTCCTCGGCGGCCGCGGTAAAGGTCATCTGCGCCCGGGCCACCTCGCCTTCCGCGAACGTCACCGGCTTGCCCGCTTCGGTGACGATCGTCTCCACGAACTGCGCCTTGCGCCGCTCGATCCCCGCGGCGACCGCCAGCAAAAGCGTGGCACGCCGGTGCGCGGCCATGCTCCGCGCCTCGGGACGCGCCGCGTAGGCCGCGGCGATTCCGCGCTCGATCTCCCCCACTCCACCCAGCGGCACGCGCGCGAACTCTTCGCCCGTGAAAGGATTGACGACTGGCGCGGTCTGCGCCGCGCCGCACCATTCGCCACCGATCAATAGTCGCGAGGGGAAAGAAACGCTCATGCGGGAATGTAGCGCGGATTCATCGTCGCGCGCCAGTGATGAAGCATGAATCGGAATGTTTACCCTTCCACGCAATTCTGACTTGCCGCCGGGTGGGGGTCAGCGTGGATCGGGAGCCTCCACTGGCGGCGACAGCGGTTCGAGACGCGCCGAGCCATCCACGCGCACGACGACCCGTCGGCCCTGCTGGTCTGAGTCCATGCTGTAGCACAGCACCTTGTCCTTAGGATCGGTGTCACGACCACCAAGGTAGACGTAACCCTTGTGACGACTTGTGTCCCCCAGTGGGTTGATGAGCACCGAGTGATCCTTCAAATACTTTGGAAAGAGCTTATCGAGTTGCTCGGGAAACGCGCCTTTGTGATCGGTCGCGTAGGCACGGCAGGCCGTCCCAACCTGGCGCCCGCGGTCGACCGGATCCGTTTCAGGACTCGTGGGCACTAAATTGGAAAGATTGGAAAGGCGCGTGCTGAAAGCCAGCCCTCCCAACAGCACCACCGCGAAAAACACCACCATCAGCACGGACAGCGCCAGCCAGAAGTATCCCGTAATCAATCCAGCCACGGCAAGCCCATCGCCCGCCAGTCTCCCTTCGGCGCGCTTGATCTCACCGCGCGCCAGGTGCCCGCAAATGACGGCCGGAATCGACGTCACGAGAGGCAGCATTCCGATCGAGACGACGCCGAGAATCAAGCTGGCAATGGCCAGGCCGGAGGTCGGCGGCGCCATTGCGGGCAGCGCCCGCACCGAAGCCGCGATCGCGTAGGGCGCAGGAACGATGGGCGGCGGCACCGCACCGGAAGCACTGGGTCGCAAGGGCAGCGAAATCGGGGGGACAATTCCCGGGATACCGGCCAGCGGCACCCAATCGGGCAATCCCTCAGTCCATGCGAGGTCGGTCGCGCGCAATTCGCCCGCATCGAGCATGCGCTGAACTTCTGCCTGGGGAAATGGCCCGAACTGGCGCCCATCGCGGGCGATGTGGATCTCCATGTTCGGGTACGATATCCAGCGCTGGGGATGGTGTCGAGGCGGGGCGGGGGGAGATTTCTGGTCTAAAGTTTCTAGTTTCCAACTCCTCCCGCGGGGCCATCTCGCTTTCGAGACCATTTCCCACAGCAGAAAACTAGAAACCTTCCCCCGATTCAGCGCTTGTGTGTGTCAGGGAATTAAGAGTTTGATAGACCGATGAAGACGCTGTTCCCCCTCGTGTTCCTCCTCGCCATCGCCACGGTCGCCGACGCCGGAGTGCTCGGAAAAACTGTCCAGGGTAAACCGGCCCTCAAACGCATTGACGTCATCGATTTCGGTCCTGAGGGGGTTCTCTTCATCGGCGACGGAACGGGCGCGCAGATCTTCGCCGTCCAGACCGTGGACAAGCCCGGCGCGCCGAAGCTTCCCGCGAAAATCGCGGGCATCAACGCCCGGCTCGCGGAGAAGCTGGGCGCGAAGGCGGACGGGATCGAGATTCTCGATTTCACGATCAACCCGGCGACCGGCACCGCCTGCTTCGCCGTGCGCAAGCAGGACGACAAGACCTATCTCGTCATGACGCTGCGCGGCGACCAGATCGGCCTGCTGGATCTGGACAATGTGACCTACGCCCGCATCCCGTTACCGTCGGGAGACAGCGCGCCGGTGGCCAAGATCACCGACATTGCCTGGGCGGACGGGCGCGTCGTGGCGGGCGCCACGGCCAATGAGGAATTTGCATCGAAAATCTTCCTCGCCCGCGCGCCGCTCAATAACGACGAGGCCGGCGAGATCCATAGCGCGGAGACCTATCATGTGTCCCACAAACGCTGGGAAACAAAGGCTCCGATGAGCGTCATCCTGCCTTTCCAGGAAGGAGGCCAGACCTGGCTGGCCGGCGCATTTGCCTGCACCCCGGTGGTGAAGTATCCGCTCGATTCCCTCCAGCCGGGCGCGAAGGTGAAGGGTGCAAGCGTGCTCGAGCTCGGGTCCGGCAACCGTCCGCTCGACATGTTCACCTACGAAAAGGATGGCAAGGAATACATCCTCGCCAACACCTTCCGCTTCCATCATGAAAAGAAGCCCTTCGGCCCGAGCCCTTACTGGACGGTCCGCTTCGAACGTTCGCTGCTCTCGGAACAGGAGGCGGTGAACGAAAAAGCCGCCCTGCGCCTCACGGGTGACGAACCCACCAATCCGCGGGTGCAGATGATCCCATCCTATAGTGGCGTGATGCACATGGATCGCCTCGGCGCCAGCGACGCGGCCGTGCTGCGCGCCGGCGAGAACGGCGTGATCGATTTTGAAGTCCTCCCGCTGCCTTAGCCTTGTTGCGATTTTCTGCGCGGTGGCGGCGCTCGCTACTCCGCCGAGCGTTCGCGTGCTGGACGAGCCGACGCATATCGAGGTCTCTTCCGGGCTCCCGCCGCCGGAAATCGATGACGAGAAATTCCTGAGCGTCGCACTCCTCGACGAGGCCACGGGACAGTCCGGCGCGGCCGTCTTTGGCACTTACACGCGTGACGGCGCGCGCCTCGTTTTTCGTCCGCGCTTCGCCCTTGCGTCCGGCGCGCATTACCGCATCAGCGCCGGTGGCGAACATGTGGACCATCTGGTCGTCGCCCCCGCCGCATCCGCCCCGACGATCATCACCAGCGTGTCGCCGGCGGCGAACGAAGTGCCAGCCAATCTGCTGAAGTTCTACCTCCACTTCTCCCGACCGATGCGGGAAGGGCGCGAAATCTTCGAGCACATTTCGCTCGTCGACGAGGCCGGCGAGCCCATTCCGGCGCCATGGCGCGACACGGAACTTTGGGCGGAAGACGCCCGCCGCCTCACACTCTGGATCCATCCCGGCCGGGTAAAACGCGGCGTGAATCTCCGCGAAGAACTGGGCTCGGTGCTGCGGCCCGGAGCGACCTACACTCTCATCGTCGACGCGGCGACGCGGGACGCTTCCGGCCAGCCCCTCGGCCGGGAATTCCGACATCGTTTCCGCGCGACCGCCGAAGCGCACGCCCGCCTCGATCTTGCGGCGTGGACGCTCGATCCCCCACCCGCAGGCACACGCGAACCGCTCCGGGTGACCGCGTCCACCGCGGTTGACGCCGTGATCGCCCGACGCACGCTGCATGTCCGAACCACCACCGGAGACGACCTCGAAGGCATGGCTACGCTGACCGCGGATGGGCGCGCGTGGACGTTTATCCCCCGCGAACCATGGCCCGCCAGCGCGCTGGTCTTCATGGCCGATCCGTGGCTCGAAGACCTGGCCGGCAATAACTTTGCCCGCATTTTCGATGACGACGTCACCGAACCCGTACCGCCCGCCCCCCCTCAAACCAAGCGACCCTTTACGCCGCGTCCGCCCTAACTAGCGGTCTTCGCCGCTGGTCTGCGGCCCTTTCTTGCGCAGCCAAAGCCGCCACGAGACGTAACCCACCGTCACCGCGAAATAGAGCGCGGCGGCGGCTGCATAAGTTTTGAGAAGGATGGGCCAGAGCATACAATTTGAGGCGAGGGGACGCCTTCGTTGTTGAGTTCAACCCGCGACGTGCGTCCAACTTAGAAAGGACCGTGAGATCGGCGAACGCGGATCCGTGGGGAGGAGCGGCGAGAGGTCAGAGATCGGAGGTCAGAATTCAGAGTCCCGCAGGCCACGTTTCTGCGTGGTCGATGCGTTGTCCTGGCCTCTGACCTCCGCCCCGACCACGCGCGGCGCCGTACAGAAATGACTCCGCTCGCATGCGAATACGAGCGGGGCGTGTTCCTCCAGAACAGGAAAGGATTCGAAGCAGCGGGGTCGGGCGGCGCGTATGAAAATCGCGGGCGTTTACTGGCAACTACTGAAAATGAACCAATCCCACCATCCAACTGATGCCGGCGGCAAAGGCCGCAGTAAGGGTCCAAAAGGGAATCCAAAACAGGACGACGATCTTATCTCGTTTGCGCAGTCTCATAATCACTATTGGCAACGACGGCGGGCCATCCGGTGCGTGTATGAAATTTTAACTTTTCGTGGAGCCCTACGGGAGCCGCAGAAGTTCCGCGCAAGCCAGCAAGCGGGCATCTCCAGGATCTTCCGCGCAGAAGGGCTTGGGAAGATCCTCGATTTCCCTTCCGGCGTGATACCAACGCGCCTCGAAGGAAAAAGAGCTCGGGTTCCGCACCGTCCGCAATTCGAGATCGGTGTCGGGTTGCAGTAATTGGCAGAAGGCATCGGCCAATTCCCCGTTGGTCGCGTAGGTTCCCGGTCGGCGCACCTTGACCCACGCGAGTAGTTCCTCTCGGGCCTGGGCCAGGGGCGCATTGGGATCACTGGCAGTCATACAATGGGATTCGCATGCCAGCATCGCCTCGGGTGCCGGAATCTCGTCGAAAATCTGTCGCGTAACAACCTCAACAGCCTCGATTTCCGAGACGAATACCCATTATGAGGGTATACCTCAGAGTATTCCTTCCCGCCGCTTGAAGGTCGGTGAAATTCGACTTCCCTATTCCTTCCTTTTTCACGATCTCCCAACCTCACTCCCCCGCCCCTGGCGTGCGATTCGGAAATATGGCCCTTTCATGAAAAGCGAGCTCTTCATCCTCATCGCCGAAGCGATCGTCGTCTACTTCCTCGTCCTCTGGGCGCACTCGTTGCGCGGCCGGGTGGGGTTGGCGCATTTCTACGCACTCATCGGCGGGCTGACGGCGGTGATGTCGTGGATCACCGACGCGGGGGTCAAGGTGACCCTCCCCGGTGTCTCGTTGATGGTCGGCTCCACCGTTTTTTACACCGCGCTCCTGCTGGGTGTCTTCGTCGTTTATGTTTTCGATGGACCGCGCGCGACGCGGGTGGCGATTTCCACCATCGCCGGGGTCTCGGTCATGGTACCGCTCATCGCCGTCGCGCTGCATTGGCAAATCCAGCTCACCGGCGCCCCGCTCGGTTACGTGCCCTCGCCAAGCCTGCGCATCAATACCGCATCGGTGCTCGCCACCGTGGCCGATCTTGTCTTCCTGGCCATGGCGTGGGAATTCCTCGGGAATCCACGATTGCATACGCCGTTGTGGCTGCGCTCATTCCTCACGCTCCTCGGCGTCATGTGGCTGGATGTCATCCTGTTCACCACCGGGGCCTTTCTCGGCGGCCCGGCGTATCGGGAAATTCTCACCGGCACACTCGTGAGCCGCCTGATCATCTGCGTCTTCGCCTATCCATTCCTCTACTGGTATCTCGCGTGGCAAAACCGGAAATTCGGCATGGTCATCGAGCACCGGCCGGTGCTTTCGATCCTCAAGGAAGTAACCGAGGTACGGCTCGAATTGACCCTCGCTCAACAGGAGATCGAGCGGCGCAAGCAGGTCGAACGCGAAAAAGAGGATCTGATCCGGCAACTCCAGCAAGCCCTCACGGAGGTGAAAACCTTGCGCGGGATCCTGCCCACGTGCGCCTATTGCAAAAATATCCGCGACGAAGACGGCCAGTGGCTCCACCTCGAGGAATACGTTCAGACCCATAGCGACGCGAAATTCAGTCATGGCATTTGTCCCCAATGCCGCATCACGCACTTTCCGCAGTTTCCGGAGGAACGGGCTTAGTTCAGGACGGGACGCGCGGTCGTTGCGGAAAGAGTAGCCGGGCCGACTTTCCATACGAGGAAGACGACGGCCCTCCCCCCTCGCGAATGTGTGCTTGTGATGGGGGAAGGGCCGCTTGGTCTGTTGTCCGCAGGAACTACTCTGCCGACATTGATTCGTTCGCTGCCCGGGCTATGGGCGGTTGCAACAAATTTCAAAAAAATCGCCGCATTGCACTTCCCCCTCCGCGGGGTGATTTCCCCCGCCCGCCGCGTACAAAAAAACTGCGGCCCTTCCTCCTCGCGAATGTGTGCTTGTGACGGGGGAAGGACCGCTTGGTATGTTGCCCGCAGTTGTTACGATGCCGGCAAGTTGAATATCGCCGAAAAACCGTGGCTGGTCGACCCAAATTTTAAGTGAATCGGGTCAACACGGATCGCTCCCCCAACACCCCCGCGAGGCCGGACGAAAATGACGCCCATCCTCTTTGGCGATTGCCGCCCGATTTTTCCGATGCCTAGTCTGGCGCACACCCTATGAAAAACGAAGGCGGATTCCCTCGCATTGCCATCATCCTGATCATCGCCGGTCTCGTCTTCGCGGGCCTGGTGATCGGCGGGGCCGTGATGGCGGTGAAGAAGGTCAGACAGAATCGAGAGGCCATGCAAGAGTTCACGACGGTCTCGGAGGGGATCAACAAAGAGATGCAGGCGAAAATCGGGAAGGAAGACACCGTCGAGGGCGCGACGGAAAAGGCCAGGCAGATCGAAGAGGCCATGGGGAAAGCGGCTTCCAAATCCACGGGCGATGATGCCAAGAGCATGCGCGCCGCGCAGCGGCTCATGGGCTCCATGCAAACCCAGCTCGCGGCCTACGAGAAATCGTACTCCAGTTTTTCCTCCACCGGCGGCCTGGAGCCGAAGACCCTGGCTGCGGACGGGGCGATCGAAGAACGGCTCGTTTTGCTCAAGTCCTTTGAGACGGCGAACAATGATTTCACCGAGTTCCTCAAAGGCGTGGACGGTAAATTCCGCGCGGAACTCGCCAGGGAAAACTTCCCGGCTTCAAAGACAGATGAAATGGTCCGGGGATTCCGGCAGGGCGGGCATGTCGATATGCTGCTCGCGATCCGAGGCACCGACCAGGAGCTCTGTGCGGCAATGGGCGGATATCTCCAATTGCTGAAAACCGAGCGGGGCAAATGGAAGCTCAATGAAGCCGGCAGTGTCATCTTCCAGAACACGGGCGCCGCCGATGAGTTCAATCGCTACGCTACGCAGATCCAGGAGGTCGCGGAACGCCAGGCGGAATTGCAAAAGAAAGTGCTGGAAGCCCGGCAGCAGGGCCGCGGGGCGGCGGTGCGGTAGAGCCAGTAATCGGTGATCAGTACCCCCGCTCACGCGGTGATCTGCTCATTGATTACTGTCCACTGACCACTGATTACTTTCCCCGCCGCTCCCACTCCAAGGCGGGGCGATCGACGCGAAATTGCACCAGGCGCCGGTGGTCGACTTCGGTCACGTAGGCGGTCCGTCCGTCCGGTCCGCCGAAGCAGATGTTCGTCGGATTCAAACCGAGCACTTCGATTTCCCGCAGCACTTCGCCCGCAGGTGACAGTTTCACCACGGTGCCTTTGCCATGACGCGTCGCGTAGATGTTTCCATCCGCGTCGCAACGCATCCCGTCAAAACCGAAATCGTCGAACTGCTTGACCAGCTTGCGGTCGCCGAGCGAGCCATCCGCCTTGATCGGGAAGGCCCACACGGCCCGCTGCACACTCTCATTCACATAGAGCGTCTTGCCGTCCGGACTGACGTCAATGCCATTGGTCGTGCCGAGGCCGCTCGCGAGCAGATGCGTGCTCCCATCGCGGTCGATGCGCCAGATCTGACCGGTCTTCGCTTTCCAATCCGGATCGCTGGCGTAGAGCGTGCCGTCGGCGGCGATCGCGAGATCGTTCGGCTGGTTCATCTTCGGCTCGTGCGCCAGGACGCTGACCTCCTTCGTTTTCATATCCACGCGCAACACGTTATGGCCGGAATAGTCGGCCACATACATCGTCCCATCGCGGCCAAAACGGATCCCATTGCCACCGCTCCCCGAGGGGAGCGTCAGGAACAGTTCCGCTTTCCCGTCGGGCGAGACTTTCCCGATCGTGTGCTCCTGCCCAAAACTGACCGCGTAGACATTCCCCTCCGCATCACAAGCCGGCCCTTCGATCCCCTTGGTAAATAGATTGTCGGCCGTCAAAGGTGTCGCGACGAAAAGCGGTTGATCTTCAGCGAACGAGAGCGACGAGAGCAGCGCGACAGCGGCTCCGATGGAAGGGAGGATACGTATTGGAGTCATGGGGGAGGTGAGCTTGGAACCGCGATTAGTTCATTGAGGGGTGATTCCGTCAACGCTTTGAGCATTTGCCCGAATAGCCTTGATACGCTAATTGTCGCGGGCCGATCCCACCATGACCTCCATGCACCTTCCGACCCCGCGCGACATCGTCAATGGCCTTCGCACGCTGGCATGCATCATGGCCGGTCTAGTTTGGCCCCAGAATGCCAGCCCGGTCTTCGCGGAAACGGAAATTCCGCCGCCAGCCGCCCCGGCTTCAGTTCTGACCGGCAACCCACAGGAAATCACCTCCGAACTGGTCAAAACCCACCGCAACAACCTGGTCTTCGTGAACGGCTCGAACGGGTCGGGGAGCGGTTTCCTGGCCCATTTTGGCAAGGGAGTCTTCCTCTTTACCAATGCGCACGTCGCCGCGGGTGTGAAGGGAGCGGGATTCAAGACCCTGCAGGGCGAACAGGTGCAGATCGGTGCGGCAGGCGTCGCGGTCGGCCACGATATCTTTCTCATGCAGGCCACCGCCGCCCAGCCGCTGGAGATCATGACCGGCGTGGATGAAAATACCGCCATCGGGGATGACATCGTGGTCCTGGGAAATGCGGAAGGCGCGGGCGTGATCAATACCATCATGGGCAAGATCGTCGGCGTCGGCCCCAACCTCGTGGAAGTCGATGCCCCGTTCAAACCGGGAAATAGCGGCAGCCCCATCATTCACCTCAAGACCGGAAAGGTCATCGGGGCCGCGACCTATCTGACGATCCGCAAATTTGACCCGGCGACGAAGCAGCCCGTGAAGGACCCGATCGTCCGGCGGTTCGGCTACCGGATCGACAGCGTGAAGACGTGGCAGCCCGTCAACTGGCAGGCCTTTTACGCCCAGGCGGCGCAAATGGAGACCATCGAAGGTCTGACCGACGACCTCGTGAAATTCATCAACTCACTCGGGAGCGGAAAGATCAGCAGCAACAATCCCGCGATCAAGAACCGGATCGACGCGTGGGCGGCGAACAAGTCGCGCCGCATGAGCGACCGGGACCGTCAAGCACTCGATCAAAACTTCATTTCTTTTCTCAAAGTCACCTGCCAGTCGGACATCATCGCCGCCCACTCGCAGTTGACGTATGACTATTTTCAACGGTCGCTCACCGAACAGGAAAGAGGGCGCAAGGAAATCGCCGACATTTTCGACAAGATCATCAAGGATATCCAAAACGGCCGGTAGCGTCTTGGAGACGGGCCAACTTAACGAGTCGGGCGACGACGGCGCAGGCCCAGAATCGCCAGTCCGCCGAGCAACGACACCGCCGTCGCCGGCTCGGGAACCACCAATTTCGAGTCGGTGAACCCGTAGGTGCTGTTGTGGTCCAGCACCGCCCAGATACGATCATTCACCGTATCGACCCCGTAGTATCCGAGGTGGAATTCGGATTGCGCATCGTAGGCGCCGACGAACTGCTGCGGAGCGTTCGCCTCGCCGGGCAAATCGGTGTTGCCCGCCACTGCGTTGACGAACTGCCCGCTGGAGTTGGCCCAGGCCAGCGCGAGTTGGCTCTCGTCCAAACCGGCGGCACGCACCGCCGCCTCGTCGTAATCCAATTGCAAGACGAACTTGTCCGTTCCCGTGCCATGCAAGTGCAAGGTCGTCGCATTGACGTCCGGGGCCGTATTAAAGCCGGTCGCATCCGAAGCCAGCGACATCGTGACGGTCGTATTCCAACTCGCCACTCCTCCGATGATCGTCGCTTTGCGCAGGATCCCGGTCCCGTCTCCCGAAGTCGTGAGACCATCGTAGTTGTCCCCGCTCGACAGGTTCAGCCCGCCTGCCGGGACCACTTGCAACGGCTGCGATGCTCCCGACGCAATGGCCGAGGTGAGGAGCGACATGCTCGTGCCGCTAAAGACCGGCACTAGCACCCGATCCGACAAGCGCAGTCCCTGGTAGGAGCGGAAAGCTCCCGTCGCGGAGCCAAAGTTCATGATGGAGAACGGCGTGCCGATCGCGGGAACGTAGCCCGAGGCCAGCGTGAGTTTGAACGTCCCATCGAGGTTGGCGGAACCGCTCATGCGCAATTGATCGGACGTGGTGGCGGAAGTCAGCAGTGCGCCGAAGGTGGCTCCGGTTCCGATCGTCAGCGATTTCACGGCGGCATAACCTCCCGGCGTCGAAATATTCGGAGCCAGGGTGCTGGAGCCTTCGAGGAACAGGTCGCTCGCCGCCATGGAGTTTCCATTCATCGCCAACGTGCCAGAGACGAGATGTGTCTGCCCGGTGTGATCGGCCCGGGAATTCAGCGACGCCACGCCCGTGCCCGCATCGATGACCAGGTTCGTGGCGCCCTGGATCGTCCCATTGATGGCGATCGTCGCGGCCGCGGTCGCGGTCGGCTTTTGCAAATAGAGCGACCCTTCCACGTCCGCGGCGATTCCTCCGGCCGTGCCGAGCGTAATGGAGGGTGCCGTGAGCGTCGTCCGGACCGCCGCGCCGGAAAGCGAATCGGCGTAGATGCTCTTGACCACGATGCTGGTTCCCGCTGTCACCACGATATCTCCCGGCGAGCCCGCACGCGTCATGGAGCCGCCGCCGCCGGACCGAATGGTGTCCACCGTGATCGAACCGAACGCTTGCAGGCTCACCGCGCCGCCGGGTGACCCGGCCTGATTTGAACTCGTGTCGATGCCGTTGCAAATCGTGATCGCCGTACCCGCAGTGACGACGAGCGCACCGCCGGAACCCGCCGTGGAAGACGTGTCGAGATGGCCCGTCCGCACCGTGCCATCGGCGCTCAAGGTCAGCGCGCTCGCGCTGCGCGTCGTGGACGCCAGGCTCAATGAAATTCCCGAGGCCGTCAGCAGGTTCTGGGTGGCCCGCAGGCTCAGGCCATTTCCAGCTCCCGAGGCGATATTCTCGTTGACCACGATGTTCTGTGAAACTCCGCTGGTAATGGAAACGGCGCCGGTCGCCAATGCCGACGTGATGGCCGCAGGGGTGAGCGTGGCGTTATCGCTCCCGGCCACAAAATTCGGACCCGCCGAGACGTTGGCCACAGTGCCGGACTTGATGCTGAGTTCGGTCGTCAACGCCAGATCCAAGCCAAGCCCGGTCATCAGCACACTGCCGCTGCTTGGGTTGTAGCGGCCCGTCTGAAAGGTGAAACCGCTGATCGCATTCAAGGACAGGTCCAGGCCGATCCATTTGCCATCCTGAGTTCCAGGGGCCTGCACCGCTCCGTTGTCCACGCTCGAATCGCTGGAATGAACGACGAGGCCATTGCTATAGGTGAAGATCTGGCTGTCCGTGAAACTGCTGGCCACGCTCGTTCCACCCGCGTTCCAGTAGCCGAACGCGCGGAAACGCTCCCCGTCCTCGGCGTCCTGGAACGTCGTCTGGATCCCGGTGAGCCCGATCGGGGTGGTGGTGCCCGTCTTGTAAAAGCGGAAGGTCACCGTGGAGTAGGGAATGGTTTTTCCGCCGGAGGCAGCCGTCCCGCCCGCAAACCACCAGGCCGGCGTGCCATTGTAGGCCCCACCGCCGTCCTGGGTGAGCGACTTCGTGATGACGACGACGACGTAGCCCTGGCCATTGACGTTCGTATAGCGAACGCCGGTAGCGGCGCTGTTCGTCGGGATGAGCGCCGGGTTCAAAGTTCCCTGGAGAGGATTGGCGCCCGTGTTGGACCAGCTCAATTGCTTCTTCGTATCCGCAAGCGCGAGGAACACATCGTTGGTCCCGTTGCCGTCGTAATCGGCGTAGCGCAGATTGAACGCATAGCTGCCCTGGTCGTTCGTCAGGGTGATTCTCGCGTTGTTTGCGAGGCCGTTAAAATTCCCGATATTGACGCTGCCGGAATTCCCATTGGAAACGAGCAGGTAGCGACTGCCGGAGACCGGACGGAAGCCGTTGGTCAGCGTCAGTTGCAGGTTCGATCCTCCGAGCGTGATGGTCCCGGTCGTATGAATCTGGTCGTAACTGGCGCCCGCCATTTCTCCACCGATATCCATGTTCACCATCGCACCGCTGGAAAGGGTCAGCGATCCGACGTTGAGGATTCCTGTGGAAGCGCCGCCCGGGGCGAGGACGCCGCCGTTGTTGATCGTCAAATTTCCCAGGGTCCCGGCGCCCGAGAGCGTGCCCGAAACGGTCGTGGTGGAGAGCGTGTTGACCGTGCCGTTGGTGAGATAGAGGGTCGAATTGGCTGAAACCGCCACGCTGCTCGTGGCCGTCAACGATCCCGAAACCGCCAGCGTTCCGGCGCTGATCGTCGTGTTGCCGCTGTAAGTATTCGCGCCTGTGAGGGTGAGCGTTCCAGTTCCGATTTTGTTCAGCGCGGTCACACCCGCCCCGTTCTCGATGGTGCCTCCGAAGGCGCTGCTACGATCACCGGCGCCCGCGGTCAGCGTCGCGCTGCTGGAGCCGCGATTGTTCGTCACCCGGCCCGACCCCGAAATGCCATTCACCGTAGCGCCGTAGCCGTTCAAATCGAGATAGCCGTTATCAACGAAGTCGCCTTTTCCCGCCCCGGAAGGAAGCGCCCCAATGTTCCCGCTCACCAGCGTGCCGCTCGAGACAACGGTGTTGCCGCTGTAGGTGCTGGCCCCGTCGAGTTCGAACGATCCGCCGCCTTGAACGACCAGGCTGCCCACGCCTGATCCGTTATCGGCGATCACACCCCCGTAGGTCACGCTCGCGCCCGATGCGATGTTGAGGGTGCCCGTGCCGCTGCCGAGGCTCGGTCCGATCGTCACTCCGCGGGTCGAAGCCAGCGTCATGGAACTCAGGACGGACAGCGTAGCGCCGTCCAGGGTCAGGCTGCCGGGCGTGTAGATGATGGGAGCCGCACCGAGGCTGGCGTCCGCGCCGATGGCCAGCACGCCTCCGCGGACCCCGGTCGAGCCCGAGTAGCTATTCGCATTTCCGAGCGTCAGGGTTCCAGTCCCTGATTTCACCAGGGCGATGGAGCCCGCGCCGTCCCGGATCGTTCCCGAGAAGGCGCTGGATTGATTGTTGCCACCGAGGTTGAGGACGGCGCTTCCCGCGAAACTGTTCGTGACGACTCCCGTCCCGGAAAACCCGTTCAGCACCGCTGAGAAACCCTGCAAATCCAAGGTCCCATTGTCGGCGACATTGCCTTTGCCCGTTCCGGAAGGAATGGCGCTCAAGTTTCCCAGTTGAAGGGTGCCACCGGAGATTGTCGTGGTTCCCGAGTAGGTATTCGCCTGATTCAAGGTCAACATGCCGGCTCCAATCTTGGTGAGCGCAATCGCGCCCAAGCCGTTTTGAATCACACCGTCGAAGGTGCTGCTCTGGTCGTTCGCGCCCACGGTGAATGTGGCCGCGGTGGCCGCCGCGTTCGTAACAATGCCCGATCCCGAAAGGCCGTTCACCGTGCCGCTGTTGCCATTCAAGTCCAGCGTTCCGTTGTCGATGAGATTTCCCCGCCCCGTTCCCGATGGCAGCGCCGCCGCGTTGCAGAGCCGGAGCGTGCCGAGTGAGATCGTCGTATCGCCGGAGTAACTGTTCACTCCCGCCAAGGAAAGCGTGCCCGCACCGATCTTGGTGAGCGAACCCGGACCGGCGATGGCTCCGGAGAGCGACGTGGCAAAGCCGTTCGTATTGACGGTGCCGCCGCCCGTCTGAAGCGTGACGGGGATGGTGATGCTCATGGCGCTCAGGGGCTGCAATATCCCACCGTTGAAGACAAGCGAGCCGGCGCCGAGTGCCGCCTTGGTGTTCACCGCCACCGTGCCGCCCTGGAGGACGAGCGCGCCGGTAAAAGTATTGGCTCCCGTGAGCGTCATCGTCCCACTCCCGGCTTTCGCCAGCGAGCCAGGGCCGGTGATCAAACCGCAGAAGGTAGTCGAGGTATTGTCGCCGCCTGCGGCGAGTGTCCCACCGGCCGAGTGGCCCAGCGTGAGCGCGCCAGCGCCGGTCAGCGAGGCGATGGTTTCGTTAAAATCATTCAGATCGAAAGTCGCGCCGGCGGCAATGGCGACCACCGAGCCGTCGTAGATCCGGTCCGACGCTCCGAGTTGCAACGTGCCCACATTGATCCGGGTCGCGCCGGTGTAGGAAGCGCTGCCTGTCAAATTCAACAGACCGACACCCACTTTGGTCAGCGAGCGCGCGCCGCCGGCATCTCCGATGGCGCCCGCAAGCGTGAGGCGATTCGCATCCACCCCGATCGTGATGTTCGAAGCGAACGTCACCGCGCCGTCCCAAATGCTATTGCCCGCCACGTTGCGGAGCGCGCCGTGGCTCGCGATGCCGTCGCCACTGAGGGTCAATGCTTCCGCGCCCACCTCGAACCCGACGCTGTCGGTCAGTTCGAGGGCCGCGCCAGTCGCGATCGAAGTGCCGCTGCCGGCTCCGACAGCGCCCAAGGCCGTCGCGTTCTGCACACTCAATACCCCCGCGTTGACTCCGGTCTGACCGCTGTAGGTACTCGCCCCGCTCAACGCCAGGGTCCCGGTCCCGGACTTCACCAAGGCAAGCGCGCCGGCGCCGTCCTGCAACGATCCCGCGAAAGTGCTGGTCAGATTGGTCCCGCCCAAGGTGAGCGTCGCCGTTCCCGCCACGCTGTTCATGACGGCGCCAGTGCCGGTGAGCGCGTTGAGTGTCGTCGAGAAGCCCTGCAAATCCAGGGTCCCATTGTCGACAACGTTGCCCTTGCCCGTCCCGGAAGGGAGAGCGGCGGCGTTCCCCAGTTGGATCGTGCCGCTCGAAATCGTGGTCGTTCCCGTATAGGTATTCGCTTGATTCAAAGTCAGCGCGCCGGCGCCGGTCTTGGTCAGTGCGACCGCTCCGGTTCCATTTTGAATGATGCCGCTGAAGACGCTGCTCTGGTCATTCGCGCCCACCGTGAACGTAACCGCCGTCCCCTGGGAGTTCGTGACAACTCCTGCTCCCGACAGCCCGTTCACCGTGATGCTGTTCCCGCCCAGGTCGAGCGTGCCGTTGACGGTCACATTGCCTTTGCCCGTTCCAGAGGGAATGGCGGCCGCATTCCCAAGTTGAACGGTGCCGGCCGAGAGCGTCGTGTTTCCCGCATAGCTATTCACTCCGGAGAGCGAAAGCGTTCCGGTGCCGATCTTGGTGAAAGCGCCCGCGCCATCGATCGCGCCGGAGAGCGTCGTGGCGAAACCGTTCGTATCCACCGTGCCGCCGCCGGCCTGCAGCGTGGCGGGGGTGCTGATGGTCAGCGCGTTCAGGCTTTGCAAGGAGCCGCCGTTGAAGAAGGTCGAGCCCGCGCCGAGGGCCGCGCGGGCGTTTACGGCCACCGTGCCTCCCTGGAGGATGAATGGACCGGCGAAGGTATTGGCGCCGGTCAAAGTCAGCGAACCGCTGCCTAATTTCACAAACGAGCCGGCCCCGGAGATCACACCGCTAAAGGTGGTCGAAGAATTGTCCGCGCCGGTGGTGAGCGCTCCACCCGTCGCATGACCGAGGGTGACAGAACCAGCGCCAGCCAGCGAACCGATCGTTTCGTTGAAATCATTCACATCAAAGACGGCGCCCGCGGCAACGGTGATCGCCGAGCCGTCATTGATGCGATCGGAGGCTCCGATCTGCAACGTCCCCGCGTTGATCCGGGTCGCCCCAGTGAAGGTCGCGCTGCCGGTCAAATTCAGCAACCCGGCGCCCACTTTGGTCAGCGAGCGTGTGCCCCCCGCGTCTCCGATGCCGCCCAAAAGAGTGAGGCTGTTCGCGTCGACCCCGATCGTGGTGTTGGAAGCGAGCATCACCGCGCCATCCCAGATATTGTTCCCCGCCACACTGCGAAGCGCACCGTGGCTCGCGATGCCGTCGCCATTCAAGGTCAAGGCTTCCGCACCCACCTCGAAGCCAGCGCCATTGGTCACCTCCAGCGCAGCGCCGCTCGCAATCGAAGTGCCACTGGCCGCCCCGACCGCACCCAATGCCGCCGGGCTCTGCACACTCAATACCCCCGCGCTGACACTGGTCGTTCCCGTGTAAGTATTCACCCCGTTCAACGCCAGGGTGCCCGTGCCGGATTTCTCCAAGGCGAGAGATCCAACCCCATCGCGGAGAATTCCCGCGAAGGTGCTGGTTTGATTGTTGCCGCCAACGGTGAGCGTGGCCGTTCCTGCCAGGCCGTTCGTGACAACACCCGTGCCGGAAAGCCCGTTGAGCGTGGTCGAGTAGCCCTGCAAATCCAGGGTCGCATTGTCGATCACATTGCCCTTCCCCGTGCCGGAAGGAATGGCGGCCACGTTCCCGAGTCGAATCGTGCCGCCCGAGATCGTCGTATCGCCCGAGTAGGTATTCGCTTGATTCAAGGTCAGCACACCCACTCCGGTCTTGGTCAGCGCGACCGCGCCGACTCCATTCTGGATCGTTCCGCCGAAGACGCCGCTCTGGTCATTCCCACCGACTGTGATCGTGGCCGCGGTCGCCGCGCCGTTTGTGACGATACCCGATCCCGACAATCCATTCACAGTGCCGCCGTAGCCATTCAAGTCGAGCGTGCCGCTATCGTTCACATTGCCTTTGCCGGCTCCGAAGGGAATGGCAGCCGCGTTCCCGAGTTGAATCGTGCCGGTCGAGATCGTCGTATTTCCAGAATACGTGTTCGCCCCGGCGAGTGAGAGCGTTCCCGCACCAATCTTGGTCAAGTTACCCGACCCATCGATGACTCCGGAGAGGCCAGTGGTGAATCCATTCGTATCCACGGTGCCGCCGCCCGATTGAAGCGTGGCTGGCAGGGTGATGGTCAGCGCATTCAAGCTTTGCAAGGTTCCGCCGTTGAAAAGAAGCGCACCGGCGCCGAGCGCCGCTCCGGTGTTCGCCGCGACCGTGCCGGCCTGGAGCGTGAAGGTGCCGGTGAAGGCATTGGAACCGGTCAGACTCAGCGTTCCATTGCCGACCTTCACCAGGGAACCAGGGCCCGTAATTCCGCCGCTGAAAGCCGTCGAGGTATTGTCTCCGCCCAACGTGAGGATCCCGCCGGTCGTATTTCCCAGCGCGACGGAACCTGCGCCGGCGAGCGAGCCGATCGTTTGGTTGAAATCGTTCAGATCGAAGGTGGCGCCCGCGGCGACCGTGACTGCCGAACCGGTGTAAATCCGGTCGGTGGCTCCGATTTGCAACGTGCCGCCATTGATCCGAGTCGCGCCGGTGTAGGAGGCGACGCCGTTCAAGGTCAACAGTCCCGCGCCGACCTTGGTCAGCGTCCGTCCACTGCCCGATTCTCCGAACGTGCTTGAAAGGGTCAGGCTGTCCGCATCGACGCCGATCGTCGTGTTTGAAGCGATGGTCACCGCTCCGCCCCAGATATTGTCACCTGAAGTGCTGCGGAACGCGCCGTGGCTCCCGATCCCATCCCCATCCAAAGTCAGAGCTTCCGCGCCAATCTGGATCCCAATGTCGTCCGTAACCTCGAGCGCCGCGCCGCTCGCGATTACCGTGCCGTTGCCCACACCGCCCGCACCCAGCGCTCCCGGATCCTGGACACTCAGGACTCCGGTAGTGACATTGGTCGGGCCCGTGTAGGTGTTCGCCGTGTTCAGCGACAGGGTGCCGGTTCCGGATTTCGTGATGCCAGAAGTGCCCGTGCCGCTGATGACTCCGGCCGAGATCAAATTGCCGGCTCCCGTGAAGGTGAGGAGATTCGACCCTTTGCTGATCCCACCGTTGATGGTGAGAACACCAGCGTCCGCGCCGATGGTCGCATCCGCGGGAAGGGTCACGTTTCCAGCCCAGGTAATACTGCCCTTCACGCTGTGCAAGGCGCCGGCGCCACTGAAACCGGAACCGCTGAGGCTCAACGCCTCCGTGCCGATATCCATGTCTCCATTCAGCCGAATCTCGGCGCCCGCACTCACGGTACTACCGCCCGCGACATCGCCCAGGCCGGCGGCGTTCTGAATCTCCAGGACACCGGTTATCACCGCCGTGGCACCAGTATAGGTGTTCGGCCCGGAAAGAACGAGCGTGCCGCTCCCCAACTTGGTCAATCCGCCGCTGCCGCCGATCACTCCGGAGAAGGTGGTGTTGGTGCTGTTGCCGGTGACCGTCAAGTTGCCGGAGCCCAGAGTCACCGCACCCGATCCCGCGAGGGATGCCACGGTTTCGTTGAAATTGTTGAGATCGAGGGCGCCTGCGGCGCCGACCGTGACCGCCGAGGAATCGCTAATCCGTTCCGCCGCGGCAATTCGGAACGTGCCTCCGTTGACCGTCGTGGCACCGCTGTAGGTGTTCGTTCCCGCGAGGGTGAAGATCCCCGTGCCGCTTTTGGTCAGTCCGCCGGTCCCGCTCATCACGCCCGAGTAGGCGGTCGTGGAGTTGTCGAGGCCCTGTTCGAGGGTGCCGCTCCCGAGCGTCACATTGCCGCCGCCGGCGAGCGATCCTACGCTGCCGCTAAAGCTGTTCAGGTCGAGCACCGCGCCGCTATTCACCGTCACGGCGGAGGTCGAGAGGCTGGTTCCCGCCGCTCCAAATTGCAGCGTGCCGTTACTGATCGTCGTCGCACCGGTGAGCGTGCTCGCGCCGCTCAGCGTCAGCACTCCCGACCCGGTCTTGGTGAGGTTGAAAGCGCCGGAAACGATTCCCGCGCTGGCATTCGCGGTGGTCGTGTTCAGCGTGGCATTTCCCGTCAGGGTGACCGCGCCGAATCCGGCGGTAGATCCGGTTGCGCTGCTGATCGTGAGGGTATTTGCCCCGATCGACAGCGATCCCAAGGTGAGCGTCACCGCCGGCGAAGTCGCGGTGAGGCGCCCGGCGTCGATCGTCGAATCCGTCAGCATGGTGACGGCGTTGGCAAAATTGAGCGATGCGTCTCCGCGCAAAATCAGCGTGCCGCCATTGAGGGTAATTGTGCCGCGGTTCGTGGCGTCGCCCAGTGCTTGCGCGTCGCGCAGTTCCACCGTTCCCGCGTCGATCTGAAGTTTGCCGTCGAAGTTGGGGTTCGCGGCCTGGATGACGAGCGCCCCGGCGCCCTTCTTATACAGCGTGCCTGTCGCGTCGCCGGTCGTGAGGACATTGGACGCGTTGCCGAGGGTCAGCGTCTGGCCCGAAGCGATATCGAGTGTGCCGCTCAGGCCAGAGCTGACGAGGAAGGCCTTGTCGGTGCTGACATTGAAGCCGCTCGTCAGGATCAGCGTTCCGTTGTTGAAGATCACGTCACTCGAACTGTCGCCGAGGTTCGCCTGGGCCCCGGCCTGCACCACACCTCCATTGAGGACCAAATTGCCGGTGAATGAATTCGTGCCCGTGAGAATCAGCATGCCCGTCCCGCCCTTGGACAGGGTGACGACTCCGTCATCACTATTACCGTAGACTCCGTCCGCCCCGGCGTTGTTGATGACTGATGACGCGATGGTCAACGTTCCCGTGGAAACCACGGTCACGGAGAGCGTGCCGGAGGCGGTCCCATTCGAGGCAAGGCGGCCCTGCCCCGAGATGGTCGTGTTGATCGCGGTGCTCTTGAGCAACCCGCCGCTCGCCAGGTTCAAGACATTCGCGCTGTCGGCGCCAAGGTCGAGCATGGTCAAATCGGTGAGATTGAGCCCGCTGTCGGTGGTCGTGCCTGCGTTGGTGAGCGTGTAGGCGCTGGCTGGCGAAGTTGAAACCAGAAGAACGAGCTGCGCAGGGTCGTTCACGTTCACGCCATTGGCTCCCGCATAGTAACCCGCGAGCGCCCGCACCCCGAATGTGGAGTACTCCGCAAAGTTCGTCCCGACCGTCGCCCATCCTCCGATAAATCCCACACTTTGGCCGGTCAGGTAAATCTGCGGCCCAGTCGCCGCGGCTCCGAGCGTGCCGCCCGTCGCAATGAAGTTCACAGTCGCACCATTGCCGATCGAGCCCAGCGAGCTGAACTGGATAATCGATGCCGTGCCCGCTGTTCCATTATGCGTCATCGTCACGGTGGACGCGCCGCTAGCCGGAACGAGCGATCCGAAATTTTCCGATGACCCCGTGGCGTCGGAAATGAAGCTCAAAGTTCCGCCGTTCAGCGTGATGGCCACGCCGCTGGCGAGCCGATTCACATTTTCGGTCACGCTGTTGTCGAGCAGGAGGGTGCCGCCGGTTCCCAGGTTCACGCTGGTCGCGCTGGCCGCAGTTCCCGTCGCCCCGGCAAGCGTCAAGGTGCCCCCGGTGACCGCGAGCGCTCCGCTGAACGTGTGAGCGGCGGTGAACGTCTGAGTTCCGGAGCCCACCTTCGTCACTCCGCCCGTTCCACTGATGACTCCCGCGTAGCTGGTGCTCGAATTGTTCGCTCCGACGCTGAGCGCCCCAGCGCCCAAGGTCACACCGCCACCCAGTGTTCCGCCACCGGCGAGCGAGCCGATGGTTTCGCTGCTGCCGCCGAGGTCGAGCACGGCGCTGGCGACATTCGCCGTCACCACCGCGGAGGCATCGGGAATCGCGGCGCCCCCTGTCGCCCGCAAGGTCCCCGCGTTGATGGTCGTCGCGCCGGCATATACGTTGGTTCCCGTCAGGGTCTGCGTTCCCGTGCCGGCCTTGGTGATTCCTCCCGCACCGCTGATCGTCCCAGCATAGGTATTGGACGCCGCCCCCCCGACGGTCAACGCCCCGGTGCCCAGAGTCACATTGCCGCCGGTAGTCCCACCACCGGCCAGTGACCCGATCGTTTCGGTGGCACTGACCACGACCAGGCTTGCGCCCGCGACATCGGCCAGCGTCACCGTGGAAGCATCGGCGATGGCCGTCCCGCTGCTGATCCGCAGCGCTCCCGCGTTCACCGTCGTCGAGCCGGTATAAGTATTCGCGCCGCCCAGCGTCATCGCGCCGCCCCCCGCCTTCACCAAACTGCCGCTGCTGGAGATGATCCCGGTCATGTTCAGGTCGGAAGTCGCGCCCCCCGCATTCACGGTAAAGGTGCGGACGCCCGACAGCGCCACCGGTCCGCTGATCGATGAGGCGGTGCCGCCGCTGGAAGTGGCCGTAACATCCCCCGTCAGCGTGAGCAGACCTGTCCCCGTCACCCTCCCGACCACGAGAGTTAGCGAGCTGAGAGTTTCGGCAAATGCACCGAGGTTCAGAATGCTCGTGCTCCCCGTCACGGTCACCGCGGAGGCCGCGGCGATCGCATTCGCTTTGCCCAGCGTCAGCGTCCCGGCCTCGATCGTCGTCGTCCCGGTGTACGAATTGGACCCCGAGAGAGTCTGGGCCGCGGTCCCTGTTTTCAAGAGGCTGCCCGCACCGCTGATGATCCCCGAGAAAGTCGTCGCCGTGTTCTTCGAGCCGACAATGAGTGCACCACCGGTTCCCAATTGCACAGCGCCGGCTCCCGCCAGGGATCCAATCGCTTCATGGTTCGCGTTCAGATTCAACACGCCGGTCGCATTGACGGTCACCGCCGACGTGTCGCCGATCTGGTCGGCATTCGTGAGTCGCACGGTATCGACGCCGGTGCCGCTGCCGATGGTGAGCGCGCCCGCGATCGCATTGCCGGAACTCTTGGAAAGCACCAGGGTACCATCGTTGACCGTGGTCGTTCCGGTGTAGGTGTTGCCGGAGGCCCCGGTTAAGGTCAGAATTCCCGTGCCGGACATGGTAAGATTGCCGGTGGTTGCGGTGCTGCCATTCTGGATAACGGAGCTGATGGTGACATTCCCTGTGCCCGCAAGGATCTGGGTGCGTGCGGTCAAGCTGCTGCTCAGATTGAACGTGCCCGCGAAGGTGGCGAGGGCGGTGCTGCTGAAGGTCAGGGTCCGGCTTCCGGTGCCGGTGACGATGCCGCTGAAGGTGATATCGTTGGACCCGCTGAAGATGGTGGTTCCGGCGAGCGTCACATTATTCGCCAGCGTCAATCCGGAAATGGACGACTGAAGGGTGGCTGTGCCCAGCGACAATACGCCACGACCAGCCGCGCTATTATTTCCGAGAATCAACGTCCCGGCGCTTAGTGCGGTCGTGCCGGTGTAGGTGTTTGCGGCCGACAAGGTGAGCGTGCCCGTGCCGCTTTTGGTGATGCTGCCCGCGGCCACACCGTCGATGATTACACCACTCACCACGACCGCGCCGGTGCCGGTGATCGTCAATGTCCGTACCGTGCCGGAGTCTGTGAGCTGAATCCCGCCTGCCAGCGCCGTCGTCCCCGTATTGTTGACCGTGAGCGTGCGGCTCCCACCGCTTTGCAGCAGGCTGCCATTGAAGATAAGATTGGAAGCCCCGGCCACGCTGGTGCTTGCGCCCAGGGAGATGGCATTCGCCACCGTCCGCGCCGCGTCCCCTTGTATCGTCCCACCCTTGAGGCTCAGCGTCCCCGTGCCAAACGCGGCATTGTTTCCAATAACGAGCGTCCCAGCGGTGAGCGTGGTCGCCCCGGTAAGCGTATTGATTCCTGAAAGCGTCAAGGTCCCTGTTCCACTTTTCGTCATGGTCCCCGTATCGCTGACGACACCCTGCAAAATCGTGTTGAAGCTACCGCTCACCGTCAGCGCTTTGCCCGCGGTCGCGACGGCGCCCGTCATCGTGAGCGCGCCAGTCGTGGCGCTCCACGTCTGGGTCGCGCTCAAAATGAGCGAGTTGCTCACCGTCTCCAGGTTCGTGCTGTTATTCGTAATCCCGGCCGCCCCAAGCGTATATACGCCCGGTCCACCCAGGACGAACGCACCCGCCGTGCTGTCGAATGAAATCGAGCCCGCCGCAAGGCCGGCGGCAAGCTGTGGCGCCAGACTGGTCGCACCGGAATAGATGAGGAGATCCCCAGCCACTGGCGCCTGCGCCGGACTCCAGTTGCCAGCCGTCGCAGTAGCCCCGTCGCCCGCGGCGCCGGTCCAGGTGAGGGTCGCTCCTTCGGCACCGGCCGCCAACATCAACAGCACGCAAAGGCCACTTCGGAGAAACCTGAGTCCAAGTAAGATATTATTGTCACAATCGCGAGCATGTTCCATTACGTGAGTTTGCGAACAACCGTTAGCAGGATACGAACCATCCCTCTTCGGCGGGTCGCCGTGGGCGCCCATTGCCAGGCAAACGACATGCGGTTTGGTGGCCTTTCACAGAGTCCGGGAACTCTTTCATCGAGGGGAGCGATTTTCGCCGATTGTCACGGGTTTCATTTCTAAAGAGCCCTCTGGAGCCTCACAATTGCACCGTGCTCTCATTTTTTTATCGCGGCCGCCGCGAATTTCGACCTACCGTCTCACAAGGTCCCCACGAACCCCGTGATCAAGACCCCATCGATCAGTGGCTGGCAGCCATCATCTCAAACCGTCGCTCCTGCCGATACCGACACCGCCTGCCGCGCCCCGGGATTGGAATCGCTCCCACGTGTGCGGAAGAGGATGTCCACGACGTTGCGAATGAATTGTTCGTCGGGCATCGACTCGATGATTTCCGGCGGAAAGTCGACAGCGCCTTTGAAATGATCCGCCAACTCCGAGAAAAGGGTCACGCGAGCCGTGGGCTCGAGTTCGTCGCGGCGGACCAAAGCCTGAAGGGCGAGCCGGGCTTCGGCGGCGGAGACGCGCTGGCGCAGGCGGGCCTCGAGGTGCGGGAACTGCCGCAGCGAATTGAACTTGCCCGAAAGGAGCTGGTCGAGGTCGGGCTCGATCTGTCTGGCGCTATGAACGACGATGGTATTCGCCGCCAGATCGCCGAGCCGCTGGGCGCGGCGCGAGAAAAAACAGGCCAGGCCACCCACCAGATAAAACGCGGGGAGCATGTCCACAAACCGCAGGAGATTGCGCAGCAGCACCTGGTGAAATTGCAAACGCAGGCCCTGCGCGTCCATGACTCGCAGGTGCGCCAGCCGCTTACCGACCGTCTGCCCGCGCCAGGCCCACTCCGTAATCACCCCGTAGCCGAGGGACACGACGAGATAGGCGAGCGTGGCGATGGCCATGGCGATATCCGGGCTGATGAACCCCGCCAACTGTCCGAGGGTGCTCGCGACAGAAGTGATGATGACCACGACGAGGAAGTCCACAATCCACGCGAAGCATCGCACCAAGGGACCGGCCAGGCGGAACGAAAACGTGATTCCTTCCGGCGTCTTGATCCGCAAAAAGGCGCTCACGACTCTCCGTCCTCCTCCGGATCAGCGATGCGCTTGAACCAAAGAAACCAGGTCAAGGCCACCAGTTCGAAGACACCGAAAACGATCTTCTGCCAGTAGCGGATGAATGGTTCGTGATATTGCGAGAGGAAGGACTCGACGATCCCCGCCCAGACGAGCATCACCGTGAAGCCGTAGATGAGCATCATGAGGTCGGGGCCGATCGCTCTCAGCCGGGCCTCGAGCGGCGCGCGATCGCCGCGCCCGATGAGCGCCCTGCCCAGCACCAGTCCCCCTTGGGAGGCAATGAGGATCGACGGGATCTCCACGGCGCCGTGCGGCAGGAGCCAACCCAGGACAAAGACGGTCTGGCCCGCCAGCACATAATCGGCGGCCGTCATGCCCAGAATGACCATGTTATAGAAAAGGCTGATGATGGTGCCGATCCCAAAAGTGATTCCGAGCGCCAGACTGCGAATCGAAACACGAATGTTATTCGACATGAGGTAGCTGGCAAAAGACGATTTTCCGCCAGCCATCCGGTCCTTCTTCGCGCTTTCCTCGTCGGCCACACGCTTGGCGGGATCGTTCATCAAATGGGCGAACTGCTGGGGCAGGATCGCCTCCTTGGCATCCTCATCGAAGGCCGTGGCGAAAGCGCCGAAAATGGTGCCCAGGGCCGCAATGATCAGGACGAGGTGGAAGGCGCCGGATTGCCGGCGAAAGGCCCGCGGAAACTCATTCACAAACCAGTGCACCGGACGGAATTTCGTCCCGCGCGAACGAGTTTCATGAATCTCGCCATAGGCCCGGGCCGTCAACGATTCGAGGTAGCGCTTGAGGTCGGGTTCGGCGGCGAAAGTCGCGACCCGCCCGAGGTCGGCGGATACTTTCTGGTAGAGGAGGTGGAAGCGCTGCACCTCCTCCAGGGACATCTTCCGGTTAAAATCGGCGTCCATCCGATCGAGGAGCTTTTCCAATTCCGTCCACGTCGGGCGCTCGGCGTCAATAAAACGGGGCAGGTCGATGATCATGGCTCAGAGCAATTGGCGGCGCTTGACGTCGGCGTGCTGGGCGATGACCTGCGCGGCCAATTTTCCGGGATCCAACAGCGAAAAGCGCACTCCCCGGCGTTTCAACTTTTTTTCCAGTTCGCGCAGGCTGTTCCATTGCAAGTGCCCACCGAGCCTGCGGTAGAGATCGTCGACGTTGCCCACGTCGTCTTTGGAGAAAAGCGGCGCGACGCCCGGCGGCTGAACCATGTCGACGATGAGCAAGTGCTGCCGCGAAATGAGCTCGCTGGCCTTCTCGAAGCCCCCGGCGAGGAGCGGGTCGTCCAGCGCCGTGAGGAAGATGAGGAGCGCCCGCTTGCGCAATCGCAGGCGGATGAAAGAGCAGAGCTCCTCGAAATCCGGCGTCACGCTTTGCGGCTGGAGTGTGTAGAGGCGGTCGCGGCAGGCGTCGTAGTGCGCCTGGCCGTGTTTTGCCCGCACGAAACTGAGGACGCGGTCGCTGAAAGTGATGAGCCCGAACTGGTCGCCCTGCTGTTCCGCCGCCAGGCCGAGGATGAGCGCCGCGGCGACGAAGCGCTCCAGCACCGTCGTGGTGGTATCCGTCGCCGGCGCCGATCCGCGTCCCGCATGGCCAGGCGCCATGCCCTCGCTTTTCACGGCGATCTCCCGCGCCGTGAGCCGCGAGGCATCGACAATCACGTAGACCTCCTGCGTCCGCTCGACTTGGAAGACCTTGGTCACCGGGTGCCCGCGCTTGGCCGAGGCTTTCCAGTGGATTTCATCGTAACTGTCCCCCGGCACATACATGCGAAGCTTTTCAAAATCGCGGCCGTGCCCCGCGTGGCGTTGCGCATGCACCCCGAGATCGCCCCGGCGGAGGAAGAGCGCGGCGACATTCTTCCGTTCATCGAAAAGATTGGGATAGACCCGCATTTCCGCCCGCGCCGGCTGATGCGCACGCACGGCCCAGAATCCGAACGGCGAAGCAGCCTCCAGGTAGGCGTGTTCCAGGAAGTACTGTCCGCGACGATTCGGGGTGATATCCCAGTCGACCCGGGACACGGCGATCTCCGCGGGCAGGAGCAAAGTGCGGTCATCGGATTCCGTGGCGATCTCGCGGGGAAAAGCAAAGCCGACGCGCAGCACGCGCCCAGCCAGCGACTCATTGTAAATGCGTACCTCCAGCACCCCGGGCCGGTCCTTTTGCAGGCGCACGATATCCGGGAGCTGCACGCGAATCCCGGCCAGTTGTCCACGGGCCAGGAAGACATCGACGGCCACGGCCGCAAACAGTCCCCCGATGATAAGCGCGGAAATGATGAGGGCGCCCGGAACTGTCGCCCCGACGGCCGCAAATGGCAGTACGATCAGGGAGATCCAGAGGAGGAGTTTGGTGCGCGGGACGATCATGGACGGCGGAAACTCACCTCACCTCGGCACCGCGACTTGCTCCAAAATCTTCCCGATCACTTCCGTGATCGTCACTCCCTCGATCTCATATTCCGGCCGCAACACGATCCGGTGGCCGAGGACCGCTTCCGTCAGCGATCGTACATCGTCCGGCGTCACGAAATCTCGACCACCCAGCGCCGCCGTGGCGCGACTGGCGAGAAGCAGCGCCTGCGTGGCGCGCGGCCCAGCGCCGACGAGCACGCTGTCATTCTGACGGGTGGCCCGGACCACGTCGACGACGTAAGCCACGAGTTCCTCGCGCACGGTGATTCCCTCGAGTGATTGCCGCAAGGCCACCAGGTCTTCCGCGGTGATCACCGCCTGGACCGCCCCGGCGGCGAGCGCTTCCTCGGGCGAGTTCGAACCCAGCATCCGCTGGGCAAGCTGGAGTTCGCTGGCGCGATCCGGCGTAAGCATCGAGACTTTGAGCATGAAGCGGTCTTTTTGCGCTTCGGGCAGTGGATAGGTGCCTTCGTATTCCACCGGGTTTTGCGTCGCGAAGACGGTAAAATTTGGCGACAGCGTGTGCGTATCCCGGTCGATGGTCACCTTCCGCTCCTGCATCGCCTGGAGCAGGGCAGACTGCGTCTTGGCCGGCGCGCGATTGATCTCGTCGGCGAGCAGAAAGGTCGTGAAGACCGGCCCCTTGATGAGGGTGAACTCATTGGCCTGCATGTTAAAGACGTTCGTGCCGGTGATGTCCGCCGGCATCAGATCGGGCGTGAACTGGATGCGGTTGAATTCACTGCCCAGGACGCAAGCAAGCGTGCGGACCAGCAGCGTCTTGGCGACACCGGGGACGCCTTCGATGAGCGCGTGATTGCCGGTGAAGATCGCGATGAGCGCTTTGTCAATCACGTCCTCCTGGCCGATGATGACTTTACGCACCTCGGCGCGCGCGCGGTTGAGAACTGTCTGGATGGGAGCGGTGTCGGTAGGCATGAGCGGTTCGTGTTAGGCGGAGGATTTGCGGACGAGAGCGCGGCTGATGGCGCGGTAGGTGGCGACGGGGTCGCGTTCCCGCGCCGGGCGGGTTTGTTCCTCCGCCCAGACTTCTTCGACTTTGGCCATTTCCCGCGGCTTTTTGACGAAGGCTTTGCGCCATTCGGCGACACAGGTCTCGAAGACGATTGACGGCCGGATGGATCGACGAAGCAGGTTGACGAACCCCTCCTGGGAATCCTTGCCCGCGACGACATCGCTCTCGGCGAATTGCGGCTCGTAGGCCGGAATGAACCGGACGGCGTTTTTCCACACGAAGAACAGCGCGAGCAGGAAGAGTCCGGCGAAGAAACCGTGGAGGCGGTACTTGCGGGCCAGCGAAGCGATCCCCGGATTGTCGCGCAGGCCCCTGCTCTCTTCATCGAAAATCACCGGCGACGGCCCCGAGAACAGGCGCGCGAGGAGCTTCGGATGCCGCTCCTTGCTCATCGCTTCATTGCTGACGAAGAATGAATCCGCGACAAGCACGATGCTGCCCGCGCCGTACTTGCGCTCGATCACGACGGGCATCGTGCCGCACACATAAAGAACCTTCCACTGCGGCTTGAGGTCGCGGAAGCAAAGCGCGCTGTGCCACTGGATGTCGGTCTCGAGATGTCCGCCGGGCTCGATGAGCGCGGCCTGGCGCTTTTCGTGATGCATCAACCCGGACTCGAAGGCGGGCCGCGCGGAGCCCGGCGGCGGTTGCCGCGGAGAGGGCTTCTTCTCCTCCGGCAAGTAGTCAAATTGAAAGCCCCAGCGTTTCGCCACGGTGTTGAAATCGACGAAGTATTTCTCGCTGCCGTCCTTGTCCGTGTCTTTCGAGTCCTTGTCGGCGGGCTTCTTTTCATCCGGCTTTTTTTCATCCGGCTTCTTTTTTTCGCTCGATTTCTTCTTCCTGGCGGCGGGCTTCTCCTGTTCGATTTTCTCCTTCTTTTTTGTACGTTCCTGCTCGCTGTCCAGTTTTTCCTCAGCGGCGGTCGGCCGGCTCGCGATGGGAAAAAATGTGAACACCGCGCGGGAACCGGTGACCACCATCGAGTCAAACGCCGCCAACTCAGGTTCGGTCCAGACGGATCGGTGCGGCACTCCCGTATAGACCAGCGTGACGGGATGTTCCGCGCGCAATTTGGGCAGCGGCTTGAAATTGCGCTGCATTTCCACATCGGGCAGATCGTCCAGCGCCTCGGCCAGGGCCCTGGTCCCGAGGGGATCGGCCCGGAGCGACGAGTACGGCGGATAAATGTCCCCGACCTCGTAGCGGAGCATGAAAAGCCGGACGAGCCCGTAGGCAAATCCTCCCGCGAGCAGCAGCGCGAGCAGCAAAGTCAACAGCGGCTTTCTTAGCATGCGCGGATCCTTTCCAGATTCTGGGAGAAGCCGCCCAGCGCCTCGCGTGTGACCGCGTGCTCACCATACCAGGAAGCCTCGAAGACCAGCAGATTGGCATCGAAAGCGGAAAGCAGGTCCGCATTGCCCCGCGCCCGGCGGCGCAATTCGACATCGTAGTCTCGATTCGATTTGTGGCGTGCGATCCGGATCAGCTCGCGCTGGCCGAGATGGGCCAGACCCGCCAGGTAGAAGGCGCGCAGGGCCAGCCGCATTTCCCCGCGTTCCATGAGTTCGCGTGCCATTTGGAGCCAGCCGTCCTCGGGGAGTTGATCCGCGGTCACACTCTCCTCGTTCAGGTCAGGGACCACCGCCGCCACTGGGTGGGCCATGACCATCTCGCGTATCTTCCGGCGCGAGCGCCAGAGGAGCACCCCCACGACGACCACCAATCCCACGGCGAGGGCGATCAGTGTTCCGCGAGCGACTCCACCCCAGTTGAGCGACGCGGACGAACTCGTGGACGGCTCCCTGGGTTTGCGGTCAAGCAGGCTGCGCAGCCATTTGCCGAGCCTTTCCATGAGCTTCCCGATCGATTTGTACCAACCCATGATCGTCTTCCCCACGCCTTCGAAAAAAGCGGCGATCCAGCCTTTCTGATGTACATTTTCTGTCGCGACCCGCGGGAGCCGCCACGCGTATTGACGCTTCTCCAGCACCCGATTGAGCGAATCATCGAGTTGCGTGGATTCGACGCGCGGCGCCGTCGGTTCCTCGGCGCGCAACGAGGCCCCCGGCAGGGACAGAAACATGCCGAGCAGAACGACTGCTGCCACCATGGTCCGCAGCCCGCTGCGAATCGCCTTCAATTCCACGCGCAGATCTTCGCCTGTCGTTCGCGAGGCGGCCTGGAAATGGCGCACCAGGAAAACGGCTTTTCGCAAGGGATCGAAGCACAGATAGGTGATCGCAAACGTCGCGGCAAAAAAGGTCGTGTTGATCATACCCCAGCCGGAACGGGTAAAGGGCGTCTCGATGCCGCCGAACATCTGCAGCATATGCGGCAGCGCCGCGCAGACGAGAAACACATTACCCCAGATGAAGAACGCGAATCCGAACAGGGCGATCATCGACAGGTGGGTCTGGGGCCACCACAGGCCGGCTTCACGGAAGCCTCCCACCAGCACCTCCCTCAGGCTGGGCCTGGTGCCATCACCGAGAATGGCCACGCCCATGAAAAGTGAATACGTCCAAATGTAGGGGATGAGAATTTGCGCCGCGATCAGCCGCAGACAGAGCCCGACCGGCTGCAAGGCCGCCTGGACGAAAACCAGGTTCACGGCCCGGCGCACACTCCACAGAGCCTCCGGCTCCATGAGCAGATGCGCGCGGACCTTGCTCAGAAACACGGCCTGCCAGCATTTCATCCAGATGTAGAAGGCCGCCGCGGTGAGGGACGATTCGATCATGTGATCGCGCGCGAAGGCGCCCTGGCTCATATCCGCCCAAAAATAGACCAGGCCGAGCACGCAGACGACGCTGCCGGTGTAATAGCAAAGAAGCGCCCCCTTGGGCACCGAGCGGATCAGCCAGACGGCGGTTTCCAACCAATCGAGCGCGGACGGCCCTTCGCGGCGGGCAGCCTTGGAACTCATCGCGGGTCCTCCTTATCCAGTTCATCCTCGACGGCGGTTTTCCACAGCGTGGCCTCGTGGAATTTCGTGGGGGTGGCGACGAGGACACGCGCGATCAGGTAAAAGTAGCACCACGCAGTCAATACCCCGAAGAGGGCGCCGAAGATCCGGCCCACCGGGACGAGATTGCGGCGGCGCTCCTGGGGCGCGGACAGCCGCTTGAGACACGCCGCGCAGAGAATGCGCTCATCGTGCTCGGTGATACACTCGCGGCAGAAGAAATTACCGCACGACGGACAGCGGGCGACGGCCTCCCGCCCGAGGTGATTAAGGCATCGTTGCTGTCGGAGAACCGCCATTATTCGATCCCGGCATCCGGCGCCGGCAGTTCACTTTGAGCGGCCTCGATCAGCGGCGTAATCCACTCCTGGAGACGCTGGGCGGGCCCAAGGCGCGCGGGCGCCGCCAGGGCGTGCCATCCCGTGGAGGTCAGCACGTGACACTGGCAGGACGGCCCCAGCAGCAAATTGATCACGAGCAGCGTCAGGAAGACGACCGCCGCGACCCCGGCAATCCCCGCGAAAATATACACGGCGATATGCCAATCCTCGGATGCCCCGGCCCTGCCGAACCAGCCTGCTCCACCGGCCACGAGGAGGCTGATGAAGCCGATACTGCCCTGCACCCACGCCCACGCCATGCGGGTTTTGGTGCGCTGGAGCACGAACGCGAGGGTGTCCTGGAAAAAGTAACGCCGGTACCGTTCCAAAACCACGTTCGAGATCACCTCGAGCAGATGGTCGTCGCCCATCCAGATCCTGGCCCGACCCGTCAACGTCAGGCTGAGGCCCGGCATCTTGCGGTAAACAGGAGCCACGGGAGTCATTTGGGACGCGCCCCCGCGATCATGGTAATAAACCCAAACCATACCATCAACTGGACCAGTCCCAGGATGATGCCCGTCACCGCCGCCCAGCGCTGTGGCCCGTGAACCAGGCTGCCAGGACGCTTCCAGCCGATCAGTGCAAGGGCCACCGCCGACGGTCCCGTGACGATCATAAACGGCCAAAAAAACAGGCCCAGAAGCAGCGGCAACAACCCGACCCAAAGTGACCAACGCGACCAAACCACCCGCCGAGGCACAATCTCGGGCAGCTTCTGCTGGCCCAGCCCATTGCTGAGGCAAACCGGGCAGAGATGCCGGGAACCGACGGGCAGATCACAAATCGTGCAGAGAAAGCGTCCGCAAATGTCGCAGGTGAGCGCCGCGCGATTGCGGGGATGAAAAAAACACACCGCGTCTCCTTCCAGCGCGCGCTCGGAGCCGAACGCGCGGGTGGGCGCCGGCGCCCACCAGGCGCGGAAAAGCTGCCCGCGCAAGGCCATGCGACATCCGGGACAGACGGCCTCCTGAGCCGGCTCCAGCGCGTGCGAGGCGAGCGCCATCCCGCATCCAGGACACGTCAGGGAACGTTGAGCGACGGAAGAAGCAACAGGCATGCGTTTTCGGTTTTACTCGCGAGTAGGAATTCAGTTCAGTGCGGCCTCCACCGCGCGCGGCGGACACTAAGAGACCCCATAACTCAGAACAAGGACAACATGAACTGGTATTACGCACAGGCCGATCAACGCCAAGGACCCATCACGGATAGTCAACTCGATGAGTTGCTTGCCGCCGGAACGATTAACGAAAACACCCTCGTCTGGAGGGAGGGATTGGCCGATTGGGTGCCTTTGAAGGACGCCCGCGCGATGGGATCCGGCGGAACCGGGCCGGCGCCTGGGGTATCCATCCCTGCCGGCTGGATTCGCTGCACCGCGACTGGACGCTACTTTCCGCCGGAGGAGATCGTCTATATCGACGGCAATCCGTACTCCGCGGCGGCCAAACCGGGTGTGCTGCAGGGCGTGATGCAGGGCGGCGTGCTGCCGACGGGTAGCAGTGGAGAGCGCACCGGGCCACCTTGGGAACACCGCGCGGAGTTGGGTCTGTTCACGGCTGCCTGGCAAACATTTAAAGGCGTGCTCTTCGATGCCGCGCAAACCTTCGAGAAGATGAAACGCGAGGGCGGCCTCGGAACCCCGCTCCTTTATAATGTCATCTTGGGGACGATCGGAACGACTTCCGGACTGATCTATCAGTTTCTCTTCAATGCGGCGGGCACCCGAGCCTTTCTCCCGCCAGGACTTCAGCATGCCTCCGGCTCCGAAACCTCGTTGCTGATCGGCTTCATCATTGGCGCTTTGATCGCGATGCCTATCTTCATTGTTCTCGGTTCTTTCATGGGCGCGGGTTTCCTGCATCTGTCCTTGATGATTTGCAGCGGAGCCAAGCAGCCCTTCGAAACCACCTACCGCACGTACTGCTATGTGAGCGGTTCGGCCAATATTCTACAGGTCGTTCCCATCTGCGGCGGGATGGTCAGCGGGATCTGGGCGCTGGTCTGTATGTGCATCGGCATCTCGCGCACGCACGAGATTAGCGTGGGACGCGCCGTGTGCGCCGTCCTGCTTCCCGCAGCCGTGTGCTGCATCGCCATCGTCTTCATCCTGTTCTCGGTATTCGGCGCGATCGCCGCCACGCAGGGAATACATCACTGACGCGCCATGACCTGGCGGCCGCTGCGTCCCGGCGAACTCGACCACGAGGCCCTCTGGCTCGCCGTCAGCGTGGCCGCTCTCCTCGGTGCCTGGGTTTGGCTGCGTCTCGCGCTTCCGATTCCTCAATGCACCTTTCATCGGCTCGCGGGCATGGCCTGCCCGACCTGTGGTCTGACGCGGTGCCTGCGATATGCATTCCATGGGGGCTGGAAAGCCGCGGCGACCATCAATCCCCTGGGTTTAGTGGGCCTTGGTATCATCGTTGCCTTTGATCTTTATGCCACAGCGGTTCTCATTTTCCGCCTGCCGCGCTTGCGCTTCGACTCCCTGTCCCCACGGGTGAGCACCGGCGTGCGCTTGACCACGATCGCCGCCATTCTGGCCAATTGGGCCTGGCTGGTTTGGTCGGGATCGTGAAATCGCGCTGCCCGCCCTACGGCTCGCGCAGCAGCGCCCGCGCCTTGGCCGCGGCGCCCTCGAGTGCGTTGAGCGAGCGCAACCGCCCCCGCGCGTCGAGCAGCCAGACTGTCGGGAGCGCATTGATGCCGAGTTCACGAACGAGCGAGCCCTCCCAACTCTTGCCATCGTAACCCACCGGCCAGCTAATATTGCGCCCTTTGAGCAAACCGGCGATCACCTCGCGACGCTCATCGAGACATACCCCAACGACGCGCACGCTCCCTTTCGGCAGCCCCGCGATCTCCTGTTGCAAGCGGTCGAGCGCCACCAGGGAAGGTGGAGAAAAATTGGCGAAGAAGATGACGAAGAGTGGACGCCCGAACAGATCCTCGATCCTGACCTCCTGGCCTTGATAGGCCGTGAAGCGCAGGGGCACCTCCTGCCCGAAAAGGCGAACGCGCTTCAGGTCGTCGGCGATTCGAGCTTTCAGATCATCGTCGGTCGCCAATCCGCGGGCATCCTCCAGCAGGATCTCCTTCGTTGTAGGCTGGTTGTCGAAAAGGGTGGCCACTTCCGCGAAGAGCGCCGCCAACCGGCGATCCGTGGGATAGGCGGATTGAAACTGGCGCGCGGCCTTGAGCACTTCATCCCGTTGCGCGACATTGGCCGGACTCAGGCTGCGCATGAGGCGGGCGATCCTGGCAAACTCGATCTCCGGCCGCTGTTCGGGCGTCGCGGATTTTTCAAGTTCATCGAGCAGGCGCCGGGCTTCGATGCGCGGCTGATCGGATCCCTCGAAGTCAGCGCGAATCTGCAAGAGACGTGCGAGGCGCAGGCGGGCCTCAAAAACCCGGGCGTCCTGCGGATGGTCCGCCGTGAAACCGCGCAACGCTTTTTCCTGCCGGGCCAGGTGGCCGAGCACCATCTTGCTCGCGGCGGCGGCGTTCTCGGGTTGTTCCTGCGGGCCGGCATCGAGCGCGATGACCGCCTGCCAATCCCGATCGGCATCGCCCGCAGCCCATGAAAGGCCTCTCCCGGCCGTCAAAAGGGCCAACAGAATGACCAACCACTGGACGAGGGACCGGTTCATTGCCTGTTCTCGGCGATAATCGTGGCGAAGACCGGGCGATGATCACTCGCGTCGTACCAGGAATCCGAGCGGTAGATGCGGGATTTGGCCGGCACGTATTCATGCATCATGGCCGGGCTCACGAGGATATAATCGATCCGGGTGTATTCATCGGCGAACTTCCAGTAGTGCGTCCACCGATCCCCCACGTCATCCTTTGCCCAGAGATCCGACATGTGCTGGGGCGATTTCTTGGGCCCCATGATTTCCTGGATGGCCGGCTCGTTCTTGGTGTCGTTGAAGTCGCCGTAGCAGATCAGGTTCGTGTCGGGCGCCGGGACTAGAATGGCGTCGAGATGCTTGCGGAGTTGTTCCGCCTCCATCCGGCGGATCAGGGCCTCGCCCTGCGGAATCGGCAGCTTCGACTTCAAATGCGCGCCGACCAGGCGGAGCTGATAGCCGGCATTTACTTGCACGGTGACATCGAGAAAGCCCCGCCTCACTTTCTCAGGTTTTCCATCCAGTTCGAAAGGCACGTCCGCACGGGAATTGCGTGCGACGATCGGGAAGCGGCTGACCAACGCGACGTGGCGCTCGGGGTCCGCTGCCGGCACATATTCGGAAGCCACGTAGCCGAGCCCCGCTTCCCCGAGCCGCCTCTTGAAATCTCCGAACCGCTCCAGGGAACCCATCTCGCAAACGCCAAGGATATCCGGATTGATCTCCTTGATGATGCGGATCAGCGCCCCGATGGCCTCCTCGGTCTTGGGGCGGGCGGTCGCCTTGTCGCCCGGCTCTTTCGTCGAAGGCCCCACGTAATTCTCCACATTATAGGTGGCGAAGACAATTTCCTGCGCACCCCACGCGGGCGCGAGCAGGCTGAAAATAACAATCAGGAGGCAGGCAAGGCGGGAAGGCATGGGGAGAGCTGCTTTAACTCGCATTCGTCCCCCTGTGCGCGCAATCACGAAAGAGACGAGCAATCAGTAATCAGTCAGAGAGCGCATCCGCGCTCCGGACACTGATAACTGAGCGACGCCGCGTCCTTCGACGACAAGAAAAAAGGCCCGCTGAATCACAGCGGGCCTTCTTGAAATCAGGGGGTGGGCCTTAGATGACGCGGGTCGGGGCGGGTTCCTGCGTCTGATCCCCGTGCGGATGGACGGGATCGTGAACCGGGTCGTGGGCGCTATCGTGGTGCGTCTCGTGTGCCATGTCCGTCCTCGGCTCCTCGAGCTTCGGTGACGGTGCAGGCTCCGGTGGACGGGTCACTTCGCGCTCGAACTCGTCCTTGGCCTTGGTGAATTCACGGACGGCCTGGCCCATGCCCTTGGCGAGTTCGGGAAGCTTCTTGGCGCCGAAGAGAAGGAGGACGATGACCAGGATGATAATGAGATCCGGCCCGGCGAGGTTGAAAAAACTGGCGATATTCATATGCGTATGGGGTTGGAGTTCAGTTACACCCGCAATGGGGAACTTGCAACGATCATTCCAGCTTGTCCTTGGCCTTGGTAAACTCACGGACGGCTGCGCCCATGCCCTTGGCGAGCTCCGGAAGCTTCTTGGCCCCGAACATCAGTGTAACAACGAACAGGACAATGATCATGTCCGGGCCGGCGAGATTGAAAAAAGTGGCGATATTCATGTGCGTGAGGGGTTGAGTTTCAGCGGCAATGCCAGGAGGAAGTTGCCACGGTCATTCAGGAATCCGCCGATGGGGCCGTTTGTTAGCAGGCAAATCCGGCATCGTGGGGCGGGCCAGCAGGAAAAACTCGCCCAACACGTGCCGGTCCTCGATCAGACACACTGCGCTTGTGCAATATGGCGGCCACCCCCTTTCGGGTCATCCTGAGGAACCAAACACGAGGACGTGATTATTAGTGCGGGGATGACGTGTCGCGGGCAGTGGAGCCCAAGGAGCGGCGGTTTCCCAACCGCAGACCGTCCAATCGCGGCGGAGCCGCCAAGCTTCGTGGCCTTGATCTCCAACAACTTACACAACACGTCATTAGCAGCAGCTTGCGAAGGACCTGTGATCTCTGCCTTTCCTCACCAGCGCGGCTTCAGAACGGCATCAGCGGAAAAGGCGCAGTCGCAGCCGCCGCACACCCGCCATGCACCCTGGCCCGGGCGCCGAAAATCGCGCCGCTACGGCATGGACAATTATGGAGATGACGCCTGCGGCGGCGCTTGTGGAAAGCTCCGCGCCATAAAGATGGAGGTCCTTCGCTCCGCATCGCTGGATGACAATTTTTTCGGGGCGCCCGCCATCTGGCAGGCGCGCCATTTGGCTGACGATGGCGTGTCCGCCGCAGGCTGAGCACTGAGCACCGGGCACTGGCCACTGACCTCTAACTTCCGACCCCTCCCCCTACGGCAGCACCCCCGCCGCCTCCTGCGGGCTCGGCAGCCCCCACGCTTTCCACTTCGCCAAATACTCTGCTTTTGGCAGCAGCGTGTAATGCGGGTGATCGTCAGCCCGCAACCAACGGATCAATTTGACCAAATCATCCTCGGCCATCGTGGTGCAGCCCGCCGTCTTCCGCGCCGGACCGCGGCGGATGTGGAAAAAAATCGCGCTGCCGGCGTTGGGAACGGGTGGATCGGCGTTATGGCGGATCTCGACCAGCCAGCGATACGCAAAGTCCCCGTGACGCATCTTCTGCTTCTCGAACCACGGAGGAGGATTCGCCGGGTCGATGGCGACATGCTGGTTGTATTGGGGATTTTGGATGTCGTCGACCCACGCGTCGGCATCGGTGACGGTGTGGAATGGGTATTTTGCGCCGGCGGGGAGGGCGGCGTCGTAGGTGTAGATCTTCCCGATGCGGAAGACGCCCGCCGGGGCGCGCCCGTCGTGCTCCTGTTTGTGGGTGCCGGGTTCATCGGTCCCATAGACGCCGCGGCCCCAGACGAGGCCTTTGCTCCCGTAGAGCACGGCCACGGGTGGCGTAGAGGTTTTCCACCCATCATGCGTGCGTTCAAAGAGCTGGAGCTTGCCAGTCGAGGCCTCCCAATCCGCGCCCACACTGACGATGAGTTGCTTGACCCCGGAATCGAGTCCGGCGCCAAAGGCCTTGCCCACGAGCGCGGCCAGCAGGACCACCAGGCCAAACGCGCGCTTGCTGGCGCGGATTCTGTTTCTCATCCTCGCCACCTTGAAAAAACTGTCACGAGCCTGGGCCGTATTGCTGATCATAGCGGCGACTCTTTTCGTGTACTGGCCCGCGCTGCGCAATGGTTTTGTCTGGGACGATACCGCGCTGGTCCTGCGCGATCCGTTGATTCGCAGTTGGATCCTGATCCCGGAAGGCTTCCGCCATTTCCTTTTTCTGGATGCCACGGCGTCGAATTTCTACCGCCCGATGCAGCGGCTCAGCTTTGTCGCCGATTACCAGTTTTTCGGCTTTGGATGGCCGGGAGGGTGGCATCTCACCAGCATCCTGATCCACACCGGGGCCGCGGTCGCGTTGTTCTTCGTCGCGGAAAAATTGCTCGCGCTCGCCACCGCGACCCGGCTCGGCGAAACCGCCCGCCGGGCGTGGGCTCTCGGGGTGGCGCTGCTCTGGGCCATTCATCCCCTGCACACTTCGGCCGTCACCTACGTCGCCGGCCGGGCCGATCCGCTCGCCGCGCTGTTCGGATTCACGGCACTGGCGCTCGGGCTGACGAGTCTCGATCGGCCGAGCCGCGTGTGGCTCTGGCGTCTGGGGGCAGCCGCGGGCTTCGCCCTGGCGCTCTTATCAAAGGAAAGCGGAGGGATGTTCCTGCTCATCTGGGTCCTCGTTCTCCTGTGGCGCAGGGAGAATTGGCGCGGGCTGGCGACGTGGGCCGCCCTCGTGGCCGTGGTGGTCGGCGGCTATTGCGCGCTGCGTTTCACCGCGCACAAGACTCCCCCACCGCCCGCCCCTCCCACACCCGCAGCCGTCCGCCCGATCCTCGCCGCCCGCGCCTTTCTCGAATACGCCGGTTTGATCGTCGCTCCGGTGACCCTGCGCATGGAACGCGACGTGAGCACCACTCCGCGCGAGACGTTTGAAACGACCCTGCAAAACGCGCGCATCCGCGAATACGAGACGCTCGGGGGCGTCCTGCTCCTCCTCGGTTTCGTCGCGTGGGGCCGCCATGCCTGGCGGCGCGCCCCGGGAGCCGCATTCTGTCTCGGCGCATTTGCGCTCGCCTATCTCCCGATCAGCAATGCCTTCCCGCTCAACGCCACCATCGCCGAGCACTGGTTATACGTCCCCAATGCCTTCCTCTTCCTCGCCGTCGCCCTGACGGCGCTCGCGCCCAGGGACGCTCAGCAGCCGCATCCGCTCCGGGCCTCTGCGCCTCTGCGTTTAATCTTCACCGCCGTAGCCATCGCCTGGGTCCTCCTCCTCGCCGGCCGGACCTTCCTGCGGCAGGAGGACTGGCGAGACCAGCGCACCTTCATCGCGCGCACCATCACGGCCGGGGGCGACTCGGCGCGGATGCTCATGAATCTCGCCAATGTCGAATCCAGCGCCGGGCAGCACGCGAAGGCCATCGCGCTCTATCGGGAAGCCCTGCACCGGGCTCCTGAGCAGCCCATCATCTGGCTCGGCTTCGCGAGCATCCAGGCGCGGGCCGGTGACGTGGCGGGCACCCGGGAGGCGCTCGGCCACGCGGAGGCTTCGCCGCTGCTGCGCGCGGATTGCCTCCAATTGCGCGCGGCGCTCGCCCGCTCCGAGGAGAGCGGCGAGGCGCTGACGCTCATGCGCGAGGCCATCGCCACGGCGCCGGCCAACTGGCCGATTCGCAAGCGCACCATCGAATATCTCGTGGAGCGCGGCGAGATCGTCGCCGCCCGCGGCGAAATCGCGGCCTTTCTCAAGAACTATCCCTTCCGCGCGGATTCCTGGAAGTTGTTCGGTCAGATTCTCGAAAAAACCGGGGAACCTCTGCTGGCGCGCCTCGCCTACGCGGAAGCGGCGGCCCGCGACACCCGCGACGCGGAGGTCAAGGCCGCCCAGCGCCGTCTCTTCCAAGCGGGGTTGTGACCGGTTGCGATGCCGGAAACCGTTAGACACGCGGCGGCGCCCACGCTACGCACACTTTGCCCATGCTCTCGAAACCCCGCAGCGCCCTCATCATCGTCGGCCACGGCTCGACGGTAAATTCCGACTCGAGCGCGCCTACTTTCGACCACGCGGCGGAGATCGCGCGGCGCGGCATATTCAGCGAGGTCTATTGCGCCTTTTGGAAAGAAGAGCCGAGCCTGCGCCACGTGCTCCACATGGTCGATGCCGATGACATTTACGTGGTGCCAAATTTCATCAGTGAAGGCTATTTTACGCGCACGGTCATTCCTCGCGAGCTGGAATTGACGGGACCCGTGACCCATCGCGACGGGCGGACGATCAAATACTGCGAGCCAGTCGGCAGCCATCCCCGCATGACGGAATTGCTGCTGCACCGGGCCGCGGAGATCGCCCCCGGCGTGGCGCCGGAAAAAACGAGCGTGTTCATTGTCGGCCACGGCACGGATTTGAATGATAACTCGGCGGTGGCGGCAAAAAGGGAGGTCGAACGCATCGCGGCTCTCGGGATTTATGCCGAAGTGCTCAACGCCTACATGGAAGAAGAGCCGCTTATCTCGAAGTGGGACGGATACGCCACGCAACCAAACGTCATCGTGGTGCCATTCTTCATCGCCGACGGACTGCACAGCTACGAGGACATTCCCGTCCTGCTCGGCATCGCCTCTGCATCACCGGGGGCCGCGAGCGCCAGCGCGAGAAATGTCTTTGCGGGCAATCCCTACCATCTGCGCGGAAAGACCCTCTATTACGCCAGCGCCATCGGGACGGAACCGATGTTCGCCGACGTCATTCTGGAACAGGTGGCAGCCTTCGACGCGGTGGAACACGCGGCAGCATTCGCCTGATGACGAGCGTCACCGAGAACCTTCGTGCCTGGCTCGACGCGGGCGGTCACGAAATCGGCGAGATCCATCTTCAATCGGCCCCCGAAGGCTGGCAACTGCGTCATCGCTCGGACGATCGGCGCACCGATCTGACGACGTTTTCCGGCGCGGAGGCGGCCCGGGAACTGGCGCACTATACCGATACCGGAGAATTTCGTCCGCTGAAGACCGCGCCCAATCTCCGCCACGGCTGGCGGCTGATCGTTTCCAACCTCCCGGAACTCAGGCGGGCGCTCGACTATTTTTATCCCGCGATGCTGGGCGTGCGGGTCAGTCACGACCGCGGTCGCCTCGGCGTGGTGCCGTTGCGCGCGACTTTGGCCCGGCAAACCGGCATGTATCGCGTCACCCAGAAGATCACGGATCAGCAGGCCCAGGAGATGGTGGGTGAATTCTGCCGGACCGACGGCGGTTGCCTGAAGCGAATCCTGTGGCCGCTGGCCGCGGACCGCCCCGTCACCACACTCCCGGCGGAAAAATTCTCACCGAACGCCGGGCCGGACGTCTGGCCGTTGCTCTGCCACGAAGCGTGCAATCTCCTCATTGCGAAAGCGCGCGAAGTGGTGAAGAAAGCCGATGACCCCACATGATCATTCGCGCCCGCACCGTCGTCACCATGGACGGGCCGCCCATCGAAAACGGCGCGGTCGCCATCGAGGACAATCGGATCGTCGCCGTCGGAACGCTGCCCGATTTGCAGTGGATTTCGGACGGCGAGGTGATCGACCTCGGCGAGCAGGTGCTCCTGCCCGGTTTGATCAATGCCCACTGCCATCTCGACTATTCGATGATGCGCCAGGCGATCGCCGCGCCGAAGAGCTTTACCGCCTGGGTCCAGCGGATTAATGCGCTCAAGCGCAGCCTCGACAGCGAGGATTATCTCGCGGCAGTGCAGCGCGGTTTTCGCGAATTGCGCAAATGGGGCACAACCAGTGTCTGCAACATCGAGGCCTTCCCGGAGCTGATGACCCGGCTCCCCCCGTCGCAGGTGCGGACATGGTGGTTCTATGAGATGATCGACATCCGCCACCGCATCACGACCGATGACGTGGTGGCCGGGGCGCTCGCGTTTTTTCAGCATCGCGCCAATTCGCTCGACAGCTTCGGCCTGAGCCCGCATGCGCCCTACACGGCGTCGCTCCATCTCTATCAACTGGCCAACGCCTGCGCGTCCTCCTTTTCCATGCCGCTGACCACGCATCTGGCCGAATCGGCCGAGGAGTTTGAGATGTTTCGCAGCGCGCGCGGTCCGCTCTACGATTTCATGAATTCCCTTCAGCGCCCGATGGTCGATTGCGGCAGTGACACTCCCTTCGCGCACCTATGGAACAGCGGAGCCGTCGATCCACGCTGGATGCTCACACACATGAACACGCTCACCGAGGAGGATTTCCTGCTCCTCGCCGGGTTGCCGCGCGGCGCCGGACCGCACGTCATCCATTGCCCGGGCAGCCACCGCTACTTCAGCCACCCTCCCTTCCCCGCGCGGCGGCTGCATGATCTGGGGGTCAACCTCTGTCTCGGCACCGACAGCCTCGCCAGCACCGATTCGCTCAGCCTCTTCGGGGAAATGCGACTGATGCGCGAGGCGCAGCCCTGGCTGCGCCTCGACGAGATCTTGCGCATGGTCACGGTGAACCCGGCGCGCGCTCTCCGCCGAAAAGGCCAGCTCGGCCGAATTGCACCCGGCGCACTGGCAGACTTGATCGCGCTGCCATCGTCTGGCAGCGTCGGCAGTGTCCATGAGGAAATTATCGAGCATACCGCACCGGTTTCCTGGACGATGATCGATGGCCAGATTACTTCGTAGCTTCCCACTGCTCCTCGCGGTGTTCGCGGTCTTGTCGACGGGCGTCATCGCCGCGCCGAAGAAGAAAGTCGCGAAAACGACGAAGCCATCCACGCCGGTGGAACCGCAGCCGCCGGCCCCCTCTACCCTTCCTCCCGCCGTCCCCGGGGAAATGGCACTGTATGCCGCCGGCGCCATCGTCATCGATGGTTTTACCGGTCGGACCCTCTACGAAAAGAATGCGGATGCGCCGCAATACCCAGCCAGCACCACGAAGATCATGACGGCGCTCCTGGTCATCGAGACAGGCGATCTGGATCACATGGTCGAGGTCACGCTGGAGGACAGTAAGGTCGGTGAGAGCAGCCTGGAACTCAAACCCGGCCAGACCTATTCCCGGCGGCAAATGCTCTACGGACTCATGCTCAAGAGCGCCAATGACGTCGCCCACGCGCTGGGACGCGACAATGCCGGCTCCATCGAAGAATTTGCGAAGAAAATGACCACACGCGCGCAGGAACTGGGCGCCACGAATACCAGCTTCCGCAATCCCAACGGGTTGCACGATCCCAATCACTATTGCAGCCCACGGGATTTGGCGCTGATCGCCCGGGCGGCCATGCAGCAGCCATACTTCCGGCAGGTGGTGAGCACCCGGGACTACAACTGGATCGCCGAAACCGGCCCGCGCCCGCTCAATAACCACAATCGTCTCCTGGGCCGCTTCCCCGGGTGCACGGGAGTGAAGACGGGATACACCATCCCGGCCCAGCAGGTGTTGGTCAGTGCTGCGCTCCGGGGTAATCGCGAGGTCATCGCGGTGGTCATGCACACTAATAAGCCGGGCATCTGGGACGACAGTATGCTCCTCTTGAGTTACGGCCTCGACCATCCACCGGCTGGGACGGCGAAGATGGCGACGGGGAACTAGCGTGCCGGGGCGGTGCAGATTCTCGCGCCTGAGAGCCCCACGCCCTGTGGCACACCGTCATTCTGCAAAAACATTCGCTTTTCATTTCTCATCCCTGCGATAATCTCATTTACGCGACTGCACCCTTATGGCTCGAATTCTCATTATCGATGACGATCCGGCGATGGTCTCTGTCATTTCAGACATTTGCCAGGAACGTGGACACCAGACCGTAGCATACGCTTCCGGCCAAAAAGCCCTCGAAAACCTCGCAACTCACGCCCCGCAGCTCGTCATATCCGATCTGCGCATGGATAAGGTGGGCGGCCTGGACATTCTGCGCGAATGCCGCGAGGTGCTGCCCCAGACACCGGTCATCCTCATCACCGCCTACAAGACCGTGGAGACGGCGCTCGAAGCGATGAAGCTCGGCGCGTACGACTACATCACGAAGCCCTTCAAGGTGGACGAGCTGCAGCTCACCATCCAGCGCGCGCTCGATAACCAGAGCCTCGTCCGCGAGAACCGCAACCTGAGGCAGATCGTCAAGGAGAAGTACCGGTTTGAGAACATCATCGGCACGAGTACGAAGATGCAGGACATCTACAACCTCATCGCCAAGGTAGCCGATACCGACAGCACCATTCTCATCCAGGGCGAGAGCGGCACCGGCAAGGAACTGGTCGCGCGCGCCCTGCATTTCAATTCAACGCGGCAGCATCAGCCGTTCGTCGCCATCAACTGCTCCGCGCTGCCCGAAAACCTGCTGGAGTCCGAGCTTTTCGGTCACAAGAAGGGCTCCTTCACCGGCGCCGTGCAGGACAAGATTGGGCTCTTCGAGGAGGCTGAGCAGGGCACGATCTTTCTCGATGAGGTCAATTCCATGGCCCAGCCGCTGCAAACGAAGCTTCTGCGCGTCTTGCAAGAGCGTCAGATCCGGCGGGTCGGCGATACCAAGAACATTCCGATCAATGTCCGCGTGCTCGCCGCGACCAACGAATCGCTCGGCGACAAGATCAAAGGGGGCAATTTCCGCGAGGATCTATACTACCGGCTGGCCGTCATCCCGGTCGAAATGCCCGCGCTCCGCGAGCGCCCCGACGATATTCCGCTGCTCATCAGCCACTTTCTGCAAAAGAACGCCGCGCAAACGGGCACCGAGGCCAAGAAGATCGATCCGAAGGCGGTCGACATGCTCGCGCTCTATCGGTGGCCGGGCAATGTCCGGGAACTGGAAAATGCCGTCGAACGGGCCTGCGCGCTCTGCGACGACGGCCTCATTCGCACGTCCGACCTGCCGCCCCAGGTGATTCGTCACGCGAGTTCGCCGACGGTGGAGCACACCGGCACATTGCCCGTCGGCCAGACGCTCGACGAGTACATCCGCGACCAGGAGCGGCGTTACATCGAAGAGACGATCAAATTCAACGGCAACAGCCGCGAAAAAGCCGCGAAGATGCTCGGCATCAGCATGGCTACGCTCTACCGCAAGCTGGAGGTCAAAGCCCAGCGCGCCGCGGAAGCGAAAACGGGCGTTTAGGAACGCTTGCCGAGGAGGCGGATCTGGTCGGCCTGCTTGGCCATCTCGTCGAGCTTGATCAACGTCGCCTTCTGCTGCTCGATAAATGCGGCGTTTTTCGCCTTGAGCGCCTTCACCTGATCGAGCGGCGACTTCGGCAACGCGGACTGCGAATGAAGGTTCATGGCAAGCGCGAGGAGCGCCACCACCACAGCGAGGGAGGAGGTCAGATTTTTCATGGGACTTTGCCGCCGCCACGGCCGACGTAGATGCGGGCGAGGCGCAGGGTTTCGCCGATCGCCGTCAACTTGACGTCGATCTGCGCTTGATTTTCGGCCACCACGGCTTGTTGGGCGGTGACCTCGTTCAGGAGGGCGGTCAACACTACGGGATCGTCGCCGCCGAGCTGGCCATCGGATCGCTGGGGCGCCAGCAGCGCGCTCCCGAGCGCCACGCCGGCCAGCGCAACGACCAAAAGAGATTTGGGATTCATGGACACCACTGAAGCCATTTTAGTGCCTCACGCCATTTCTAAAATAGATGGATATCTGGCAGGAATACTGCTTGCGGACATTCGGACATCCATTATTCTCAACGCATGGCAGGACTTTCCCAATCGCAGACCTTATCGCAACAGCAAGTCCTCGCGCCCCAATTGCAGCAGAGCCTGCAGATCCTCCAGGCGCCGATGCTGGAGCTGCGCAATCTCATCCAGCAGGAGCTGTGCACCAACCCGACGCTGGAAGAGGAGATCAGCGAGCCCACCATCGAGGACAAGAAACAGGAGCACGAGGAATTCCAGGAGGAATTCGACCGCCTGGCCAAGCTGGACGAGGAATGGCGTGATTACATGTCGCAGAGCCAGAGCTACTCCGGCCGTTCGGCCGAGGAGGAGGAGCGGCGGCAGTTCTTTTTCGATTCCATCGTCGGCCTGGAGACTCTCCAGCAGCATCTTCTCGAACAGGTCAACTCGAGTGATCTGAACGCCGCCGATCGCCAGCTCGCAGAACTCATCATCGGCAACATCGACGATACCGGCTTTCTCCAGACCGGCCCCGAGGAAATCGCCAACAACACCGGGATGGATGTCGCCGAGTTGCAGCGCGTGATGGAATTCGTTCAGACCTTTCATCCCATCGGAGTCGGTTCCCGTGACCTCCGCGAGTGTCTGCTGATTCAGCTCCGGCGCCTGAGCAAGGACCAGAGCCTGGAATACCGCATCGTGGACCGCCATCTCGACGACTTGGGCAAGCGGCGCTTCCCAGAAATCGCCCGCCGCCTCGGCACCACCCCGGAGCAGGTCCAGCGCGCGGCCAATTTCATCGCGACCCTCGACCCGAAGCCCGGCCACATCTTCACGCCGGATCCGAATAACTACGTCCTGCCCGACGTGACGGTGGAAAAAATCGGCGGCGATTGGGCCATCTCGCTCAATGGCGAACAAATTCCGCATCTGCGGATCAGCAACACCTACAAGGACCTGATGTCGCAGGACAAGGGCGGAGCTGATGTGAAGGACTACATCCGCGACAAGATCCGCAGCGGCAAATTTCTCATCAAGTCCATCCACCAGCGGCAGCAAACCATTTCCAACATCTCTCATGAGATCGTCTCGCGGCAGAAGGAGTTTCTGGAACTCGGCCCGAGTGCGCTTAAGCCAATGACCAGGGTGCAAATCGCCGATGCCGTGGGCGTGCACGAGACCACGGTGAGCCGCGCCATTTCCGGCAAATATATGTCCACTCCTCAGGGCGTGTTCGACATGAAGTATTTCTTTACCCCCGGCTACCAGACCTCTGGCGGCGAATCGATTAGCAACACGAGCGTCAAGGGCGCCATCGCCGACCTCGTCAAAGTGGAGGATCCGAAGAGTCCATTGAGCGATAAAGAGATCGTCGAATTGCTCGAAAAGCGCGGCATCCCCATCGCCCGCCGGACGGTCGCCAAGTATCGGGGCGAATTGAACATCCTTCCGAGCAACATGCGGAAGCGGTACTGATCCGTAGACGGCCAGTGATTCGCCCACGACTCGCCCGAGGCGGGTGCTACGCTGTACTCTGGCGGATCGTCTCCATCGGCATAAACAGGGTCAACGGATTGGACGGGATCGGCTCAAATCCGAAACGCCCATAAAAAGCAGCAGCCGCTTCGTCCTTCGCATCGACGAACAAGCCGATGCCCCCGGCCAAATCAGCCACTCGCGCGACCCGATACAACGATTCCATCAGCAGCACCTTCCCATATCCCGCGCCCTGTTGTGCCCGCGCGACAGCCAACCGTCCAAGCCTCATCGCCGGAATTTGCTCAGGCAGCTTTTTCGACCATTTCACCGGCACTTGCTGGCCGAGGACCTGACAAAGCGAGATGGTGAAAAAGCCGAAAACAGATTTCGGGGCCACAGCATGTTCGTCCACGAGCACGAAGGTTTTGGAAATTCCCTTACCGATATGCTGACGGGCGACCTGTTGAAGATAATGATTCAACGGTTGCACGCCGCAGTCAAAGCCACCGCGATCGTGGGTCGAATCCAACGGTTCAACTTTAAGCACGCACGAGTTTTCGATGGACCGATTTGGCAGCGAGAAGCGCCGCATTCGGTTTCGGCGGATGATCCAGCAATTCGAACACGCGCTGGGTTTGTTCGCGATTCAGCCGGGTGATCGTCTCGCGTTCGAGAATGTCCCGTGCCTGCCGATGCGCCGCCTGCACAACAAAACTATTGAGCGAAGAACCCTCGAGATCGGCTGCGGCTTGAATCGTCTGCCGCACGGCCGAAGGGATTCGGGCAACCAGGCGGGACTTTTTTTCGGTGGCGGTCGGCATGGTGCCACAATGACACCATCCCCTCGAATGGTCAACAGCGCGGCACCGGGGCGCCACCGACCAACGATCGCACCGAGCATGACGCCCATTGCAAGCCAGCGGGGCGATTGCAAAAAGCATTGCGGTCGAGGCGCCATTCAGCGCTCACTCGGCTTTCCCCCCCCAATGAAACATCTCGTTCTCCCCAGCATCCTCGTGCTCACGTGGGGCACCCTCGTCGCCGACGACCTCAACCCCGTGCGTTTCAAGGAGGCGCCCACGCACGCGCCGGTCGTGCTGGTCGAAGGCGGCCAGCCCAAGGCCAGCATCTGCGTGATGGGGAAGCCCGATAGTGCCGTGAACGAAGTCGTGAATGAGCTGGTGAATGCAGTGGAGCAGGCGACCGGGGCCAAATTGCCCGTGGTGAAAAACAAGGTCGTGCTGCCCGCCATCGTCATCGGCAATTGCGATCAGGCGGCTGCGGCGGGACTGGTGGGAGGGACGATGCCGATCGAGGGCTTTGCCATCAAGACCGCGGCGGACTGCGTGTTCATCGTGGGGCATGAGAGTTCGGACGATACCCCGAAACCGGCGGTCGCCTCCAGCGGGACGGCGTGGGGCACGCTCGAGTTTCTCGAGCGCTTCGTCAATGTGCGCTGGTACTGGCCGCCCGATCGGGGCGGGCGCAGCATCGTCAAGATGAGCGACCTGCGTCTCAGCCCGGTGTGGCTCGAGGATGCGCCGGCGTTCCGCAAGCGCGAGATTTGGCCACCGTCGGGCTCATCGTGGAATGGCTCTGGCCAGGCCCTCGGCCCCATCTTCAAGCGGCTGCGCGCGGGCAATTCCTGGCCGGTAAACATCCGGGTCCATCAGCCCGACTGGTCGAAGGTGGCGGAATACACCGAACAACGGCCCGAGTGTTTCCAACTGGGCTCCGACGGCAAACGCAACTTTACCATGCTCTGCTACAGCAATCCCCGCACGCTGGAGACGTATCTCGAGAATATCGCGCGCGTCTTCGACAAGGGAGAAAAGGCGCCCATCGGCATCTCGGGCAATACGATCACCGTCTCGCCAGCCGACGCGGAGATCGCCTGCGTCTGCCCGGATTGCCAAAAGCTCTGGGACCCAAACGCCGGACGTTACGGCACCGCCTCAAAGATCGTCGCCAGCTTCGTCGAAAGGCTGGCGGGCGAGGTGAAGAAGCGCTGGCCGGACAAGACGGTCATCTACCTGCCATACCTCAACTACACGCTCGCTCCCGCCGGCATCCATTTCCCCGGCAATGTCGAAGTCCAGATCTGCGGCATGCCGGGACTCGCGCAATACAAGGAGCCGGCGATCGCCGCCGAGGAACAATTGAACATCGATCACTGGAGCGCGATCTCGGGCCGCAAGATCCAGAACTGGCACTACGACTGTTGGCCCGAAGATCGGACCAAGGCGCCCTACCAGTACCCGCACGTGATCCAGGCCTTCTATCGCGCGAATCGCGACAAAACGATCGGCACCTTCATCAATGGCACCCAGGACCATTTTCCCCGGCAGAACATCAGCCTCTACTGCTGGATGAAACTGCTCTGGAACCCGGATTTCAATGTGGACGACGCCACCAGTGAATTCACGCGGCGCATGTTCGGCCCGGCCGCGAAGACCATGGCCGAGTTGTTGCAAATCCAGATCGATGGCTGGGAAAAAAGCCGCTGGCCCGATGCCATGATGTCTCCCAAGGCGCTCTACCATGTCAGCTACCCTCCGGACACCGTGAAGAAAATGAAGGCGCTGCTCGCCCGCGCCCAGCAGGAGACCGCCGGAGATGCGTTGAGCGCGCAAAGGGTCGAGTATTACGCCGCGCCGTTTGACGCGTTCGTCGCGGAGTATGAAACGGTCGTCGAAGGCAAGGGCGTCCGCGTACTGACCGCGCACAAAGTCCCGGAGAATCCCAAGATCGACGGCAAACTCGATGATGCCGTCTGGCAGCGCGCGATGGAGACTTCGCTGGTCAAGCTCGTGGCCGGGAAAGAGGTCGAACCCAAATACGCCACCAAGGTCAAGGCAGTGTGGACCGCGGAAGGCATCACCTATGGCTTCCACATGGCGGAGCCTGCGCCGCAAAGCCTGGTGCGCAATATCACCGCCCGCGACGATTCCAACGCCTGGTGGAACGATAACATCGAGATCTACATCGATGCGACCGGCAAGGCGGGTGGGCAGTATTATCAATGGATCATCAATCCCAACGGCATCATTCTGGATGGCCGCGGCGAGGATGCCTCGTGGAACCCGGAGGGCGTTCAGGCAAAGTCATTCGTCGGCGAGGACTTCTGGAGCATGGAGGTCTTCATCCCCTACTCGGTCTTCCCCGAATTGGTTCGTCCCGGGACCGGCGCGGAATGGTTTGGCCAGATCACACGCCACCGTATGAGCGACGCCAAACGCACGCCCGAAAGCATTCAGGAGAATCAGAAGCTCAACGCCAAGTTCGGCGGCTACAATCGCAACCTCGCGGATTTTTCACCGCTCCGTTTCCTCGAGTAACCCCAAGACCATCATCCCATGAGGTTATTCCTGACTCTATGGCTGTGCTGCGTCGCGGTTCGCGCCGATGTCGTTCTCGTCAAGGACGGTCAGGCCCCGCTGACGATCTACACCTCTGCCCAACCGGCGCCACAGGAACGCGCGGCCGCGACCGAGTTGGGGAAGTATCTGGAAAAGCTCAGCGGGAGGAAGTTTGCCGTGCAACCGGTGCCTGCGGCGATCCCGGATGCGGGCATCTTCGTCGGCCCGCTCGACGGAACGGCTGACCCGGACCTGGCCGCGGATGATTTCCGCATCGAAGCGAAAGATCAGACCTTGCGACTCCTGGGCGGCAGCCCACTCGCGACCGGGTGGGCAGTGTTTGCTCTCCTCGAGGAACAGTTTGGCTGCCGCTGGTGGACCTTCAACGAGGAGGACGTGCCTCCCGCGCGTCCCACGCTCAGCGTGCCCGCGATGAATCAAGTCTCGCGGCCCAGCATGACGATTCACAATGTCTGGAACCGCGAGGCTCAGACCCCCGTAAACCAGTTCGGCGCCAAGGCGCGCACCACGAGCGCGACGGGTTTCAGCGGCGGGCACACGATGTATCCACTGCTGAAAGACTACGGCAGCACGCATCCTGAGATTTATCCCTTGAACAAGGAAGGCGAGCGCAAGCCGAACAACCTCCATTTCTGTTACACAGCGCCCGGCATCGCGGAAGCCCTCGCCGATGCTCTTGCCAAGGTCGTCGAGGCCAGGAAAGGAAACACGCGCGATGTCATCTATTTCGCCGGCATGGGGGACTGGTATGGCGGCATGTGCGAATGCGAGAAATGCCAGGCCATCTACGAGGAGGAAACGTGGACCGACCCCGACGGCCGGAAGAAACCCGGTGTCACCGCGACGTTGCTCCGGATGATCAACCGATCCGCCGAACTGCTGGACAAACGCTACCCCGGCATCCGCGTCGGCACCTTCGCCTACATGAGTCTGGAAGCGCCGCCGGCGAAGACGATTCCGCGCGAGAACGTCGTCATCCGCGTGCCGCGCCTGCGGCATTGCACCGTCCATCCCGCGCGCTCTTGCGAGAAGAACGCGAGCTTCGCCCGCAACCTCGAACGCTGGTGCGAGATCGCGCCGGGACGGGTCTACGTGTGGGAGTATGCCTCCAGTTTCACGCATTTCCTGAATCCCTTCCCCTGCCTCTTCTCGATGGCGGACAACCTCAAGTTCTACCACGAACTCGGCATCCGGGGAGTGGAGATCCAGGGGAACTACGTGACCATGGGGGGCGACATGGCCGCGATGAAGAACTATGTGTGGCGGAAGATCTTCTGGCATCCGGAACGCGACCCTCACGAAGTTTTCGCCGAGTTTTGCCAGGGCTACTTTGGGCCTGCAGCGGAAGACATGATGGCCTACGTCGACGCGCTCGAAAGGTCGGTCACCGAGCCGGCCCCGCTGCACGCGGATGAGTTTTCGCAGCCCACTTATCTCAACCCGACGGTTCGCGCGAAAATGGAACGTTCGCGCGATCGGGCGCTCGCTCATGCCCAGGGGAACGAGGCGATCGAGCGTCGCATCCGGGAAACGACGGTCGGGCTCGAATCCACGACCTTGTGGAAGACCGGTCCCCTCATCGAGGTCGATGGGCGCCTGGTGCGCAGCGACATCTCGGGCGATTCGTTGCAACGGACCCGTGATATGCTGAAGGACGTTCGCGGCGCCGGGCCCAATGAATTCCAAAGCGGCCCGGCAGCGCGTTTGGCAGTCCAAGCCTACCAGGGCGGCCCGCTCGTCACCCTCGAACGCGGCGCGTTGCAAGTGAAGATCGCACCCTTGATCAATGGCCAGTTACGGCAAATCACCTGGCAGGGCAAAGGGCTGCTGCACATCGAACCCAATGCCAACGCCAAAGGCTTCCCACTATTGGGCGGCAGCTTCGATGGGGCCGGCACCAGGATCATGAACATCGAAGGCGAGCCGTCCGCGACGCGGGTCCGCCTCACCGGCGATAGCGGCGTCGGGAGTTTCGACAGCGCGCCGAAGCAAAAGATTTGGAAAAACGTGGAACTCACGGAAGACGGCGCCATCGCGATCACCATGGACGTGCAGCGTCTCGTCAAGGCGGGCAACGAACAACGCACCGCGGCCGTCACGACCTCCTATGCCGTGGGCAGGAAGATGTCGGAAGCGCGGCTGGAATATCAGACCGAAGTAGAAGGTCAATGGCACGCGGTCGAGATGACCGGAGAGCAAACCGAGTGGCCGCTGCCGAAGCTTGTCGCGCTGCGTGTCCATCTACCCGATCCATCATGCAACGTCGTGGATCGCTATGTGTTTCCCGAAGTCGTGGGAGGCAGAGTCGTGGCGAACGCGAAGGATGGAACGCTCACCACGACGGTGAACACGGCTCCGGTGGCTGCGCCGAACAACGGTCAGAACAAGTTCCTGGAAAGGCGCATTCAGGCGCAGCCTTAGCAGCCTCTCGAAAAACCCCAACGAAGCGGGTCATCCTGAGGGTCCAAACACGAAAGGCAGTCATCATCAGTGCGGAGATGACGTTGAGCAGCGTGGCGCGAGATTGGATCCGCGCGCTGAGAAAGCGCGCAGGTGGATCGCGTTCTCCGCAACGCGATGGGAAAAAGAATCGCGGCTCCGCCGCCCATCTTTTGCCATCGTCTTCGGAGAAGCCGATCCACCCGCGCACTCTGATTTTCAGCACTTCACATAGCACGTCATTAGCAGCGGAGCGTCGTGAGCCTAAGCGAACAAATGCGGAGTCGAAGGACCCCGTGAAATTCCTGGAACCGCGGCTACGGATCGCCCTGCAATCAAGGCCCCTGCGGTCCCTTCCGGTGGACTACCGCTCAAAGCTCGACGAAATTTTTCGACCGCGCATGTGCGTCAACTTACGCGTGCCGTGCATTTGAAAACATCGTCGCCGGTGCCGCGGATCAAACGAACTCTCCGCATTTGCCACCTCGCCACTTGACACATTCGTGCCCTTTCTCCAGCGTGGCACTTCCGACCATGACCTCGCAACACTCCACCGCTCTCACCCTGCCAACCTACGGTTGGCCGGTGTCGATTGTCCTTGTGGTCCTTGCGTCGCGCATTGCCGCCCGCGCCACGAAGCGAAATCACTTTCCCACGCCGGGTTGTTTTCCGATGACTGACTAGTTTCCAACACTAACTCCAGACCGCCGAAACAGCCCTGCTCACCGAAAGGTGGCGGGGTTTTTGATTTGTCCGGTCACTCCCGATCCATGAGCCCTCCCGCTCCACCCCCATCCATGATCTCCGACCTGCGTTCGCTGCCGCGTGCGTTCTGGGTCCTATTTTTTGGGACGTTCATCAACCGCTTCGGGACTTTTGTGTGGCCGTTCCTCACGATCTATCTGACCCGGCAGGGCTACACGCTGAGCGACGCCGCGTGGACGATCAGCGCCGTGGGTGGTGGCGGACTCGTCGGTGGCCTCGTGGGAGGGTGGCTCGCCGATCACATCGGCCGGCGAAACACCATTGTGTTCGGAACCCTGGGCGCCGCCGCGTCCGTGATGCTTCTCTACGGAGCACACAGCCTGCCGGCGATCATGGTGTGCGGCGCCCTGCTCGGGCTCACCAGCGGGAGCTATCATCCCGCAGCCAGCGCGCTGCTCGCCGACGTGGTGCCCCACGAACAGCGCGTCCGTGCCTACGCAGCTTTTCGCCTGGCGGCCAATGCGGGTTTCGCGTGCGGGGCTTCCGTCGGCGGTTTGTTAGCCAACTATTCCACGTTCTGGCTCTTCACCGGCGATGCGTTGACGACGGTGCTCTACTGCTTCATCGCGCTCCTCTGGCTGCCGCACGGGCTCCGTGCACAGACCAGGAATGCCCCCTGGGGCGAGGCGCTCGCGGTCATCAAGCGCGACCGCCCTTTTCACGCCCTATGGGCAGCGGCGTTTTGCTCCGCGCTGGTCTTCGCCCAGTTCGGCTCGACATATTCGCTGCACATCATCCGCGAGAAGCTGACGCTGGACGTCCTGGGCTTTCACCTGGCACCGGAAACGATCTACGGTCTGCTCATCGCCTGGAATGGAGTGCTCGTCATGGTCGCGGAATTGCCGTTGACCGCCCTCACGCTGCGCTACGACGCACGGCGGGTCATGGCGCTGGGCTACATCCTGATCGGCGGCGGCTTCGGCCTGAACGCCTGGTCCCATCACATTCCGTCCCTGCTCATCGCCATGACTATTTTCACCGTCGGCGAAATGATCAGCGCGCCCACCACGAGCGCATTGCTCGCGCATCTCGCGCCGCAGCGCTTGCGCGGGCGCTATATGGGCACGCTCGCGCTGGCCTGGAACGGCGCGGGCGCGACCGGGCCGCAATTCGGCTTCCGCCTCTACGCGATCGATCCGCGCTTTGTGTGGTTCGGTTGCGCCGTGCTGGGCGTGACTGCCGCTGCGATCACGTTGCTGTCCAGCCAGACGAAGTTGGTTGGCGCGGCGAAAGCAACGCCGGCACCGGAACCCGAAACGGCAGGTGTGTAGCCACTGAGAACCGCGAGGAAGCGCTTGAGAATTCCGAAGGCTGTCGATTTCGCCAGAACTCGCGAGCTTTCCAGGATTCTCGAACGCAGAGTGCGCGGGCGAATCCTATTGACGCTCGCATAATAGGATGACACCGCGTTCGGAGGAGAATGAGTGTCACTCTATTTCGCGAGGACCAATAATCGTAAATCCGGAAATGGGAACCACGGATTTCACGGATGGCCCGGATAAGGAGACACGAACGAGAATTTTCACATTCTCCCGTCGGGTGAGTGGCTTCGTGCGTCCGGACACCCGTATCCCCTTGCATCCGTGCCATCCGTGAAATCCGTGGTTATTTCCATCTCCGTTTTTTGGCTAAGCGTTACCGCATCTTGGGGCACAGGAGAACCGACGGTTTCCGTGGAACCTGGAGGGTTCAAAGCCATTAGCCGGGGGTTGAGCGAGGAACGAGCGATACCCCCGGAATCCCATCCCCAGCGATTGACCCCGGAGGGGTCGCAGCCCGTTTCGGGATCAGCAATGCGCCCCGATCATCGCGATGAACCCGCGGGCAAGGCTACGACACCCTCCGGGGTCGTGCGCCGGAGACGCCAAACCGGAGGTGTCGCTCGTTCCTCGCTCAACCTCCGGCTAATGGCTGCGAACCCTTCGGGTTCAAGACACCGATCTCAAAACTCCACCAAAAATCTCGCGACGGCGGAGATGTGGGTACTTGCCTACGTCGGCGTGTGCGCGAAGCTGCGGGCAAGGCTGCGACACCCTCCGGGGTCGTACGCCGGAGGCGCCAAACCGGAGGTGTCGCTCGTCCCTCGCTCAACCTCCGGCTAATGGCTGCGAACCCTTCGGGTTCAAGACACCGATCTCAAAACTCCACCAAAAATCTCGCAACGGCGGAGACGGGGGTATTGCCTACGTCGGCGTGTGCGCGAACCCGCGGAAAGGCTGCGACACCCTCCGGGGGTCGTGCGCCGGAGGCGCCAAACCGGAGGTGTCGCTCGTCCCTCGCTCAACCTCCGGCTAATGGCTGTGAAACCTTCGGGTTCGAGGCACCGATCTTTAAGACTCCACCAAAAATCTCGCGGCGTCGGAGATGTGGTAATGCTTTAAGCTGGCGTGTGCGCGAACTTGCGCACGCGCCCGTAAGGCAGCCACTCGACGATGTAGAAATTGCCTTTACTGTCCACGGTGAGCGCGTGCGGAGTGGCGAACTTATCCTTGTTGCCGGTCTGGAACTCTTCCTTCTTCGCGCCTTTACCGTCACCGAGGCGGGCCACGCAGTTGTCATCCTTGTCGATGATCGCGACGAGGCCGCCAAGATCGGGAATGAAAAGATGCCCTTGCGCCTGGTAGAAGCAGCAGGGATTGCGCACGAAGTCGCCGGCGATGGTGCGCTTGTAATTGAGATCCATGTCGAAGACCTCGTAACGGCCATTGGTCCGGTCGGCGATGTAGATCTCGGGTTCGGACTTGAGTGTGTTCACCCACACGCCGTGGCAGGTATTGAAGGTGCCGTGCGGCGCGTCCTTGCCTTTGGGCGCGTCCTTGTCGGCCCGTCCGCCGATGGTCTTGAGGTGTTTAAAGTTTTTGTCGAAGCGACTGACGATCTGGCTGCCGTAGCCGTCCACGACGTAGATGTCGCCGTTCGGCGCCACGGCCACATCGGTGGGATTCGTCCAGGTGAACTTCTGGTGCGTGGAATCTTCCTTCTCCACATTCCCGATCGTGTAGAGGACCTTGCCCTTGAGGTCGGTCTTGTAAACGCGTTTGCCGAGATTTGGGTAGGTCGCCGTGTCCTTCGCCACGTTTTCGGTGAAATAGAGAAATTCGCCTTCCGGCTCCTTGCTCCAATAGACGCAATGCGCGGTCGCCTTGACCTGTTCGGGATCATAACCGTTGCCGAAATCCTTGCTCCACGTTTCCTCCAACTTGCCGGTGGCGCCAAAGACTGCCACGCACGGACTGGCCGAGCGGGAGGTCACATAGACGCGGTCCTTCGAGTCCACCACGATGCCGCAACCAAAGCCCCAGGTCATTCCCTCGGGAAGAACACCCCAACTCTCATCGAGGGTGTAAGTCCATTTGCCCTCGCCGATTTTCACCGGCGCCGCAGTTTCGGCGCGAGCCCAGGCGGGAAGAGCGCACGCGGCGGCCGAGGCGGCGCCCATTTTCAAAAAGTCGCGCCGATCGAGACGGCGGGGAAAAAGGAATTCGGAGTTCATACGGGAAATGGAAAGAGAGGGGGGGTGAAAAAAGGAAAAGCCGGCGGAGCATTCACTCCGCCGGCTCTCCGGAATTGGTTGATTACTTGAGGGCGGCCTGGTGGAACTCGAACCAGTCGTCGAGGTTGTTCAGGTTCACGGCATCCTTGGGCGAGCCGTCGGGCAGGCCGTTCGCGCTGAGGATGGACTTGCGGGTGGCGTCGTCATGAATGTAGCCGGTCACGGCGGCGTTGTGCTTGGCGATGGCATCGGCCGTCACGGTCTTGCCGGTGGCCTTCACCCAGGCTTCGAACTGCGGATAGGTGGGCTTCTTGGACTTGATGAAATCCTTGGCATCGCCTTCCTCGAGGCCGAGAGCGCCGAGGGTCATGCCGTCGTAGCCTTTGCCGCAGCCAGGATAGCCGGCGGCGAGTTTACCTGCGGCTTCCAGCGAAAGCTTCAGCCAAAGGCGCGGAAGGTGAAGGACGCCGAGCGGACCGGCGACGCCGGAGCTGATCAATGGAACGTATGTGCTCATAGTGATGGGATGGTTATGTTTTGTGGGTTTGGTTGTTGGAGAAGTCGGAAGATTCGGAGATGGGAGATCGAAGATCGGGGTCACGGATGACTGATTACTGATTACTTCTTTTTCTTCTTCGCGGCCGCCTTCTTCGGGCCCCGGCCTTTGAAGGTCAGTTCGGCGATGCCGCTCTTGTCGAGCTCGCCCAGGCCGAGCCGGGTCATCTTCGCGTACTGCGCGTAGGTGGCGGCGGCCAGAGGCACGTTGAGCTTCGCTTCCCTGGCCAGTTTGAGCGCGATGCCGCTGTCCTTGGCCGCGTGGCTGGCGCTGAAAAAGCACGAGTGGTCGCGGTTGACCATGTCTTCGCCGTCGGTCACGAGCACCCGGGAGTTTGCGCCGGTTTGCGAGAAGACTTTCATCAGGATCGGCAGATCGACGCCGAGGGCGGAACCAAGGCCGAGCCCTTCCGCCAGACCGGCCGTATTGATGTTCATCACCATATTGACCAGCGCTTTCACCTGGGCAGCCTTGCCGGCTTTGCCGATGTAGGTCATCAGCTTGCCATCGTCGGAAAGCTTGCTCAGGACCGGCTTGACCTTCTCGAACACTTTCTCATCGCCGCCGATCATGAGATACAGGGTGCCATTGCGCGCCTGGGTGATGGACGAGGCCATGCAGCCTTCGAGCGAGGCGGCGCCGGCCTTCTTCGCCAGTTTCTGCGTTTCGATATGGGTCTTCGGCGAAATCGTGGCGCAATTGACGAAAGTACGGCCCTTCGCGCCGAGCAGCAGGTTATCCTTTTTGTTCGTGAAGATGGCGATCTGCGCCTTGTCGTCAGTGACCACGGTGATGACGATGTCACTCAGCTCGGTCACGCGCGCCAGCTTGTCGGTCGCTTCCGCGCCGAGTTCCCGGGCCAGTTCCTGCGCCGCTTCCGCGCGCACATCATAGACGGCTGAGACCGTATAACCGACATCTTTCAGTCGACGCGCCATATTTGCGCCCATCCGACCGACTCCGACGAAACCGATTTTTTCTGGCATGATTGGGGGTATTGGGGTGAGGGGAGATGACGAGTAGCGGGGTCGCGCGGCGGCTGGCAAGTGCGACGATGAAAAAGGTCTTTACGCATCTGCGTAACTTTCGCGCGCCAGGCGCAGCGCATCCGGGCGTAAAGCGTTCAGCCTCAGCCAAAACTCCGACTCATCCCGGTGAACGTCGATGACCTGCGTGATTTGCAGGCCGAACAGAATGCGCAGGGCGGCCTTGGAGTCGGGAATGTCGAGGCGGACGGTCGACATGGGCAGGCGTTTCTCGTCGGCCAGGCGGTGCAGGAGCGCGGCCGCCTGCCGAAAATCATTCGCATTCAGCCGCTGCCAGGCGCCGAGGGTGCCGCCGACGGCGAGGCTCATGCGCGGGATGGCGAGGACAAACTCGGAAATGACGTCCCATACAGGCTTCGTGTCCCTCGGACGATCATTCGGAGTCAACAGGTTGTCGACCCAAGCATAGACGATCGCGCACACTGCAGCGACGCCAAAGACAATGGTAAATCCGCGCGGGATCCGTGTGATCCGCACGTCGGCCACGGCAAAGGCGATCCCGAGCATCCACCGGCAAACCAAGTAGAGCAGAAGCCAGGCGGCCAGCGCGGCGACCAGCGTTCCAGCCGCGAGGAGCAAGACGCGGATGTTGTGCCGGGCGAAGTGCGCCTGCAGCACCTTCGCCGTGGACTCGGGGGTGCGCAGTCGCAGGTTGGGAGCATTCCGGGCGTGCGTGGCGGGCATGGGCACAAATCCGGCGGACGAGACAAACGTCCTCGCTACACTCCCGAACGATACCCCGCCGGATCGATTTCGACGGCCTCGTATCCGGCCGCGCGCAAGCCAGCCTCGAGATCACCCGCCACCGCCGGCAAACGGACCATTTCTTCCGGCGCGATCTGAACTCGCGCCCGGGGTGGCCGCGATGGCTCGACGAGATGGCGGACGCGGAAAATGTGGAATCCGAGGCTTCGGACATGGGCTTCGCCCTGCTCCACCATCGCCAGCGCCTCGACGGTGACCGGGGTGCCGTGCGGAATGCGCGAACTCAGGCAGGGCTGCGCCGGGGCATCCGCCGTCGGAAGGCGGAGTTCGCGCGACAGCGCACGGATTTCCGTTTTCGTCAGCCCGGCATCGCGCAGCGGACCCAGGATGGAAAACTCCGCCGCCGCCTGGCGGCCTGGGCGGACCTGCTTCATGTCATCGGCGTTTTCGCCGTAGGCGATCGCGCGGAATCCGCGCTCCCGGGCCAGCGCGTCGAGCCGGGTGAAAAGCTCCGCTTTACAAAAGTAGCAACGGTTCACCGGGTTGGCCGCATACTCGGGATTTTCGAGTTCGCCGGTCTTCACGACTTCAACCCGTGCGCCGATTTGGTCCGCCAGGGTGAAAGCATCCGCCAGGGCCTGGCGCGGCAGGCTGGGGCTGTCGGCGATCACGCCGAGCACCCCGGCGCCCAGCGTGCGATGCGCCTCGGCGAGCAGATACGCGCTGTCCACTCCACCGCTGTAGGCGACGACGAGCGGCGCGTGAGCCGCGAGTTGCGAGCGGAGATGGGTGAGCTTTTCGATCATGAGAGCTGGCGAAACGATTCAGCCTACAGCAGCACCCGGCGGAAGACTTCCTCGATCGGCAGTTGCAGGCCGATGAAGAATTCTCCGAATTCCGCGAATTGCGCGCTCACTTCGTCGAAACGCATTTCGTAAACGATGCCTTTGATGTTCAACGGGTCGTGCGCCAGGAGGGTGACGCCCCATTCCCAATCGTCGAGGCCGGTCGAACCGGTGATGAGTTGGAGGATCTTCCCATGCCACTGCCGCCCGATGCGGGCATGGCCGAGCATGAGCTTCTTGCGCTCCTCGAAGCTGAGCGCATACCAGTTTTGCCCATCGGTGCCGCGGCGCTTGTTCATGGGGTAGAAGCACATCACCGGCCAGGGCGGCAGGACGGGGTAGAGGCGGTCCTTCATGTATTTCGCCATGCGCTCGCGGAAAGCGACGACCTTGGCCTCGTGCTCCGGACTCCCCGCGGCGAGACCTTCCTCCCGGACGAGCGATTCCGCGTAGTCGGCCTCGCTCGTGGTGTATTCGCTGCGCTCTGTCATCGAAAGATAGCTGTAGGTCGGCGCGAGCACATCCGGCCCGAGAACGGCGGACAGGCGCTTTTCAAAGGAGTTGGCGGTGTGCAGATCGGCGCAGAGCAGCATGAAGCCGAGGTCCGACTTCGGCGTGACCATCGCGAAAGTGAGCACCTGCGCGCCGTCCGTCGTCCGGATTTCCGCGATGAGATCGCTCAGCCGCGTGCGAGCGGTGAACTGCTCCGCCTGGCTGAGGAGCGACCACGCGCCATGCTCGACCTTGTAGAAAAGGTGAAGAACGTGCCATCCCTCGGCGGCAACGATGGGGGCGGGAAAATTGTCAGTCATAGATGAGAGGAAGAATCCGGGCCCGGAAGCAAAGGGTCAACGGCGGAATTGCGCCCCTCCCGGTTCCCGGGGAAAAATGTCATTGCAAAGGAGGCCATGCCCCCTATTTTCCGTCGCTTCAGACTCAAGCTATTCAACGACCATGGCCGAAATCGCCAATAAATATCCGGAAAACGTAACAGGCGGCTTTTACGTGGACGATCAATGTATCGACTGCGATCTGTGCCGCGAAACGGCCCCGGCGAACTTCACCCGCAATGACGACGGCGGCCATAGCTACGTTTACAAGCAACCGGAAAACGACGCCGAAGCCGCGCTCTGCAAGGAAGCGATGGAGGGGTGCCCCGTGGAGGCGATCGGGAGTAACGGCGCGGAGTAGAGCGGCTGCAGGGTTACGGGGCAGGTAATCAGTCCGGAGGCGCAGTCCGGAGGCGTCTTCCGAATTGTTGCAGGTGCGCTGACTTTTGCGTGCCATTTCGCGGCTTTCGTGGAGACTTGGGGATATGAAGCCCGATCAACTTCGCTTCCGCGTTCTCGCCGAATGGCGCGGGTTGCCGCAGACCTTTGAGCGGGCGGATCGTGCCGTCGCTTGCGGCGTCGTGGTGCAGAAGCTGATGAAGGAACTCGGGCTCGATGAACGGCTCCGCTCCGAGGAGGTGCTCGCCGCGTGGCGCGAGGTCGTGGGAGAGTTTTTTGCGAAGCATTCCGCTCCGCACCGGCTGAAAGATGGAGTGCTCTACGTGTCGGTGCTCCAGCCGACCGTGCACTTCGAACTCGATCGCGTTTGGAAGCGCGACATTCTCGACAAGCTCAAGAAGCGATTCGGCAATCGCACCGTTCGCGAGATCAAGTTCCGTCTGGGTTGAGGCATGCCCGATCGCATCCTGATCGAAGCGCTCGAACTGTCGTCGCACATCGGCGTCCCTGATGAAGAGCGGGCCGCGCCGCAGCGCTTGACGGCCAGCCTGGTCCTGGAGCCGGTGGGCGACTTGCGCGAGTTCGACGACCGGATCGAAAACACCGTCGACTATTTTGCGGTCAGTGAATTTGTGAAGACGCTGAGCCGCGCCCGGCCGCGGCGGCTGGTGGAGACCCTCGCGGAAGAAATCGCGACGGAGTTGCTCGCTCGTTTTCCACTGAGCGCCGTCGAGGTCGAGCTGCGCAAATACGTCCTGCGCGACACGCAATTTGTCGCCATCCGGATCCGGCGCGAAGGCGGGCGATAGGTCCTTCATCCCATGAAAAAGAACTCGCTTCCCAAGCTCATCATCGCCTCCAGCCAGCATGACGCCGACACCCTTTACGCGACCGGGTTTTTCGTGCCCGATCCCTTTATCTTTCTTCAGCAAGACGGGCGCTCGACGGCGGTGCTCAGCGACCTGGAAGTAGATCGCGGGCGCAAAGAGGCGCAGGTGGACGAGGTCGTGGCCCTTTCCGAAGTCTCCCGGCACCTGCCGAAAGGCAAGGACGCGAGCTTTGTGGAGCAGATCGCGGCTTTCCTCCGCTCCCGCAAGGTGCGGCGGGCGGCAGTGCCCGGGTCGTTCCCCTTGGGCCTGGCGACGAGCCTCGCCAAGGCAGGAATCCAGCTCGTGCCCCAGCCGGGACTCTTCTGGCCAGAGCGCGAATGCAAAAACGCGACGGAGCTCAAACTGATCCGGCAGGCGCTGGCGATCACAGAAACGGGGATGGCGCGCGGGATCGAAGTGCTGGGAGCGGCGGAAATCGGCCCGAAGAACGCGCTGCGCTGGAACGCCAGGCCGCTCACTTCGGAAATCCTCCGGGCCGAGATCGACGCGGCCATTCTCCGTGCGGGCGGGTTGCCGGCCAACACGATCGTCGCAGGCGGCGAACAGGCCTGCGATCCGCACGAACGCGGCCACGGTCCGCTGCGGGCCCACGAATTGATCATCCTCGACATCTTCCCGCGGGCCGCGAAAAGCGGCTATTTCGGTGACATGACCCGCACCGTCGTGCGCGGGCGCGCGAGCGCAGCGCAGCGACGCCTGTGGGAAACATGCCTCGCGGGACAAAAGAGAGCCCTGCGTGAGATCAAGCCGGGGCAGCCCGGGAAGCGCGTGCAAGACGGAGTGCGTCAATTTTTTGCCGAGAGCGGTTACCCGACGGAGCAGCGTAACGGGCGCTGGACCGGTTTTTTCCACGGGCTGGGCCACGGATTGGGATTGGAAATCCACGAATCTCCGCGGATCGCGACCACGACCTTCCAACCTGGGCAGGTCGTGACGGTCGAGCCGGGGATCTACGTGCCCGGGTTGGGCGGGGTGCGGCATGAGGACGTCGTGACGATCACAACGATCGGGAATCGTTTGTTATCGCGTTTTCCCAAGCCGCTGGAGATTTGAGCGACAGGAAGACTTTCGTGACCAAGCTCCTGCCTGGGCACGAGGATGGTGAAAATCGCCCGGGCCCTACGGATTTTGAACGCCGCCAGCCCTCCCCTGTCTGAACCGGCTGCATGATTGCAACTCTTCTGCTGATGACGGCTGCGACACTCCTGATCCGGAGTGTTGCCCTGCCAGTGCCGGCTTTGATCCCATTGATCCTATTGCGGTCCCACCGTCCGATTGGGCCAATTGGGCCAATTCGGCTTCCCCGGTAATGTCATTCGCATCCGCCATCCCGAGTTCCGGCAGCCTGCTTTGGCCAGGGCCAGCCTCTGCCCCTGCGCAAACAGAATTTCCCTCTTCGGCGAAGCCTGCTACGAAGCCACGAGCGATGCAGGATGAACAGAGCCGCAAGCAAGATGACGAGCTCATCGCCCGCACCCAAGCGGGCGACGCAACGGCGTTTGATGAGCTGGTCGTGAAGTACAGCCCGCGTCTCTACGGCCTAGTCTACAATATGACCTCGAACCACGAGGATGCGAACGACCTCATGCAGGATATCTGGTCGAAGGCCTATCGCTCGATCAATGGTTTCCGCGGCAAATCGTCATTTTACACCTGGATTCACTCCATCGGGGTGAACATGACGATCAACTTCCTGAAAAAGCGCGGTCGCCGCTATACGCTCAGTCTCGACGATATCGACTCGAACGTGCAGCACGACAAGGAGTTCATCGAGCTCACCGCTTCCAGCACCCCGGTGCGGGAAGTCGACCTCAGTGAGCTGCAAAAAAGGTTGAACGAGGCCATGCAGAAGCTGTCTCATGACCATCGCGCGGTTGTCACGATGTTCGACATCCAAGGGATGCCCCACGCGGAGATCGCAAAGATCCTGGGCATTTCCGAAGGAACCGTCCGTTCACGGCTGTTTTACGCACATCGGCAATTGCAAAACTTTCTGACTGAGTTCCATTAACCACCGGCTGCTTCCATGACCGACGAACAACTCTCCGCCCTCCTCCGCCTGAAGCGCTTTGAAAAGCCGTCCGCGCAGTACTTCGATCGCCTTCTGCAGGATGTCCATCGCAGGCAGCGGGCGGACTTGCTCCAACTCCCCTTGTGGAAAATCGCCATTGAGCGCATGCAGACCTTCTTCGGTGAACACAGCATGGGACGCCTTTCCTACGCCGGTGCGCTCGCCTCGGTGCTCGTCGTGGGCGTAACCACGATCGGCCTCATGACCCCCGCCCCCGTGCAGCGCGCCGAGGCGCAGGTGGCCAGCACGACCAGTACGACTCCCGCTCCGTCCCAGGAAAGGATGCTCCTCAGTCTGCAAACGACCAAGCCCGCGCCTTCGCTCGGGTCACCTTCTCTTCCGATCGCTTCGCCAGGATATGAATCCGGGGCCTCTCAACCGCGCTACATCATGGATACACGCCCGGTGAGTTATGAGCCGTCTTCTTTCTAGTCGCCCGATTCGGCGACTCGCGGGGGTTGCTTCGGGAACGCTGCTCGGGCTGGCTTCGGTCATCGCGGCCGACGAAAACCCAGGCACGGTCTTCGACAGCCTCCAGCATTCGGTCCACGCCGTTTTCGAAAAGTGCCGCAACTCGGTGGTGCGCATCGAGGCCGTCGACCGGCACGGGCAACTGTCCGGCACCGGCTTCTTTATCGACCCAAACGGGACGCTCTACACGTGCTATAGCGTGGGCGGCGAATCGCGGGATATCTACGTCACCGTGGGAAACATACGCTACCCGGCGCACCGCCTCGTCAGCGATCTGCGCAGCGGAGTGGCAATCCTGAAGATCGAGGCGGAGACTCCTTTTCTGCCCTTCGGTAATTCCCGTCAGTTGAGCGTCGCCTCACCGATCATCGCCATCGGCTACCCGATGGATCTGGCGCTCACGCCCGCGTTCGGCACGGTCGGCGGATTCGATCTCAAATATCAGGGCCGCTATTTCGCCACCTCTCATATTCGCGCCAATATCCCGGTCCAACGCGGTGAAGGCGGCGCGCCGCTGCTCAATCCCAAGGGCGAGGTCGTGGGCATCCTGGTCAGCCGGGTCGATACGGGCAGCGCTTCCTTTGCCCTCCCCATCGAAGCCGCCGAAAAGGTGCGGAAAGATTTCGTCCGTTTTCACGAGGTGCGCCCCGGCTGGATCGGCTTGCACGTCAAATCCCTCGACGAACCGGTCGCGGGTTCCACCGCATTCGTCGAGGAAGTGATCCCCTCGGGCCCGGCAGAAAAAGCCGGGCTGCACATCGGCGACATCCTCCTTCAGATTGGCAGCCTCCGTGTTACCTGTCTCGAGGATATGTTCGACGCTTCGTTTTTTTTGTCGGCGGAAGACGAAACCGTCGTTCGCGTGATTCGCGATGGCTCGGAGAGGGAGTTCAATGTCGTCCCCGTTGATCATCCTGATCTGAACCGCCCGCAGGTACCGGCGATTGGCTCGACCGGAGATTCGGCGGCGCCAGGGCTGAAGATCGACCGGTAGGGGTGGGGAGGAGCGGGAGTGCTCGGTGCTCGGTGCTCGGTGCTCGGTTCGCCCTGGTTCAATTCGAAGCAAACAGGTCTTTTTGCGGCGGTGAATCTCCGGTCGCGCCGGTCAGCATCTCCATAAATTGCCCTTCGTCGAGAACGGCGACTCCCAGGGCACGCGCGTCATCCAGCTTGGACCCGGCGCCGGGGCCGGCCACGACGTAGGTCGTCTTGCGGCTGACGGAACTGGACACATTGCCGCCCAGTTCGCGAATTTTTTCCGCGGCCTCGTTCCGCGGCATGCGCTCGAGCGTGCCGGTCAGCACAAAGGTCTGTCCGGCCAAAGGCTGGTCCTTCTTGCCACCCCCGCCTTTCGGAGCGATGCCGAGGGCGCTCAGCCGACGCAGCGTCTCCCGCCCAGTCTTGCTCGCAAACCAATCCAGCGCCGCCTGCGCCACGACCGGTCCGATCACCGTCACGACGTCGGCATCGAGCGCGCCTTTCTTTTTGGCGGGTTCAGCGAATCCCGCCTCCCGCAGGCGGCAGCCCGTGGCATTCGCTTCCACGAGTTGTTCGGCATGCCGTGTGGCAAGTTGCTGCTTTTCCCCTTCCTCCTTGCCCTTGTTGTGCCGCGCGCGCGGATTCGCAGCGTCCAACTCCCCATGCAAACGGTCCAGCGCGAGGACGTCCCGCAGCAGCGCCGAATCCCGCGCCGCTTCCAGCGATTCATGATATTTCGCGAGATCATGCGCGGTTTCTTCCCCCACCTCGGGAATGGCCAGCGCATGCAACCACCGGGCCAGCGGCAATTCACGAGCCCGTTGAATCCCGTCGATGACCTTGCGGGCGTTCTTTTCGCCGAAGATCCGAGGCTCGTCGTCGGTCCCCAGGTTGAGGGTGGCCATTGATTCAAACGGCAGGTCGAAAAGGTCGAGCGGATCATGCACCAGGCCGCGCTCGACGAGTTTGTCGGCAACGATGCCTCCGAGACCGTCGATATCGAGCGCGCCACGCTTGGCGAAGTATTCGAGCCGGCGTGTCAGTTGCGCCGGGCAATTGACATTTTCACAGACCCACACCGCGAAATTCGGATCGCGGCGGACCGATCCGCCGCAGACCGGACATCTTCCGCCGATGTGCGCGAGGAAGTCGAAGGGAGTTGCCTCCGCGGGGCGTTTTTCCAGGACGACCTGCACGACTGCGGGAATGACTTCTCCCGCCTTCTCGATGATGACCGTGTCGCCGATCCGGATATCCTTGCGTTTGATCTCGTCTTCATTGTGCAGCGTGGCCCGGCTGATCGTGCTGCCCCGCAGGAAGACCGGCTCGAGTTCCGCCACGGGCGTGAGCACGCCGGTGCGGCCCACCTGCACGGTGATTTCGCGCAAACGCGTCTCGGCCTGCTCGGAAACGTACTTCCAGGCCTTGGCCCACTTGGGCGCGCGGGAGTGGAAACCGACCCGCTCGCGCTGCTCCAGGGAGTTGAGCTTGATGACCGCGCCATCGGTCTCAAATCCGAACGTGTCGCGGATGGCGTCGAGTTCGTCGATGGCCGCCATGACTTCCTCCGCCGAGTGGCAAACGCGCGTGAATTTCGGCGTGCGGAGGCCGAGCGATTTCAGCCAGGCCAGCAATTCCGCCTGCGTCGGCGGTGGTTCGACGCTGGTTTCTCCCAATCCATAAAGCACGATTTCGAGCGGACGCTCGGCGACCAGCGCGGGGTCGAGTTGTTTCAGGGCGCCGGCGGCGGTGTTCCGGGCATTGGCAAATGGTTCCTCGCCGGCGGCGATCATTTCTTCGCGGATGCGCTGGAATCCGGCCACGGGCAAATAGACCTCGCCCCGGGCCTCGATCACCTCCGGGGCTTCCTTGCCCAGGAGCCGCAGAGGCACGCTGCGCAGCGTCTTGAGATTCTCGGTAATTTCGTCGCCCGTTTCCCCGTCGCCTCGCGTCGCGCCGGTTTTGAACAGTCCGTCTTCATAGCGAAGACTGATGGCCACCCCGTCGATCTTGGGTTCGACGTGCCATTCGAGCGTTTCGCCGGGAATGAGTTTTTCGACGCTCGCAATCCATTTGCGCAACGCCTCGAAGCCGTCTTTGGCAAAGAGGTTATCGAGGCTGAGCATCGGCACGGCATGGCGCACCTGTTTGAAACCCGCGGTCGCCTTTTCGCCCACGCGTTGCGTGGGCGAATCGGGGGTGATCAGTTCCGGGTGCGCCACCTCCAGCGCTTGCAACTCGCGGAAGAGCGCATCGTACTCCTGATCGGAGATCGCGGGCGAGGCTTCGTCGTAGTACCGGCGGTTATGTTCTTCGAGTTCCTGGCGGAGTTGGCTGATGCGCGCGGAAGAATTAGGCATGCGTCACAGGGAATGAAAGACAACGGACGACCGCGCCGTGGAGGCCAGCCGGGCAGGAAGTCGGAGGCAGAGCGATACGGGAGAATTCACGGAGGATTGTCTGCGGGGCGATGTTTCACGATAGTGGAGGCATGGAAAGTCCAAAGAGCATCCTCGGCATCGAAGGCGGTGGAACCAAGACCGAATGGGTTTTGCTGGCCGGTGACGGCAGCGTATTGCGCCAGGGCGCCATGGCGGCCTCCAATCTGCGGCTGATCACGGACGAGGCGTTGACCCGGCTTTTTTCCGTCCTGCCAGCGGAAGCGGACCATGTCGGCGCGTTTCTCGCCGGCTGTGCCACGGAGGACGACCGGAAGCGGCTGCGCGGTTTGGTCGCGGCGACCTGGCCGAGGGCGCAGATCGACGTGGGCAGCGATCGCGATTCCGGCCTGGCCACGGCGTTTCATGATGGCGACGGAATCGTAGTCATTGCGGGGACCGGCGCGGCCGTCCATGGCCGCAAAGGCGGGCAGATTGAAAAAGCGGGCGGTTGGGGCCAACTGCTCGGGGACCGCGGAGGCGGCTACGACCTGGCCCGGCGCGGGCTCCGGCTCGTCCTGACCCATTTCGACTTGAACCAAAAGATCACGCCGCTCGCCGAGGAGATCCTCCGCACGCTCGGGCTCAACCGCCTGCCGGATCTCGTCGGCTGGGCGATGCAGGCCGACAAGATGAGCGTCGCCCGGCTGGCTCCCGCGATCTTTCACGCCGCAAAACATGGCGAGCCGGAAATGCTGGCGACCATTCAGGGAGGCGCCACGGTGCTGGCGGAATTCACGCGCGCCGTGGCCCAGCGGCTCGGCTTCCTCGATGCTCCCGTGCGGCTGATCGGCGGATTGTTCACCCATCACCCGGAATACGTGGCGCTCTTCAAATACCGGCTGAGCACCTTTCTGCCGCAGGCGACGGTCGAGGTGTGCGCGGAGTCAGGGGCGCTGGGCGCCGCGTGGCTGGCAGCGAGAGAAGAGGTCGGAGGTCAGAAGGCAGAGGACAGGGAAGCGTCCCGGGCGGCGGTTGTTGCCGATGCGGGGGCGCTGGCGGTGGCGGCGACGGAACAGAGCAATCCGCGGTCGGCGCGGCTGGACGAACGCTCCACAGCCGAACTGGTCGACCTTTTTGTCACCGAGGAGGATGAGGTGGCGCGCGCGCTGGCGGCGTGCCGGGAAGGCTTGATCGCGGCGGTGGATGTCGTGAGCGGGGCGATGCAGGCAGGCGGACGGCTCTTCTATATCGGCGCAGGCACCAGCGGGCGGCTCGGCGTGCTCGACGCCAGCGAGATTCCGCCGACCTTCGGCGCCTCGCCGGAGCTGGTGCAGGGAATCATCGCCGGCGGCTCTACCGCGCTGCAACACGCGGTGGAAGGCGCGGAGGATCAGCCTGAATCCGGAGCCGTCGCCGTGCTCGAACGCGGCGTCCGGGCGGGGGACGCCGTGTGCGGCTTGACCGCCAGCGGCCGCACCCCTTTTGTGCTCGGAGCACTAGAGCGAGCCCGCATGCTCGGAGCCCGCACCCTGCTCGTGACCTGCAATCCCACACGGCAACGCGGCACGGCGTGGGACGTCGAGGTCGATCTGCCGACGGGGCCGGAGATCGTCACCGGCTCGACGCGGCTCAAGGCCGGCACGGCCACGAAGGTGGTGCTGAACATCCTCTCGACGTGCGGCATGATCCGCCTCGGTCGAGTGCGCGGGAATGCCATGGTCGATCTGCACATCTCCAACGACAAGTTGCGCGATCGCGGCGTGCGCCTGGTCAGCAGTACGCTCGGCATCAGCTATGAAGAGGCGCGCACCCGGCTCGAGAAAGCCGGGTGGAACGTCCGAGCGTGTTTGCCGTAAATCGCACAGGCAGCGGTGCTTCTTTTTGCACCGCAGGCCACCCACGTTGGCTAATTTCCACCACGCTTTTTCGCCGCGGGTGGCACCGTAGTTTTCCCCAATCCGATTAATTCCCTCTGTGCGAAAAACTTTTTCGCGTTCAAAAAAGGGCGTGGCACGACCGGTGCTAAATGGGCAACCGAGTTCGCAATTGCGGACGGGGAAAAAATCCAAATAGGGGAGCAGCTCGACTGGAGGGTTTCGTTTGAACGGACCGGGGGGAACCGTTCAGGCTGGGCCAGTCGAGCTGCAATCCCCGGGTGGGGGAAGTGGAAGTGCTCAGGAGAAATCAGTGCTCAGTGCTCAGTGGGACGCACTGATTTCGACACGTTGACTGAGCACTGAGCACTGAGCACTGAGCACTGAGCACTGAGCACTGAGCACTCAATCACTGAGCACTTCCTAAATCTCCTTCTCCAGCCGCTCGCTCAACCACTGCTTGATCATGCTCTGGTAGTTCAGGTAGCGGGAGCGGGCGATGCGCTTGATGCGCGCCAGGAGCCGTGGGTCGAAGCGCAGGGTGATCGTCGTGGATTCCCGGGTGTCGGCCTTGAGCAATGACCCATTCATCAGGCGGACATCGACGCGCGTGTCAGCCCAGTAGGACGATTCCTCTTCCTCGGTCTCGAACCGCGGCACTTCACTCCAGTTGGTGACGACTTTCATAAAAAAGGGCGGCCGGTGTCAGTAACCTTGCTCCGAGTTTTTGCGATCGTAGAAAGTGAGTTCTTCGGGAGTCATCTCCCGCGCATGGATGGCGCGGTAGCGTTTCCCGTCCGTCCAGAAGACCGTGAAAATGCCGCGGTCACCGATGGATTTTCCGAGGTTAAAATAGCGCGCCTTGTCATCGTCCGCCACCCCATCAGGCAGGAGACGCAAGCTGAATGGATCCTCGAAGGACTCTTCAATCTCCTTGGGCGCGATCTTCCGAAGATCGAAAGGGGCGTCGAGCCAGTCAAACTCCATGATTTCGGATGGCTCCCATTTAGCGGGGCCGCTGAATCAGCTCGATCTCGTAGCCTTCCGGCGCGTCGACAAAGGCGATAACGCTGCCGGTACTCGTCGGCGTGGGGCCATCGGAAAGAGGATAACCCTGCGCCGCCGCGTGCTTGGCAAAGGCCTCGAGATCCTGCACCTCGAAGGCGAGATGGGTGGTGTCAAAGCCGACGCTCACCGGGCCGCTGGCGTCGTACTTACAGATTTCGATTTCTTCTTCGCTGCCGGGAGCCTTGAAGAAAACCAGTTGCGAGCCGCGAGGCGAGGTGTGGCGCCGGAGCAGTTCCAGGCCGAGGACGTCGCGGTAGAAGGCGACCGTCTTTTCGAGGTCGCTCACGCGGTATCGGGTATGGAGGAGCTTCGTGACCATCGGGAAAATTCAGGTTTCAGATTTGCGGGAATAAGATCTAGCCTTGGCGCGCACTGGCTGACCAGCGCATTCCCAACGAATCTTCTCCATGATCTCACTCGGTATCGACAGCGGCACCCAAAGCACCAAGACCATCGCGCTCGATCTGGAGTCCGGCAAGATCCTCGCCGCTGCCTCGCAGTCCTATGGCCTGATCGAGGGCCTGCCCCCAGGCCATCTCGAGCAGGAGCCCCAGCAGTGGGCCGACGCCGTGGACGCCACGGTGCGGGAGGTCTTGCAAAAGCTCGGGAAGAAGAAGGACCAGGTCAAGGCCCTCGGGGTGAGCGGGCAGCAGCACGGGTTCGTGCCGATGGACAAGAAGAACAACGTGATTCGGCCGGCGAAACTGTGGTGCGATACCTCGACCGCGGAGCAATGCGCGCAGTTCGACGAGGAATTCGGCAATGCCGAAGGGCTGATCAAGCTGGCGGGCAACGCAATGCTGCCCGGCTATACCGCGCCGAAAATCCTGTGGCTGAAACAGAACGAGCCCCGAAACTACAAATCGCTCGCCACCGTTCTCCTGCCCCACGACTACCTCAATTTCTATCTCACCGGCGATCGCGGGATGGAATACGGCGACGCGTCCGGCACGGGCCTGCTCGATGTGCGGGAAAAAAAATGGTGCGAGCCGCTCATCGAATTCATCGACCCAGCCCTGATTCACGCCCTGCCATCCCTGGCGAGTTCGCGGCGCGTGTTCGGACTGCTCCGGGAGAATCTGCGCGAGGCCTGGGGACTGTCCAAGGGCGAGGTGACGGTGAGCGCCGGCGGTGGCGACAACATGATGGGCGCGATCGGCACGGGCAATGTGCAGCCCGGCGTCGTGACCGTCAGCCTCGGCACCTCCGGCACGGTCTACGCATTTGCCGACAAGCCGGTCATCGATCCCCAGGGGGAAGTCGCGGCCTTCTGCGACAGCACCGATCGCTGGCTGCCCCTCGCCTGCACGATGAACGTGACCGTGGCCACCGAGCAGGTGCGCAAGATGTTCGGCTGGTCGCATGACGAGCTCGAAAAGAACGTCTCCGCGGCGCCCGCCGGTTCGGGCGGGTTGCTCTTCCTGCCCTATCTGAATGGCGAGCGAACGCCCAATCTGCCCAATGGCACCGGAGTCCTGCACGGCTTGAAAATCGACAACATGAATCCCGAGCACCTCGCCCGGGCGACCATGGAAGGCGTGACCCTGGGCCTGGGGTATGGCCTCGCCCGTTTTCGCGAACTGGGCATTCAACCCACGGAGATTCGCCTGACCGGCGGCGGCAGCAAGAGCGCCGTCTGGCGGCAGATTGCCGCGGACATTTTTGGCGTCCCCACCATTTGCCTCGTCTCCGCGGAAGGCGCCGCGCTGGGGGCGGCCCTCCAGGCGGCCTATGCCGCGCAGATTGCCCTCGGCCAGCCGACGACCTTTCGGGAGCTCTGCGAACGCTTCGTCAAGCTCGACGAGAGCACGCGCGCCAAGCCGGAAACGGACAACAAGGCCATGTACACGGAATTGCTCACCCGGCAGGGCGACCTCACGCGCCGGCTCTACGCGGCGGATTACCTGTGAGATGAAGCTCGTCATTGCCGCGACGGGCGCAAGCGGCGCCATCTATCTCCAGCGGTTGCTCGCCCAGCTCGATCCGGCGGTTCACGAAATCCATCTCGTCTTCAGCACCTACGCCCGGCAGGTCATCCACGAGGAGCTGGGCGAACTTGTCGTCTCTCCCGGGGTTCATCAGCATCAGGACCGATCGATGAATGTCCCATTCGTCAGCGGCTCGGCCCGCTTCGACGCCATGATCGTCGTGCCCTGCTCCATGGGCACCCTCGGGCGCATCGCCGCGGGCACGAGCGAGACGACCATCCTCCGTGCGGCGGATGTATTCCTCAAGGAGCGCCGCAAGCTCATTCTCGTCCCCCGGGAGACTCCGTGGAGTCTCATTCACGCGCGCAATGTCGTCACGCTGATGGAAGCCGGCGCGATCATGCTGCCCGCATCGCCCGGCTTCTACAGCCGGCCGCAGAATATCGACCAACTCGTCGACACCGTGGTCGCGCGCATCCTCGACCAACTCGATCTGCCGATGCCCGGTGCATTTCGCTGGCAGGAGAATGCCGGGTGAATGCAGTGCGGAAAGCGAGGCTGATCGCCGCGATCGGGGCGCGGGTCGTCCGCCTGTTGTTGCTGACCCTGCGTTTCCGGGTGGAGGATCGCGGCGGCGCATTTCAATTGCCGATGCTCCGTCCTTTGCTGTGGTCTTTCTGGCACAATCGGCTCCTGGTGGTGCCGCACCTTTTCGAACGCTACTTCCCAGGGAGGCCCGGAGCGGCGCTGGCCAGTGCGAGCAAGGATGGAGAGATCGTCGCCGCCTTCGTCGCGTGTTTCGGCGTCGGCGCGGTGCGCGGGTCGAGCTCGCGCGGCGGTGCGCAGGCCCTCGTCGAGATGCGGCATCTCGTCGACACCGGCACGATGATGGCGTTCACGCCCGACGGCCCGCGCGGCCCGCGCTATCATTTGAATCCCGGCCTGGTGAAGCTCGCCCAGGTGACGGGCGGCGTGATCATGCCGGTGCGCATCGAATACTCGAGCTACTGGGAGCTGAGGAGCTGGGACGCTTTTCGCATTCCCAGGCCCTTCGCGCGCGTCTCCGTGATCTTCGATGTGCCGCGACCCGTGGCTGCGACGCTGAACGACGAAGCGTTCGAAAGCGAGCGCGCCCGGCTTGAGCTCTGGCTCCGCGACGGGCATCTTCCTCCATCATGACCCTGATTGACGGCAAAGCCATCGCCCAGAAAACCTACGCGGAATCCAAAGCGGCCATCGCGGCCCTGAAATCGCGCGGGATCACGCCTGGGCTGGCCGTGGTGCTGATCGGCGACGATCCCGCGTCGAGGGCCTACATCCGCTCGAAGGACAAAATGTGCCTGGAACTCGGCATGCACTCGGTGAAGCACGAGCTGCCCGCCTCCTCGACGCAGGCCGAAGTCCTGGCGCTGGTGCACGACCTGAACGCAGATTCCGCGATCCACGGCATCCTCGTCCAATCGCCGCCACCGCCCCAGATCGATGAACGCGCGATCATCGAGACCATCGATCCGCGCAAAGATGTGGACGGTTTCCACCCGATCAATGTCGCGAAGCTCGCGCTCGGCGACGCCGATGGTTTCGTGCCCTGCACCCCTCTGGGCTGCCAGCGCCTGCTCATCGAAAGCGGGATCGAAACGGCGGGGGCCAATGTCGTCGTCCTCGGGCGCTCGATGATCGTCGGCAAGCCGATGGCGCTGCTCCTCATGAACAAGGGTCGCGGGGGCGATGCCACGGTGACGGTCGCCCACTCCCGCACCCGACAGCTCGCAGCCGTCTGTGCCGGCGCGGATATCTTGATCGCCGCCATCGGCCGGCCGGAGTTCGTGCGGGCGGATTTCGTGAAAGAAGGCGCTGTCGTCATCGACGTGGGGATTAACCGCGTGGAAGCGCCCGGTTCGCCGAAGGGCTACAAGATCGTCGGTGACGTGGCGTTCGAGGAGGTCGCGCCCAAGTGCCGGGCCATTTCGCCAGTGCCTGGGGGAGTGGGACCGATGACCATCGCGATGCTCATGTCCAATACCATTGCGAGCTGTCGCCGGTGGTCGGGGGCTTGACGGAACGCGGCCCCGTTCCAAGGATTGCCCAATCTTCGTCCGGTTCACGGTCCTTTCTCCTCTTTCCACCCGGCCATTCTCCTCCGTGTTGGCGTTTTATCGGTGGTATGCACGTGCTATCCTCTCCGCCAATGCTCCCTCGGCCGTCCGGAGAACAAGCTCCGTCCCCCCCGCCCACTGGTGATAATTCACCAGCCGCCGCCGCAGTGGTGGGAGATGGGAAAACGGCCAGTTCACCGACGGGTGGGCAGCCTCCGGTCAAGGCACGTCGCCGGCGTTGGGCGCGCTGGATCCTGCTGATTGTGGCCGCTCTCGGGATCGGCGGCTGGTTGGCGCGCGCGGAGATCATTGCCAGGGTCGAGAACGGGCTGGTGCACCGGCTGGCGGAACGCGGAATTTATCTGCACTACGCCAGTCGATCGTGGTCGCCCTGGCGCGGTCTTCGACTCGAAAGCGTGGTTCTGGAACGAGAAGGCACAGGCCATCATCCGATCGTGGAAATAAGTGCGATCACCTTTGGCATGCCGCTCACGGAGATGTTCGAGAGCCGGACTTTCATCAGCCGCTGGCGCACCAAGGACGCCACCATCACCCTCCATGACGACGCCGGCTCCATCGACTTCCAGCACGTCACCTCGCAAATCATCGTTCGGACGACACAGGTTGAAATTCCCCGCCTCGACGCCCAGACCGGCGCTGTGGCCTTCGCGCTCTCCGGAAAAGTCCTGGTCACGGCAGGACCGGACGAGGCCCTACCGCCACCCGGCCCGTTTGTACTCGATCTCAGCGTCGTCCGGGCCACGCTGGCCGCGCTCGCCTTCCGGTCGGGCCTGCCGCTTTTCACGATCCGGGGCGCTTGTTCCGTGGATCTGCGGGATGAAAAGACGGTGACCTGGCAGGCGAACCTGACCGGCACGGGTCGAGGTGTCGAATGGCAGGGTCTGCCAATTCGCGATGCCGATGTTCGAGCCGAGCTTTCCTCGGCGGGGATGACCCTTGCCGCCCGGCTGCAATTGACCACGGGCTCGGCCAATGTCGCCGTGTCTCGGAGTGACTGGGATACAGCGCCGAGGCTCATCACCGGCACGCTGACCGACGCCGCCGGGAAGACGGACGAATTCTCCGCGCGTTACGAGGAGGCTTCCCAAACATTGACCATCGGCGACCTGCATGGAAAAGCGCACCTGTTGGAGTATTTCCGCAATTTCCCGATGCTCGGCACGTTCCTGCCGGTCCCCATGCACATCGACCGCTTTCCGGATCTTGCGGTGAAGGACTTCGCGTGGGCTTTCGGGCCAAAGGCCGAGCACCTGTTGAGGATCGGCTCCATCCAGGCACGCGGCCCGGCGGATGTTGTGTTATCCGTCGATGGGCATCCTTTAAAGATCGGGGCGATGGACGGGCTCATCTCTTACGCCAAAGACACGTGGAAGGTGCAGTTCAAAAGTGGGCCAGTCACCTGGCGCGACCTCGCGGCGCGCGAGTCGCACGTGGACATCGCCCTGGCCGGCACGGCGCTAAAAGGAACCCTGGCGTTGCAATTGGCCAACGGGTCCGTGGCATTCGCCGGTTCGGGCGAAGACGGGCCGCAGGGCAATCTGCAATTCACCGGCAGCCTCACGGACGCACACAAGCAGGTGGATCATTTTTCCGGGAATTACCGTCCCACCACCAGTTCCCTCCACCTCGCGCAGCTCACGGGAAAAGCCAACCTCCTCGAATTCATGGCGAACATTCCGGGACTCACCGCCAGCCTCCCGAAAACCGTGCAGATTCGCGCGTTTCCCGAGATCGCGGTGAAAGACTTCACCTATCGCGCCGGCAAATTCCCCACCGTCGGCTCGCTCCAAATGGTCAGCCCCGCGGACGTGACGGTGACCTTCCAGGAGCACCCGGTCGCGATCGATCACCTCACCGGTCAGATCGGCTTTGACGGTGAGACCTGGCAATTGTCGCACCTTGGCGGCCGGGTCTTCGACGGCCAATGGACCATCGACGGAGCCTATGCCGGGGGGACCCTGCGGCGCGCGAACGTCACCGCCTCCAATCTGCATCTGGCCCAATTGAAACCGTGGCTGGGCGAGTCTCAAGGTTCTCTCGGTGAAGCAGTCCTGGCCTTCGACTATCACGGCGCGATCGGCGCCAATCCCGCGGAGATCAGCGGCGCGGGCAGCCTGCGGCTGGAAAATGCGCCGCTGGTCAAAGTCCCGCTGCTCGACCAGACCTACGCGCTTTTCTCGGCGCTCGTCTCCCCCGTGCAACGCCACGGCATCGGACGGCTCGAAGCCACTTTCTCCGCCACCAAAGGCCTGGCCACGGTATCCCATTTCACCGCCACGAGCGATGCCATGAAGGTCACCGCTTCCGGCACGCTCGACCTGAAGCAACGCAAAGTGGCGGCCAAGGCTCGCGCCAATTTCCGTGGTGTCGTAGGCGTGGCCACCAGCCTCCTCAGCCGCACGCTGGAGATGCAGGTGAGCGGACCGCTGGACAACGTTCGCGTGCGGCCGATCGGGTTCGAGGGGGTGGTCGAAGGCACGGCGAATCTTGTCCCAAACACCGTCAAGCAAGCCTCCCGGGTAACGGGCGACATCGTGCGCGATGGTGTCGCGCTGCCGGTCCGGGCGTTGGACCTGTTCCGTTCGGACAAGGACAAGGAAAAGGAAAAGCCACCCGCCGGACGGTGACCTTTCTGTCGCCGTTGCGGGTAGCGGGCGAAGTCGGCTGGCGCCTTACGTAGCGGCGAATTTATTCGCCGAACCCTCGCTTTCCCTGAACGCGTCGGAATTTGCGGGCAGACGGGATTTGGGAAAATCCGGCATCGGTGCTGTCGCGACACGTGGCTCGGCGAATGAATTCGCCGCTACGTAGATGGCTTCCCCTCGTGACCGAGCTGAAGCTTGAGAGCGAGAGGGCAAATGAAGGGGGGCGAAATTTGATCGTCACACGCCACCTTGGAGCAACCCACTATCCTGCTACCGCCGGACAGGCGCCTTTTTCTTCGGCGCCGGCGCCGGCTTCGGCGTGGGGGTGGGAGTGCCTTTCGACGCGGGCTCCTCGTATTTCTTGGTCGCCGGCCAGATCAGCCGCCACGGCTGATGCTTCACGGTATCGCTGGCTTGCTCGAGATTGGTCCCGATGGTGCCAAATTGCTGCCCGACGTGAGTGAGCGTGCGATCGAGGTTCTCCGAGGCCTCGCGGAAATTGTGCAGGATGACGCCGACATCCTTGTTGTTGGCGAGATCGCCGGTGAACTTCTCCGCATTCTTGAAGGTCTTCGAAAGCGAACCGTCAGGCCCGGTAAGCTCGGCGAGGTGGTTGAGCGACTGGCCAAGCTTGCCCTGGTCGCTGGTCAGGATCTCGATATTTTGCAGCGAATTACGCAGCGGCCCGCCGTAGGTGCTCAAGTCGTTCAGATTCTTGCCGAATTCCTTGAACTCCGAAAACGCCGTCGGCAAATCGGCTCCGTCAGCACTCAGTTTGGCGAGGTTGTCGGAGGTCTTTTGCAGGCTATCGAGGGTGCCGGTGAGCTTGTTGAGCACGGGATCGAGCTTTTCCAGGATGGTCGGGACGGCATCGGCGAGGCCGCCGGGACGCTCTCCGAGGAACTTGGCTCCGTCCTTCGCCAGCCCGCTGGCTTCCTCGCCGCTGCTGAAGTCGATGACCGATTCGCCCAGCAAGCTCGGCTGCGTGATCTGGACCTTGACCTTGTTGAAAATCTTCGCGCTGCTCGCGACCTGCACTTCGATGAGCGTTTCCATCTTCGGCGTAGGCCGCTCTTTCTCGGGCACCGGCGAATAGAGTTCGCGCACCTGCCCGATCTTGCGACCCGCGAGGAGCACCTGGGCGCCCGGTTTGATGCCGGCCGCATTGTCGAAGTAAATGCGATACGTGTGCTGCGGAACGAAGACCCCGGGTGCGCCGAGGTAGACTAGCACCGCCACGAGCACGGCGAGCGAAAGCACCACGAGCAGGCCGGTGCGGATTTCGTTACGGGTGATATTCATGGCGATTTAACGGTTGCCAGCTTCTGACATCGGTCCCTCCGTGTCGCCGGAAATAAATTGGGCCACGACCGGGTGAGGATGGTCTTTGAAATTCTCCGGCGTGTCCTCGGCGATAATCTCGCCCTTGAAAAGCATCGCCATGCGCGTGGCCATGCGAAAGGCGCTCTCCATCTCGTGCGTGACGATAATCGAAGTCGCGCCGATCTTTTCGCTGAGGCTGATGATCAGCTCGTCGATGACGGAACTGATCACCGGGTCGAGGCCCGCGCTGGGCTCGTCGTAGAGGATCAACTCCGGGTCCATGATGATGCCGCGGGCGAGCCCGATGCGTTTGCGCATGCCGCCGCTGAGTTCGCTGGGCATCTTGTCGCGCGCGTCGGTCATGCCGACCAATTCCAGTTTCTCCATGACCAGCGCATCGATCTCCTCGACGGATTTTTCCGTCAATTCTTCCAGCGGGAGGGCGAGATTGTCGCGCACGGTGAGGGAACTGATCAGCGCGCTGTACTGATAGACCATCCCAATCTTCTGCCGCATCTTGTTGAGGCGGCGCCGGCCCATGCGCGTGACTTCCAGGCCCTTGAATTTCACCGAACCTTGATCGGGCTTGAGAATCCCGAGGATCAGGCGGAGCAGCGTGCTCTTGCCCCCGCCGGACTGCCCCAGGACGACCAAGCGCTCCCGCGGGGCCAGGCTGAGGTCCACGCCGCGGAGAATCCGGTTTTCGCCGAAAGCGAGGTGCACGTCGTCCATTTCCACGATGGGATCGGTGGCGCTCATCGATCGAAAAGCGCCACCAGCACGATGTTGAAGAGCGTATCGAAGGCGATGACTGTTGTGATCGCCGTGACGACGCTGGATGTGGTCGCCGCGCCCACCCCTGCCGCGCCGCCACGCACGGTGAGGCCCTTGTAGCAGGAAACGAGGCCGATAATCAGGCCGAACATGAAGCCCTTGAGCACGCCGGCGACGATGTCGCGGATGAGGAGCTTTTCCATGGCGGATTCGGCAAACGTCACGAAGCTGATATCAAAAGCCCAGCGCGAGATGAGCGCCGCGCCACCCATCGCTGTGATGTCGGAAACCACGGCGAGACACGGCATCAAGAGAAACACCGCCAGGACGCGCGGGCTGACGAGAAAACGGAGCGGCCCCAAGCCCATGGCCTCGATGGCTTCGACTTCCTCGGAGACGGTCATCGTGCCGAGTTCGGCCGTATAGGCCGCGCCGATGCGCGCGGCGAGCATGATGCCCGTGAGGAGCGGCCCCATCTCCCGCGTAAAGGCGATGGAGACCAGAGCCGGGACCAGGCGCTGCTGACCAAACGTCTGGAGCTGATAGCCGGTGAGGAGCGCCATCGTCAGTCCGATGAAGAAGGACACCAACCCAACGAGCGGGATGGACCCGACGCCAGTCCGGTCCGTGTGCTCGAAGAAAATCGAGAGCCGGAAAGGAAAGCGTCCCCGGAGCACATAGTCGCCCATTTCCTCGACTGTATCGATGAGCAACCAGACAATGCTGCTCAAGTGCGCAAGCGCCGAGCGAACCATGCGGATCGGATTGAACATGAACGCGGGAGTTTCCGCTCGGCGGCGAATGCTGTCCAGCTATTCGCCCACAGCAGACCCCAAGTGGGCAAATTTCAGCACACGATGCCTCCCTGTCGGCTTTTAATCACACTGAAATGACCGCTACTGCTTGATGTTCTCTGGAAAACAAACCTAAACATCACGTGGCATGGTCGTTGCTGAAGGCGCGAACCCTTTTCCCGCGTTTGCGGGCGTGCCCAGCCATCATCGCCACCGACCAACCTCGTCATGAAGAAAATCGAAGCCATCATCAAGCCGTTCAAACTCGAAGAAGTCAAAGACGCCCTCGCCGAACTCGGAGTCGAAGGCATGACCGTGACCGAAGTGAAGGGCTTCGGACGGCAAAAAGGGCACACGGAAATCTATCGTGGGAGCGAGTACACCGTCGATTTTCTGCCCAAGGTGAAGCTGGAGATCGTCCTGTCCGATGAGATCACCGAAAAAGCCGTGGCCACCATCGTCGCCGCGGCGAAGACCGGCAAGATCGGCGATGGCAAGGTATTCGTCCTGCCCGTGGAGAGCGCGACCCGCATCCGCACGGAGGAGACCGGGGATAAGGCCGTTTAACTGATTGCTGCTTCCTACGCTCTCCCGACCTCCACGACCAACGCGGTCGTATTGTCCCGACCGGAGCGTTCGAGTCCGGCCTGCACGACCCGCAACGCGGGATTGAGGGCCGCTTCACGAACGTCCGGGCTCCTCAGGAGCTGTAACAGCGTCGCGTCGTAGAGCCCGTCCGTGAGCCCATCGGTGCACAAGACAAAGACATCGCCGGGTTCGCACGCCACGGCGCCCACTTGTGGATCCACAAACTGGTGCGCCGCGCCGAGCGCCTTCTGCAAGACATTGCGGCGTGGGTGCGTCTTGGCTTCGCGTTCATTGAGTTGCCCCTCGCGGAAGAGCCAGCCCACATAGGTGTCGTCCTGGGTCACCTGGCGCAGGGCCCCCTCCCGCGCCGGCAGGTAGTAGATGCGGCTGTCCCCGACATGGGCAAAATACATCCAGCCGGGCGTGAACCAACACAGGCTGAGCGTCGCGCCCATGCCCTTGCACTCCTCGTAGCTGTCGCCGAGGAAAAGCAGTGCCTGGTGGATCTGCTCGAAAAGTTCGCCCAGGACATCCTCGAATCCCGCGTCCAGGCCCTTCGCCGCCTGCTTGTAGGCCCGCGGCAGCAGGCGGGTGATCTTGTCGACCGTGATCTTGCTGGCAAATTCCCCCGCCATCGCGCCGCCCATCCCATCGCTGACGGCAAAGACAAAATCCGCGTGTTCGGTGGTCGCATCCCCTAGTTTTCCCAGGAACCGCACCTCCTGGGCGTCAAATTGCAGTCCGAGAAACGCGTCCTCGTTGTTCTTCCGCACCTTGCCCTGATCGGTATGCCCCCACCAATGGAGATGGGCTGGCCTAGCTGGCGGGTGCATCGGGGAGAATCGTGGCGAATTCGAAGTCGATCAGGCAGAAGCGCCCGTCGGAATGGCGATAGGTGACGTTCCGCATCTCAGCATCATCGTGGCGCACGCCGTAAGCGAGGAGTTCGTCGAACAGCTCCTTCGTCCGCGCGGCATCGAGGTGGTCGACCCGCGTTCCGCAACTCGTCGTCACGATCTTGAGTTGCTCAGGGTCGCTCTCGATCAAGCGCGGCACAAAGGGGCAACCCCGCGCTTCCAGATGCTTGAGCACCCGGACTTCATTGGCAAAGCGCTCCGCGGCATTTGGGCCGCGGAAGGTCTTGTAGACCCTGCCATCGTAGCCCACACGCACCGTAGCTCGCAGGGTGTCCTTGACGACAGTCATGGCCGAAACCATGCCCGGCACGACGCCGGCAGCAAGCATCAACGCCGTGAATTGAGCCTATTTCTGACCTTTTTGATACATTTGAGCTTCAAAACTCACGATGGTTGACCAGAATATCGCGTTTGGCATTGAGTTTGCTAAATGCTCGCGCCCGACACCCCTCTCAAAGGGGCGTTAAGAGTAATCACCACCAACCCCGAGCGGTCTAAATCAGCGCAGATCGCTCAAAATTAGACACCATAAACGACCACATGGCGAAGTACAAACTGGAATACCTCTGGCTGGACGGCTACACCCCTGTTGCCAACCTCCGCGGCAAAACCCAAATCAAAGAATTCGGCAGCTTTCCCAAGCTCGAAGAGCTTCCGCTCTGGGGCTTCGATGGCAGCTCCACACGCCAGGCTGAGGGCCATAGCTCGGACTGCGTGCTCAAACCCGTCGCCGTCTTCCCCGACACGACCCGCAAAAACGGCGCACTTGTCATGTGCGAAGTCATGCTGCCCGATGGCAGCCCGCATCCGACCAATACCCGCGCGACCATTCCTGACGATCCCGGGACCTGGTTCGGATTCGAACAGGAATACTTCCTCTACAAGCACGGCAAGCCCCTGGGCTTTCCGGACAGCGGCTTCCCGTTCCCGCAAGGTCTCTACTACACCGGCGTCGGCTTCGACTCCGTGGGTGATGTCGCCCGCGAGATCGTGGAAAAGCATCTCGACCTCTGTCTCGATGCCGGCATCAACCACGAAGGCATCAACGCCGAAGTGGCCAAGGGCCAGTGGGAATTCCAGATCTTCGGCAAAGGCTCGAAGAGAGCCGCCGACGAAATGTGGGTCGCCCGCTACATCCTCAATCGCGTTTGCGAGAAGTACGGCGTGGACGTGAACTACCATTGCAAGCCCCTCGGCATGGACGTGGACTGGAACGGCTCCGGCATGCACTCCAACTTCTCGACCGAATACATGCGCACCAAGGGCGGCAAGGAATACTTCGAAGCCCTCATGGCCGCGTTCGACAAGTACAAGAACGAGCACATCGCCGTCTATGGCCCGGACAACCACCTGCGTCTGACGGGTCTTCACGAGACCCAGTCGATCGACAAGTTCAACTACGGCATCGCCAATCGCGGCGCGTCCGTGCGCGTCCCGCACAGCTTCGTGAACAGCGGCTACAAGGGCTACCTGGAAGACCGTCGTCCGAACTCCCAGGGCGATCCCTACGCCATCGCCGGCCGCATCCTGCAGACGATCGCGACCGTGCCGACCAAGTAACGCCACCTGCCTTCAGTCTCATTTCCTCCGGCATCAGGGTCCTTCTGGGGATGCCGGAGAATGAGGCAGGGGTCGGCGAGTCTTCCTTGGATGAAAAGATCTGACCTTTAAGGAGGCTCCGCGAAGTCTCCAAGGCTCAACGAAAACGCCGTCCGGTTCTCCTGCCGGGCGGCGTTTTCCATTGGGTGGCTAATTCCCTATTCCGCCCGGAGCGCCTTGACCGGATCCAGGCGCGCGGCGAGGTAGGCGGGGATCAGCGCCGCGACGGAGCACAGGACAAAGGCGCCGATGCAGATGATGGCCACATCCTGCGGAATGATCTCCGCGGGGATGCCGTCAAACTCGTAGATCCCGGCAGGAAAGATCTCGATGTGCAGGACGTCACCAAGCCACAGGCGAAACGGATTGCGGAAGTGGAGGAGCAGCAGGCCCGCGCCAAGGCCGAGCGCCGTGCCCAGCGCGCCGACGGCCATCCCCTGCCCGAGGAAGACCCAGACGATCTGCACCGTCCGCGCTCCGAGGGCCTTCATGATTCCGATCTCCCGCGTCTTCTGCACGGTGACCGTGATCAGGGTATTCATGATCCCAAAGGCGGCCACCAGCACGATCACCGAGAGAAGCACAAACATGACATGCCGCTCCATGCGGATCGCATCGAAGCGCTGCTGGTTGTCATCGATCCACGAGACCGCAAATGCGCGCCCGGCCAGAGCGTCGCTGATCCGGTCCTGAACGATGCGGACATTGTAGGGCCGGTCCGTTTTCACGGCGAGCCCATGGATGCCATTCTTGATGCCGTACAGCTCCTGGGCGTTGTAGAGCGGCGTCAGGATGTAATTGGCGTCGAAGGCGTTGGTTCCAGAGTTGATCAGGCCGACCACCTTCATCGGCGCGGGAATCACGATATCCTGTTTGATGTCGGCCAGCGTCCGCGGCTTGGCGTCGGGATCCTCGGTTTCGCGACGGATTTCGTCGAGAACCCCCCGGATATTACCGGGGGCATAGATGACGACCTCATCGCCGATCGCGGCGCCGACCTCCGCGGCGAGAGTCCGCCCAAGGACGACGGTGTCGCTTTCCATATCGATCGTGCCGATAATGTATTTTTTGTCCTTGTTCTTAAGATCGATCAGTTGCTGCTCCTGTTCGACATTGATCCCGCGGATCACCGCCGGGCTGACGCGGCCTTCATGTTCGATCAGAACGGGGCCCTGGACGTAGGGCGCCACACCGACCACCCCGTCGATCTTCTTGAGTTGCGGGATCATGTCCTCCCACTCGTGCAGCACATCGCCATTGATCACGCGCAGGTGCGGCTCGAACCCGAGAATGGCGCGTTGCAGCGTGCGGTCGAAGCCCGTCATGACCGATATGACGATGATGAGCACGGCCACGCCGAGCATCACGCCAAGCAGCGAAATAATCGTGATGACGGAAACGAAGCTGCGCTTGGGCCGAAGATAACGGAGGGCGAGAAAAAGGCTGAAGGGTGCGTGCACGAGCGCGCGTATCGAAACCCGGTGAAGGCCCGGCACCAAGCGAAATGTGCCTGAGGCCAAAATCAGGGAAATATTCGCGGAAATGCGTTTGACGACGGGCAGATAAATGGTTTCATTGCGGCCCATGAAACAAGTCCTCTCCCTCCTGACGGCATTCATTCTCCTGCAGATGCAGACTTGGGCTCTGAGTGGAGGACCAGTGTATCCCAGGAGTGCCCCGAATCAAGCGGGTATCTATTCGGGAGTTCTTGTGCAGCAGAGTTCCAAGTTCGGTCCGGATTTCAACAATTCGGGGTCCTTCGAGAATCAGGATATTCCGGCCGGGAATATCGGAGTTTACTCCATCGCGATCCCGTCCAACTCCACCGGCGGCCTGACCACGGGTACGGTAGTTTTGTTCGTCAATGGAACGGTGTTCGCCAGCAACTCCTTTGACGGGTCTGCCGATCCCGACAAGGGCACGTTCGATGGCATTTTCGATTGTACGGCTATCGCCGCCACCATTGGTCCGGCTGGGGGTATTGCCCCAGTGGCCCAAGGACAGATGAGGGCAAAGATCATTGAGTTGAACACGACTCCGCTGCCTGGACAGGCGACCACCGGTGCGGGCCACGCGGCACGGATGACGGGGAGCGCAATCATCGACGTATCGGTGATTCTGTCTCTCAACCTGACGCCCGACTCATTGGTCCAGTCCAAATATAGCGTCTCTGGTTACCGGCAGATAACGACGCCGTAGCGGTCGCAAGGCGCAAGGCCGAGCGGATGGCCCGCGGGCTTTTTAACGTGAAGCAAAACCTCCGAGTTCATTCTTACCAGCGGAAGGGTTTCACGCTGATGGAGTTGATGACGGTCATGATCATCATCAGCATTCTCGCGCTCATGGTCTTCTCGTCGGTGGCGGGAATCCGGGGCAAGGCAGAGCGTGCCCGGTGCGTGGGCAATCTGCAGAGTTTGTACACAGCCTCTGCGTCCTATCTGCTCGACCACGAATCGTGGCCGCAGGTGCCGACGATCGACGTCGAAGCGCCTGAATTTTCACAAGCGTGGATAGATGCCCTCACGCCCTATCAAATCAGCCTGCCGAATTGGACCTGCGAAGCAGCCCAAAAACTCATCGGGGTCCCTGCCGATCCGAATAATCCGCACATCGACTATATTCCGGCGAGTTTCGACCCGCGCCCGGCCTCGCCCTGGAGATTCCCGACCCAGCCGTGGTTCATCGAGCGGGCCGATGCTCATGGCGACGGGAATCTGCTCATTTTCACCAACGGCCAACTCCATTCGCTCAACGAATTGAAGAGCCTGAAATAGGCAACCTCCGGACAGGCGGTCTTTATGCATCGGCGGCCCCCGCGGCTTTTCCGATAGGTCCCATCCGTTTTATTCAGTCCCATGGACAGACGGTCCTATGGATTCACGGCCACCGCGGCGGTCTCCGGCGGAGGCGATGAGGCGGGCTTCGAATCGGCGGATTTGACGGTCACGGACTTGGGTTTGACCTTCCAAAAGCTGCTGGCGAACTTCGACCAGTCGGCGAGGACTTCCTTTGCGCGCGCGCTCTCCGTGGCTTCGAGATGCGTGTAGATCAATTGCTGGACGATGCCTTTGTCCTCGTCGGTCAGGCGCTCGATGCCGACCATCGCGGGATTGTAGAGGTCGGCGAAGCGCTCCTGGAGATCGAGGATGAATGCCTGGCCGCCGCTCATCCCCGCGCCGAAGTTTTTCCCGGTGCGCCCCAGCACGACCACGGTCCCGCCCGTCATGTATTCACAACCGTGATCACCCACTCCTTCCACCACGGCGACGGCGCCGGAATTCCTGACTCCAAAGCGCTCGCCCGCGCAACCATTCGCAAGCAGGGTTCCGCCGGTGGCCCCATACAGGCACGTATTGCCCACAATCGAATTGTCGCCCGCGACAAACTGGTGCGCGGGCCCGGGCTTCACCACGATCTCGCCACCGCTCATGCCCTTGCCCACGTAATCGTTGGCTTCCCCTTCCAGGATGAGGCGGATACCGGGCGCGAGGAAGGTGCCAAAGCTCTGGCCGGCGCTTCCTTCCAGCCGTAGTTCGAGCGTGCCTGCGGGCAGCCCTTTCTCGCCATACTGATAGCCGATCTCCCCGGAGACCTTGGTCCCCACGCTCCGATTGACGTTGGTCACCTTGTAGCGCAGCGAGATGGGCTGCTGCTCGGTGATGGCGTCCTTCGCATCCTGGAGGATGAGATCGTCGAGCGAACGGCCACGCGGCGCATCGTTGCGCCCGCGCGTGCAGTAGCGCGGGGCATCTTCGTTGTCCGCGACGTCGGCGAGGAGCTTCTTCAAGTCGAGGGTGTTGGCCTTGGGGTGATGGGGCACGTGGCGCTGCTTGAGCAGGTCGGGACGGCCGATGATATCGGTCAGTTTCCGGGCGCCGAGGCTGGCGAGGATCTCGCGCACTTCATGGGCGACGGCGTTGAAGAAATTCACGACCATCTCGGGCGTGCCTTTGAACTTGCCGCGCAGCTTTTCATCCTGCGTGGCCACGCCGACCGGACAGGTGTTGAGATGGCACTGGCGGACATAGACGCAGCCCGTGGCAATGAGGGCCGCTGTCCCGAAATTGAATTCCTCCGCGCCCAGGATTGCGGCCATGACGATGTCGATGCCGGTGCGCATGCCGCCGTCGGTGCGCAGCACGATGCGGGAGCGCAGATTGTTCGCCACCAGGGTCTGCTGCGTCTCGGCCACGCCCAGTTCCCACGGCGTCCCGGCGTGCTTGATCGAGGAGAGCGGGGACGCGCCGGTGCCGCCATCGTGTCCGCTCACGAGCACGATGTCCGCATGCGCCTTGGCCACCCCGGCCGCGACCGTGCCGACGCCCGCTTCACTGACCAGCTTGACGCACACTTTGGCGCGCGGGTTTACCTCCTTGAGGTCGTGGATGAGCTGCGCCAGGTCTTCGATGCTGTAGATATCGTGGTGCGGCGGCGGCGAGATCAGCATCACGCCGGGAACGGTGTGGCGGAGCCTGGCGATGATGGTGCTCACCTTGTGGCCAGGGAGCTGGCCGCCTTCCCCGGGCTTCGCTCCCTGCGCCATCTTGATCTCGATCTCCTTGGCGCTGGCCAGGTAGGCCGCCGTCACGCCAAAGCGCCCGGACGCGATCTGCTTGATGGCCGAGTTGGCGAGGTCGCCATTCGGACGGCGCTTGAAGCGCTCCGGGTCTTCGCCACCTTCGCCGCTGTTCGACTTTCCGCCGATGCGGTTCATCGCGATGGCCAGGGTCTCGTGCGCCTCGGGACTGAGGGCGCCGAGCGACATGCCGGCGGTGGTGAACCGCACCCGGATGTCTTCGATCGACTCGACATCATCGATCGGAATCGGGCCATTCTTCGGCACCAGGTCGAACATGTCCTTGAACGAGATCGGCTGCTGCGCCTTCACCGCCGCGACATACTTCTTGTACTCGTCCGCGTTTCCAGATTTCACGAAGGCGTGAAACGACTGAATGACCGGCGGCGTCACGGCGTGATTCTCGCCATTGCGCCGGAAACGATAGAATCCCGGATCGTCGAGTTTCGCCGGCGCCGGAGGCTCGACCGGCACGGGGGCGAAGCCCTTCTCATGGCGGGCCAGCGATTCGCGGGCGATCTCGACGTAACCGATGCCGCCCACCTGCGAGGCGGTGCGCCAGAAGCATTCCTCGACTACTTTCGGGCCGATCCCGATCACCTCGAAAATCTGCGCCCCGTGGTAGCTCGAGAGCACACTGATGCCCATCTTCGACATGATCTTGAGCAAGCCGCTCTCCAGTGCCGTCCGGTAATTTTGCTGCGCCTTCGCCGAAGTAAGCGCCTCGGCCTCCTGCAGCGCGGCCTCGGCCCTGGCGAGCTTCTCGGGATCTGCGCCCGCCTTGGTGACGGCTTGCTGGGCGGCGACCTTGATCTGCCCGATGATTTCCCGTGCGGAATCGAAGGCGAGGTAGGGAAATACGGCGCTCGCGCCGTAGGCCATGAGACACGCGATCTGATGGACATCGCGCGCTTCTCCCGTTTCGCAAATGAGTGACGCCTTCATGCGCTGGCCCGTCCGGATCAGGTGATGATGCACCGCGCCGGTGCCGAGCAGCATGGGCACGGGAACCCGGGCATGATCGGCCGCGCGATCCGACAGAATCAGGATGCGCACGCCATCGAGCACCGCCGCTTCCGCTTCGCGGCAAATGCGTCCGATCGCTTTTTCCAGGCCCTCTTCGCCGTCGCTCAGCGGCCAGGTCGCATCGATCGTCTGCGCGGGATGGTGCTTTTCGGACAAGTCGCGGAGCGCGGCGATCTCGAATTCCAGGAGGATCGGCGACTCGGCCTGGATGAGCCGCGCGTGCTCGGGGGTCTCGGCGAGCAGGTTGCGGCGCCAGCCGAAATTGACGTTGAGCGACATGACCAGCTTCTCGCGGATCGGATCGATGGGCGGGTTGGTGACCTGGGCGAAGAGCTGCTTGAAGTAGGTGGAGAGCAGGCGCGGCTGCAGCGAGAGCACGGCCAGCGGCGTATCATCCCCCATCGACCCGATCGCTTCCGCACCCTCCTTGAACATCGGCTTGAGGATGAGATCGAGCTCCTCCGCCGTATAGCCGAAGGTGATCTGGCGTTGCGCCAGGCTCAGGATGTCGAGCGGTTCGGCGGGTTCCTTCCCGGGCGCGGTCACGAGTTCATGGAGGCGGAGCAGATTGTTCTGGACCCAGGTGGCGTAAGGCCTCCTCGCCGCGAGGCTGCCCTTGATCTCGGCGTCGCGCATGAGCTTGCCCGCGGCGGTGTCGATCGCGATCATTTCGCCCGGCGCCAGGCGGCCTTTTTCCACGACATGCGCGTCATCGAAGGCCACGGTGCCGACCTCGGAGCCGATGCTGAAGAGACCGTCATCCGTCAACTTGTAGCGCGCGGGACGCAGTCCGTTGCGGTCGAGACAGGCCCCGACCGTGATCCCATCGGTAAAGCACAGGGCCGCGGGCCCATCCCACGGTTCATTGAAGCAGCGATGATATTCGTAGAATGCCTTGAGATGAGGCGCGAGGTGCTGGTCGCTGCCCCACGCCGGCGGCACGAGCATGGTCATCGCGTGCAGGATGCCGCGGCCGGACATGACGATGGCCTCGAGGGAATTGTCGAGCTGCGCGGAATCGCTGCCGCCGGGCTGGATGATGGGCTTGAGCAGGTCGATATCCGCGCCCCAATAGTCGGCTTCCAGTTCCGCTTCGCGCGCGCGCATCCAGTTGGCATTGCCGCGGCGGGTATTGATCTCGCCGTTGTGCGACGTCATCCGGAACGGGTGCGCGAGCGGCCACGTCGGGAAGGTGTTCGTCGAATAGCGCTGGTGGTAAACGGCCAGGGCGGTCTCGTAGTTCGGATTCTGCAAGTCCTTGTAGAATTTCTCGAGCGAGGGTGACACCAGGAGGCCCTTGTAAATGATCAACCGATGGGAAAACGACGGGATGTAGAAATGCTTGATGCCGTCCTCCGCCGCGCGCTTCTCGATCTCGTTGCGCGCGAGAAAGAGGCGGCGCTCGAAATCCTCATCGGTCATGCCGTGCGGGCGGCCGACCAGCACCTGCTCCATGCGCGGCATCGTGGATGCCGCCTTGTCCCCCAGCATCCGGATATTCACCGGCACCTCCCGCCAGCCAAAAAGGAAGAGGCCGCGCCGGGCGATGACTTCCTCCGTGGTCGCCTTGGCCCGCGCCTGCGCGTAGGCGGTGTCATGCGGGAGGAAGAGGAAGCCTACCCCGAGATCCGATTCCTGGAAAAGCCGGTGGCCCAGCTTTTGCACCTCGGGCGCGAAGAGCTTGTAGGGAATCTGCGTCGAGACACCCGCGCCATCGCCCGTCTTCGCATCGGCATCCACCGCGCCGCGATGGGCAAGATTGCAGAGCGATTGCAGGGCGTGTTTCAGGACTTCGTTGGATCGCTTTCCGCTGACTTGAGCGATGAACCCCACCCCGCATGCGTCGTGCTCGAAATCCGGATCGTAAAGAGAATCGCGGCCTGCGAGGCGGTCCAGAATGACTTGGTTCAGCATAATGATGTCCCTGTTGGTTTTCCCGGAAGGCGATGTTATGGCAGTATTCGCACAATTCAAGACATAATCCGGCATCACATAGACCGATTATTGCCCACTGAGGCCATCTTGTGTCCAACTTGGCGCTCTTCACGACCCATTCAGAAGTCTTTGAACCCGATCGGTTTCCACCCACTGCCACCCATGGCGACGCGTCCCGAAACGCTGCCCAAATATGACAAAAGAGTTGTCATTCCGGGAAAAACCTGTTGGAAAACTGGCCATGCGTCATCCCCTTCCCACGCCCGTCTCGTTCGTCAAAGCAGCTCTCGCACTGGCCCTTGCGACCCTGACGAGTGCCACACTCGTCCGCGCAGGGCAACCGATCGACAACAAGGAGGTGAAGGAAACGGTCGCTCCTGTGGACCCGCCTTATGAGGCAGGCCGGGGTTTACTCACCCTCCAGGGGCCGTCCGGGATGTTCATCAACCCGACTTCCGCGACGCTGCCCCAGGGCAAGTTTACCCTGCAATACTGCAATTTCTATCCTGAGAACCACACCGAGGTGGTCGCCCATGGCTGGATGGCCGCCTATGGGGTGACCGATTGGCTGGAAATCGGCGCGGTGGCTAATGTGCTCAATGTGCCGGTGGACACGGATCTCGGCGCGGGAGGCCCGCTGATCCGCATTCGCATCCTGCGTGATCGCGAGTGGTGGCCCCAGCTCAGCGTCGGCTTCTACGGCAAGTACGGGACCAACGTGCTGGACCAATCGACGGCGTTCCTCGCGGCCTACAAGCGCATCCCGATCAATGAAGAGGGTTTCTTCAAGTCCTTGGGCTTCCATGCCGGCATCCGCGGCACCTGGTTTCACGAGGGCTTCGCCAAGGACGAGTCGCTGAACGTCTACGGCGGCGCCGAGTTGCAACTCCCGTATCGCGTTTACCTCGTGGGCGAAGTCGGCACCAAGGGCAACACGCCCGCCGGACGCGATCCCAACACGCCCTACGCCTTCGGCGCCCAATGGCGCATGGGCGCGGTGAACATCACCTTTGCCGGTGTGCAGACGGGGACGACGGAGAAGATCAGCCTCTACTACGGCGTCGGAACGGCGATTCCGTTCTAGCCATCCCACGCCGCACTCGGCCTGCCGTGAAAAGATTTGCGCCATTCATCGCCGCGTTGACGATCACCGCGCTGATCGCCGGCTGCGGCGGCGGCAGTGGGGTCCGCTTCTCGGACCTGTTCGACCAATCCGCCGCGGCGGAGGGAACAGGCATTCAATTCACCGGCATCATTCGCGCCGTCGTCATCCTCGCCACCCACGATGCGACCGCACGGCAGCGGCAAGTGGCGGAAGAAAACGGGCGGCGGGCCGTGGCCAAACTCAAGGCCCGCATGGCCGCGAGCGAACGGGAACCAGCGCCGGCGCCCAGGAAGAAAGCTCACCCGAAAAAGACCGTCGTTACCAAGCCCGAGGCGGCGACGCCCACTCCCGAGCCCAAGAGCCATGCGCACGCGGGTCCCAAATCCAAGCCTGTGGTCGTTGCCGAGCCCGAGGCGGCGCCGGAGCCGGCAGCGGCCAAGCCAAAACCCCGCGCGAAACTTCCCCGCATCATCGCCATCGCCACGGAAAAAGACGAGCACACGGACAAGAAGGCCGCCAAGGCCATCATGCTCTTCGACACCCATTCCGAGAGAATCATCGGCAACAAGGTCTACGACATCCAGAGCGAGCCGCGCGCGGGCGAGGACGTGCGTTTTGAGACTCAGTCGACCAGTTATATCGGCGCCTCGCTTTGAGCAGCCGGCGCTGGAGATCTATCAGGCGTGAGGTGAAGGCGATTCACAGAGGCTCATACCCATCGCTTTCCTCGTGACAAAGCACTGGAGCGTGTTCTGAACTTGGGCCGTCGGGTGTGTCCCGGAGGGACAAGAGAAATTAGCCCCGGGGTCACTGGAGCGGAGCGACAGGACTCGCGCCAGCGAGCCCCGCGAAGCGGGGTGGTCGCGGCGGCGACCATCAACCGAGTGAAACGAGCGAATACCCGGGGTTCCCTTTCCAAAATAACGCAGATCCATCCGTCCCGGCGAAGCCGCATCTCTTCCGGGGCAGAGGGGAAAGATGCGGCCAGGAGGCCGGGACGGATGGAGCGTTCGCTGGGGGGGGCGGATACCCCGGGTGGTCGCTCGCAAGCTCGCTCGACCCGGGGCTAACTTCCGTCACACCTCCGGTGTCAGAAATCCGGATCACATTCTAATCCTAAAAACGGTGATGGGAATAACCGCGGATTCCGCGGATGGCGCGGATGCAAAGGGATACGCGCGTCCGGCCGCACGAAACCACTCACCCGATGGGAGAATGTGAAATCCTCGTTCGTGTTTCTTGATCCGCGCCATCCGCGAAATCCGCGGTTTCCATTTCCGGCTAATCCGGGCGGAAAAATTGGCTCGTGGCTTTGGGATCGTGTTAGGTAAGGGTTCGACGATCCATTTCCCATGCCCGCCCCCGTCACCTTCGAACACTACGAGGTGCTGACGCGTGCAGACGGCTCGCTCCACGAATTGGGGCGAGGCGCCATGGGGATCACCTACAAGTGTTTCGATACCATGCTGCGAGTGCCCGTCGCGCTCAAGGTCGTCAATGCGGTGTATCTGGAGAGCGATAGCGCCCGCCAGCGGTTTGTTCGCGAGGCGCGCGCCGCGGCGCAGTTGCGGCATCGCAACGTGGCCTCCGTCTTTCATCTCGGAGAGGAAGGCGGCAACTATTTCTACGTGATGGAATTCATCGACGGGGAAACCGTCGAGGCCCTCGTCAAGCGGCAGGGACCGCTCGGGCCGGTGTTTGCCTTGCGCATCGTGGCGCAGGTGGCCCGGGCGCTGAACGCCGCCCAGTTGCAAGACCTCGTGCATCGCGACATCAAGCCTTCCAATCTGATGGCCGTGGTCGAAGACGACGATCTCGTGATCAAGGTGATCGATTTCGGGCTCGCGAAAGCTCTGTTTGGCGACAGCTCTTCGACGGGTGCGGCGTTGACCCATGGCGGTGGTTTCGTCGGCACGCCGCAGTTTGCCAGCCCTGAGCAGCTCGAAGACCGCGAGGTGGACGCGCGATCCGACATCTATTCGCTCGGGATCACGCTCTGGTACCTGTTGCGTGGCGCCCCTCCCTTCCATGGCTCGATGGCGCGCGTCATCGGCCAGCACCTCTCCGCTCCTCCGCCTTTTGAAGAGCTGGACGCCTTTCCCCAAGCCGTCGTGGATCTGCTCGGGCGCATGCTGGCCAAGGACCCGGCAGAGCGTCCGCAAACCCCCGCGCAATTGCGCAAGGAAGTCGAGCATTGCCTCAGCCTCCTCGCCGGACCGATCAAAACACGGGCCGCCTTGTCGGCCACGCCCCAATCCACCGCGCCCTCTGTCCCATTCGTCGTGGCCTCCGATGGCGCGCAGTTGGAAACGGGAGTGACCCTCGCGCAACGCTACTTGATCACCGAGGAACTCGACGAAAATGAAGCAGGCACAAGTTTTGTCGCGCGCGACCTGCGGCAAAGCAGCGACGTCCGGTTGCTCGCGCTGCACAGCGAATTGATCGCGGACCGCGAGTGTTTCGGCAAAATCGAGCGCGAAGCGGGCACGGTCGCCACCCTGGCGCATCCCAATGTCCTGGAGGTATTCGGACTCACGACCAGCGGGAGCAATGCCTTCCTCACGCTGGGCTCGGTGAACGGCTTCACGCTGCGCGACCTCTTGCGGGTCCGGCGGGAACTGCCCCCGGAGGAAGTGTGCCAGATCCTGGCGCCGGCCGCCGCGGGCCTCGACCATGCCCTCGCCCACCTTCCGCGGCTCGAACTGGGACTGCACCACGTGCTCGTCGATTTTCCAGGGCACGGCGAAGCGGTGGACGAGCTGCTGGCGCAATCCATCCCGCGCTGGCCGGACTTCGTCATCAAGATCAACCCGCTGGCCACGTGGCGGGATATCTTCGCGCTCACTTGGGCGGCGGGCCAGACCGCCGTCGGCGCCATGGGCCGTCAGGAGCAAAAGGCCACGAGCAGCCGGGCCGCGGCGATCCAGGCCTTCGGCGCCATCGCCTATGAACTGCTCGGCGGCGTCGCGGCCGGCTCGCCGGCGCGCAACTACTCTCCGCTCGCCGACCTCGATGAAGCGGGAAACGTGGTGCTGCGCCGCGCCCTCATCGCCCCGGATTCCTTCGCTTCGGCATCGGAGTTTGTGCAGCAGCTCTCCACGCCAGCCTCCGCGCAGCCGGCTGCCATGTCGCCGGCGTCAGTGGCGTCCGTCGCCCCTCCGCACACTCCAGAGCTCGTCGTGGAGCCCTCGCCTCCTCCGATCAAGGAAGGCGTGGCGCCGCCGGTGTTTGTGGACGAGCCGCCGCCGGGGGCCCCTCCGCATCGCCGCATCCTCATCCCGGTCGCCATCTTCCTCCTCGCCACCGGCGCCGCTTACCTCATTTCCCGCACGCATCCCCGAGCCCCCGAGCCCCCGCTCACGCTGACCACCCCGGCACCGGTAATCGAGCCTTCCACACCCTCCTCACTCGCGCGGCTCACGACACCCGGATCAGTTCCTTCCAGCCCGCCCCGTCTGCCACCCGTGACGCCTCCCTTGCCCCCGAGTCGCCGCGATCTCGCGAGCGACGCGCGGCGTGCCGCGGAAGCGTTCGAGACCAAACAGCAATCGCATCAAGCGCTCTCCGCCTGGCTGCGGATGGCGCGGGATTTTCCGGAGTTTGACGCGGGACGGCTCGGTGTCGAGTTGCTGCTCAGCCACCTGCGCCGCCGCCCAGGTGGGCTGACGCGGGCCGAGTTTGCCTCGATGCGGCCCGAGATCGGCGAAAGCGCCAAGCTGGGCGTCGTGTCCGCCATGCTGATCCTGGGGGACGCGCTGCGGGAAACCGACCCTAAGCAGGCCTTTGCCTGGTATTGCACGGCGGCCGAAGGCGGCGATCCGCTCGCCATGACCCAGGCAGGTCTCATGCTGTCGAACGGCGCTGGAGCCCCGCGGGATCTGGGCAAGGCCGCCGCCTTCCTCCAAATGGCCACCGACCAGGGCGATCCCGCAGCCACGCATCTCCTCGCGGAGTGCTATCTGGATGGGAAAGGCGTGGCCAAAGATCCGAAACGAGCGGTCGTCCTGCTCCGCAAGGCGGTCGCCAGGGGCAACATCCGCGCCACGAACCGGCTGGGCTGGTGTTACCACAAGGGCATCGGTCTGGCGCGCGACCCGCATGAAGCTTTCCGCCTGTTTTCCGAAGCTGCCGAAGGCGGCTCGGCGGAAGCCATCGGGAATCTGGGGGCGCTCTACATGAATGGTGAAGGAGTGGAGAAAAACGAAATCAAGGGCGTGGAAAAATTCAAGGAAGCCAGCCTCAAAGGGGACCCGACCAGCATGTTCTACTACGCCGGCTGCCTGGAAAGCGGCCAGGCGGTGAAGGCCAACGCCGAAGCAGCGAAGAAACTATTCCAGAAGGCAGCCGGAGCAGGTCAGGCGGAAGCAATCGAGTGGTGCAAGAGCCATAACGTTCCTCCAAATCCGAATTTGGATGTCCAAAATCTGAAGTAATCCGAAATGCGGCGATGAAAAGACGAGAAATGGCCGCAAAAAGGCGCAGAAGGCGCAAAAAAGGGCTTCCCCTTCGGCGGCACGTTTGAAGTCAGAACGCGTTCGGCACTTTGGACACCGGAGGATTCGAGCGGAGCGAGAAGTCTCCCGAAGGGAGCCCGCAAGGGGGATCGCGGAGGCGATCCACAATCCCAAGCCCCGGGTCGAGCGACTCGAGCGGAGCGAGAGGACTCG
>JBBRPL010000006.1:0-124266 GCA_038228205.1 Chthoniobacterales bacterium
CTCTTCATTTTGCTTCTTCGTGTCGGGTTTTCGCTTCATCAACCACTCCATCTATACCTTCCCTCTCTTCGTACAATCTCAAAATTATAGAATATTCACTGGATCAAAACTCCCTTGGACCGGGTTTGAATCACGCCCTCCTGCTGCTCAATTCGCGGCCGGTCTCCGCGGCCGTGCCGGTCGCGCCAGTCAAGAGCGAGCCCGCTCCTTCCGCGGTTCTCGATCCGGCGACGTGGACGGTTGCGGATATGAAAGGAAACCAGTTTCGTGTCGCGCAGACGGATGGCCGGCCGGTCATCTCCGCCACCGGAAAGGCGCTGTTCATTTACTCGAGCGGGAAACTGGAAGCGGACGCTCGCATCCGCATTCAGTTTCGGTTGATCGATGTCGTGAAGCGCGGCAGTCTGATCCTCTCGACGGGCCTGGTAAATACCGGCGATATCCAGGAGAAGGGAAAGGATATCACGATCACTCCGGGTGCGAATGCCGTGACTTGGAGCGTGCACGATCCGGAATCGAAAGCGCGGGTCCCGCAGACGAATGGCTCGTACCGCCCGCAGTTTGTTGTGGAGCGCAGCCTGTCGTGGCCCGAAGCGTTGCGGGCCAATGTCGAGGCGGACATGGTGGCATCCAAGCCGATTTCCGAGCGCCGGCTGATGCTCGAAGTCGTCTTGCGCGAACACGGATACGAGGTGTCGCTCGATGGCATTCCGCTCACAACGGTCGCCTCCGCATCGCTCGATCCGCGCGGCTTCGCGCGGGTGACCTTGACGCCGAATGTCGAGCTTATGGAAGTCACCATCGGGAAAACTCCGTTGGATACCGCATGGATTTACCGGCCTGTTCCCCTGGACGGCGTGCTCAATGCTTCGGCGATCGACGGGCGGAAAATCGACCGCGCATCGCTCGCCAAGGCCGGGCAATTTGAAAAGGATGGCGTGCCTTTTGCGCTCCCGGCGCCCGATGCGGGAGGCAATGAACACGTGGACGTGGGCGCGAGCTGGTTCCGCCAGGGCAGCATCGCCGGGCGCTACAGCGGGCGGGGGCCGGATGCGATGTCGTCACGATGGGGCGGCGCGCTCATGAAGGATCCCGCGCGCATCGTCGTGCGATTGCCGATGGCGCGGTATCGCGCCTTGCATTTGATTGCCGCCGCCGATAGCGAGGCCGACAGCGTGCCCGTGGTCACGGCGCAGTTCTACCGCTCCCAAGCAGGCTTTCCCAAGAATTTCGCCGCGCGCGTGCCGGCTTTCACCGCCACCTCGCAGACGACGGATGCGATTCCCATCAAGACCACCGACGGGAAATCGGGCCGGTTGTTTCATGTTACGATTCCCATCGATTCAAGCGCGTTGGCGGAGTTTGACGATCTCGACCTGGTCGATGTCGAACTGACGAAGGAGGTGCGGCTCTACCGCGCATCTCCCGATCCACTTTTCTACAGCTTCCACGCGGCGGGTCTGCCCAGCAGCGTCCACGTTTATGCAATGACGGCGGAACGGAGCGCCATCGACGTGCGTCTCACATCGGACGCCTATGCTCACATCTGGACTGCCCCCGAAAAGCCGAACTACACGGTGACCTTGCACAACAACCACGGTGGGGCTCGCGACGTGGAAATCGATCTCAGCACGACCAGCGCCAACGGGAAACTGACGACCGATCACAAGCAGAAGGTGAAGCTTCCGGCCGACAAGGACGTCACGGTGACGATCCCGGTGAAGCCGCCCTGCTACGGCCTGCACGATGTCCGGCTCACGGTCGTGGATGGCAAACAGCAACAGGTCGAGAAACGCAACCTGGCGTATCTGCACGAAGACACGCGGTCTCGCGGCGACTGGGATTTCGGCCGCGGCCCATTGTACGGATTCTGGAATTGGGGTGGAGGTCACAACACACCCTCGGCGGACAAGCAATTGCTGGTGATGGCCAAGGCCGGCATCGAAACGACGCCGGGCTCGTTCGAGGACTATACCAAGCGATACGGGGAGGCCGCCCGCAAGGTGATGGAGCAGTACAAGATATTCACCCTCAAGTTCGCGGGGGGCGGCGATCACTACATTACGGCCCGCTTTGCCGGCGATCTCAAGACCCTTGGCCTGGAGAAGGCGCGGGAGACATTCGTGAAAACGCTGCAGGAGCGCCGATCCGCGCCGGGCCCGAACAGCCGGCCCATGTTCCTTTCCTTTTTTCCGGAGCCGTCGATCGGTCCGCTCACGCATGGCATTTTTCCAAAGTTCATCGGTGAACCCGAGACGCCATTCACGGATTCCGAAAAGGAACGTTACGACTCGTTTTTCCATGGGTTTGTCGAAGGAGCGAAAATCGTCCGGGAAGTTTTCCCCGAGGTGAAATGCCTTATGCCGCACGGCGAACCGGGCTTCGTGATCCACTTTCTCCAGCGCAATCCCGCCGAAATGTCGAAGCTGCTCGATGGAGTGACCGTGGACATTCCGTGTTTTGAGCGGTTGCCCGAGCAGCAGTTTCACCAGGTCGCCTTGCAGCGGCTTTACATGGCCCGCCAGGAAATGACCGCCGCCGGAATCACGAAGCCGTTCCTGCCCATGTACGAGGGTCCGTGCGTCCCGAGCGGTCCCGGCGCGCTGACCGACCAGGAGCAGGCCGACTTGACCGTCCGGAACAGTCTGATCCTGTTCGTCTACGGCGTGGACATCCAAAATGGCGGCTTCCCCGCTTTCGACACCGCCAGCTACTGGGGCGAGCAGCACTACGGTTTCGGAGTGCTCAATCGGGTTTCCCTGGAAACACCCAAAGTCGCCTATACGTCGGTCGCGACGCTGACGCGCCACCTGAACCGGGCCAATTACAACAAGTGGGTTCCCACAGGCAGCCTCAATGCGTTTGCCTTGCAGTTCAAACACTACAAGACCGGCGCCTTGGTGCATGTCTTGTGGACTTTGCGCGGCAAACGTCCCGTCACGATTGCAGTCCCGCCCGGCGCCAAGGTCGCCGTCTACGACCAGAACGATAACGAGGTGGAATTGGCGAAGACCGACGGAAAGGTGACCTTCACGATCGATCAGTCGCCTTGCTACCTCGAAGGCCTGGCCGCGGACGCGCAAGTCACCCTTGGCGTGCCGGACCATTCGGATTCGATGCCCGCTCCCGGTTCCCGCCAGATCGCGAATTTCGGCGATGAATCGTGGACCGTCGCGGTGCAGCAGGAAAAGGAATACGAGGGGAGCCACACCCCATACATCTTCCGCTATCAGGGAAAGATGACCGGGCAGCCTGTCGCTGCCCCGGCGCAGCAAGGGGGTAAGGCGCTCTCGGTTCACTTCGAGCAACCGGAAAAAGATCGCGTCTTCGTGCCGTACTACTCGGTGCTCAAGCCGGCGAAACCCATCGTGATTCCTGGCAAGGCCAGCCATCTTGGCGTGTGGGTGAAGGGGGCGGGGGACTGGGGGCGCATCGTTTACTTCCTGCGCGATGCGAAGGGCGAACAGTGGATCAGCGTCGGAACTCGCGGCGCATGGAACTGCGATGACCTCCACAGTTGGACGAGCTTTAACTTCGACGACTGGCGTTACGTGCGGATGGAATTGCCCGCGAACAGTGGTTACGACCAGTTCCGCGAGGCCGGCAGCACGTGGTGGGGGCCGTACAGCGCCGGCGACGAGATCGTCGATCTGCCGCTGACGCTGGAGAAAGTGGTGGTCGAGCGACGCACCCACGTGATGTATGTGGACGGTCCCCAACCAGCGGACCAGAGCGATGTCCTGCTTGGGGATCTGAGCGTGGAATACGAGACTCCCCAGGACGCCACGCCGGAAGCCGTGCGAATTGCCTCTCTCCGCATGCCCGTTCCGAAGGACGTCAAGGGCCTGGACAATCCGATTACCACGCTGATCGCCGGCGGCACCGAGCCGCCCATCCAGATCGAACGCATCACTCTTCCACCCCAGGAAGCCGACGGCACGAGATGCTACGTCCACTTCCCGAAGGTTGAGAAGGCGAAGCAATATGACGTGTGGGTCTCCCCCTACCAGGACGGACGCGGCGCACTCCAACTCGGCAAGGCCTGGAAGGAGCCGGGCCAACTCATCCGCGGCCTGCGTCCCAACCAGGACTTCTATCTATTTGCGACCTACACCGACACGGATGGCAAAGTTTCCAAGCCCTCCGCACCGTTGAAGATCAACCTCGAAGACTTCTTTGCGATGAAGTAATGGCGGCCGGCGCGGCACCGGAGATTCCACCCCACATCGCCTCTGCGCCCGATGGCCGATCGTCGGCGCCAGGGTCTACGGTTTTGCCTGGAAAGTTGCGCAACGCCAGATGGTAGCCTGCATTTCTCACGATGTTCCACCACAGCCCCGTGCTGGAGCGCCACATGCGCTCCACGATGGACGGGATCGAATAGAATTTCCGCGCCGCCCATTCCATGCCCATGAGCAGCTCCTGCGGCGACATCATGGCGGGCTGATACACCACGTCCTTCTTGCCGTTATATTTCGCCCAATCGTAGGTCAGAATGCGGCCTTCGCTCTCGAGCCGTTTGAATAGCGGAGTGTTAGGGAAGGGGATCAACACGCTGATCGTCGCGGAATCCAGGCCGATCGAACGGTAGAACTCGACGGTGGTGCGGAAGATCGAGCGATCGTCGTGATCAAATCCGAAAACCACGCCCGCTTGGACGGCCATGCGGTGGTGGTGAAAACGCCGGATCACTTCGCTGTATTCACCGGCCCGGTTGTGGCGCTTGTTGGCGCCGTTGAGACTCGCCTGGCAGATCGTTTCCAAGCCGAGGAAGAGTGCCTTGCAACCACTCTTCGCTGCCAGTTCCATGAACTCGTCGTCAAAGGCCAGATCCGCGGTGCACTGGCTCGTCCACCAACGCTGCAAGGGCGCGATCGCGGTGAAGAGTTCCTTGGCGTACTCGCGATTGGCTCCGATGTTGTCGTCCCAGAAGACAAGCGCCCGGCCGGGCATGCAGCGGATCTCGTCGACCACTTCGCTGACCGGGCGATACCGCATGCGCCGCTGGTACATCTGCGGGATGGTGCAATACTCGCAGCCGAAGGGGCACCCACGGCTGGCGATCGTGACCCCTTTCCCATAGACCCTGCCCTTGATCAGATCCCATCGTGGTCGGGGCATGCGCTTCAAGTCCGGCAGGCAGGATGACTTGTAGGATGGCTTCAACTCATTCTTCTCGAAGTCAGCCAGCAGCTGGGGCCAGACGAGTTCGCCCTCGCCGATCACCACCGCGTCGGCATGTTGCATGACCTCCTCGGGCATCAAGGTGGCGTGCGGTCCGCCGATCACGACCGTGACGCCGCGGCTTCTGAACTCTTTCGCCAGCGCGTAGGCGTGCGGAGCCGCCGGGGTATTGGCCGTGATCCCCACCACGTCCAGCTTTTCGTTGAAATCGACCGTCTGAACGATTTCGTCGGTATGGACGACTTCCCAGTGGTCTGGCGTGTGCGCCGCCAGGAGCGGCATCGTGAGTTGCGGAAACCGAATCAATCGCCGGTGACGAACAAAACGCGATTCTTCGGATTCCGCCGTGATCAACCCGACACGATATCGTGAATGCGGCGTTCGCTGTGGAGGCGCATGACTCAGTTTATTTCGCGCTCCGTGGATAGGTGGACAAAGCCGACTCGTTCTTCGCGAGCGTTTCGAGGCTCGGTGAGGAAGCGCGAATCTGACCAGGCTTGCCGTCGATGATGAGCCGCACGATCCAACCGCCCACGGTTGAACCGGTCTTCTTCACGCTGGCCGAGGGGAGGATTTGCTGACCGAGCGAGTTGACGCCGTCGGTGGTGTGCAGTTGCTTGACAACCAGGCTTTTGATCGGGGCGGATTTTACGGGAATACTCTCGGCGGTGGCCGGTGCGACGGTGATGTTCTGGTTGCCGCTGTCGAAAATATATTCCCGGCCCTTTTCGATGGGCTTGGCGAAGAAATACCACTCCACCTTGGCGCTATCCGGAGCGCGGCCAAGATTGCGCACTTGCACGAGCAGGGCGATGCCGCTCTCCTTCGCCCGCTTTTGCGTGTAGTCATCCGTTTCGGCGGCAATGCCACCGAGGACGGGCTGGCCTCCCAGGTCGGTCTTCAACGCGGAGCTGGACTTGGTGGCGCCACCGGTCGAGGTGACTGTCGCATCCATGGACAAGCTATGAGTGGCGGGAAGCTGAGCGAAACCTACCGACCCGAGCATCAGGGCGGAACCGACAACCGTGGCGAAACATGAGAGTCGCATAACGTCTCCTGTCTGCCCAAACAATTGGGAATGGTCAAGACTTGGATACGCACGGGTTGGCATTCGTCGAATGGGAGTTTTTGCGATCGATTCCACTGGGACTGGTCGAGCGGCGGGTTTCTATTACAACTTCCGCCCACCTCCTCAGATGAAGTCGCTCCTCAGAGAATGTTCCCTCCGTTTGTCTCCGCGCCCCTATGGCCGCGTTTGGCTCGCTGCGATTTTTTGCGTGGGCCACTGTGCTCTATTTGCGGGTGCCGGAGACGCGGCGCGCCCCGAGTGGGTGGTTTCCTCCTTTGACCTCGGTGCGGTTGACCAGATGCAGGCCACGAATGCGGTACTCGCCGATGAGTTGAAGGCGCAAGAGTGGCCTGCGATTCCATCAAAATCCGCGATCCGCGAGTGGGACAAGGTTCCCGATGGTGTGGATCCGTCGCGGTGGGTCAGTTTTGTGACCGTCGGCTTTGGAAAACGTGCCGAGGCTTATGCATTTCAATTCAGCGGTCCACGCGGTGACGCCAAACTTCTCGCTCACATTTTCCATCGGAAGCGCCCGATCCGCGGAGTGGAACAATGGACTTCGCCCTTCGTGAATCTGATCAACGGATTCCGCGTCGGGCAGGAAACCGCCGCGACGACGCCCGAGTCTCCTTTGCTGCAAACTGAGATTATCGAAGCTCTGGAGACGGCTGATCCCGACACCTCGGGAAAGGAGGCGTCCCTCGATTCGGCGCTGACCCTCCCTCCCAAGAAAGTCATGCCTCCGTTGCGAGCAATTATTATGGCGGCGGCTTGCTCGGCTGGGTGGACGCCGACTCTGCAACCGGCGCCGAATCGTGTGCGCATCGAGGTCCGCGTCCTCGATCAAGCGTGCTCTTTTCGATTCACCTTCCACCTCAAGGACCGTGAGCTGACGATTGGGCCGCAGCGCGTTCCATGGGAGGAATACCACGACCAACTCACTCTGCTATTCCGCCGGCCGACGCTCTCCCAAAACATCGTGGATCTGGTGCGCCCGAACGCCGGCACGATCGAACTCCTTGGCGTCGAGGCAAACCGCATCTTCTACCTCGCGGACGACGAAATCACCGCCCTGGATACCGGGACCGGGCTCGCACTTTGGCCGGTGCGCGTGCCTCAGGGCAAAGTTTCGCCGATTCCCAAAGTGATCCAAAGCTTCACGACCCGCCGCGACGCCGCGGATAAGCTGCGACTCTATCGCTGGACGACCGCCCTCGCCGAGATCGCGCCGGCGGACGGGAAGCTGATACCGCTGGCGCCTCTTGCGGCCTCGACAGGCTCTTCCTTCGATATTGCTCCCAACGGAGATCTCGCCATCGTCCAGGGTTCGCGCGTCTCTCTTTTCTCGGGCGGCCGGGAGGTCTGGAACGTCTCCGAGTCCCATGCCATCACGTGCGGACCGCGACTCGACGCCGACCGCGTCTTGATCGGAACCGATCGGGGCGAACTCATTGCCCTGGCGCGCGCGGACCACCGGGTGCTCTGGCGGACCGCAATCGACCCTCGGCCGTTTGGCCTGATCGCCGGGATCGGCGCCCGCCGTTGCATCTTCTCGAATCAGAGCGAGACGTTGTCAGCCATCGATCCTGCCGACGGAAAAATCGCCTGGCGGTTTGCGGCTGGAGATCTCCTCGCCCAGCCCCCGCTGTTGTTCGAGAACTCCGTAATCGTCGTCACCAAAGGTAATCGGATCGTGTCACTGTCTCCGGAAAGTGGCGCGGTGATCTCCGAACAACGTTGGCCGACCTGGGTCGTGAGTCTGCAACCGGTCAAGATTTCGGGCCGTCCGCGTCTCGCCGTGAACGATGTCTCAGGCAAACTCACGTTGCTCGCTGAGAACTTGAAACCCGTCTGGGAAGCCACTCTCGGGACAAGGCTCACTGGCCGGACGGTTCTCGCTCCGCTGCCGGACAAATGGAAAACATCTGGACGGCCCGCCAAAGGTGGCACGGACGAACTGCTGGACGCCATTGCCGATCCCGGCGCCAAGCCCTTTCTGCTAACCAGCGACAGCGCAGGCTTCCTTTTTAAAATCTCTCTGGAGGGTATTCAATAGTCATGAGCCTCCCCCGGACTCTTCCCCGATTGACCATTCTGTCGATCCTTCTGCTCTCTGCCATCATGGCGACCGGGGCACAGAATCCAGCGATCGGCCGTCGCGCTCCAGCGTTGGCAGTCGGCAAGGCACCGGCGGCACCAGCCAACAAGGATGCCGGCAAGGACAAAGAAAGTGGTCTCGATATTCTCTCGGATTTGGAAGCCGATAAGACCGCCGCCGACCTCCAAGGATTGCGATTCAGCCACCTCTCCGTCGTGGAAAGCTGGAAGCAGGTGGAGCCCTACCAGCCCCGGCTGAAAGTCGCCGGTGCAGAATATCGCTGGAAGATGGCGCAGGGCTTCGCTTCGCCGACGAGTAACCTGCCAATTTCCACCCTGATCGACGTGCCGAAAGATGGCGAATACCGGCTCTATTTGCGGCATTCCGTCGCGCAGGCGCAGCCATTCCCGCTCAAGCTCAGCATCGAACCTCTGCGCGTCGTCCAGCCAGGAAAAACGGGAAATGCCGCGGATATTCCTTCCGTCGAATACGAGCCCGCTGGAGCTGCCGCAATGCACAAGTTTGGCGAGTTTCGTCTCCTGGCTGGCACGCTGGGCAAGGAGCAGGAGCAGAGATTGCCGCTGCGTTTCGAATCGGAGGTGCAACTCAACACCTTCCCCGATCCGACGGTGTTTGTCTGGGAGTACCGCGATGTGAGACTCGCGAAGGGGCCCTATCGTGTTTCGCTGCAAAGCGACCGCCCGGATAATCGGGTGAGCGCCCTCTTTTTGACGCAAAGCAAACTGTTCCGCCCGAGTTTTGCGCCATCCAATTGGGACAACACTCTCGAGGGCGTTTTCCTCCGCTATCGCGTGGTGAAAGGAAGCACGGCTCCGCAGTTCTCCGCGGCGACGAGCGTCACCTATCACTGGCCCGGGCGGAAAGCGGGCAACTCCACGGAGCCGCTGTGGTACGACCACACCGAGCCGCTCACCAAAGTTCCTTCCAAGGACTGGTCGAGTTTCCTCGACGTGCGTGAACAAGTGATTCCCGGCGGCGGCCCATGGTCGACGTGGCGGCCCGCATTGACGGGCATCTCGGAAGGCGAGATCGAGGTGCAATTCGCGTGGAATCCCTACGAGTCCGCCGTGATGCGCACCTTCCGGGCCGCGGTCGGCAATGGCAAAGCGATGTTCCGCGTTCCGCATGGGCGATACAGCTATCGGACGCCCGTGACGGCGGCCGCATGGGGTGTTTGGAATCCGGCGATCCTCGAAGGGTTGAGTCCCGAGGATTCGCTGCTGGAACGCTATTTCACGTGGGCCGAGAACGCCATGCGTACGCTGGGCCTGGCTCCCGATCATCCGAAGCCAAAGCTCTTGCACGTCCTGACGAGCTGCCGCACCGGGCCCGCCAATCAGGCGCGCGCGGCCGAGATGCTGGCCAAACTCGGCGTCAACTGGATCCCGGACGCACCCGCGGAAGTGGCCAGCAAATACGGTCTCTACGACGATTCGGCGGCGAAGAAGGTGAACACCGGCGACGAAATTGGCACCCACACCGCCGCGGATGTCGTCAATGGTGACCCGGCGTTGCGCGCCGGATTTCAGGAATACCTTCGCGAGCAGGCCAGGGTGAATGGCATGAGCGAGCGCGATTTTCTCGGAGTCGACGATCTTAGGCGCGTGGAGTGCATCGATCGCCTGCCGGAGAACGCGGGGCGTTTCGAGCGGCGGCAATTCTACTGCTCGCAACGCTACGTGCATCTCGCCACGATCCCCACGTACGCACGCCAGGTACGGACGATTGAAAAGGAAAAGCCGCACGCTCTGATCTACAACAATTACTCTCCGCACCCCTTGTTTCTGACCGGGCGCGACATGAATGGTTCCGATTGGTTTTTGCTTCCCCGGGCCGGCGCGCAAACGCTGGGTTGGGCGGAAGATTGGGCGACCGGAGGCAGTTGGGGGCTGGGCACGCCGATGGGGGAATGCACCACCTTTTACGCCGCACTGGTGGACTGTGCGGTGCGGTCCCGTGGTTATCCGTCGGGATTTTATGTGGGCAGCAATTGCGGATTCTCCGCGCAGAAAATGTTCTCCTGCGTCAGCCAGGGGACCACGATCCTTCATCTTTATGACTGGGGCCCGATCGACGCGTGGGCCGAAGGGAGCAACGCGTGGAGCGAAATGGAAGGTCAGTACCTTTCCATCCTGCAAGGCACTCATGCGTTGGGACCGGCGGATGAAATCATCGTCAAAGGAAAGCGCGAGCCGCGCCGCACTGCCGTCCTCTACAACCGCAGCCATGAAATCGTGAGCGGGTCCAAAGTGTGGCTCAACCGCGACTGGATGTGGACGTTCCTGGGGCTGCGCAATTCGCAGATTCCCGTGGACGTGATTATCGAGGAGGACCTCCGCAAGGACGCCCTGGACCGCTACGACGTGCTTTTCTTGGGCGGACTCAACCTCGAACGGCGGCACATCCGTGAACTCCAAAGCTGGGTGGAGCGCGGCGGCGTGCTCATCGGCTCCGCTGGTTGCGCGATGTCCGATGTCTTTGGAGATCCCATGGCGGAAACCGAGGAACTATTCGGCGCCACGCAACGTCTTGCGATGCCGGAGGACGATCATTCCCGGGCCAAAGTCCATTTTCACGGGACGGAGGATTTTCCCGATGTGGAACTCGATGCCGCCACGGCGGGCGACCAGAAATATATCCTCATGCCGACGACGGCGAAGGTCGCCGCCACATATGACGGCGGCGATACCGCTGCGACCGTCCGCGAATTGGGTCGCGGCAAGGCCATCCTGCTGGGGCTTACCCCGGGCGAGATGTACCGAGCTGCCGGTGGCGCCAGGGGGGGCGCACGCCAGTGGCTGGCCACGCCGGTCGTCAAGCGCCTTGGCCGGTCGCGCGCCGAGTTCGATTGTCCGGAGTCGGAAGTCACCGTATTCGACCATCCAAGCGGCACTGCTGTCCTGATCGGCCTTTACACCGTCAAGCCGCTGGAACTTTCAAAGGAACCCGGCCACCTCTCCGTGAAGGTCGAGCGCGAAGTCCACGAGGTCACCAGTGCTCTCCACGGCCCGCTCAAATGGGAACTGCGCGACGGCCGGATCGAAATACAGACCCCGCCGCCGGCGCAGTGCCCCGTGGATACGGTGATCCTCCGCTGACGCGGTCCTGCACTTCCTACCACCAAGTCTCCCTTCTATGATCGCCATGTTCCGTCTCCGTTCACTTTTGTTAGGCGCGTCGCTCGCCATCCTCGCCTTCTCCTCTCAAAACCTTCATGCCGAGACGCCGCCGGTACGCGTGGGCATCCTGGGACTCGATAACTATCAGGGCCTCGCCTATGCCGAGCTGTTCAACAATCCCAAGGCCGAGGGCGACCTTGCGGGTGTCCAGGTCGTGGCGGCCTATCCCATCGGCAGCGATGATTATCCGGAAAGTGCCGCGCTCATGGCGCGGTGGAAGGAGACCTTCGCCCGTTTCGGCGCCGACACCGAGAAGGGTGCGTTGAAGGAATACCATCCGGTCGTCATGGTGGAGTCCGTCAACGATCTCCTCGCCCGGTGCGACGCCGTGATGATGATGAGCCTCGACGGCCGTTTGCATCTGCGGCAGGCCGAGTCGGTGCTCCGGGCGGGGAAGAGGCTTTATATCGGGCGCCCTCTGGCCTCGTCGCTGGCGGATGCGGTGGCGATTCTGAAGCTCGCCGAAACGACCGGGACGCCGTGTTTCAGCAGTTCACAGCATCGATTCAGCCCGGGATTCATCGGCATGAGGGATCACCCGGAGGTGGGCAAGGTTCTCGGCTGTGATGTCTATGGTGGGTACGATCTCAAGTCGCCGAAAGCCGACGATTTCATCCGCCCGCTGCACAGCCTGGAGACGCTCTACACGATCATGGGGCCGGGCGTCAAAACCGTGGCCTGCTCCTCGACGCCCCTGGCCGAGTCGTTTACCCTCGTTTGGAAAGACGGCCGGGTCGGCACGTATCGAGGGATCAAGGAAGGCAAAATCAAATACAGCGCGACGGTCTTTGGCGATCTCGGGGTCTCCACCTCCGGCATCTACGGCCACGGCGTGCCGACGCAGGGCGTGGTGCCGACGAAGGACAAATACATGGGCTATGAAGGCATCGCCCACGAGATGGCGAAATTCTTCAAGGGCGGACCTCCACCGGTGGCCGCGAGTGAGACCTTGGAAATCTTCGCCGTTCTCCAGGCGGCGGAGCGAAGCAAGGCACGCGATGGAATAGCCGTGTCGATCGATGACGTGCTGAAGTCGTCAACGACGGGAAAATGACGGAGCCCGCTCTTTGCGAGTCAGCGATGCCAATCCCAAGGATTGAGCAATTTCACCCCACTGCGCCGGAAGTCCGCGACGTTTCGGGTCACCACTGTCAATCCGTGGACAAGGCCTGTGGCCGCCACGAGTCCGTCGCAGTCTGGCAACGGTTGATCTGGGGAAAGTCGGCCCCATTCGTCCGCCACCGCGTCCGTCACCGGTAGGATGCGGCTTGCAAACTGAAGTTGTAGCTTTACGAACCAGCGTTCGATCGCCGTTGCCTGATCAGGATCCTTTAGCCGCTTTTCCTCGATGCCGCCTCGAATCTCGCCCATGGTGATGACGCTCACGAACATGGGCGATTCATCATGGTCTTCAAACCAGGCGATGACATTGGCCTCCGGTCGCTTTCGGCGGAGTTCGCAAAGGACGTTCGTGTCGATGAGCCACGACATCGGAGAAGGGCCGTTCAAAACTTCACGCGCCGGTGGTCGCTGACGCGGCGCGGGCGTATTGGAAGGTCGGCAACTTTGCCTTCGCCGGAGAGGAGATGGGCGACAAAGGCTCGATTCGCCGTCACGCCGTCTGTGTTCAATGCCTCGATAAGGATGCGCCGATGCTCTTCTTCCATGGCGACACCGTGCTCTGCCGCTCGCCGCTTTAGTTTGCGCACGATGGCGAGGGGGACGTTGCGAACAAGCAGCTGCTTCATGCTATCAATGCTATCGCCGATGACTTTAATAGTCAATGACTCGATCGGCCCAACGTCTCGTGACGCGGATGGAGCAGTTTAAACGATACTACTTTCCCGCCCCACCGATCGCCCGATCGATCAATTCCTTGGGAATCCACCTCTCCGCGCGCGGACGGATCCAAGGTTTCAGGATCTCCTCCTTGCCGGCTTCCAATCCTTTCCAGGCGATCTTGGTTTCGGGCATTTCCTTCCGGAGACGCTCCACGTCGGCGGGTTCGATGATGCAGTTTCCGAGATCGAGATCCGTCAGTTGCCCTTTCAGTTTCACGAGGTGGCGCAATCCTCCCTCCCACGTGAGCCATGTCTCGGAAATCCCGAACTTCTTGAGACGAGGGCATTGGGAGAGGATCTCGAGGGTCTTGTCGGTCAGCGCATTGTCCCACATCTGGCCGATCGTGACACTTTCGAGGGCAGGATGATTGCGGAAGGCTGCCATCCCGGCGTCCGTGAGCTGGTTATGCCAGGCCCGAAGCTCGCGCAGTTGGCGAAACTTCGCCGCCTCGGCCAGGCCCGCGTCATTGAGCCCGCCACCGGCCAGCGTCAGATGATCGATTTTCGAGAGCTTCAATATGCTGGCCAATCCCGTTCCCGTAAACCCGCTGTTATGCCAGAGGGTGAGGCCCCGCAGCTCGGGAAAGGCCGCAAAGTTGGCAAACTCCTCGTCGCGAAATCCCGCGCCGTTTGAGGTGACTTCCACGACATGACCTCCCGTTTTATCCACCGAGATCGAAGCGCTGCCGCCGCCTTTGGGGTCACTCTTGAGACCGGAGACCGCCAGCTCCGTGGCCTTCGCGGTGTCCGTCTTCACACTGGGGGCAGAGGTGAAGCGTGACGCGATCGCCTCCCAGGCCCGCTGCTCCGCCGGATCACGCAACGTGGGAGCGGGATCCGCCACGGCAGCGGATACGATCAGGGCGTAAACAGCGAAATGGGCAAAGTTCAGGGGGTTCATAAGGACAACTGGGCAACTCCGCGCGGGCGGCTCCCGCGCCTCAAACGGCCTAAAATACTCCGGAAGTCGGAGCGCTTGGAGGAGGATTGGCCGGATCGCCGCCCTTGAGCTTGGCTCCGAGGAGCGTCTGGAAGTCCTGGAGTTTTTGCACCACGTCGGGTCCGCGCTGGAGGACGGCCTTTCCCAGTTTCTCGTAGTGGGCGGGATTGCGCTGGGCGAGTTCCGAGAGCGCCATGACCACCGCGAGCGTGTTGTTGATGTCGTGTTTCACTTCACGGAATTTTTCAACGATGGCCTGTAGCTCTTCGCGGGACATTTCAAAAGGAGTGATGGACATCGCAATTACCTCTGGAGAGGGAGTTCTAGTTGTGCTTTTCTCGTCGGTTCAACCTACGGCGGAAATGCCAGCAGAAGTAATAAAGATCATCGGTGCGCGCCAGCACAATCTCCGCAATCTCACTCTGGAGATTCCGCGGGAGAAGCTTGTCGTGGTCACTGGGATGAGCGGATCGGGGAAATCGTCGCTCGCTTTCGACACGCTCTACGCCGAGGGCCAGCGGCGCTATGTCGAGAGCCTTTCGGCCTATGCCCGGCAGTTCCTGGACCAGATGCAAAAGCCCGATGTGGATTTTATCGAGGGCCTTTCCCCGGCCATTGCGATCGAGCAGCGGAGCAGCGGTGGAAATCAACGTTCCACCATCGCCACGACTACGGAGATTTACGACTATCTGCGGCTGCTCTACTCCTCGATCGGCCAGCCGCACGATCCGGCGACGGGCGCGGCGATCAGCAAACTCACTCCGGAGCAGATCGTCGATCAGGTGGTCGCCTATCCGGTGGACAGTCGCATCGTGGTTCTCGCCCCGCTGGTTCAGGATGAAGTCGGGGAATTTCGCGATGTGTTGGAGAAACTGAAGCGCGAGGGCTTCGTGCGGGTTCGCGTGGATGGAGAAATCATCGAACTGGGCCGCCCGGAGCCGATCCGGCTGGAGAAAGGGGCCAAACACCGGATCGAAGTGGTGGTGGACCGGTTGGTGATTCGCGAGGGTGTGCGGACGCGGCTCGCCGACTCCGTGGACACGGCCCTAAAGTGGGGAGGCAACCGGCTGGTGGTCTTGCGCCGTGTCGGCACCGTCGAACCGGAGCAATGGGAAGAGCTCAACTATTCCATCGATTACAGCAATCCCGAAACCGGGTTCACTCTGGCGCAACTCACGCCGAAGCATTTTTCCTTTAACAGCCACTACGGCGCATGCCCGGTTTGCCACGGGCTGGGCACGGAGCAGGTTTGCGATGCCGACTTGATCATCCCCGACACGGACAAATCCCTGGCGCAGGGGGCAGTCGTGCCTTGGGCCAAGGCGAATAAGCGGATGCAGAGCTATTATAACGGCGTGCTCGAATCGATGGCGAAGGAATATCGCGTGCCGATGGACAAACCGTATCGCGACCTGCCGGTGGAGTTTCAAACGGCGCTCTGCCACGGTACTGGCGAGCGGACGGTGACCCTGAGCTGGGGCGAAAATGGCAAGCGGACCAAAGTCGAGAAGCCGTTCGATGGCCTCGTCGCGTCCTTGCAGCATCTCTACGACACCACGGAGAGCGAGTTCACCCGGCAGCGCATCCGGCAATACATGAGCCGCCGCACCTGCTCCGCCTGCAACGGCGCGCGTTTGAAGCCGGAGATTCTCGCCGTCACCGTGCGGAGCGATGCCATTGGCGACGGCGGCTTGCTCGGCGAGCGCAACATCCACGAATTTTGCCGGCTGACGATCGCCGACGCGGGGAGCTTTATCGGTGAACTCGTTCTCAACGAGCAGGAGCGCTTTATCACCAGTGAAGTGCGGCGCGAGATCGGCGCGCGCCTCGCCTTCCTTGTCGAAGTGGGTCTCGGTTATCTTTCTCTGGATCGTGAGAGCGGCACCCTCAGTGGCGGGGAAGCGCAACGGATCCGGCTCGCAACCCAGATCGGCAGCGGGCTCGCGGGTTGCCTCTACGTGCTCGATGAACCAAGCATCGGGCTCCACCAGCGCGACAACGATCGCCTCATCGGAACGCTTCGCCGCCTGCGGGACCTCGGGAATTCCGTGATCGTCGTCGAGCACGACGAGGATACCATCCGTGCCGCCGACCACATTCTCGACCTCGGCCCCGGCGCCGGCGCGCGGGGCGGACAGCTCGTGGCCCAAGGCACACTCGCGGATATCCTGGCGGTCGAAAGTTCGCTGACCGGCCAGTACCTCTCGGGCCGGGCGCGAATCCCGGTGCCCAAGCATCGGACCCCGCCGCAAGGCACCTGGCGTTCCGCGGAGTCCCCAGGTTGGCTGACGGTGAAGGGCGCGTCGGAGAATAACTTGCGGGACGTGACCGCCGCGTTTCCTCTTGGCTGTCTCACGTGCGTCACGGGCGTCTCGGGCAGCGGTAAGTCCACTCTGGTGGACGATATTCTGCGGCGCGCGCTCTTTCGGCATTTTTACCGCTCGAAGGATCGCCCCGGGAAGCACCTCAAGCTCCACGGCCTGGAGCAAATCGACAAAGCCATCGTCATCGACCAGACGCCGATCGGGCGTACCCCGCGCTCGAATCCCGCAACTTACACCGGGGCGTTTGGTCCGATTCGCGAACTCTTCGCCGGCCTGCCCGCTTCGCGCATTCGTGGCTACGACGGAGGGCGTTTCAGTTTCAACGTCAAGGGCGGGCGTTGCGAATCCTGCGAAGGCGATGGGATGAAAAAGATCGAGATGCATTTCCTGGCTGACGTCTATGTCGAGTGCCAGGTGTGCCGGGGCCGTCGCTACAACCGCGAGACTCTCGAGATTACCTACAAGGGGAAGAATATCGCCGATGTCCTCGATATGACGGTGGACGAAGCCGCGCGCTTCTTTCGCAATGTCACCCAGATTTCCGACAAGCTGCTCGCGCTCGAAGACGTCGGCCTCGGCTACGTGCATCTCGGCCAGAGCGGCACCACCCTCAGTGGCGGCGAAGCGCAGCGCATCAAGCTCGCGACGGAACTCTCCAAAAAAGCGACGGGGCGCACGGTCTACATTCTGGATGAGCCGACGACCGGCTTGCATTTCGCCGATATCCACAAGCTCCTCGAGGTGCTCATGAAATTGCGCGACGCCGGCAATACGCTCATCGTCATCGAGCACAATCTGGAAGTCATCAAGTGCGCGGATTGGGTTCTGGATCTCGGTCCAGAGGGTGGCGGCGGCGGTGGGAGGATCGTCGCCCAAGGTCCGCCGGAATCGATCGCCGCAGTTGAGAAAAGCCACACCGGGCGTTATCTCCGGAGAATGCTATGAAACGCGTTCTCCTGCTCCTCACGTTCAGTTTCATGGCTGCGACCGTGCAAGCGGTCGAGCCGGCGTTGCTGATCGAGGCGCGCCGCGCGCGTGCCGAGTCGATCCCGCAGGTGGCCATTCAGAAATTGCGCACCTTGCTGAAAGCGAAGGACCTTTCGGACGACGTGCGCCGCGCGGCGAGCCACGAATTGGCAGGAGCGCTGCTCGCGGGTGGGGAAATCGAGGAAGCGCTCTGGGTCATTCAACCGCTGGCCGATTCCGGGAAAAAAACCGCACGCCTCCTCCAGGCGGACATCCTGGCGCACGCGGGCCGCTGGCTGGAAGCATTGCCGATCTACCTGGAACTGACGGATCCCGCGGACGTGGCGGCGATGGCACAGGTGGGGTCGGCGGAGTGTTTTCAGGCGCTGGGCCAGACGGCCCAGGCTATCGAAGTCCTTGTCAAATTTACCGCCGCGCATCCCGACAATACCGGGGCGCGATTGCGCCTCGCGGGATTATTCGTCGATGCAAAGAACCTGGCCCGCGCGCGCGCCCTCTTGCAAGCCGCCACGCCGCGTCGCCCCGGCGATGAGAAGTGGAAAAAATATATCGAGGGACGTGTCCTCCTCGCCAGCGATCAAGCCGCGCCGGCGCTCGTTCTCTTCGAGGAAGTGCTGCACGACCTCACGGAGGTATCGGAGAGCCTGCTGTTCGGCGTGACGCTCGGGAGCCTGGAGGCCCGCTCCGTCTTGAATGGATACGAATCGGCGGATGGCGTGCTGGAAAAATTCATTTCGCGCTATCCCGGGAGCCCCTATTTGGCGGCCGCCTTTCGCCGGCTTGACGAAGTCTATGAGCAAGAGGAACACCCCTCCGAGAGTGAGCTGAAGAAGAACGCCCTGAAGGGACCGCTCCGGCGCGCGGCCCTGGCGCAGTACTATCTTGCCCGGATGTACCTGAGGGTGAACAAGCCGGAAAAGTCCGCGAACGCGCTGGAGATTTTCGTCCAGTCCTACCCCACGCATCCGCTGCTTCCCATGGTGCATTTGATGCAGGCGGACGATTTTTTGAAGCGGGGCGCTCTGCCGGACGCGGTGCAGGCGCTGGAAGCCGCGATGCGTGAGGCGAAAGGGGATGAAGAACGCGCGGCCATCGAATTGCGCACGGCCCTGGTCCATTATCGGCAGGGAGAGGGGCTGCTTGCCGCCAATTCTTTCCACCGTGCCGCGCAGTGGTCCAGGAAACTCCGCGCCAACGCCATCTTCGACGCCGCTCTCGCCGACCTGTCCCTGCGAAATTACGAGCGCTTCACGGAGGATTACCACGCGCTGAACACCGAATATCCTGGCAGTCCGCTCTTGAGTTCGCTGGTGCTCGAAGAAGGATTCACCCAGGCTCGATTCGGGGATCCGCGGGCGAGCGATACGCTGGACCTTTTCCTGCATCATTTCCCGAATCATCCGCGCCAGAATGAAGCCCGCCTCGCGCTGGCCGAACTCGCGCTGCAGGATGGCGATCGCTCCAGTACCGCGCAGTATCTGCAGGTCGTCAATGCCTCCGCGCCCGATGCCGAATCGACGGAGCGAGCGGCGTATCTCGCCGTCTTCGCGGCGGATGCCGAATCTCCGCCGGCGCCGGCCAAGGTCATCGGGCTGGCGAACAAATTCATCGAGCATTTCCCGCACTCCGCGTTTCTTCCCGAGGTGCGGATGAAACTGGGGCAGATCTATTTCGGCACCGGGGATCACGCCAATGCCGAGACGCAATTCACGCTGTTGGCGCGGGAGAGTCCGGCGACGACCTACGCGGAGACGGCGCTGTTCCTCGCCGGGCAGGCCGCGACGAGGTGGATCGACGCGGGCGCCGTGGACCGCGCTCTCGGGCTCTTCGACGAGGTGGTAAAGCGCGACGGCGCACTGAAACTTTACGCCCGTCAGCAGCAAGCCATCGTGCAGAGCAAGCTCGGCAAAGAAAGCGAGGCCGTGACCATTTACGATGCCATCCTCACCGCGCAGCCGCCGCCCGATCCGGATTTGCGATATGCCGCGTTGTGCGGCAAGGGCGACAACCTCGTCCTCCTCGGGCGGGCTGTGCCGGCGCAACTCGATGCCGCCATTGACGTGTATGACTTCCTCGCGGCGCTGCCGGAGGTCACGCCCGTGTGGCGCAATCAGGCGCTCTACAAGAAAGGCCGCACGCTTGAACTCCTCAAGCGCCAACCGGAAGCGCTGACCGCATACTACGACGTCCTGGAAAAAAGCGCCGCGGAGGGCCGCGAGTTTTTCTGGTACTACAAAGCCGGCTTCGACGCCGCGGCGCTCTTCGAGAAGCAGGAGGACTGGAAGTCGGCCATCGGCATCTACCGGAAAATGGCCACCCTCGCCGGCCCCCGCGCCGCCGAGGCCAAGGCGCGCCTGAACCAATTGCGACTGGACCGGTTCATTTGGGATTAAGAGTGGGTGAGGCTGCATGTCTCGCGATTCCCTGCTACCCATTTGCCGGAAAAGCCGTCTTGTCCGGCTCCACAGGAGGTGTGAAATAATTTTGGGTTTTCAGATTCTCCAGGAACGAAGTAGAAACCTCACCCCTTCGCCGGACGCCCCCGCCCAGCCGCAAATCATCAATCATCAATCGTAAATCATCAATGCCCAAGCTCTTCATTCCCGGCCCCGTTCAGGTCTCTGAAAAAACGTTTGCCGCTTTCTGCAAGCCGATGATCGGCCATCGCAGCGGCGAATTCAAAAAGCTCTACGCTTCGATTCACCCTCGGCTGCAGGAGCTTTTCGGCACGACTCAACCGGTCTTCCTTTCCACCTCGAGCGCGTGGGGCGTGATGGAAGGCGCCATTCGCAATCTCGTCGGGTCGGGCAAGGTGCTGAACTGCATGTGCGGCGCGTTTTCCGATAAATGGTTCGACGTATCGAAGAAGTGCGGCAAGGAAGCCGTGGCTTTGCAGGTCGAGTGGGGCCAACCAATCCGCGGTGCGCAGGTTCGCGAGCATCTGAAACAAGGCGGATTTGACGCCGTCACGCTCATTCACAATGAAACGTCGACCGGCGTGATGAGTGACATCGCCGAGGTCGCGGCCGTCCTGCGTGAGTTTCCGGAGACAATGTCGATCGTCGATAGCGTCTCATCGTGCAGCGCGGTGCCGATCCCGATGGATGAGCTCGGGCTCGATGTCCTTCTTACCGGTTCGCAAAAGGCTCTCGCCATGCCGCCCGGCCTGGCGCTGTTCTCCGCGAGCAAGAAAGCCATGGAGCGCGCCGCCACGGTCAAGGGTCGCGGCTATTACTTCGATTTCCTCGAATTCGCCAAGAACCAGGCGGAGGACATGACTCCGTCCACCCCGAGCATCTCGCACATCTACGCTCTGCAATCGAAACTGGACGACATCTTTGCCGAGGGCGTTGCCGCCCGGCATGCCCGCCACGCGGACCTGAATGCGATGGTGCACGCGTGGGTCCGGGACAGGGGCTTCGATTTCTTCGCTCCCGAGGGTTACCGTTCCAAGTCACTGACCTGCGTGGCGAACAGTCGCGGCATCGACGTGGCCGCCCTGGCTGCGGCGTTGAAATCCAAGCACGGGCTCATCATCGACGGCGGTTACGGCAAGCTCAAGGGCAAGACCTTCCGCCTGTCGAACATGGGCGATGAAAATCGCGAGACGATCGGCGAACTACTCGCCGCGCTCGATGCCGAGTTGCCCGCCTGACGGGGCTGCTGCAAGGGCGGAAATCCGAAATCCGGAATTCGGATTTCGAGTTTCGGATTTTCAGGTTCGTTGGCATTGACCACCCACGCCGCTTTCGCTGAAGTAGCCGGCTCATCTCCAAACCTATGACTACTCCCCACGACTTCGCGTCCCCCCTCAGTCGCCGCCGCTTCCTCCGAGCCACCGCCGGTGGCGTCGCGCTGAGCACGCTGCCCATCGCCCGTTTTGCCCACGCCGCGGAAGGCGGACCGCTCAAACTCGGCCTCATCGGCGGTGGCGGTCGCGGCACAGGCGCCGCGAACCAGGCGCTCAAGGCCATTCCCAATATCCAGATGGTCGCCATGGGCGAACTCTTCCAGGACATCGCCGAAAAGGCCGTTCAGAATCTCGCGGCCTCCAACTCCACGAAAGTCGACGTCACTCCGGATCGCATCTTCCTCGGCTTCGACGCCTACAAGAAAGTCATCGCCGCGTGCGACGTCGTCATCTGCGCCACGCCGCCGACGTATCGCCCGATGATGTTTGAAGAGGCGGTCAAGCAGGGCAAGCACGCCTTTCTCGAAAAGCCCGTCGCGGTCGATGCGATCGGCATCCGCCGGGTGCTCGCCGCCGCGGAGGAAGCGAAGAAGAAAGGCTTGAAGGTCGGCGTCGGTCTCCAGCGCCGTCACAAGCCCGGTTATCTCGAGGCCATCAAGCGCGTGCAGGATGGCGCCCTCGGCAAGATCCTGTATGGCCGCACATTTTGGGACATGGGCGCCGCGCGCGCCTTCGTTCCCAGGAAGCCGGAATGGAATGAACTCGAGTTCCAGCTGCACAACCAATTCTATTTTAACTGGCTGTGTGGCGACATCATCGTGGACCAGGGTCTGCACAATATCGATGTCTTCAACTGGATCCACGGTGACGTGCCGCCGATCAGCGCCAAGGGCATTGGCGGCGCTGAAGTGCGCCGCGGAAAGGACGCCGGCTGCCTCTACGACCACTTTGGCATCGAGTTTGAGTACGCGGATGGAACCCGTCTTTTTCACCAGAACCGGCAGATGCCCGGCTGCTGGAACTATGTCGCGGAGAACGCCCACGGCACCGAAGGCTCGCTGGAGTGCATCAACGATCGCACCATCTTCAACATCACCGGAAAGAACGAGTGGCACTACACGAAGGAAGACCCGACGGTCGACCCCTACCAGCAGGAGCACAACGACCTCTTCAAAGCGATCCTCCATAACGAGCCCTATATGGAAGCCGAGCGCGGCGCGAAGAGCACCATGACCGCGATCATGGGCCGCATGGCCGGATACTCCGGGCAGCTCATCACGTGGGACGACGCGATCAAGAGCGAAAAACCGTTCGGCAAGGAATTCCAGACTCTGCACGAAGATCCGCCCGTGATGCCGGATGCCAACGGCAACTACCCGCTGCCTGTCCCCGGCAAATACCAGGCTCTGTAAACACTCCCCAGGCTCCAGTGTCGGGAGGGCCTCGGCCTTCCCGCCCGAAACGCCGTCTGTGCCTTTGTGCGCGGGCGGCGTTTCGCTTTTATTCGGCGGCCTGCGCCCATGCGGCGCTTCCCACCGGCGGCATCCAGCGCTTCACTCCTGACATGACCTCCGACGCCCGTGCCCGTTTTCTCGAAAAGTTCGAGGCGGCGTGGCGCGTGGGCGCATTTGTGAAGGTGACCCTCAGCGAGTACCTCGGCGCTGAGGAAGGATTGCGGAATGGGTATGGACGTGCGGTGGATCTGCGCGAGGGGCGCCGTCTGTCGTTCGTCTGGCGCTACGCCACGCGCGACGTGACGAAAAACTTCGCCTTCGAAGAGGCCCTCGCGGCGTTCGGATCGATGCTCGGAACTGACTGGAATAGCGCCCGCCTTTTCACGGCGACAGGTGATTGGCAACTCCAGTGCGACGCGGCGGGCCGGGGAAAACTCAAGGCCAGCCGCGCGACTTTCACCGTGGTGCCGCCCCCGGAGCATGACCGTGAAAAGCACGCGGCCATGGTGGTGGAAAACGCGGGCTGGTTGCGGGAGTTGGGGGTCACCAATGCGAGCGGGGAGGCGCGCCCCGGCATGGCGCCGAAGCTGCGCCAGATCCAGCGTTTCGTGGAGTTGCTTGGTCATTTGCTGGACGATTCGCCGCTGCGCGTTGTTTCCCGGAAATTGCGGGTGGTGGATATGGGCGCGGGCAAAGGATACCTGACGTTTGCCGCCGCGGAGTTTTTTCGCGCGCGCGGGATTGCGGCGGAAATCACCGGCGTCGAAGCGCGTTCCGAATTGGTGGATCTGACGAACCGCGTGGCGCGCGAGCACGACTTCGCCGGGTTGCATTTCGAAAGCGGGACGATCGGAGGATTCGCGCCGCCACAACCGCCCGACGTGCTGATCGCGCTGCACGCCTGCGACACCGCGACGGACGATGCCCTGGCCCAGGCGGTGCGCGCCAGCGCGTCCCTGATTCTCGCTGCCCCGTGTTGTCACAAGGAAGTGCGCACCCAACTCGCGCCGCCGCCGGTGCTGCGCAGCGTGCTCCGTCACGGCATCCTCGCCGAGCGCGAGGCCGAGATCGTGACGGACGGCTTGCGCGCGTTGCTGCTGGAGATCCACGGTTATGCGGTGAAGGTCTTCGAATTCATCTCGCCCGAAGATACCAGCAAGAACCTGATGCTCTCCGCCCACCGCCGGGTGAAACCGCACGATGTGGAGCCTCTGCGCGTGCAACTCCGTGAACTGATGGCATTTTATGGGATTCGCGAACAACGGCTGGCGACGCTGCTCGAGGGCTCGGCGGGCACCGCCTCCATACTCCCATGATCAAGCACTGGACTCCGCAGGAACTCACGGCGCTGCGCCGCATTCGTGAACGTTTTCTGAACGGCACCGCCGGAACAGAGGACTACTGGCGCGTAGCAGCTGATGTGGCGCTCTACGACTCGACGTTCGCCGAACGCATCGGGTGGAAATGGGATGCGGTCCTGGGTGAATTGCGGCGGCGAGGCTGGCAGCCGCGGAGCAGGCGCCTCCTCGATTGGGGTTGTGGCAGTGGCATCGCGCATCGGCGCGTGCTCGGAGAGTGGCCACGATTTTCCTCGCTCGCGCTGCACGATCGCTCGCCGATGGCCCGGCGCTTTGCGGCAGAGAAGGCTCGCGAAGGTTTCCCAGGGCTCGCGTTCCCTCAAGGGCCACCGTTCACCGACCGCGACACGCTGCTGCTCGTCAGCCACGTCATCAATGAATTGCCCGCCGCGGAACTCGAAGGCTTGCTGGATCTGGCGCGTGGGGCGGGGGAGGTGATCTGGGTCGAAGCTGGGACGCACGCGGACAGCCGGCGATTGATCGAGGTGCGCGAGCGCTTGCTCGGAGACTTCGTGGCCGTGGCCCCGTGCACGCATCAGCAGCGCTGCGGATTGCTCACTGCGGGGAATGCGCCGCATTGGTGTCATCACTTTGCCACGCCTCCATCGGAGATTTTCCAGGACGCGCGCTGGGCGGAGTTCGGCAAGGAAATGGGGATCGATTTGCGGAGCCTGCCCTACAGCTTCCTCGTGCTCGCGCGCCCCGCCGCACCATTGCCGACTCCCGCCGGCTATTCGCGCATCATCGGCGAACCGCGGGAGGCTAAAGGCTTCGCGCGCGTCCTGAGTTGCCACGCGCAAGGCGTCGCGGACCTGGTGCTGCAGAAGCGGGACGCGCCGGAGCTTTTCCGCGCCCTGAAGAAGGGCGCGCTGGCACCGGTCTACCGCTGGACGCTGGCGGACGGAAAGATTGTCGGTGGTGACGAACTGCGGGTTGCACCCGGCGGGGCGATGCCCTAGCCTGCGCGCCTCATGAAACCCTCCATCCTCCGCAGCCTCTGCTGCACCGCGCTTGGCGCCGCGTTCACCCTCGCGCCTCTGACGACCATGGCCGAATCCCCAATCGAAAAAGGCGAGAAATTTCTCGCGGAAAACAAGACCAAAGAAGGCGTGAAGACGACCGCCAGCGGGCTCCAGTACAAGATCGTGAAGGAAGGCACCGGTAAGATGCCGGCGGCGACTGACACCGTTCTTGTCCACTACGAAGGCAAGCTGCTGGATGGAACGGTTTTTGACAGCTCGATCAAGCGTGGCGAGCCAATTTCCTTCCCGCTCAACCGGGTAATTCCCGGCTGGACGGAAGGCCTTCAACTGGTGAAGGAAGGCGGCAAGGCCATTCTCTATATTCCCTCGAAGCTGGCCTATGGGTCGCGCGGCGCGGGTGGCGCCATTGGGCCTGATGAGACCCTCATTTTCGAGGTCGAACTGCTCAAGGTTCAGTAGTTTCGTTACTTTAGCAGCAGCCACAGCGTCTGGGCCGCGGCTCCCGCGGGGATATCCGGCAAGGCCGGTTCCGCGTGGAAGTCCGCGGCCTGGCGCATGGCCTTGCAGGCAAAGCGGGCGATGGATTCCAGGGCCCGCCGATTGAGCCGAGTGCAATTGGTGGAAAGCAGGATTCTCGCGCGTGGCGCGGCCACCTCCAGCGCCGCGACGAGCAGCGCTTCCATGTCTTGCTCGACCTGAAAACGCCGGCCTTTGTTGCCGCGTGAGAAGGTCGGCGGGTCGAGGATAATGATGTCGAACTGCTCACGCTTGCGACCCAGTCTGGGGAGCATATCGAGCACATCGTCTGCATAGAAACGGTGCGCGGTGGCGTCGAGGCCGTTCAGAGCAAAGTTCTCGCGTCCCCGGTCGACGGATTTTTTCGAGAGGTCGATGCTGACCGTATCGGCGCCGGCGAGCGCGGCGACGACCGAGAAGGAGCAGGTATAGGCAAAGGTATTGAGCAGGCGGCGTGGGACGGCGTGGCGCACGTAAGATCGATTGGCGCGCTGGTCGATAAAGAGGCCCGCGGAATATCCCGCGCCGAAATCCAGCCGGTAGCGCACGCCGTTTTCACTGACGGTGGCCAGGAGCGACAGTGTGGCATCGCCCTGGATAAGCACGGGAGCGATGCGCTCTTCGTTTTGTTTCGGCAGAAATTTTCCAAAGATGCGCTGATGCTGGAAGTCGTGACTCCCCTCCCAGGCCAGTACGCCGTCGAGCAAGGTCGCCAAAGTGGCATCGTCCTGATGCGAAATCAGCACGTCGCGCCCAAAGCGCTCCACCCAGCCCGAGGTGGTGGTGTGCAGGCGGTGGGCGTCGGTCGCTGCCGCCTCGAAAGCGGCATATTGCACGCTGGAGAGCCAGCCGCCGGGCGGGTGACGCGGCGGGGGCGACGGAGGAGGAAGACTCACAAGAGTCGAGAGAATCCGTTGCATGAGAGCAGCATTTCAAGTAGTTTCGGCCACTTTTTCCGCCCCATGCGCCCACTTGTACTCCTACTTCTAGCTTGCCTCGCATTCGGAGCCGCCCCTTTGCGCGCGGCCAGCAACCCCGATCCGGGCGATCTCTTCGTCAATGCTTACATGGCCGTCCAGCAGGGGGAAAAAGCGGAAGAATCGGGGAACTTCAAAGGGGCGCTGACCAAGTTTCGCTATGCCGCCACGGTGCTCGATCAGATTGCGTCGAGTGCCCCGAGCTGGCAACCGCAGATTGTCTCCTACCGTAAGTCGCGGACGGCTGAGGCGGTGGTGCGGGTGCAGGAAAAGATTGCCCGGTTTGGCGCGGGAAAGGCCGATCCAGGCGAAGGAGCGTTGGGACTTCCCTCGACGCCACTCCCGCGAGGCGACAGCGAGAAGCCGCTGATCTTCGAACCCGAACCGGTCCTCTCGCCATCCACGGGCAGTCCAGCGCCCGCGGCCGGTTCGTCAAAGAGCTCTCCGCGCAAAACGCAGCCGGAACGCAGTGCGGAAAGCGACCCTCTGGAGGAGGCGCAGCGGCGCATGCAAAAACTGCAGGCGGACTTGAAGAAGGCGAAAGACGAAGCGGAACACCTGGAGAAAGAGAAAGCCGATCTCGCACAGAAATTGGAGGAGGCTGTGAAGAGCCGCGCGGACTCGGACAAGAAGCAACAGCTTCTGCAAAAGCGCGCGGACAATGCCGAGCAGGCTCTGATGAAGGCCGTGGGTGAAGGCAAGGCCGATACCGATAGGGTGAAGGCACTCCAGGCCGACGTTGCGACCGCGAAGCGGGACGTGCGGACGTTCAAGATCGAGGCCGAGGCGGATGCGGAATACCGCCAGCAACTTGACGACCGATACAGCAAGGCGCTTGGGAAGATCGCCAAATTGACCCAGGAGCGTGATTCGGCCACGCAAACCAGCGTCGACGTGCCGGGCAGGATCGCGAAGATCCAGCAGGACCTGGATCGCACCACGAAGGAGCGGGATGCTCTCGCCGATAAACTGCAAAAGACCGAGGGACAACTCGTGGTCGTGCAGCAGCAGCGCGACGATGCGCTGACGCAGGTCGCGAAACTGAAGGACGCCCAGAAGCAGGTGGACAAGCTGGTCGCCGACAACACCACGCTCATGGCCAAGCTGGCCGACGCTGAAAAATCGATCAATCAATTCAAAACAGAGGGCGCCCAGAAGGATCAGCAAATCGCAGCGCTCAAAAAGGATGTCGTCGATGTGAAGGAGCAACTCGTTATAGCCAGGAAAGAGAGCGCCGATTATCAGCGCCAAATGGCGGACATGCAGGTGAAGCTCGAGGAATCCGGGAAGCAATTGGCGCAGGCCAAGGCGGAGAACGCGGCCAGCGCGGCCGAGAAGAAGAAGATGCAGGACGAAAACATGATCTTGCGCGGGATCGTCTTGCGGGAGCAGAAAGAGGAGGCCGTCCGGGCCAAGACCCGGAAAGTGCTCCTGGCTGAGATGGCCGATCTGGAAATCAATTCCAAGACGCTGCTCAAGCAGATCGATCTGATCAGCCAGCCGGTGGTGAAGCTCACCGACAAGGAGCGCGCTCTGTTCAGAAACCCGGAACTCCAGGTCAGCGACACGGAAATTTCCCTCGCGGTGCCAAAGGAAGAAGAGAGCGTGCCCTCAAGGGCGGTCGAGCCCGTTGTTCCTGCCGCCCCCGTAAACATCGCAGAAACGAGCCGCCCCTCGGTAAGCACCCCGAAGGCGACGCCTCTTCCCGTCAATAACTCCGTGCCGCCGGCGCCAGCGCCCGTCCCCAACGTCATCGTCGTTCCACCGCCGGCGGCGACCCCTGCGCAGAGCCCGAAGGTGGCCGTAGCGTCCACGCCGCCCGCGAAACCAGCCGCGACACCTCAAAAGACGGCGCCCGCCAAAGTCGCCGAGGCGGCGAAGCCACCGGAGAAGTCGAGGACGCCCGAACCGGCGCTACCCTTGCCCGAACCCAAGCCAGCATTTACCCTGGAAACGCCGCCGAAAGAGGCCGGCATCGGTCCCTTGGCGTCGAGCAAGCCGCCGAGCACGTTGCCGCCCGAACCGCCGAAATCCACGTCTCCGGCTGAGAAGCTGCCGACGCTCGAAGAGCTCCCAAACCTGACAAACCAGAAGCCAGCCACGGGTCTCACGGAAACCGTGCCCTCCACCACGATGGAACCATCGGGTCCCGGTTCGGGAGCGTCCTCGGGCGCGCCCAATGTCCCCGCGGAATTGTTGCCCCTGGCGCGGGAAGGCAAGGACCAGTTTGAGCGCGGCAACTACGCTGAAGCGGAGAAAACCTATCGGAAGATCCTCGCGAGGGCGCCGAACAATCTCTACACGCTCTCCAATCTTGGCGTCGTTCTTTTCCGCGCCGGCAAATTCAAGCCCGCCGAGGATTCCTTCAAGAAAGCAATCGCGATCGCTCCGGAGGACGGTTTCTCTCACTGCACGCTCGGCATTGTCTTCTACAGCGAGCAAAAGTATGACGAGGCCGTCAATGAATTGACCAAGGCTCTGGCGCTCAATCCGAAAAACGCGACGGCGCACAATTATCTCGGGATCACGGCGAGTCAGAAGGGCTGGCAGGAAGCGGCGCAGAAAGAGCTCGAAACGGCGGTAACGCTCGATCCCACCTACGCCGATGCGCACTTCAACCTCGCCGTGGTTTACGCGATGCAAACCCCGCCCAACAAGGAAAAGGCCCGCGAGCACTACAAGCTCGCGACCCAGTACGGCGCTGAACCCGATAGCGCCCTGGAGCAGTTGATCAAAGCGCCCTGATTTGGGGATGGTTGATCGTGGATAGTTGGTAGCCCCGTCTGAATTAGCGGAGGTCTCAACTTGAATCGCGCGCGGGGAGATTCTTCTCCGCCACGATTCGTCGGCAACGTCGAGAATGATCGGGATCAGGTGCGGCTTACCGTGGAGACATTGCAGGCATCCGCGGGGCTATCAACCACCCACGTCCACCCCTACGTCACCTCCGCCGTGACGCGGGTCGCTCCGGAGCTGGCGGGCCGGCTGACGTCCGAATGGCGTGACGAGGCGGGCGGAGTCGCAGGATTGACCGTTGGCAATTCCACGATGAACGCGGTACCGCGGCCGGGGCCTTCGCTTTCGCCGGTGAGAGTGCCATCGTGCAATTCCATGATGCCGCGAGCGATCGCGAGGCCAAGTCCGAGTCCTCCCTGCTTCTTGTCCATATCGCTTTGCGCGGCCTGCTCAAAGGGCTGAAAGATGCGTTCCATCGCCTCGGGGGTGAGGCCGATCCCGGTATCGCGAATGCGAACAGCGATGCGGCCCGGGGTGGGTTCATAGGTTTCGACATCGATCGATCCGTCGCGGGCCGTGAACTTTCCGGCGTTGCGCAGGATGTTCCAAAAGACCTGGAGGAGGCGATCGTGATCGCCTTGCACCCATGTGTGGGATGCGTGCAGGTGCAGCGAGGGAATCGGCGCCTGGTTTGCCTCGCTTGGTGGTCTGCAAGTGCGGACGGCCTCGACCAGAAGGAGATGCAGATTCAGGGGGCGCAAATCGATCTCCAGCTTGCCGCGGGTCAGGCGCGTGAGGTCGAGAAGATCGGAGATGAGCCGCGATTGCATCCGCACACTGCGCTCGATGAGGGCGAAGGACTCACGCAAATCGAGCGGCACGGCGGGATCGCTGAGACGATCGGCCACACAATACTGAATGGCGCTGAGGGGACCGCGCAATTCGTGGCTGAGGATGGCGAGAAAGTAATCTTTGGTTCGATTCATCTCGGCCGCTGCTTCATGGGCCCGGGATTCGGCCTCGTAAAGGGCGCGCGTTTCCTGCTCCGCCGTGGCGCGGAGCCGCAAGGCCCGGTGCAGGAATCCAGCACACAGGCAGATGATGAGGCTTTGCACCGCTGCGGCGGCGACCCCCACACCGAGGTGGACGTTGGCAATGTGAAACGAATTCCGCGGGGGGACAAAAAAGTAGACGGCTGCCGCGATCCCGATAAACGTGCTGGCAATCCCGGGACCGCACCCGAAGAGAAACGCGCTGACCGTGGCAGCGATCGTGAAGCAAACCAGCCTGTTGGAATTGGCGAAGAATGCGTCAGTCTCCCAGCGGAGCCCGAACGCGAGGGCCGTCAGAGCCAGTGCCGCGGCGTACGCGGCCCACGGCCGCCGAATCAACGGCCAACGCGGGAAAACAGGTGATGGCGATGGCGGCGCTGAAGGCGTGTTTGCCATGTATTCGCGAAGTAAAGCATGAATCCACCACCCTTCCAACAGCGATTGACGCCCGAGTGGAATGAGATTGGACTTGGGGACTTTGGGTCTACGCTCCCGGCTACGTGACGCCGCGAATCGCCAATCTGGAAATGCATGTCGTTCACAGTTGCAATCTCGCCTGTGAGAGCTGCTCGCATTACTCCAATCAAGGACACAAGGGGATCATCTCGTTGGACGAGGCCGACCGCTCGATGAAATTGTGGAATCGTCGGCTTCATCCCGAGACCTTCGCGTTGTTGGGTGGCGAACCCACCATTCATCCCGAGTTGCCGGAGTTTGTGCGGCTCGCGCGGAAGAATTGGCCGGCGTCGCGCCTGCGAATCGTGACGAATGGATTCTTTCTGCATCGGCATCCGCGACTGCCTCAGATCCTGGCGGAAGACGGCAATGCCTACCTCCGCTTGTCCCTGCATCATGACGCCCCGGAGTATCGAGCGAAGCTGGAACCGATCCTCAAGCTTTTGCGGGGCTGGGAGCGGGATTACGGCATTCGCGTGGCCTACACTGGCTCCTTCAAGAATTGGACCCGCCGGTATCGGGGGATTGGCGCGGGTATGGAGCCGTTTGCCGACGGGCAGCCGCGCCACAGTTGGGAAAAGTGCCCGGCGAAGTTTTGCCGGCAACTGTTTGAGGAAAAGATCTGGAAATGCGGGCCGCTGGCGTATCTCAGATTGCAGGACGCGAAGCACCATCTTTCCGCGCAGTGGGAACCCTACCTGCGCTATCAGCCGCTCGAACCCGATTGTTCGGATGAGGAATTGCAGGCCTTCTGTCGCCGGGAGGAAGAGGCCGTGTGCGGGATGTGTCCGGCCAACCCCGAAAAGTTCGAACTCCCGATGCCGATTCCCGCACGGATGGGGAAGGTGGGCGTCCCAAGCGTCGAAGCGGTCGTTCCCACCTGATTCTTCGGACTTGGGCTGCGTCAATATCCGGTCCTTACGACACAGCGACGACGGCCTTGATGACACCCGTCTCCGGCTTGAGCCACGTCGGGAATACATCGATCATTTCCTCGAATGCCGCGTGGTGGGTAATCCACGGCACCGTATCGATCTTCCCCTCCTCGATGAGACCGATGATGCGGGTGAAATCTCCGGGCAGGGCATTGCGCGACGCCATGATGCTGATCTCCCGGCGATGCATGATCGGCGCGTGGAGGAAGCTGACCTCCTGCTGCGTGATGCCGACATAGACGAGTCGTCCGACGAAGGCGCAGTAGGCAAGCGCGCTGGCCATCGACTTGTTACTGCCGGTGGCATCGATCACCACATCGGCGAACTGGCCGTTGGTCAGCGTGCGAAGCTGTTCGATCGCGGCCTCTTCGCCTCCGGGCGTAAGCAGGATCGTGTCGGGCACGCCCATCTTTTCGCGGACGAAGGCGAGGCGCCCGGCGTTCATGTCCATGACGACGGTCCGCGCCCCGCTCAGCTTGGCGAACTCGATCGCGGACAGACCGATGGGACCGGCGCCGATGACGAGAACATTTTCGTCCGGGCGCGGTTTCCCGCGATGCACGGCGTGGCAGCCGATCGCGAGGGTCTCGACGAGCGCGAGTTGATCGAAGGTGAGCTTGCGCGAGACGTGAAGCTTGCGGGCTGGAAGCAGGTAGCGCTCGGCCATGCCGCCGTCGCACATCACGCCGAGCGTCTGGTTGGTCTCGCAGCAATTGGTGTGGCCGCGCCGGCACGAATAGCATTTCTGGCAGTTGAGATACGGCTCGACCGCGCAGTGATCGCCAGGGGCGACATTCGTCACGCCGGACCCGACAGCGAGCACTTCGACTCCCAATTCGTGCCCGGGAATGCGTGGGTAGCTGAAGAACGGCATCTTGCCGAGGTAGCCGCCGAAATCCGTGCCGCAGATGCCCACGCGGTGCACGCGAACGAGCGCTTCGCCAGGCGCGGGCGCGGCGGGTTCGGCAATGTCGATAAGGCGAAATTTTTGGGGTTGGTCGAGGGAGATGGCTTTCATGGCTGAGTCTTGGGAAGGGGCCCGATCACACCGATCATCGGGCCGAGATCGATTTTCTTATCGCTGCGGTTGAGTTCCGGCGAGTGCAGGCTCGAAATGGTGCCGTCCAGGAAGAGGGCGTCCGGGCAGTGCAGCGCATCCCGAAACAGGGTGGCGAATTGATGAAAATTGACGGGCCCTTCCGAGATCGCGAAAACAACTTCGTTGGGAGAAGCGACGCCGACGCCGTTGCGGAAGAGAGCGGAATCCGATTGCGGTTTGAAGGCGGGATGAATTTGGCCTCCGATCACGAGAAGAGGCCCCGACTGCGTGGCAAGTTCCACTTTTTCGTTCAGCGCCGCCGCGCGGGACGACTCCAGGATGCGAGCGCCGTTCGCGGTGATGACAAAGACGCCATTTGGCTTCAGGAAGAAATTGCCCTCGCCATCGGCGAGGGTGATGGGGGCGAGTTCAAGCCCGCCGGTGACAAACCATCCGACCGGCCTCAGCCCGGGATGATACATGCCCGCATTCATTCCGAAGAGGAGGCGCTCCCCGCGCGGAGCCAGCGCCCGGTCGATCCCTTCGAATGACTTGAAGTATTGCCCGCCACTGTCGAGCAGGAACAGGTGGAGCTTGTCCGTGCGCGGGTCGACGCGGCAGACCGTGAACTGCTTCCCTTCGTGGGTGACCGACTTGAAATCGAGGGCGCCCGCGGAGCACCCCAGGAAAATGGCGAGCAGTAAGGCTAGCAACCGCCCTAGCCTACGCATTTCCCACGTCTTTAAGGTTCCCGAAATCCATGTCATTATGAAGATCACAACGCGAGGGGGGTAACTAGCAGTGCGGTGACGACGTTCGGCTTCGGGGGCGATCGCGCGCGACGAGCAGCCCAAGGAGCGGCGGTTTCCCAACCGCCGACCGTACAATCGCGGCGGAGCCGCCAAGCTTTTCGGCCGGGATGCTCCGCTCACTTTACTACCTCCCATCGAGATTTGGCGGCTCCGCCGCTCCTTGGGCTCTTCTCCGTGCGACACGTCGCGATCTGGTGTAGCGGCCCGAGGGCCTCACGCCGATCGCCCCCGTAGAAATTCTCCGCCATGCTTCAATTATTCTCCGGCAGCCCTTCGCGGTGCCCGAGATTTTTCACCGGCGCAAAGATCGCCAGCACCTCACGAAGCAACTCTTCATCGATAGGTTCCGCCGCCCACTTGGCCCAATTCCGAATGTTATTCGGATTGGCGCTCCCGCTTACCGTTGTCGCTATGTCCGGATTAGCGAGGCAGAATTGGAGCGCCAGCTTCGCGATATCCACGCCCTTGCTTTGGCAATGCGCGGCGGCTTTGCGGGCGGCGGCTTTCACTTCCTCCGGCTCTTTGAGCCACGCGGGCAATGGGGCATTGGTCAGCAACCGCGCGCTGAACGGCCCGGCGTTCATCACTCCCACGCCTTTCGTCTTGAGATACGGCACGGCCTCGTCGGCAAAGCGCGTATTTTGCAGCGTGTACTGGTTGTAGCTAAGCACGCAGTCCACGTCCGTCTGGTCGAGGATGAAGCGGAAAATCTTCATCGGGTAACCGGAGAACCCGATATAGCGGACCTTTCCGGCCTGCTGAATCTTCCGCAGCGCCGGGATCGTCTCATCGACGATCTGCTGCATCGGCACAAACTCGATATCGTGGCAGAGGATGATGTCCAGGTGATCCGTCCCCAATCGGTGCAGCGACACGTCCACGCTCTCGGCCACGCGTTTCGCGGAAAAGTCGAAATGGGTCAGGTCGTAGCGCCCGAGCTTCGTGCAAAGCGTGTAGCTGTCGCGTGGCACTCCCTGCAACGCGATGCCGAGCAGCACCTCGCTCATGCCGCGGCCGTAGAAGGGCGAGGTGTCGATGAAATTGAGCCCGCATTCGAGCGCGACGTGGACGCTGTGCAGCGCCTCGTCGACTTTCACTTTGCGAAATTCCGCGCCGAGCGAAGATGCGCCGAAGCTCAGGATGGGAAGTTGGAGATCGGTCTGGCCGAGTTTGCGAGTGTGCATGCGAAGGAATGAGTCAGCGAGTGCTCATCTGCGGCTTGGTCGAAGTCCGCTTGTCAAAGTTCATGATCCCGCTCATTGGACGCGGCAGCCCACCGTGAGCAGCACGTTGGCCCAGAGCGCCTGGTCGGCCGTCTGGATGGTCAGGATGTGGTCCGGCGATTCGACCGCCTGGTAAAAGTCCCATTTCGAAATCGGCGAGACTTCGATCGCGAGCCCCGCCTCTGCCGTGATCGCGCGCAGTTCCGACCAGATCGGCGGTTCGCCGTGGCTCGCGTATGGGTCATCCGCCGGGATGCCCATCGTATTGATATGATCGATCGGCACCGCGCTCAGCAGCGCACGCAACACCTGTGACACCGTCGGCACGCCGGGGCTGAGCTGGAGGCAAACAAGTTCGGCATTCGGCCCCTTCTTGTTCACCGCCGGATAGTTGCCATCGGTGATGAGAATCTTCGAATGATGTCCGCCCCGGGCGAGGACGCGCAGGATTTCGGGATGAAGCAACGTGGACTTGAGCATGGCTACGGGCGTATGAGTTGACGGAAGCTCTCGATGGTTTGCCGGGCGGCTGCGTGGGAATCGGGCAGCGGAAGGATCTCGGCGGAAAGGTAGCCTTGGTACTCGATGTCCCGCAGGGCGCCGATGATCGGCGCCATGTCCGTGTGCCCAAATCCAATGGCCCGCCGGTTCGAGTCGGCGAAATGGACGTGGCCGACCATGGACCCGCCTTCGCGCAACGCGTCGGCCAGATCGGGCTCCTCGATGTTCATGTGGAAGAGGTCCGACAGGATGCGGACATTGCTCGTCGTGAGCGTGCGCAGCCAGGCGGCGGCGTCCGGGGTTCGGTGCAGGAGATTCGTTTCGTAGCGATTCAGCGGCTCATAGAGAAAGACCTGCCCAAGCTTCGCGGCATGTTCGGCCAAATCGTCGAGTGCTTCACCGAGCCAATCCAGGGCTTGCTCGCGGCTCACATCGCCCTCCCAACGCCCTTGCATCGAGCCGAGGATGGCCGGCGCGCCGAGCGCCGCGGCCTTGTCGATGATGGTGCGGATGAAGCTTCGCGCCTGCGCGCGCACCGCGGCGTCCGCATGAGTGAGGCTCCATTTATGAATGACCCAACCGCCCCCGGTCCCGATAGCGGCGACGGAGAGGCTGTGCTGCTTCAGCAACTTCTGGATGGCCGGCACGTCGAGAGCTTCGGCGTTCGGAGGAAAGATTTCGATGGCGTCAAAACCGAGCGAAGCGGCCTGGACGCACGCGTCTTCGAGGCCGTCCCAGAAGACGAAGGGTCCGCCTTTGGCTTGCGGGACGAGGGAGACGGTGATGGCGGAGCGCATGGGAGCATTGTGAATGACTGGAGGGGAGCGGCGCAACCGCTCCGCGCGCCCTTCAGTCGATAAACAGCGGCTTCAGGTGGCGGAGATAAAGGTTCTCCGTCACGTTCCGGCCCACCACTTCCTCATTCGCAACGAGGAGATCGAGATAACGCTGGCCTTTCTTGGCTGCGAGTTTGAAGGACACGTGCAGCAGTTGGCGGAAGCTCGCATTGAACAGCGGATTCTTTTGGTCATGCCGGAGCGCGCCGGTGAACTGGTCGCTCGTCCATCCATTGACCTCCTCGGCCGTCGGCAGCTTCGCTTTGTCGATGTCGATCACCGAGGCGTAGGGGGCGCAGAACTCGTCGACGTGCCCGATGGCCCCGGCGTAAATCTCCCTGGCCAGCGCCAGCCCCGCGCCACCGGCTTCGGCCAGGCCGATCAATTCCTCCAGCCAGGTCGTGCCCGCGGTCTTGAGATGCAGCCCGGCGCCAAACTTCGGCAGCGTGCGCCGGATGATCGGGTAAAGGGAAAATTTGTCCGAGCCGCTGTGGACCGAAAGCTTGAGATTGGCCGGCAGGCCGTAACGCGCGATGGCAAAAGCGATGACGGCGAGGTCATCGTGAAACTCCTTCTCGAACTGCACGAGGTCGCCCACGTAATCCACGCCTTTGTTAAAGCGACCCGTGAACTTGGGCGCGATCGTCTGCACCGGCACCTTCTCGTCGGCCAGCGCGGCCAGGATCACGAGCAGTTCCGGCGGTGTTTGCGGCGTATCGGTCTCGTCCATTGAAACCTCCGCGATGATCTGATCCGCGCCTTTGGCCGCCGCAATATGGCGGTAGATTTTTCCGGCGTCCTGTACTGCGAGCAGGAACTTTCCCGCGATGCGTTCGATCTCTGCCCGGCTCGTTTGGAAAGGCGTGGCGATGTGCGGAATGGAGATCGTGCCGATCAGTTCCGGATGCCGATCCACGAACGCCGTGACGGCTTCGGGCGCGCTGGGTTGGCCGATCGAGTCGGCCACATCGATGGTGAAGAAATCCGAGTGCGGGAGAAAACGGTCCACGGTTTCGAGCCGGATGTGATCGGCATCGACATGCCAGCCCTTCTTCCAGCCGAGCGCCTTCACCGCCGCCTGGGCCGCGGCGAGCACGCTCGACGGTTCGGAACCCACAAAGGTGTGTTCGCGATTGGACTTGTTCCAGACCGGCACGACCTCCGCGCCGTCGGCGGCCAGGAGTTCGCACGCGCGGAGTTGGGCCTTGGCCTGATGGGCGAAGCGGTCGCCGACACCGATGGAGAATTTTTCGAGAGTGAGCATGGAGCAGGGGAGCGTGGAAAAGACACCCCAGACTAGGCCGGGCGCTCGTCGGAGGGGGAGCGAAAAACAGCCAGCCAGTCGAAGTCGGTGAAACTTTGCGCGGTGAGCGGGAAATACGATGGGTTCTTCATGTTCCCCGACCGAGCCGGGAGCGACTCGATCTCCGATGCGGGCAGTCCCTCGCCCAGGTGCGTGGGAATGAAAACCACCGGCCCGGCCTGCGCCGTGAACCGGGCCTCGAGCGTGCCTGCCTCCGGTTGCCCGATGCCATTGGCCTCGCAGGCGCCGACCGCTGAACCGATGACGGCATAGCGCGGACCGAGTATCTGGTGGAGGTGAGATCCCGCCGGCCACCACGCGAGGTGATTGGGTCCGAGTTGCCACTCCGCCCGTCCGCGTTTCAGATGGCTGTTGTGGGCGAAGGCCAGCACCTTCCCGCGACCCCGCTCCCGGGACACCAGATAGGTGAGATTGTCCGCCATCATCGCGTCCCGGATGCCGAGGCCTTCGACGAGCCGTTTGTCCGACACGCGCGCGAGGTTCGCGTGGTAGTTCAGCAACTGGCGCGCGACCGAGGCATAATGCGCGGCTTCGAGATAACGGGCGGCGCCACCCTTCGCCACCAATTCGGGCCGGCGCAGGCATAGTTCCGTGGTGAGATCCTCCGTCTCAATCCGGAGCGCGGTCGCTTCCGGCGACAGCCCCACGGATTTCGTCGGGTCCATCATCGCCGCCGGATTCTCCCACGCCGCGTCCTGCCCCAGAAGCGCATCGATCCGTTCGCGGCGCTCCTTGCCGCTGGCGCCATCGATCGAGTCGAGGTAATCGAGCACGAAATGCAGGACGTGACTGGGACTGTCCGTACTGCCCATTTCCGTCGGACTATCGAAGCCATAAAACTGGAGTTTCGTCCCGTGAGCGGGATCGGCGTTGTATCCCCGCATCCACTCCACGAGTTCCCGATTCGCATCCAGGCGTCCGAATCCGTGGCTGAATCCCGACCGTTGCACCTCGTCGTACGATGGCAGGCCGTGCCCGGCGACGTACTCGTTGACCATGCGGCCTCGGGGAAAACTGCTCTCGATGGCGATCGCGCTATAGCCGTGTGCCTCCACGAGGCGCTGAAAGAGCCGGTTTCGAAACGTGAGAATGTCCTCGCCGCCGTGGAGCGCTTCACCAAAACCCAGCAAATCGATGGCAGGGCCAAGGGAGGTGATGACCCTGTCAAGCGAGGCGTTGAAGGCTTCAGAAGAATCGACCGAAAACGAGATCGCTTCACGCGTGATCCAATCAGCCAGAGTAGCGTGCATGAAGCGAGTAGAAGAGCGTGGCCGCGTAAATGACGAGTGAACGTCGAGCGACTATTATGTCAATCAATCGGTCAGACGGGGATCGGCCAAGCCAGCCGCTTTGCGGGCTTTCGCAAGCCAATGTCGATTTGCTCGCCCATCACTTTGCCAGGTAATATTCAATGGGTCGAGCGCGGCAAGTTTCTCGGAAATTTCGAGAGCTTCGCCGAAAAGTGGCATGGCCTCCTGTTCCCGCTTTTCATCGAAGAGAAGTTTGCCCAGCGCGTGGAGGGAGTAGTTTGCATCGCGCTGCCAGTCGGAATTGGCGGGGTCGAGAGCAGCCAGGCGTCGGCGAATTTCAAAGGCTTCGGCAAAGGCGACGCGAGCTTGATCGAGCACGGCGTGGTGGCCCACTCGTTCCAAGGCATCGGCCAAGGTTCGCACCTCCGTGCGGTGCGCATCGCTCTCGTGTCTGTAACTGAGGAAAACCGTGGCCACGGCGCGGCGAGGCATAGCGGAAGTGGCACTGCGAGAGCGAGTGAAATATGGATGTCTGGGGGTGGGAAGCGGACCGGCGTGCAACTCCGCTCCTGTGTCGGCGTTTGACCCGGTTCGCCTTGCCGGTTAATTCAATCGCTCCCCATGTCGAAAAAGATACGAGCCCGTGCCGAGAATCCTCCCGCGCCATTTCCCCTTCGGCGTTGGGCTATGACTGGCGTGGTCGTGCTGGCGGTGGGCATCGGGGGCGCGTTCGTGGCCAACCGGAGGTCATCGGACGGAAGTCCTGCCATCGTCGCCGCGGGCGGCGTGCGGGCGTTGCCGAAAGGCTTCCAGCCGACCAAGGCCAATGCTGCGAAGCCGCCGGCCCCGGCTCCCGAGGGGATGGTGTGGATTCCCGGCGGTGAATTTTCGATGGGTTCGGACGATCCGACCGTTTCACTCTGCGGGGGCAAGGATGCCATGCCCGACGCACGCCCGATTCACCGGGTCTATGTCGATGGGTTGTGGATGGACAAGACGGAGGTGACCAATGCGCAGTTTGAAGCCTTCGTGAAAGCGACGGGCTATGCGACGATCGCCGAGCAGACGCCGAAGGCGGAGGATTTTCCGGGCGCCCGGCCCGAGGATCTGGTGCCGGGCTCGATCGTCTTTGCGCCGCCGGACACCGCCGTGCCGCTCGACAATTACATGCAGTGGTGGACCTACCTGAAAGGCGCGAACTGGCGGCACCCGGACGGCAAGGGCAGCGATCTGCGTGGGCGCGAGAGCTACCCCGTCGTCCATGTCGCCTATGCCGACGCAGAGGCCTACGCGAAATGGGCCGGCAAGCGCCTGCCGACCGAGGCTGAATGGGAATTCGCGGCGCGGGGCGGCCTCTCCGGGCAACTCTACGCGTGGGGCGATGAACTCAAGCCAGGCGGCAAGTGGGCCGCAAATATTTTTGAGGGCAAGTTCCCGAACAACGACACGGGTGAAGACGGTTTCAAGGGACTCGCTCCCGTCGCCCAATTCGCGCCCAATGGCTACGGCCTCTACGATGTCGCCGGAAACGTCTGGGAGTGGTGCGCGGATTGGTATCGTGCCGATACCTACGAGCACGATGCCGCTCACGGCGTGGTGCGCAATCCGCAAGGGCCCGCGGAAAGCTACGATCCGACCGAGCCCGGGGCAAAAAAGCGCCTGCATCGGGGCGGGTCGTTCCTGTGCACCGATCAGTACTGCACCCGTTACATGGTCGGAACTCGTGGCAAGGGCGAAGTGGATTCCGGGACGAACCACCTCGGCTTCCGTTGCGTGCAAGTGCCGAAATAAGCCGTACCGTGGTTTGAGGCGTCGGCAGCAAGAAACAACCTAAATGCGGCGATGGGTAGCTAAGGGCAGGAGGCCGGTGCGGCAGAGACGCAAACAAAAAGGAAGGATAGGAATGGCCGCAAAAAGGCACAAAAGGCGCAAAAAAGGGCTTTTGACTTCGGCGGCGCGTTTGAGCGGTTCGGGAAAAAATATCTACGAAAGACGCGAAGATTTTTGAGGTTGGCGCTTCAGAGGATCCGCGCCGAGGAAGGTGATGGCCGCGAATTCTTCATGGTGGGGAACCACGAGTCTCCGCTGGTTGTTCAAAGGACCGGGGGCGTTTTTTTTGGCACGTTTTTTGGTGCTCTTCGCGTTCATTTGCGGGTATCCCTCGGCGATGCTCGATGATGTCGAACGGATTCTTTTTCACGAACAGACGATTCTCTCGCGTCTCGATGAGATGGCGCGCGATATCACCGAGTTTTATGCCGGCGAGGAGTTGACCGTGGTCGCGGTGCTCAATGGTTCTTTGATCTTCGCGGCGGATCTTTTGCGCCGCATTCCGCTGCCGTTGAAGCTCGATTGCCTGAGTGTCTCCAGCTACCATGGAGGCACCGAGAGCAGCGGGGTCGTGACGTTCGACCAGATTTCCATGCCGGACGTCAAAGATCGTCACGTCCTCGTCATCGACGATATCCTCGATAGCGGCCGAACGCTGCACGCCATCTGCCGGCGGATTCGTGGTGAGCTGCAGCCCAAGAGCGTGCGCGTGTGTGTGCTCCTGAGCAAGCGTTGCGCGCGGGCGGAGGAACTCAAAGCCGATTTCGTCGGCTTCGATATCGATAACGAATTCGTGATCGGCTACGGGCTGGACTACGCGGAGCACTACCGCAATCTGCCTTTCGTGGGGGTGCTCAAGCGCGAGGTTTTCGAGCGATCTTTACAGGCTGCCGCAGAGTCGTGATGCGGTGGATTAAGACCGCCCCTCAGAGCTGGTTGTAGACAATTTCCAGGGTGAGGACGCCGTAGGTGGTGACGAGGACCGGATCGGTTTCCATCCAGCGAGGCGTGTCGTTGACCCACGAGCCATCGCCTTTTTGCAGATTCATCAATCGGAGGGCGAGTTCGCGCGGCCATTTGACCTTTTTCCCATCGGGAGTTTCGATCTCGGCCACTTTCGCCGTGGCGAGGCCCTTGGCGGCGAGATGGTAGTAATAATAGAGACCGGCGCGGCCCATGCCGGGATTTTCCTCGAGCGAGTAATTTTTGTTCAGCCACTCGAGGGCGGCTGAGACGCGCGGGTCATCCTTTTTGAGGTCGGCGTAGATGAAGCTGAGCAGGCCCGCATAGGTCATGGACCCGTAGCTGCGGAGCGCCGTCTTGCCTCCTCCGAGTTCCTGTTCACCGGCGTTGCTGCTCCCGGGAAAATAGATGAAACCGCCCTTGTTGGCCGGGTCACCACTGGCCCAGGCCAGTTTGTTGTGGCTGGGCAGATTCTGGCAGCGGGTGATGAAATCGATGGCGGCCTGCCAATTGAGGTCCTGATCCTTGGGGATTTCGACCGTGGGGCGGGCCATTTTGTAGGCGTGCAATGCTTCCAGGGCGATGAGCGTATTGTCGAGATCGGGGTGCCCGCGTTTCGGATTGACCGCCGTCGGACCGTAGCCGAGGCCGCCATCGGTCTCGGGCTTGGTCATCCCTTTGGCCTGCTGGCCGACGATGAAGGCGCGCGCCCGGGTCAGAATCGGCTCGTCTTGCGGGTCGCCGCTCTGGAGGAGTGCGGTGAGGGCGACGGACGTGTTGTAGTTGGACAGGCCCTTGGAATAGATGCCGCCATCGGGCTGCGCCTGGGACCGGACGTAAGCGTATCCCTTCTTGAGAGTCTCCGCATATTCCTTCGACGCTTTGCCGGTGGGTTCGTAGTGGAACGCGACGAGCGGCAGGGCGGTGAGCGCGGGATGATCGGCGGAAGGGTCGGGGTTGAGCGGATTGGCCAGCGAGCCGTTGGGCTGCTGTTGCCGCTGGAGCCAGGCGAGCCCTTTGCCGATGGACGTGAGCACTTCGTTTCGGACGGAGATATTCGCTTCATCGCGTGCGGGAGGCTCGGCGGCGAAAAGGGCCGGCGCACCAAAACCAAGGAGCGCGGCGGCGACAATGGTGAGAAACGGGGTTTTCATGGAGCGGCTTTGGCGGCGGCGGTGGGCAGGAGTTGGATGGTAATTTCCAAAGGAGTCTTGACCGCGGGGACGGCCTTTTCGTTCACCATCCAGATCGAATCATCGTCGTTCCCTGGACGCGGATTATTGATCAAGGCGGAGGGATACGTGACCAGCGCGGCAAAGGCGCCTTCGATTTGCGCGAGAAAGTGCCCTTCACTAAACATCGAGCCATTGTAAATCCACGGACCGCGTTCCATCGGCTTTTTCTTCGTTGTATTGAGAATCCAATCCTCGACGGGAACGGACTTGTCCACGGCGCCGTTCTTCCACTGCACGGAGATGGTGATGCTGTCGCCCTTCAGTCTCGGAGCCGTTTTCAAATACTGCGCGTCGATCTGCCCCGGTGGCAGCGCGCCCGCAGCCTTCTTTTCGTCGCCCGATCCTTTCGCGCCCAGCAGGAGCATGGCAAAATGAAGGTCATTGGGCTGGATCTCGCTGACGAGCAGGCTCTCGTGGGTGCTGCCCTGCTCGGTGACGAGCAGATACTCCAGGTTTCCATCCTTCATGTTCAGAATGCCGGGAAAGCGCACGGTTCGGGCCTTTTGATCGAGATGGATTTTGCCAATCTCGTAAACGCCGGGGCTGACCTCGCGCATGATCGGTGTGGCCGGCGGGCTACTGGGGTCCTGGGCTCGCATGGCCGTGACGGAGAGCGCGAGGCTGAGAATGGCGGCGAGTGGGATTTTCAGCGGCGGCATAAGGAAAAGGAAAGGTAACCGTGCTTCCGGCTGTGGCGATGCCGATTTTTTGGGTGGACCGCCCACCTATCGCCGAAGAAACAACGGCTGAATCCAGCGACCGCTCGGCACGGCTCCGGCCGGGCCACCCGCTTCGACCCTCAACAGGATCACGCGCGCCCCGTTCAGGGAAACGCGGAGCGCCTGGGGCGGTTCACCGGCGGCCATCGGATTGCTCCGGGCGATGGCAGTTCCATTGGCGTAGATGGAGAAAACAATGCGTTGGCCCGCAACGGCGTCCTCGCCGGGGGCGACGCGCGTGACGAATTCCGTAAAGCCCGCAGGAACCGGGCAGGTGGTGACCGTCTTGGTGTCCATGATCACTCCGCCTTCCGGGGTGGTGCGGAGTCCAGCGGGAGGTTCGGCCCGGACCTGCGGGATGGAGGCGAGGGACCGGCACCGGTTGGAGCCGGCCCGGATCTCGGCGATCTCATTCACGGGGATCTTGAGACCATCGTAGAGCGGGCTTCGAAGCGTAAGGGCGGTGCGCTCGGTGGCGAGACTTTCCGCGCCGAGCACCGAACCGTCGGTCGTGCGAATCTCGTATTGGGCGGCCAGTGGGCGGGCCGCCCGCAGCACCGCGGCGAAGACCTCGTGCTGACGGGAATCGAGCCGCCGTTGACCGAAGATGGAATTCATCACCTTCACCGCTTCCGCATCGGCGCCGCGGATGGTCCCGGAAAAGAAGTCACCCCCGGGCAGCAGTGCACCCGTCTCGCCGGCGGGAGCATTGGCGAGGAACGCCACGGGAAAACGCTGGTAGATAATCCAGGCGATTTCGGCGGAAGAAATAGTGAGGTTGCGCTTGGGGAATTTGATGGCCGGATCGGTCAGCGCGCCGAAGGGCGCGGCGAGGCGGGAACCATCGGTGAGGATGACGCCCGGCACACAGTCGTCCGAGGGCGGGCTGTCGAACTGCACGCGATAGAAATTGCTGACATCCAGCTTGACCGCTGGTCCCTGGGCCGGCCGAAAGACGAACCCGCCGAAGTCCAGTTCCACTTTGCCGGAGACGGCATCGCCACCGAACGGTTCGACGGAACCGCCGTGGAGCGGGCCGATCGAGAGCAAGGCGATGAAGGGGAAGACGATCCAGCGCATCGGGCCCTAGCGCTGGTAAAGAGGAATGTAGTGCCACGGCATGGCGAGGATCGTGGTGTGCACGGCCGTGCAGTAGACAGGCCCCACCTCGCCATTCCAGTAACTGAGGTCTCCCTCGCGTTTTGCTGTGCGGAGCAGCTCGTCTCTCATGAGTCCGTACCAGCGTTTCCAGGTGGCTCCGCCGATCCTGTACTGTGCGGGCGAGGCGTAATTGCAGCCGTAGGTCCACCACTGGCCGCCCGCCTTGCTCTTGTCGAAAAGGTACTGCGAGCCAGTCGGGATGAGTGGGTCTTCGTACTGGCCGCAGACCTGCAGGGAATAAATGGCCGCCGCGGTGCGCGCAAAGCCATCCGGCCCGTGCCCCGCCTGATAACTGAACCCGCCGCTGCCCCCGGTCCGGCAGCGTCTCACGTATTCGATCGCGTCATCGATGGTCTGCTGGGGGACTTCGATCCCGCCATTTTTGGCCGCCCGCAAGGCCACCACCTGCATGACCGTGATGGAGATGTCGGCGTCGCCGGGGAAGGGGCGGTAGCGCCAGCCACCACGGTTGTCGCCTTTTTCGCTTTGGGTAGTGACGATGAGTTTCACCGCGCGCTCGAGCTTGGGACGCAAGGCGGCCGACTTCGTCTGCCCGTATAGTTCAGCGAGCGCGAGGGTGGCGATGCCGTGGTTGTACATGTACTTGCTGCCATCCACGCCGCGGTAGGTCCCGTCGGGCTGCAGGGAATCGAGCAGGAACTGCATGCCGGCGGTGACCTGTTTGGCATAGTCGCCTTCCTCTGGCACATTTCCCGCCGCCATGAACGCGAGGAGAACGTAGCCCGTCATGGCCACCGGGTGGTCGCCTTTGCGTCCCTGCGCGGTCCACGAACCATTGGTCTGCTGTTGCGAGACCAGGTAGCGCAGCGCGCCAGTGATGACGGCCTCGGTGGGCGCGTCGACGACCACGGAATCGATGGCCGCCGCTTCCTCGCTCCACGCCGAGCCGGCGGCAAACAGCGCGAGAGCCGATGCGATTAGAAGGGTGTGGGGGCGGAACACGATCGGAGGATGGCACGTGGGGGCGTGCGTTGCCAGCATTGGGCGGGGATAGTTTCTGGATTCTGGTTTTTTGGATTCTCGTTTACCGCTGCACGGTGACCCCGTGGCGGAACTAGAAACGAGCTCCAAAGAGCGAAGCGAGGCCAAGCTCTCAAACCTTAAACCAGAACCCTTTAAATCAGGCCAGCATTCGCAAGGTGTATCGCGCGTCTTTGCGGCCCAGCTTCAAGTTCGCACCGAAGACCTCGGAGAGGCGACTCGACGTGAGAGCGGAGCGTTTTGTTCCCGCCTTGACGATCCGGCCCTCGCGCAGCAGCAAGGCGTGGGTGAAGACGGGCATGATTTCCTCGACGTGATGCGTGACAAAAATGAGGGTCGGCGCGCCGCGGCGCGAGCCGAGTCGCTGCAGGAAATCGAGGAAGTGTTCGCGCGCCACGGGGTCGAGTCCGGCGCAGGGTTCGTCGAGAATGAGCAGGCGGGGCCTGGCCATGAGCGCCCGGCCGATGAGCACGCGCTGGCGTTCGCCTTGACTGAGTACTTCCCAGCGCCGGGCCGCCAGGTGTCCAGCCTCGACCTGCCGGAGGATGCGCGCGGCGGTGACACGGTCGGCAGATTGAATCCGGCCCCAATAGTCGATCATCGCGTATTTGCCACTGATCACCGTGGTGAGAGCGGGTTCGTGGTCGGCCATCATCTGGCGGACGCTGGAACTCACGAGCCCAATGTGCTTGCGCAACTCGCGCCAGTCGCTTTCGCCGAAGGTCTCGCCGAGCACCGAGATCTCGCCATTCGTCGGGGAGAGATACCCCGTGAGGGCGCTCAAGAGGGAGGTCTTGCCGGAGCCGTTGGCGCCGAGAATGACCCAGTTTTCACCCCGTTCCACCTTCCAGGCGAGGTCGTCCAGGATCACGGTGTCACCACGCCGGATGGAGAGATTGCGAACGTCGAGGATAGGGGACAAGGGAGGTTTCTGGTTTAAAGTGTCTGGTTTCTGGTTCCGCCACGGGGCCACCGTGCAGCGGTAGACGAGAATCCAAAAACGAGAAACTAGAAACCTTCCCGAAAGGCTCTTCGCTCCGCAATACGAGCCGTTTCCGCGGAGGAAAACCAGAAACCGGATACCGGAAACCAGAAATCTCTCCCGCCAGAAACCCGAAACCTAAGTATGCGCGCCGCTTGCCGAGTGGGACGAGTGAGGCTAAGAAGGGCGCCCTTTCCATGCCCGAAGCCCTTGCGCCCAGCGCGCCGCCCGCCGCCACGATCGCCCCCCTCGAACCCATCCGGGTTCGCGCGAAGTTCTTCTTCGAGGGGGACACCAAGTGGTTCATCAAAGGAGTGACCTACGGTCCGTTTGCGCCGGATGCCGAGGGGCATTTTGTGGGCGACCCGGAGAAAGCCCGCCAGGATTTCACCCTCATGCAGGACCTGGGGATCAACCTCCTGCGCGTCTATCACATTCCGCCCCGCTGGTTCCTGGACCTGGCGCGCGAGTTTCGGTTGCGCGTGCTCATCTCGATCCCGTGGGCCGAGCACGTCGAGTTTCTCAACCAGCCGAAAATGCGCCGGCTGATCGAGCAGACGATCCGCGCCGGCGTGGCGCGGAACAAAGGGCACGAGGCCATCTTCGGCTATTACGTGGGCAACGAAATCCCCTATGCCATGGTCCGCTGGCTGGGCGCGCGCCGGGTCATCGAGTTCGTGGAAAAGCTCATTCGCATCGCCCGCGAAGCCGACCCCCGGCCCCTCTATAGCTACGCGAGTTATCCGCCCACGGAGTACCTGCTGCCGAGCAATGTCGATTTCGTTTCCTACAATGTCTATCTCGAGCGGCAGCGTGACTTTGAGAAGTATCTCGCCCGCTTGCAAAACCTCGCGGAAGACAAGCCGCTGATCTTTGGAGAATTCGGTCTCGATACCATTCGCAAGCCCGAGGAGGAGCAGGCCGTGGTGCTCTCGTGGCATCTCGAAAGCGTGGTCCGCGGCGGTGCGGCGGGGACAATTTTTTTCGCGTGGACGGACGAGTGGTTCACCGGAGGGAGCGAGATCACGGATTGGGCGTTTGGCCTCGTGACGCGCGACCGGCGACCCAAGAAGGCTTTCCATGCGCTCAAGCAGTACCTGGATGGCAAGGGCTCCATGACGCAGCGGGTAAAGCTCGAACGCTACCCGCGCGTGAGCGTGATCGTGTGCAGCTACAACGGCGGCAAGACGCTGGGCGACTGCCTGCGTTCGCTCGATGAAGTGAGCTATCCCGGCTTTGAGATCGTCCTCGTCGATGACGGCTCGAAGGACGATTCCCGGGCCATCGTCCAGACCTGGCTGGACGAGAGGCAGGCGCGTCACCCCGAAGTGACCCGGGACGAAGCCGCGGCGGCGAAGGTGAGCGGGCAGCATCATGATGCTTCCGCGGAAGCCTACTCGGGCGGCGGCAAGCTCCCCGACCTCCTTTGGATCGTGCAGCCCAACATGGGCCTGAGCTATGCACGCAATGCGGGCGCACGTGCCGCCACGGGCGACATCTTTGCCTACACCGACAGCGACTGCATGTCGGATCCGGACTGGCTCTACTACATGGTCGGCACGCTGATCAGCGGCGATTATGTGGGAGTGGGCGGGCCGAACATCTCGCCGCCCGCGGTGAATTGGATCCAGGCTGCCGTCTCCGCCGCGCCTGGTGGCCCGAGCCACGTGCTCCTGACCGATGTGGTGGCCGAACACATCCCCGGGTGCAATATGGCTTTCCACCGCGCGGCTTTCGAGAGCGTCGGAGGCTTCGACACGGAGTATCGCAAGGCAGGGGACGACGTGGATTTTTGCTGGCGCCTTCAGACCAATGGCGGGGTCATCGCATTCTCGCCGAGCGCGATCGTGTGGCACTACCGGCGCTTCACGCTGAAGGCCTTTCGCGCCCAGCAGGAAGGTTACGGTGAGGCTGAATCGATGCTCCGCTTCAAGCACCTCATTTTCTTCGGCCCCACGGGCACGGCGAAATGGAAGGGGCAGATCTACGGAGCGCCACGGTTCACGTGGCTCTTTAACAAGCCCGTCATTTACCACGGCGTCTTTGGTCACGGACTTTTCCAGTCCATCTACCCCACGCCGCAGAGCGAACTGGCCGCCTATCTCTCCAGTATCGAGTGGGTCGTGCTGACCGGCTTCATCGCGGTGCTCGGCTGGCCGCTGGAGAAGATCCGCATGGTGCCGTTGCTGATGTTCTTCGGCACTTTCCTCGTGGCCATGAGCTACATGATCCACGCACGGATCGAGTCGAAATTCGACACCATCCCGGCGCGCCTGCTGGTCGCCTTCCTCGCGTTCATGCAGCCGCTCGGGCGCGGCTGGTCCCGCTACTTTACCTGGCTCAAGTACAAGGTGACGCCTACGCAGGTCATCGCCCGGCCGGAGAAGGGGCTGCCTGCGGCCAGCCACCGGGGCGGCATTCGCGAACTCGATTTCTGGAACGAAGGGGGGAAAGGGCGCGAACAACTCCTCACCGAAATCTTCCAACTCATGGAGGACGAAGGCTGGAGCTATTCCTCGGATACCGGCTGGAAGGATTGGGACATCCAGATTTACGGAAATCAGTTTTGGAGCATCGCCGTCCGGACCGTCACCGAATATCATGGCGGCCCCAAGTGCCTGACCCGGGTGCGGCTGAATTACCACGCCGTGGCGACGACCATTCTCATCAACGCCGTGATCCTCACCGGGCTGCTCTACCGGGTGGCGTTTGCGCCGCATGCCGACCCGTTCTGGAACTATCTCTGGTGGGCCCTCTACGCCTTGCTCCTGGGTTCGTTCGCCCTGCGTGCGCGGCGGTTGAAGCGCCGCGTGGCCGACCTCGTCATCCAGGCGGCCCTGCGTTGCGATCTCATGCGAGTCTTCGGCGCCGCCAGCAAGCCGGCCCCGAAATAGTGGATTTGGTTGATAGTGGAGAGTGGATGGTTGATAGCCGCCGCTGGTATGCACGTGTCTTTCGTTAGAAACGGCACCGCTCCTGATTTCCGATTTTCCGCTGCGGACATCCGATTTGTCTCTTAAAAAGCTGATTTACCGCTGAAGCCGTCGAAGTCGAGCGCGGGGCTATCAACCATCCACTCTCTACTCTTCACTCTCCACAAATCCGAAATGCTCACTTCGTCCTACGATTACGTGTTGCCCGACGACCTCATCGCGCGACATCCGTTGGCCCGCCGGGAGGATTCGCGGATGATGGTGCTGCATCGCGACGGTCAGCGGATCGAACACGGGCAATTCCGCGACTTTCCCGGCTATCTGCGCGAAGGCGATCTGGTCGTGCTCAATGACACGCGGGTCATTCCGGCCCGCGTGTTCTCGGACGATGGAAAGATCGAGTTGCTGTTCCTCGAAACCGTCCGCGAGAACGTCTGGAAATGCCTCGTCAAACCCGGGCGCAAGATGCGGCTTGGTGCGCCGGTGCGGGTGCGTGATGTCGAGGGGGTCGTCGTGGGGATCGAACCGGAGGGAGAACGCCTCATCGAGTTTCACGGCGCTGTCGATCTGGATGCCGCGGGCGAGCTGCCCCTGCCACCCTATTTTGCGCGCGCTGTCGAGCCGGCGGATGCCGAACGTTACCAGACGGTCTATGCGCGCGAACGTGGCGCCGTGGCCGCGCCGACGGCTGGCTTGCACTTTACCCCGGAAATCCTCGCCCAGGTTCCGCACGCCTTCGTCACACTGCATGTCGGGGTTGGCACTTTTCGTCCCGTGCAGGTCGATGATCTGCGCGAGCACCGCATGCACGCGGAGCGTTTCCGCATCTCGGAGGAAAGCGCCCGCGCCATCAATGCCGCGCGCCGGTTGGTGGCGATCGGCACCACGACGGCGCGTGTCTTGGAATCGCAGGGGCTGCCCTTGACCGCGCGCGCTGGGAGCACCGACATCTTCCTCTACCCGCCCTACCAGCCAAGGGCGGTCGGCGCATTGCTGACCAATTTTCATCTTCCCAAGTCCACACTCCTGATGCTGGTCAGCGCGTTCGCCGGGCGCGAATACGTCCTGCACGCCTATGCCGAAGCGATCCGCGAGCGCTATCGATTCTACAGCTACGGAGATTGCATGCTGATTGTGTGATTTTGACTTTTACGCGTCCTTTACAATTCTCCCGCGCGGGGCTCATACGGACTTTACAGACGCGGTGTTGATTGTTGGCAGATGCTTGCGAGCAACTGCGCAGGCTGACCCATACCTATGATCGCCACGCCAACTTCGCCCCGCTCCCAGCCGAGCCCGCGTCCGGCCTATCGTGTCATCTGTGCCTGGTGCGACGAGGACCTGCCGCCTTCCCGATCGACGCCTGCCCTCGTTGGCACGTCGCACGGGATCTGCCCCTCGTGCGCGCTCGAGTCCTTTGGCATTCGACTCGAGGTGCCGGGAGTCGTGGAAAAATGAGAGGCTGCCATCTCAGTGCATCAGCGTCAGGAAGCGCCACACGGCGGCTTCGGCGACGAACAGGAGCACAAAGAGAAGGGCTAGAAATCGGGTGCTGTTTATTTGCTCCATAGTTACCATAAAAGCAGATCGTGCGCTTCTTGAGGGCGGGGGAGTGTGTATTCGCGGGTAGGGGTGACCCCTTATCGACGGCGGATGGCCATTCCGTTACGGCGGTTCGGGTGAGCTTTTCTCAAGGAAACCGTTGAATCCGAAGTGTTTAGACGTCAGTCGCGTTCCGAATTTCACGTTTTCGGACGTTTTTGAGCTGTTGCAGGTGGCTTCCTTGTGGACCACATTCCGCGGGTATGGCTGGCTTCGACCGCATTTCCCGTCGTAAGTTTCTCAAGCGACTTACCTTCCGCGCGACCTTCGTTGTGACTGGCGCGGGGCTTGGAGGGTGGATTGGGGCTCATCGCGTAGAGGTCACGCGCACCCGAATCGCCGTTGCGGGGCTCCCGCGTGGCTTGGAGGGGTTTACCATCCTGCAAATGTCGGACTTTCATCACAGCGGGGTCGTCAGCGCGGAATACCTGACGAAATGCGTGGATCTGGCAAACGCTGAGAACCCGAATCTGATCGCTTTGACCGGCGATTTCATCACCGGCCCTCGGGTGCAGGGATCGCCGGCGTATGCCGCTGTGGGGATGTCGGTACGGCAGACGGAGCGCTACCTGAAGCGGTGCATTGAGATTCTGACGCCCTTGCGGGCATCCCATGGGGTCTTCGCGGTGCTCGGGAACCACGATGGATGGTTCGACTTCGACAAGGTCGTCGCGGCCATCGGGCAAACCGATTGGCGGCTGCTCCGGGACGAACACCAGGTGGTCGATGTCGGCGAAGAACGGTTGCAGGTGGTCGGATTGCGAGATTTGTATTGTGAAGATATCGACCTGGGCCGGGCTTTCCGAGGGGTGGAACCCGCCTTGGCCACCGTGGTCTTGATGCACAATCCGGACCTGTTCGCTGAGGTGGCGGTGCGCAATCCGGCATTGATTCTGGCGGGACACACCCACGGCGGCCAGGTCTCCCTGCCCTTCATTGGGCCGCCCATTGTCCCGTCGAAATTCGGAGCGAAATACGCCGCGGGGCTATTCCGGATGGGGAACACGCAGATGTACGTCAACCGCGGGCTCGGGGTGATTTTGCCACCCATTCGGTTCCGGGTGCGGCCCGAGATTTCGCTGTTTACGCTGGCGAGGGCGTAGCTCCCCGCAGCGCCGACACGCTTCCTTCCTCCAACTCCTCCAGCCACCACCCGCTCTCGCCCTCACTCATCCTCTCCTTTTGCTGAACCTTGACTGACACAACCGTCGGATGGCGCGTTACGTAGCGGCGAATTTATTTGCCGAACCTTCGCTTTCCCTAAGCACGTCGGATTTTGCCGGCAGACGGGATTTGGGAAAATCCACCATCGGTGCTGTCGCGACACGGGGTTCGGCGAATGAATTCGCCGCTACGTAGGTGGCTTTCCCTCGAGAGATTACTTCCGCGTCCCGAGCACCCGCTGCGCCTCGGCGTAGGCCGCGTTGATGCGGCGGGTTTCCTCGTCGGCCACCCGCCGGATGCGCTCCGAGAGGTGGGCCACTTTGTCGGGGTGATTCTTTTGGATGAGCTCTCGATAGGCGACTGAGGCCTCCTTCAACGACGCTCCGCGGGGCACTTTCAGCACCTCCCACCATGCGGGCCCGATCGGGCGCGGGGCGGAGGGTGGACCCGGCCGCTCTGTAGCCCGCGACGAGGGCCGTCCCTCGCGGCCGGCCTGATACTCTGCGCGCATTTCGCTCCAGGTGCTCTTGGCCGCGCGCGACGTCACGCCGAAGAGATAATCCAGCCAACTCATGCCGCCGCTGGGTTTCTTAGGCGAGGGCATTTCAGGCGCGTTGGGCAAACCGGTGACGGGCGTGGAGTCGGGGAGGAGCAAAGCACATGGATGCATCCATTTAACCCAAGCAGGGGCATGGATGCAACGACGGGCGGGCTATTGTGACGAATGCGTGGCGTGGAAGACGGAATACTCGGTCTCGTCTCGGGCAGTCATGGGCGACCCATCCACCGGCGTCGCAGGGTGAAGGCACGCGCGTCCAATTGGAAGGATCGGTTGCTCGAAGCTGGGAGGCTGGTTTCGTTGGGTGCGGCGTGCTATGTTCCGCGGCATGGAGCGATTCCCTCTCCGAATGTTGTGCCTGTTGCTGATCCTGCTGTTTTCGGGTGGCTGCGCGGTGGCCGCACCGGGCGGAATCACCAAGGCTGGTGGGGCTGAGCAGGCGCGCAAGGATCTCGTGGCGGGAAAAGTGAAGGTACTGGTGGGTGGGGGGATCGCCGTTTACGCGCCGGGCGTGCCGGATAAGGACCCACGGTTCGCCCGATTGCCGCATGAAACGGTTCCGTGCGGTTGCACCGCTCCGCACGCAGCCGAGTGGTTTGAATACGCCACAGGTTACAATGCGGTGGTGGTGGACCACGTGCGCCGGGGGGGGGCACGATGATACCCATCCGCCAATGTTGAAAGGCCCGTGAAATCCGCGGTTTCCATTTCCGGATCCAGGTTACGTCGCGCGACGCTCCCGGAAGAAAGCCTGGAGCATGGCCGCACATTCGTCGTGGCGGACGCCGCTGGTCAGGTCGCAGCGGTGGTTGAGCTGGGGGTGCTGGAGGAGTTGCATGAGGCTGCCGCCGGCGCCGTCCTTGGGCGATGGGCAGCCGAAAATGACGCGTTTCATCCGGACGTGGACGAGTGCGCCGGCGCACATCGGGCACGGTTCCTTGGTCACGTAGAGTTCGCACTCGTTGAGCCGCCAGTCCTCAATGACGCTTTCGGCTTGGGTAATGGCCAGCATTTCGGCGTGGGCGGTGGCGTCCTTCAGGGTCTCGACCTGGTTGCAGGCCCGGGCGATAATTCGCCCTTGGTGAACGATGACGGCCCCCACGGGCACCTCGTCCTGTTCCCAGGCTCGCCGGGCCTGGCGCAGGGCTTCACCCATGAAATATTGGTCGCTTTGCAGGTCGATGAGGTTGTCCATGAGGAGGGCGGGGCGGGTTGGGCGTGAAAATTGGGTTGCGCCGGGCGGGAATCAAGGTATTACTCCCGTCCCTTTTTTTACCCACATACCGGAGTCCACGCCATGCCCAACCTCATCGACAAGATCAACCAGGAACAACTCAAGAAGGAAGTGAAGCCCTTCAAGGTGGGCGACAGCGTGCGCGTGCACACCATCGTCAAGGAAGGTGAAAAGGAGCGCGTTCAGATCTTCACCGGCATCGTCATTGGCCGCAAGGGCCGCGACATCAATGCGAGCTTTACGGTGCGCCGCATCAGCTACGGCGAGGGTGTCGAGCGGGTGTTCCCGCTGCACTCGCCCCGCATCGCCAAGGTGGAAGTGGAGACCGTCGGGACGGCACGCCGCGCGAAGCTGAACTACCTGCGCGACCGCAAGGGCAAGAGCGCCATGGCCGTCCGCGAGAAGACCGCGGTTTAATCTCCGGCTCCGTCGTCAGTGCCGGCGATCCGGTGCAGTTTCAAACACGAACGTGCCCTGCGCGCGAATGGCTGCGCCCTTATTGCGGGGATCGACGAGGTCGGGCGTGGGCCGCTGGCCGGACCAGTCGTGGCGGCGGCGGTCATCCTGCCCGAAAAATTTACACACCGGGTCCTCAACGACTCCAAGCAGCTGTCCGAACCGGTTCGGGAGCGGCTCTACGCGGAACTCACCGGCGATCCACGCATCCTCTGGACGCTGGCGGTGGTTGAGAGCGAAGAGATCGACCGATTGAACATCCTGCGTGCCTCCCACGAGGCCATGCGCCGCGCGGTGGCGACCCTGGTGACACCGCCGGACCACGTGCTGATCGATGGCCTGCCCGTGCGGCCCTTTCCGATCGCGCAGACGGCGCTGGTGGGGGGCGACGGACTCAGCTTCAGCATCGCCGCGGCGAGCGTCATCGCGAAGGTCACGCGCGACCGATTGATGGTGGAGATGGATGCGCGCCACCCGGGTTATGAATTTGCGCAGCATAAAGGCTATGGCACGCCGCTGCATCTTGCTAAGCTCCTCGCGCATGGGCCTTGCCCGATTCATCGCCGATCTTTTCTCCCCGTCCGCCAGGCGCTCCGCTGAAGAGGGCGAGAACACCGCCCACCGATTGGGACGGGAAGGGGAGCGACTCGCCGCGCGCTATCTGCGGACCCAGCAGTACCGGATTCTCTATCGCAACTTCCGGGCGCCGCGCGGGGGCGGCGAGGTCGATCTCGTGTGCCGGGACAAGGCCACCGACACGCTCGTCTTCGTAGAAGTAAAGACGCGGCGCAGTCTGGCCTTCGGCGCGCCGGGGGAGGCGGTGACGCGTGACAAGCAGAAGCTCATCGCTCGCGGCGCGCTCGCCTGGCTCCGCCTTCTTGATATGCCCGATATTCCGTTTCGATTTGATATCGTGGAGATCATTCACGATGGGCAGGAGCCGTCCTTCCACCTGATCAAGGACGCGTTCAAACTGCCGGAGCCGTACATCTACTAAAGAAAAAGGGGGCGCCATCGTCGATGGCGCCCCCTGAGTGGAAGGTTTCTGGACCACACCCCGGTCTCTGGTTGCGTGAGCGGGACCCGCTCTCGCAGCAGCAAACCAGAAACTAGAAACCTTCCTCTGGTTGGTGGTGGATTAAGCGGCGAGCTTGTAGTGCGCGGGGGCGATCTTCTTGACCTTCGGGTAGTTCTTGCCCGTGGTGACAAACCAGACCGAGACGTTGCGATAGTTGGCGCCGACCTTGTCCGCAAGATCTTTGATCTTGAGTCCCTTGTCGCCTGCCGCGCCGAGGGCCTTGATGATGTTCTCGGAAAGTTCGCCACGCTTGGCGCCCTTGCCCTTGCCCTTGCGGCGGCCAGCCTTGGCCGGAGCCTTGGCGGCTGGAGCGGTCTTCGGTGCAGGCGCCGGGGCCTTCGCCGCAGGAGCGGGAGCACCACCCTTGAGCCGATAGTGTCCGCCCGAAACTTTGGCGAGGCCCTGAACCTTCTTGCCCGTGCTATGAAACCAGGCGTGAATGTTAGCCGCCTTGGTGCCGAGCTCGGCAGCTAGTTCGGTCACGCGCACGCCAGCCTGACCGGCGGTGGCCAACGCGGCCAGAATCTGCTCCTTCAAGGCTCCACGCTTGCTGCGGCCCTTGCGGCCGGCTTTGGGCTTCACGGGGGCGGGAGCTTTGGAAGCTGCCTTCGGAGCGGAGCTGGGGGCATCGTCGAAGAGCTGGTCCTTCAGTGCGGACAGTTGGTGATGGAGCGCGTCGAGTTGCTGTTGCAAAGCGCTGCGTTTCTCCTCGAGGCCAAGCATGGCCTTGAGGCGATCAATTCGGGAATTGAGGTTAGACATGCGGCGACATTGGTTTGCTGGCTAGCTATTCGCAAGCGAAATCTAACTATGACCTGCCCGACGCGCCGTGGTAAATGCCCACATCCCGCGTGGTCATGGCGCGCCGAATCTATCTGCTATATGAACTTTATGTCATAATCACTTATGAACTATATTTCATAATTGATGTCATGTTTGTCAGGGATCGCTGCTAATGCATTTCTCAACCGCATTGGCCCATGCGGAATGGAAGACGAATGTCGTTTCGCGATCACCAATATATCAGTGATCTTACGCATCCGGGATTACGTTCGAAGGGGGAAGGGGCTGCGCTCGGGGCGCACCGTGGGATGCGGGGCTGATTCCCATTCTGGGCGACAACCCAAAGGTATCGCTCGTTCCGCGCTCAATCCCCGGCTAGCTGCCTGTTGAAAAAGCCCAACGAAGTGTGTCATCCTGAGGATTAAAACACGAGGACGTGATGATGAGTGCGGAGATGACGTTTCGCTTCGGCGGCTGCTTGGGCTCCACTGCGCGCGACACGTCATCTCCGCACTAATCATCACGTTCTCGTGTTTGGGTCCTCAGGATGACACGTTTCTGTGGGTTCTTTTCGTAATCCAACAGGCTGCCAACGGCTTTGAACCCTCCGGGTCCACAGCCGACGCTTGAGCGCAGCATCGCTCCGCGACAGCCTTCACGAGGCGCGTTTGATCGTCGTTCTGCGCATGACGATCGCACTCGAATGCGATCGTTTCCTCGTGAACCGTCAGGCCACGCGGCCGCAGCAGTTTTTGAATTTCTTTCCGCTGCCACACGGGCAGGGATCGTTCCGGCCGACCTTGGTCACGTCACGGACCGGTTGCGGTCGGGCGGCAAGCACTTCGTCCAGTGAAGTGTCGGACGCGCCGTTCGGTTCCAGCGCACGCGTGGCGCTAGTCGCCGGATTCATGCGAACTCCCGCCGGTCGGGCCGCGCCGGTCGATTGCGTTTGCTGTGCGCCGGTTTCATCGGAGCTGGTGAGGAATTGCGGGAGATTCTGCAGGAAGGCGCCAAAGGCCTCCAGGTTGGAGGTCGAGCGGAAGAGATTGTGCAGGATCTCACCTTTGATGTTCCCCATGAGCTCGGTGAACATGTCGTAGGCCTCGGTCTTGTACTCGATGAGCGGATCCTTCTGGCCGTACGCCCGGAGGTAGACGGCCTCGCGCAACGCGTCGGTGGCATAGAGATGCTCCTGCCAGAGCCGATCGACAGCGTTGAGGATGATGTTGCGCTCGAGATAACGCACGGCTTCGGCGGGTTCGTGGGCGCACTTCAACTCGTAGCTCTTTTTGATCCGCTCAATAAGGAAGTCGCCGATCTCGGCGGGTGTCTTCCTGGCAAAGCCCGCGGCTTCGGCGGTCAGGCCCATCGGAAAAGTGACATTGACCCAATGCAGGAGGCCGTCGGGATTGTGGTCCTCACCGTCCTCCGGGAGGAACTGCAGGACCTTCGTCGGCACCGCTTCCTCGATGACCTCATAGAGCAAGGGCCGGGGATCGTCGGAATTGATCGCGTCGTTGCGGAAGCTATAGACCACTTCGCGCTGCTTGTTCATGACGTCGTCAAAATCGAGCGACCGTTTGCGGATCATGTAATTGCGCTGCTCGACGCGCTTCTGCGCGGTTTCGACGGATTTGTTGAGCCACGGGTGCTCGAGCTCCTGGCCTTCTTCGAGGCCGAAGCGCTCCATCATCTTCGTCATACGATCGGCGGCGCCGAAATTGCGCATGAGATCGTCTTCGAAGCTGACGTAGAAACGGGACAAACCGGGGTCGCCCTGGCGCGCGCAGCGTCCGCGAAGCTGGCGATCGATGCGGCGCGATTCGTGGCGCTCAGTGCCGATCACATAAAGCCCGCCGACGGCGGTCACGCCCGGGCCGAGCTTAATGTCGGTGCCGCGGCCGGCCATGTTCGTGGAGATCGTCACGCTGCCCGGCTGGCCGGCGCGCGAGATGATCTCGGCTTCCTGGAGGTGATACTTCGCGTTCAGCACGGCGTGCGGGATTTTTTCCCGCTTGAGCATGCGGCTCAGCACTTCGCTGGCCTCGACACTGACCGTGCCGACGAGCACTGGCTGCTGCTTGGCGTGCGCGGCGGTGATCTCCTTGACCACGGAGTTGAACTTCTCGCGGCGCGTCTTGTAAATGAAGTCGTTCATGTCCTTGCGGATGCAAGGCTGATTCGTCGGGATGACGGCGACATCGAGTTTGTAAACGTCGCTGAATTCGTTGGCCTCCGTTTCCGCGGTGCCGGTCATGCCCGCGAGTTTGTAGTAGAGGCGGAAATAATTCTGAATGGTGATCGTGGCGAGAGTCTGCGTCTCGCGGTCGATCTGCACCCCTTCCTTGGCCTCGACGGCCTGGTGCAGGCCATCGCTCCAGCGGCGCCCGGTCATCTTGCGCCCGGTGAATTCATCGACGATGACCACCTTGCCCTCCTCAACGACGTATTGGACGTCCTTCTCGAACAGACAATAGGCGCGCAGCAACTGCGAGATGTTATGGATGCGCTCGCTTTGGTGATCGCAAAAGGCCTGGCACTTCTGCTTTTCTTCGAGCTTCTGCGCGTCGGTCAGGCCGGGGGTGTTGTCGATATCCGCGAATTGCGAGATCAAGTCGGGCAGCACGAAAGCATCCGGATCGTCCGGATTCATATAAGCGCGGCCCTGCTCGCTCAGGTCGGCCTCGTGGGCGCGCTCATCCATCACGAAGAACAGCTCTTCCTTGAGGGCAAAGTACTCCTCCTTGCGCGTGTCGCCATGGAAGGACAGTTCGGTCTTGTCGATGGTGCGGCGCCGGTCGTGGTCTTCCATCATGCGCAGCAGGCCTTTGTTGCGCGGTTGGCCGAGCTTGACCTTGACCATGAGGCGACCTCCTTCGTCGGCTTTGCCCTGCTCGAAAAGTGCTTCGGCCTCGGAGACCAGTCGGTTGCAGAGCATGGTCTGCTTTTTGACCAGCTGATCCACGAGGGGCTTGAAGGTATCGTACTGGTGCGTCGACACCGTCGCCGGGCCGCTGATGATCAACGGCGTGCGCGCTTCATCGATGAGGATCGAGTCCACCTCGTCGACGATGGCAAAGTGATAGCCGCGCTGGACCTGCTGATCCTTCGAGGTCGCCATCCCATTGTCGCGCAGGTAGTCGAACCCGAATTCCGAGTTCATGCCGTAGGTGATGTCGCAGTAGTACTGCGCCCGGCGCTCGGTCGGATATTGGTCGTGCTGAATGACGCCCACGGTCAACCCCAGAAAGCGGAACAGCTCGCCCATCGTCTCACCGTCGCGGCGGGCGAGGTAATCATTGGTGGTGACGAGGTGCGCGCCCTTCCCGGTGAGCGCATTGAGATAGAGGGGCAAAGTGGCGACCAGCGTCTTGCCCTCGCCCGTGGCCATTTCCGCGATCATCCCGCGATGGAGGCAGACACCCCCGATGAGTTGCACATCGAAGTGCACCATGTTCCACGTGTAGGGCTGATCGCAGACTTGGAATGTTCTCCCGCAGAGCCGGCGCGCGGCATTCTTCACGAGGGCAAACGCCTCGGGCAGGATTTCATTGAGGATGACCTGCTGCTCGTTTTCCTCGTCCACTTTGGCCAGCCGTTCCTTCCACATCGCCGTCTTCGCCGACAATTGGTCGTCGCTGAGCTTCTGGAACTCGACCTCCAGCGCGTTAATGCGCTCGACGGTCGGTCGCAGGCTCTTCACAAGGCGCGTATTTTTCGAGCCGATGATCTTTTTGAGGATCCAGTTAATCATGTGGACGGTTTTTTAGGGGCGTTAGACATAAGACGGGAGTGCAGACGGCGCAAGCCGGGTCTCTGTGAATGTTCACCGGCCCAGAAGGAGGGTACACTTCGCCTCGCCAAGACCACCCCGGCTCTGTTGAGATGGTGCGCCACCATTCCCCAATTCCCATTACCCTTTATGAACTTTCCCATGCGCACTCTGATCTCCACGCTGTTTTGCCTGTTCCTCGCGGCCTCCGGCGCCAGGGCCGAAGTCCAACGCGCCGCCGCATTCACGACCCCGCAAGGGGAGGCGGTCGACGTTTTCACCATCACGAATGAGCATGGCTTGCACGCGCGGATCCTCACCTGGGGAGCGACCCTGGTGGAAATGTGGGCCCCTGGCCGGAACGGAAAAATGGCCGATGTGGCGCTCGGTTTCGATTCCATGGAGCGATACACGCAGCCGCATCCCTTTTTCGGCAGTATTGCCGGGCGCTACGCGAATCGTATCGCCCTGGGGCGATTCACTCTCGAAGGAAAGGCCTATATGCTGGCGACGAACAATGGCCCGAACCATCTCCACGGAGGCCTGCGCGGGTTCGACAAGCGCGTCTGGAAGGCCGAGCCGCATGGCACAAACGCGGTGCGGTTCACCTACACTTCTGCCGATGGGGAGGAAGGTTACCCCGGAAAACTCGACGTGGCCGTGACCTACACCCTGTCAGAGAATAACGAACTGCGCCTCGATTACGAAGCGACGACCGATCGGCCAACGGTTTTGAACCTGACCAATCACACCTATTGGAACCTTGCGGCCACGGGCGACGTCTTGGGCCACGGCTTGCGGCTCTACGCGTCGCGCTACACGGCCGTCGACGGTGGCTTGATTCCGACGGGAGAAGTGCGCGCCGTCGCCGGGACCCCGCTGGACTTTACCAAGGCCAAGCTCGTGGGGCGTGACATCGCGGAGTTGAAGAAGGATGGGCAGCCCGGTGGTTATGACCACAATTACGTGATCGATGTGAACACCCCGGGCGCGCTGGCGCCCGCCGCCGAGTTGTACGACCCATCCAGCGGGCGCATGATGCGGGTGTTGACGACCGAGCCCGGCGTACAGCTCTACACTGCCAATAGCCTCAAGGACGTCGCCGGCAAGAGTGGCCAGGTCTACGGCCAGCATGGGGGACTGTGCCTGGAGACTCAGCACTTTCCCGATTCACCGAACCATCCCGATTTTCCGAGCACCGTCCTGCGTCCGGGCGAGACGTTCAAATCACAGACGATCTACGCGTTTTCGGCGTATTGATTACGCCGGATACTTCCATGGCTCACGGTAGGGCCGGCTCATCAATTTGCTGGCCTCGGCGTCTCCGATGATCTGCTCCGTCGTGGGATCCCAATTCAGGCTGCGACCGGCGCGCCATGAGATCATGCCGAGGAGGGGCATGATCGAGGCGCGGTGGGCGAGTTCGATGCCGGCGGTCGGGATGCTTCGCTGGTCGATGGCGGCGAGGAAATCCGCCCACAGCAAGGTGAGATTGTGGCCATCGGGCTCCTGAAGTTGTGAGTCCTCGTGCTCGATCTTGCCGCCCTTGGCTGTCGGGTAAAACGTCCAGCCATCGCGCCAGCCGATATGAAGGACGCCGTTGGTGCCGTAGAAGTAGGCTCCGATCCGGTGCTTTTCGTTGTCGTTGCCGGCGAATCGCCGGTGCTCCCACACGCACGTGAATTTTTCGAATTCGTAAGTAGCCACCTGGTGGTCCGGCGCGTCGCTGGTCTGCTCTTTCTCGTTGAGAATCGGCGCGCCGAGCACCGGGCGACCGCCGGCGCAGAAGATCCGCTTCGGCCCTTGTTCGCCGCTCCACCAGAGCACCTGGTCCATCCAGTGCACTCCCCAGTCTCCGAGCGTTCCGTTGGCGAAGTCCAGGGTGTTGCGCCAGCCGCCGGGATGCAACTTTTTGCTGTACGGCCGGACCGGCGCGGGTCCGCACCACTGATTCCAATCCATGGAGCCTGGCGTGGGCTCATTGGGCGATGGTGCTTCGGGACCTGTTCCCGCGCTATCGGCAAAGAGCCGGACCATGCCGACGGTGCCGACCGCGCCGGAGCGCAGAAATTTCATGCCACTCACGTGGTGCGGTCCGATGCGGCGATGCAGTCCGACCTGCACCACGCGCCCGGTTTCGCGGGCCACGCGCAGCATGGCCTTGCTTTCGTTAATGGTGTGGCCGGTGGGCTTTTCGACGAACACGTGCGCGCCGGCTTTGAGCGAGTCGATCGTCGTGAGCGCGTGCCAATGATCGGGTGTGGCGATGATGACCACGTCCGGCTTTTCCTTTTCCAGCAGTTCGCGGTAGTCGCGGTAGAGCTTGGGCGTGTCGCTGCTTAGGTCGTTGACCTGCTCGCCGGAGATTTCGAGGACGCTGGCATCCACATCCGCCAGGGCGACGACCTGGCAGCGCCCCGAGGCCATCGCTTCCTTGAGAATGTTTTTGCCCCACCAGCCTGAGCCGATGAGCGCGGTGCGGAGCTTCTTCGTGGAGTCGGTGGCGCGGATGAAGGGTGCGGCGGCGATGGCGGCGCCGGCGAGGGTGGTGTGCTGGAGGAAACGGCGGCGGTTCATGAAACTTGATGGGGGCAATGGAGGTGGCATTCGACGCCTATTTGGCGCGGGCGTCGAGCACGGCAATTTGACCGCGGAAGTTGCGACAGTAGATGAAGCCATTCGCGAGCACCGGCACGGTCCAGCATCTTGGCGCGAGCACCTGGGCGCGCGTCGCAATTTTGAAGCCGGCAGGCGAGGCGGGCGCGATCATCAGTTCGCCATCCCCGCTCAGGCCGATCAATTTTCCATCGGCGACGATCACGCCGCCGGAGCCGTATTTCGGTTCGGCCCAGACCTCCTTGCCCGTGGTAAAATCGAGGCACTTGAGTGTGGCCTTCTCGGTGGTATCGCCATCGGCGCCGTAGAGGTGTCCCTCGTAAAGCACGGCGGCGTTCAATTGAGTATGGAGAGCCTTGGTCTTCCAGATCTGCTCGGGAGCGGCGGCGCCGAGTTTGAAAAGCGCGCCGCCTTTCCCATAGCCCGTGCAGAGGAACATTTGATCGCCGCTCATTACGGGGTTGGCCGCGTTGACGTTGTACTGCGTGAGCCAGTGCTGCCGCCACACCTCGGCGCCGGTGGCGGCATCCACGGCGACGTAGCTGTCTGTGTTGGCAAACACCGCGAGGGTCCTGCCGTCGCGGCTGAGCGGAAACGGAGTCGAATAGCCACAATCCTTCGCCGTCGATTTCCACACGAGCTTGCCCGTGGCCTTCTCCACCGCCGCGCCGGCATCGCCGACATTCAGCACGAGGAGATCGCCCTGCACGAGCACGGCGCCGGTGTAGCCCCAGATGGGATTGGGCGCGCCGGTATCCTTTTGAATGTTTGTTTGCCATTTGATTTTCCCGCTCGCGGCATCGAAACAGATCAGGTCGCCCCAGCGGCTGAGCCAGTAGAGCCGGTCGTCCTCGAAGGTCGGCGTCCCGGTCGTGCCCCCTTCGTAAAATTTGTCGCCGAGCTCCGCGGGATAGCTGTGCTTCCAGAGTTCCTTGCCGCCCACGGCATCGAAACAAAACACCGTGTCCTTGCCGCCCGCGTGGCCGACCGTCGCGGCCCGCCCGCCGGCCACGACGATGTCGGAAAATCCCATCCCCACCTCCGCCTTCCACGCGACGGGTGGGCCATCCGCCGGCCACTCGCTGCGCCAACCCTTCTCGGTGGAGACCCCGTCGTGGGTCGGGCCACGGAAGCATGGCCAGTCGGAGGCGACAGCTTGGGAGGCGATGCCAGTGGCAATGAGGACGGCGAACGGGCGAAACATGGGGAATTTAGGATTTATGATCTGACGGCTGCGGCGCAGAATGCGGGGAGAATTGCGGCTCGACCGGGGTCGATCGAATCGGCTAGTGCGATCCGATGCCAACACCTCCGGACAGTCGAGTCACTTCTTTCATCGAGGAAATTCTGCCTGACTTGATTCAGGTGAGGCACGAGCTGCACCAAAACCCAGGGATTGGGTACGAGGAAACGTACGCCAATCAGGTGGTGCAGCGGGAATTGGCCAGGGATTCCATCCAGTTTCGAACCGGTTTGGCCGGAGGAACAGGCTTGGTGGCTCATCTCCCGGGCCAGGCCTCCAAGGCGATTGGCCTGCGTGCGGACATGGATGCTTTGCCCATGCAGGAACTAAACACCTTTGCCCATGCATCGCAGGTTCCCAATGTCATGCACGCCTGCGGCCATGACGGACACACGACTATTTTGATCGGGGCGGCGCGGGTGCTGGCCAAGCTCGCCCGGAGCACCCCGTTGCCCCGGCCCGTTACCTTTGTTTTTCAACCCGCGGAAGAGGGTGGAGCGGGGGGCAAACGCATGATTGAGGACGGGTGTCTCGACGGATCCATCTTTGCGCCGGCAGTGGGGCGCATGTTCGCTCTTCATGGATGGCCTGAGATCGAGGTTGGGCGCATTGCTACGCGAATCGGGCCGATCACCGCGGCCACTTACGTTTTCAATCTGAAAGTCACGGGCGTGGGCGGTCACGCGGCGTTTCCTCATACAGTTCGCGATCCCATCGTGGCGGCAGCAGCCATCATCACCGCGTCGCAGACGATCGTTTCGAGGAATGTCGATCCTTTGAATTCCGCGGTGGTTTCAATCACGCAATTTCACGGGGGCACGACGTTCAACATCATTCCCGGTGAAGTCTTGTTGCAGGGTACCATCCGGGCGCTCGATCCGGCGGTGGAAGAGCTTGTCCTGAGACGCTTCACAGAGATCGCCAGCCAGATTGCCGCCGCCCATGGTTGCACGGCGGAAGTAGAGATGCGCGAGCCACACTATCCCGTGACGGTCAATGCAGCCGAGGCCATCCATTTCTTGAAGGAGGTCGCGCCGGGCGTTGAAACCGACATGGCGCCAGTGATGGGCGGTGAGGATTTTGCCTATTACAGCGAAAAGGTCCCGTCGGGCTTTTTTGCGATTGGCATGCGGCCGGGAAAAGAAAGGATTCCGGGCCTGCATCACCCGAAATTCGATTTCAATGATAACGCGATTCGCGTTGGAATCGAGACCTTCTGCCAACTGGCACTTCACGAGGTAAACGAGCAGTTCGCCTGAGCACCTGGATGAGCCGGAAAAGATCGCTCCGTCCATACCAGCCAGCGCCGATGAGGCTGACGCGCTCTGCTTCCTTTCGGCTTCTGCAGTGCTTCATGCATTCGCTTGCACTAGCCATACTGGCTTCAGGCACGTCGCCCGCGGCTGACGCCCCGCGCATCTTCGCTTCCAGCAATCAGTCATTCGCTCAAGGCCTGACGAAGCGGGGTGGCGACAGCATCCGCGAGTCGCGGAAGGTCGTCTATTTTCAGGACGCTCTGAATGATCTCGCCCTCGGCTATGCGAACTATTTCATCGGCACGACGGGCGAGAACGATCACGGGCAGGGAGAGGTGAACGTTAAATTTGGCCTTGAGTATGAAGGAAGGTATTACCCCTTTCTGACGGGTGGACAGCGCATCGCCAGATGTGCCGACGGAGCGACGCTCGCGACCGATCCGCTCGCGGTTCCCATCAAGGCCGGGACCTACGGCGCGATTCGCACGTGGGAGCAGAAAGCGAATCCGGATGCACAGGCGAACGCCTGGCTCTTGTCGACTGAAGGCGATCCCGCTTTCAACGAAGGCTCCGTCACGCATTCCGATCCGAATCGGGATTGGACGCTTGGCGGCGCGCCGGGCGAAACCGCGGCGCTCACCTGGGCGGTCGATGGCGACGGTGGCGTGAGGCCACGAGTCTCAGTTGCGGGGACGGGAATTACGACCAAGGGCGCGATCATCGCCGTGTTGGATAGCCAGCGAAAAGGCAGTGGGTTCAGTTTCATCGCCACGGTGAAGGATGGCGGACTTGCGGGCTGGTATCAGCAACAGATGGGCTCAGGCTATTCGCCGGATATCCGGGTCGGCGCATCGGGCATGGGAGGCTATGGCGCCAGCGGACCCACGCAAACGCACGGGCCGTGCGTGATCGCCGGCACGCCGACGGAGACGCGGAAGTCTGTCCTGCTCATCGGTGACAGTATCGCTTCCGGCTTCGGATCGAGCGACAAGAGAGGGGATACCCGGCGTAATTTCGGAATCTATGCGCGTGCCCTCTCGGGAAAAATGAATGTCTGCAACACGGCCATTCCGGGCCTGACGGCTTACGCCTGCGACTATCGGTACCAGCGGACGCGGAGGCTCATCGAGTCGATCGTGAAACCGCAGATCGTCCTGATCTGCCTCGGCTCAAACGACATCGACCAGGCCGTGGACGATAGCAAGAGCAAGACGCCCCTGGAGGCTTTGAAGGAGCATCTGGACAATATCGCCTCGTGGTGGACGGCCCATGGGGGCTCGGAGATTTGGCTGGGCACGATCCTGCCGCGGGTCGCGCAGGCGGGTGACGGGACCGGTGCGGACAGCCAGACTCCCAAGCCGGGCTTTGAAACGGGCGGCACGGCGGACCGGATCAATGCGCTCATCCGGGGAAGGAGTCTCGTGCCCACGGCCACGGGCATCGTCGATGGCCGGACGCTGGTGCAGGACCCGGCCGACCCCGCGAAATTGCGCGTCGATCATGGAACGCTCACGGACGACGGCACGCACCCCAACGACGGAAATGGAATTCCGTGGATCGCAGCGCAGGTCAGAACTCCGAACCATTGAGAAATTTGCGGGATTTGGAATTGGGATTCTGACGGAGCGAAGAACCTCTGATGTTTATACCGCTCCCGACAAATGATGGCACAGCGACGCCGGTCGTCCACTCACGGCACGAGCACGAGCTTCCCAATCGCGCCGGGCGACATGACCGCTGTGTGGGCTTGGGCAGCTTCGGCCAGCGGATACTCACGGGCGACGATCGGACGCAGGGCGCCGCTCTCGAGACCGACGCCGAGCGCTCGGTGAATCTCGGCCGCGACGGACGGTCCCGCGAGGAACAGCATGACACCCCGGACGTCGGCATTCCGGGCCATGAGATCGCGCGGGTTGATCTCGACCGGTCCCCGGCTGCCCACCACGGAAACCCGTCCGTTGAGCGCAAGGAGGGGAAGGTCCTTGCCGAGATTCACGTTGGCGAGCATTTCGACGATGAGGTTCACCCCGCCGCCACCGGTAGCCGCGAGGATTTGGGATGGGTAGTCAGCGGCGTGGTGGTCGAAGACGTGATGCGCGCCCTCGCGGTGGAGCAGCGCCCGGCCAGCCTCGGAGCCGCCGGTGGCCAGGACGGTGAGCCCGGCGGCGCGAGCGAGTTGGAGGACGGCCAGGCCCACCCCACCGGTCGCGCCGTGGATCAACACCGTTTCGCCCGACTGGACCTGGCCACGGCCGAAGAGGGCAAAGTGGGCCGTAGTGTACGGCACGCCAAGAGCCGCCCCTTGGGCAAAAGACACCGCGCCGGGCAGTGGGTGCAAATGTGCCGGCTCGCAAAGAGCCATTTCGGCATAGGTGCCGCTGAGGGAGCCGGCGAGATACACGCGCTGGCCGATTCGCCAGCCGTCCACCCCGGCGCCCACCTGGGCGATGACCCCAGCGCCGTCGGTGCCGGGTGTGTAGGGCAGCGGCGGGAGCTTCGCGTATTTCCCCGAACGGATGTAGGTCTCCACAGGATTGACCCCCGCAGCGTGGACCCGGACGACAACCTGACCGGCCCCGGCCGCCAAATCGGGAACATCGGCCAGCTGAAGGACTTCGGGGTCGCCAAATTGGTGGACGCGAATCGTTTTCATTGTGCCGATACTTTTGACATGCTCTGCCGCTTGGGCAATTGATTCGGCACGTGATTTCCGAACCCAATATAGCCCCAGTGCGCGGCGTCGAGCATGCGCATGTCATCGACCTCATCGCCGACGATACCAAAACCGGCGAAGTTGCCCTCATCATGCTGGAGGAGCGCGCGTGGGATGGATCGGAGCAGCGGCTCTTTCAACTTCAGGAGAAGATCAACGCCTACCTGTCCTTCGCCCTCGATGGCGAGATGGCCGAGGCTTATCCGCAGTTCGCCGGGAGAAAGCTCCGTCTGCAACTCGACTGTGTGGGCATGCCGGATTCCGGAGTGGTCCAGTTTCTCGGCGTGGTGCGCGAGCAGATCGCCTTCCAGGGGATCAATCTCGAGGTGCGGGTGATGGGCGAGGGCGGCTGCGGGCCGGGTTGCGGCTGCCATTGAGCGCTGCGGCTGCAAGTGAGCGCCGCCCCTACCGTTTCACCAACTCGCGGCCTTCGTCGGCATCGATATAGTCGAAGAAGGTCTGCACTTCGGCGCGGTTTTCGAGGCCGCTGTCCTTTTTCCGGGAGGCGAGACGGGCGGAGGATTCGTCGTTCCAGCCGCGCTTGCGCATGAAGTCGTTCCAAATCTCGATCTCCTCCGGGCTCGGCTGGCGGCCTTGGGCGACGGTCCAGGTGAGGATCTCCTCGTCGGACCCTCCCTGCTTCACTCGCTCGACGAGGGCCGGGTATTCCACCCAGAGGAAGCTCACGGCGCGGCCGTCGAAGCCGCTGCCGAGATTCGCGTGGTAATCCTGGGGCAACTGGCCCGTGGCATGGAGTCGAATTTTATCGACCATGCGTGCGAAGTAATGGAGGCCGCCGACTTGGGCGTAGGGGCTGCGCAGATTGGGGACGTGCATGGCTGGGACACTAGCGGCCCGGCTTTTCCAGGACAAGCCCGCGCGAGTCCCCAAAACAGACAATTCGAACCCCGAAACAAATTCCAATGGACGGAACCTGGGAAAACGGAACAATTAGGCATTGTTGTCCCCTGTTATGCTCCATCCTTTCGAGGTTGATTCTGAATCTGGCTTGCGAGATTCAAATCTTCCCCGGTACTCGCGTGTTTAAAAAAGCATCGCCGAACGCACCGACTTTGAGGCAGAGTCACGGAAAGTGGCTTGTCGAGTCCTCGCAAAGTAGAAACATTCCGGCTCCTATTTGATGAAGACGATCCTCCTGATCGATGACGATGAACTTTGCCGCAAACCTGCTGCGAGGTTGCTGCAGCGGGCCGGTTGGGAGGTCTGGGAAGCGGAAGACGGCGAACGCGGCATCGAAATGGCGCTCCGGCACCGGCCCGCCGTGATCCTGTGCGACCTGCTCATGCCGCGGGTCAATGGCTACCAGGTGTGCCGCACCGTGCGGGAACGCCCGGAACTGCGCGATACCCGGATCATCGTCATCAGCGGTCGCGATTTCCCCGCGGATCGCAAAAGCGCGGAGGAAGCAGGGGTGACGGAATTTCTCTTGAAGCCGATCGAGTTTGAAGTGCTGATCGATACCCTGCAAAAGCCGGCCCCGGCGCGGCCGGTGGGGCCGCTGCCCGCGGAGCCCGTCAGCGTGCCCAGCGCCAGGCCGGTCGACGATCAGACGACGCGGGTGAAGTTCTGGGGTGTGCGCGGATCGATTCCGACTCCGGGGCAATCCACCGTGTTTTTCGGCGGGAACACGGCATGCGTGGAAGTCCGGGCGGATGGCGAAGTCATCATCCTCGATGCGGGCTCGGGCATCCGCCCGCTGGGCGAGGCGTTGGCGGAGGAATTTGCCGGGAAGCCGATCGAGATCAATCTGCTCGTGACCCACACGCATTGGGATCACATTCAGGGATTCCCCTTCTTCCTGCCCGCGTACGATTCCCGCAACCGGGTGCACATCCTCGGCTATGAAGGCGCGCGCGACGGGCTGGCGGCCACGCTCGCCGGCCAGATGGAGAGCCCATATTTTCCCATCGCGCTCAAGCAGATGCCGGGGAATATCGTGATCGAGGAACTCAAGGAGATGACTTTCAATGTCGGCTCGGTGCGCGTGGAGGCCTGCTTCTCGAATCACCCGGGAGTCTGCGTGGGCTACAAGCTATTCACCGAGGGCGGCACGCTCGTCTATCTGCCGGACAATGAGTCCTTCGGCGACCAGCAAGGCCGGGTGCATGGTGGGTCGCTGCCGCGCAACCTCGAAAAAAATCTGACGGAATTTGTGCAGGACGCCGACGTGTTGATCATCGACGCGCAATACAGCGCCGAGGAATACCGCGGGCATGTCGGCTGGGGGCACGGCTGCGTGGATGATGTAGTGCGGTTCGCCCTCGGGGCGCGCGTGAAGCGGCTGTTTCTATTCCACCACGACCCGGGTCACGATGATCGCTTCATCTCGGGGATGCTGATGCACGCGCGCGAGGCGGTGCAGAAAGCGGGCGGCACGATGCGGGTGGAGGCGGCGCGTGAAGGGGAGCAGTTCGTCTTGGGGCCACGGCCCGTGAACGGAATGTAGCTGTAGCGCGGGTGCTAACAGCAGCGATTTACGTTGCTGAAGCGGTCTTCCGTGGCGGTTAGGAAGGCGTTCTGGCGGCGGTACTTTGCGGTTTGCGGCTGCTGTTCCGAACCAGTGGCTTGGGCGCAGGCGCACGCCTGGGCGCGGTCGATGGCGGCTTCGCCGGAGATTTCCTTGAGCAGGGTGAAGCCGAGCATGGCCAATCCCATGACGGGCAGGGGACGCGATTCCACGAGAGCGCTGGCCGGCAGATAGACCGGCTCGGTTTCGCTCAGGGTCGTAGCTTTGGCGCGCGAGAGCAGGCGCACCCACTCGTAAACGCTGAAGACGACGATGGCGCTGACCAGCAGAAGGAAGATGCCGGTGACATAGGCATCGACGGTGCTGTTGAAACGCATCGTGAGCGCCGAGTTCATCGCCTTGGAGGCGGCGGCGATGGCCGTCGCATCGCCACCGGATTGAGCCCTGGCCACGGCCTGTGCCAGGGCGGGGATTTTCGCATCCGCCGTCCGGGCCGCGGCGAGGAAGCCGATCTTTGGAATCGGGTCCCAAATCTTAATCACACTCGCACTGGTCGTAACCGTCAGCAGCCAGGCCAGCGGGATCAGCGTGACGCACGCGATCGCCGGTGAACCCTTCCTCTGAATCTGCATTTTGATCAGAATGGTCGTGGCGAGGCACAGGGCGATGCTTGCCAGGAGCTGGTTGGCGATGCCGAAGATGGGCCAGAGCGCCTTCACCCCGCCGTCCGGATCGCGCACCCCCATGATGAGAAAGAACCCCCATCCCACGACGATGAGCGCGCTAGCCACGGCGCCTGCGCCGAAGCTCTTGGTATCCCCAATCGCCGGGACCAACCGCTTGAGGGCATCCTGCAAGAGGTAACGACCCACGCGAGTACCGGCGTCGAGTGTGGTCAAGATAAAGAGCGCCTCGAACATGAGCGCGAAGTGGTACCAGAGGTCGAGCCAGCGGCCATGGGTGAGCTTCGAGAAGATCATCGCCATGTCCACGGCAAGTGTCGCCGCGCCGCCGGTCCGGCCGAAGAGCGTCACTTCCCCCATTTGCTGGGCGAGCGCTTTCATCGCATCGGGGGCGACGGTGACTCCGACGCTCGCATATTGGCCCGCGGCGTCGGCGATGGGCGCCAGTTGCGTCAGCCCACTCGCCGCCACGGCCTGGGCCGTGACGACCGGATCGCCGCCCGGAATGTTCATCGCCAGATAGACGCCCGGATCGAGCGTGCAGGCGGCGATCATGGCCATGATCGCGACGAGCGATTCGAGGCACATCGCCCCGTAGCCGACCGGACGCGCATAACTCTCGCGCGTGATGATCTTGGGCGTGATGCCGCTGGAGATGAGCGTGTGAAAGCCGCTGATGGCGCCGCAGGCGATGGTGATGAAACAGAACGGGAAGAGCTTGCCCGGGACGACGGGTCCGCTGCCATCCACGAACTTGCTGACCGCCGGCATGTGCATGATGGGCAGCACGAGGAGCGTGCCGACAGCGAGCGCGCCGATCGTGCCGAGCTTCATGAAAGTGCTGAGGTAGTCGCGCGGCGCGAGGAGCAGCCAGACCGGCAGCACGCTGGCGAGGAAACCGTAAAAGATGACTGACCAGGCGAGGGGCTCCGCCTTGAAGAGAAACGCCTGGTGCCACGATTCGCTGGCATGGACCAATTGCCCGCCCCAGACCGCGAGAAGGAGCAGCCCCACGCCGATCACCGAGACCTCGAGCACTTTGCCCACGCGAATGAATCGCAGGTAGCCCCCCATGAGCATGGCGATGGGAATCGTGGCGCCGACCGTGAAGACGCCCCACGGGGATTCCGCCAGCGCCTTGACCACGACAAGCGCGAGCACCGCCAGCAGGATGATCATGATCGCGAGGATGGCGATGACACCCACGAATCCGGCGGCGCTGTTGAGTTCGTCTTTCACCATCTGTCCCAACGACCGGCCGTCGCGGCGCATCGAAGAAAAGAGGATGATGAAATCCTGGACCGCGCCGCCGAGGACGACGCCAATAATGATCCAGAGAGTTCCCGGCAGGTAGCCAAACTGCGCCGCGAGCACCGGCCCGACCAGCGGCCCCGGCCCGCTGATCGCGGCGAAGTGATGCCCGAAAACGATCCATTTGTTCGTCTTCACGAAATCCTTGCCGTCTTCGTGCACTTCGCAGGGCGTCGCGCGGCGATCGTCCAGGGCGAGGACTTTGGCGGCGATCCACTTTGAGTAAAAACGATAGCCGATGGCGTAGGTGCAGAGCGCGGCGATGAGGATGAAACCGGAGTTGACCGGTTCCTGGCGCTGCGTGGCGATGGTCCAGTAACCAAGCGCTCCGAGCAGAGCGACGCCGAGCCAAACGAGGAGGGAGACAGATTTTTTCACGGGAGGCGAAAAGGTCTAACTGACTTTGCGGTCGAAAGGAAAGCTCACTCACCAGTCCCGCATTTCCTCTCATCCCTCAGATGGCGACGCAAAATGCACCCGCTCGACGGTCTTCGCGAATCCCGCTTGTTGGCGCAGGGCGATCATGGTGCATATTGATGGCGACCATGAAAACCCCATTCCTCCCGCTTTATTCCGTCGCAACGACCTTTGCCTGCGCCTTGATCACGGCTTCGACTTTTGCCCAAGCGCCGGCACCGGCACCGGCTCCCGCGGCCCCCGCGGTTCCGGCGGTGCCTGCGGCTCCGGCGCCGCCCGCGGCTCCCGCGGGTGCGCCCGCGGCGACTCCTGCGCCAGCGCCCCTCGGCTCGCCGGAAAAGATTTTCATCAAGAACGCGGCCAAGTCGGTCTTCTTCCAACTCGAACTCACGAAGGCCGCCAATGTCGGGACGACCGATCCAAATTTGGTGAGATTCCACGACGGCACGATCAGGGATCTGACCAAGGTGAAAGACGCGATCAGCAAACTTGCCACCGCCCGCGGAGAGAAAATCACCGATCAATTGGAGGGCACCGACAAAGCGGATGTCGAGAGGGTCGGGAAACAAAAGGAGGATAAGGTCGCCAAACTTTGGCTCGAGACCCTCGCCAAGGAATCCAAGAAATTGGATAGAGACTTCGAGTCCGCGAGCAAGGGCTTGCACGATCAGGACGTCAAGATGTTGACGGTCAATTACGGCCCCCTGGTCCGCGGCGTCTTCAGCGATTCTGAATCTGCGTTGAAGATTCCGCCAAAGAAGAAGTGACATCGACCTGACCCCGCGTTTCACTGCCACTCCGGGCGCGGCTTCGGTCGCGCCCGATTTTTTCCGCCTCCGTTGCTAGGCGCACTGCCGCGAGCGCGTGCGTATTCTCCGCGTGAATCCTTCCATTACCGCCAGTCCTTCCCCCCCGCTGGCGCGCGGGATTCCGTTTCTCACCGTCGTGGCGTTCGTGGCCATCCTGCGTTTTGGGCAGGATTTTTTCATGCCCCTGGCGCTGGCGGCATTGATCAGTTTTCTCCTCGCGCCGGTCATTCGCTGGTTGGAAAAATGGCGGGTTGGGCGGGTGTCGTCGGTCATCATTGCCACGCTGCTCGCGTTCTTCGTCATCGGCGGCGTGGGCTACACGATCACCGGCCAGCTCATCGACCTGGCGAAAACGCTCCCGCAATATCAATCCAACCTGCACGCCAAGATCGTCTCGCTGAAAAGCACCAAAGAGGGGCCATGGAATATAGCCACGAAGACGCTGCGGGAACTCAGTGCCGATTTCAAGCCAGCCGAGGTTGTGGACCCAGCGGCGCCTTCAGCCCCACCTCCGACGAGCGTCCCGAAGGCAGGGGCAAAGCCCGTTGCTGTTCCCGCCGTCACTCCCCCAATTCCTGTCGAGGTTGTCTATACCCCCGGCAGTGCCATCGAATTACTGAAGACGTTCGTGGCGCCCGTGGCCGGCCCGCTCGGGACGGCCGCCGTTGTCGCCGTCCTTGTCATCTTCATGCTGTTGGCGCGCGAGGACATGCGGGATCGCATGATCCATCTTGTCGGACGGGGCCGCTTGCACGTGACCACCCAGGCCCTCGACGAAGCGGGCGGCCGTGTCAGCCGCTACCTGGTCGCGCAGTGCATCGTCAACGCCACCTACGGTATCCCCATCGGCATCGGCCTGGCGCTCATCGGCATCCCGAATGCCGTGCTCTGGGGGCTCCTCGCGGGCATCCTGCGCTTTGTGCCCTATGTGGGAGCGTGGATCGCGGCCAGCTTCCCGATCATCCTCTCGCTCGCTGTCGCGCCGTCGTGGAATGCACCGCTGCTCACTTTAGGGCTCTTCATTGCGGTCGAGTTAATCTGCAGCAACGTGATCGAGCCATGGCTCTACGGGTCGAGCACCGGCCTTTCTCCCATGGCAATCATCGTGGCCGCGATCTTCTGGGCATGGCTTTGGGGGCCCGTCGGCCTGCTCCTCGCCACGCCCTTGACGGTGTGCGTCGCGGTTCTCGGCAAGTACATCCCGAGCCTCTCCTTCCTCGAAATTCTGCTCGGCGAGACTCCGCCGATTGCGGCGAGCGACCGCTGCTATCAACGGCTGCTGGCTCTCGATGCCGATGAAGTCTCCAAGATCTGCGAAGAGTACACCGCGGCGCACTCTCTCGGAGCCACTTTCGACGATGTGCTGGTGCCGGTGTTGCGCCTCGTGGATGCGGAATCGCGCGCGGGCAATCTTGACGATGGCTTGAAAAAGGAGGTGTATCGTGTGGTCCGCGAGATCCTGGAGGACTTGGGAGAACAAGATGCGGCCAAGTCGGGCGTCATCCCGCTCACGACGGTGGACGACGCGGTGCATTTCCTTTGCCTGCCCGCGAGCAATGAGAGCGACGAACTCGCCGCGCTCATGCTCCTGCACCTGCTCGCGCGGGGCGGATTGAAGACGGAGTTTGTGACCTCGAAGGCCCTGGTCGGAGAGATGGTCGAAATGGCAGCCGCGCAACATCCCAAACTGCTCTGCATCTCGTCGGTTCCGCCGGGCTCGGTCATTCCGGCCCAACACTTGTGCCGGCGGCTTCGCGAGAGGCTGGGCAAAGACACACGGCTCTTGGTGGGGCTGTGGAACGAGACGCAGGCGGAACACGCCCGGCGCCTGGACCGGTTCAAACGCGCCCAAGCCGACGAAGTCTTTCTCACGCTCTCCAGTGCCGCGAGTGAAATCCTGCTTCAGGCGGGCTGTGTGGCTGTCGCAAAGGCGGCGTGACACCGGGAGTCGCTCAAGATCCCGTCACCCCCAAGGCATTACCCACATCGTTTCGACATCCTTCCCGGTGTGATTCTGAGGACACAAGGACACGGGTGTCACTGAGGGTCGCCATACCCGTGGCGTGGTGATCCATGGACAACGTCCGTCAAGGCCAAACCACAACATCTTGTGGTATAAAATTTACACAGCCCCTCCAAATAGCGCTTGATCGTCCCGTGAGTGCTCGGCATTCTTCGTTATTCCCACCCCGAAAACCTCGTTTTCGTCACTCCATTCAACCCAAATAGCCGCATGTATCTCCAGTCCCTCGAACTCTTTGGCTTCAAGTCTTTCGCCCCCAAAACCAAGCTGGAATTCCACCGGGGCGTCACCGCCGTTGTTGGGCCGAATGGTTGCGGCAAATCGAACGTCCTCGACGCCATGCGGTGGGTCCTCGGTGAACAGTCCGCCAAGGCGCTCCGGGGCGGAGAGATGGCGGACGTCATTTTCAGCGGGACCGATTCGCGGGCGGCGGTGGGCATGGCGGAAGTCTCCATGACTTTTTCCGAGTGTGAGGAGGCGCTCGGGCTCGACTGGCACGACGTCACGATCACCCGGCGCGTGTTCCGCGATGGCGGCAGCGAGTATCTGCTCAACAAGACGCCCTGCCGGCTCAAGGACATCCACAATCTTTTCATGGATACGGGCATCGGGCGCTCGGCCTACTCGATCATGGAACAGGGGAAGATCGACATGATCCTCTCCTCACGGCCGGAAGACCGGCGCGCGATTTTCGAGGAAGCCGCTGGCATCACCAAATACAAGTCGCAGAAGAAAGAAGCCCTTCGGAAGCTGGAAGCCACGGAGGCGAATCTGATCCGCCTGGCCGACATCATCAAGGAAGTGAAGCGGCAGATCGGTTCGCTCCAGCGGCAGGCCGGCAAGGCGCGCCGTTACCAGGCGCTCATCAGCGATCTCAAGCTCATGGAGACCCATGCCGCCAAGCGGCAGTTCGATTCGCTGGCCGAGCAGCAGGAATCCACGGGAGTGGAACACGCCCGCCTCACCGACCGGCAGATCGAATGCGAGCAGGATATCGAATCGCGCGAGAGCGAAGTGGCCGTGCAGCGCGCCGCGCTCGACGAGATGGAGCAGCGCCTGAATGGCGCCCGGCAGGCCGTGGGCGAACTCCGCACGCGCATCTCGAATCACGAGAACCGCATCATTTTCAACGAGGAGCGCGCCGAGGAATTCCGTGGATTGGTCGAGCGGTATCGCGGCGACGTGGCCGGTTCGGAAGAGAAGCTGCGCATCGCTGAGACGCAACTCCGCGACACGGATTCCGAGCTGGAGCAGATCACCTCGATGCTCGCCGGGGAATTGCGCGTGATGGAAGAAACGCAAGCCTCGGTCGCCGCCCTCACCGGCCAGCGCCAGGAAGCCGAGCGCACCATCACCACTGTGGCCAATGACAGCGCCCGCCTGGAGAGCCGCATCAGCGGACTGCGCGGGCAGGTCGCCAGCGTGGCCCAGCAGCGTGACGGCGCGGAAGCGCGGCTCAGCATCCTTTCCGGCGAGCTCGAGCAACTGACGTTTGCCTTCGCTCAATTCACCGACCGCCTGCGCGATACCCAGGCCGAACTCGACCGCGCCATCGCCGATCTCGAGCAGCGCACCGCGCAGCTCGCGGATGCCGAGGGTCAGGTGCGTGAGGCGCAGGGCACCCTGGCCAATCTCGATCGTGAACTGCGGGATTATCAGCGGTCGCTCGCCGAAAAGGAATCGAAGCTCGAAGTGGTCCGCCACCTCGTGGAATGCGGTGAAGGACTCTCCGAAGGCACCCAGGCCGTCTTGCGCGGACTCGACAACCCGGACTTCTTCAAGCCGGCCATCGCCGGGGCGCTCGCCCAATTGATCGAGGTGGAGCCTCAGGACGTTCGCGCCGTGGAAGCCGCGCTCAATGGGCATCTCCAGGCCATCGTCATCAAGGACACGGCGGTCGCGGAGGTGGTCATCCGCACGCTCACCGCCCAGCAGCTCGGCCGGGCTACGCTGGCCCTCCGGGAACTCGCCCCATTCATCGTGCGGCCGGCCACCCAGGAGACGGCTCCCCAGCTTCCGTCGTTGCGGGCGCTCGTGCGGAGCAATGACGAGCTGAGCCCCTTGCTCGATGTGCTGCTGGCCGACACTTATCTCGTTTCATCCATCGAGCAGGCGGTCGAGATGCGCCGCAGCTACAATGCGACTTTCGTCACCGCGACCGGCGAACTGCTGACCGCCGAGGGACTGCTCATCGGCGGCGCCGCGGGCGGCGCTTCCAACTCACTTCTGGAGCGTAAGAACCAGATGCACACCCTCGAGGGTGAGGTGACGCAGGCGCGTCAACTTGTTGAGGAATTCGATCAGCGCCGCATCACCCTCGCCACCGAAATCGAAACCGCGCAGGCGCGGCTCGAGGAAGCGCGCGAGGAAAAGCAGAACGGCACGCTCCAGGTCTCTACGCTGCGCAATCAGCTCTCGATGGTCGAGCGCGAGACGCGCGACACTGAGCGCAAGCAGCAGAATCTGGAAGGCGAGAAGCTGAGCAGCGAAGAGCGGCACCGCGAAGCCGCGGACCGGATCGGCGGGCTGGAAGGGGAGATCGCCGGCCACCTCGAGCAGCTCGAAGCCTTGCAAGCCCGCCGTTCGGAGGCCGTGAACGAACTCGAAGTCCTGCGCGCCCGGGAGAGTGAACTGGCCGGCGAGTTGAATGAATTGCGCGTGAAGGTCGCCACGGAGCGCCAGCGCCACACGTCGTTGCATCATCAGCGCGCGCCGATGGAGGCGCGCCTCGTCGAACTTTCGGAACTGATCGTCCAGCGCCAGCAGGACATCGTCAATTACGAGCAGCGCGCCGACTCGATGAGGGCGGAGAACGCCGAGATCGAAGTCAACCTCGAGCGCCTGCGCGAGCAGGTCGGGGAAGGGGAGACCGCCGTCGCGGCCATGCTCGAAGAGCGCGCCGGGGTTGCCGCCGCCGCGGAAGAACTGTCGAACACGCTGCGCATCCTGCGCCATCAACTCAGCGAAACGCACGACCAGCGCAGCCGGTTGGAAGTGAAGCGGTCGCAGCTCGAGATGAGGCTCGCCGCGCTGACCGAGCACATCCAGAAACGCTACCAGATCGATCTCGCCACGTTCGAGCGCGACCTCCACGGCCTGCGCGTCTCCATTCGCGATCAAGCCAAACGCCAGCGTGGCGGCGACGATACCGCCGGCGGGCCTTCCCAGCCCCGCTCTGAGGAGTCCCTTTCAGGAGAAACCTCCGCCACCGAAGACACCGGCACGACGCAGGCTGAGGACGCCCCGCCCGTCGAAGCGGTCATCCCCGAGCCCGCGCCGGTGGACGATGCCTTCGCCATTGATTGGGATCGCATCGACGCCATGGTGCGCGAGCTTGATCAGCGCGTCGATTCCATGGGCCCGGTGAATCTGGACGCCATCCAGGAATACGACGAACTCGAAGAGCGCTATAACTTTCTCGAAAAGCAGAACACCGACCTGGAGAACTCCAAGGCCGAGTTGCTCGACGTAATCACGAAGATCAACCAAACCACGAAGACGCTATTCGCGGACACGTTTGAGAAGATCCGCGTCAACTTCCAGGAGATGTTCGGGGAACTCTTCGGCGGCGGCAAAGCAAACCTTTTGCTGACCGACGATTCCGACCCGCTGGAGAGCGGCATCGACATCATCGCCAAGCCGCCCGGCAAACAACTGCAAAACATCTCACTGCTCTCCGGCGGCGAGCGCACCATGACGGCCGTGGCGCTCCTCTTCTCCATCTACATGGTCAAGCCGTCGCCCTTCTGCGTGCTCGACGAAATGGACGCGCCGCTCGACGAATCGAACATCAACCGCTTCATCAAGATCCTCGACCGCTTCGTCGGCCAGTCGCAATTCATTGTCATCTCCCACCACAAGCGCACCATCGCTCGCGCCGATGCGCTCTATGGTGTGACCATGGAAGAGCACGGCGTTTCGAAGCTCGTCGGCGTGAAGTTCAGCACGCGCGAACCGAACGGCAACGGCAACGGCAACGGCGGAGAATCCGACGTGCTGAGCAACAGCCAAGCCACCCATGTCCCGAGTGTCGCCGAGACCTTCGGCAAGAGCGGCAACCTCCACAGCGAGAACGTCGAGTCGTTCGGCGGGGTCGCGTAGTGGAGGAGTTAATGAGCCAGTAAGCAGCGGACTTACTTGTCCGTTTTGAGCATCATGTCCTTGAACTGGACGGTCATGCCGGTCGCGCCTTTGTGGAGTTGCAAGGCGAGGACGCCGGTCTTGGCGCCGATGGCCGTTTCGTCGACCACATCCACGGTGAGTTGTCCGTTGATGAAGTGCTGGAGATGGTTGCCCTTGGCGACGATCTTGTATTCGTTCCAATCCGCGAGCTTGATCTTGGCCTGGATGTCTTCGGACTTCGCGATCTCGCCGGTGACTTCGATTTTCGGCTTGTTGGGCGCGTCGCCCTCGTGGATGACGACCTTCTGCCCGCGTTTGGCGAGGATGCCGCGGCCCTTCTCCTCGTAGAGGATGCCGCTGTAAGTCTGCCCGCACTCGAAGTCGGCCTGATAGCCGGACACGACGAAATACTCGGCTTTCACGACTTTGCTGCGGTACTGGATGCCGGAATTGCCGAAGACCTTGGACTCGCCGTTGAGATCGACGATCTTGTACTTGAGCGTGAGTTCGAAGTCGCCGACCTCGCCGTCCTGCCAGACCAGGAAAGTGTTTTCCTTGACCATGTTTTCCGCGGTGGTCTTGCCGGTGAGCGCGCCGTCCTGCACGCTCCAGAATTCGGGGACGCCTTTCCAGCCGGTAAGGTCCTTGCCGTTGAAAATGGATTTCTCATCCGCGCGCAAGGAGGCGGTGGCGAGCAGGGTGAGGGCGACGAAGGAGAGGAGTTTCATGAATTTGGTGGGTGGGTGTGTTTGGAGGAACCGGGAAGGTGATCGGGCCTTAGGTCCGAGAGTGTGTTTTTGAAAAGACAGCTGGGCCCGCGGGTCACGCGAATGACCTATTGGACCTATTCCGCGGCGGCTCCGAAGAAAATGCGGCTCACTTTGCCCTGGGCGAAGTTGAAGATGATGCCGCCGTAGATCGAGCCGGCGACAAAGGTGCCGGCTTGCGCGGGAGTGTCGCGATCGGCGTAGGCCCCGTAGGCTTTGCGCACGGCACTCTCCGCGCTGCCAATCTTGATGCCCTTTTTCGTGGCGAAGGCGCAGGGTGCGGAGACCGTGAAACTCGCGATGGTTTTTGCACCGGTCTTTTTCTCCCCCGTGCTCATCGTGAGTTCGACTCCCTGGCCGGGGTACTGCCACTTTTGCACGTAGGTCCCGTCCGCTCCTTGAAAGACAAGCGCGCTCTGCTTGTCCGGTTTGCCGAGGAGCGTTCGCAGGTCCTTTTCGGACAGCCCGAGGCGGAGATCGCCGAAACCCTCCGCGAGCAGCATGGCCCTCGTGGCTGCCTCTTTTCGTCCGCCGGCACCCCCCTCCGCGGCGGAACTGGCGACGGAAAGCACGCCGCAGCCGAGCGCGATAGCGGCCATCCACAGACGGGAGATGCTCACGGCAGTTACTTCTTGCGGAAGAATTTCTTCAAGTTGGCGAGGCCCTTCACCGCGATATCGTCGCGCTTGGGTTCCATTTTGCGCCAGATCGCGGCGGCGCGGGCGATGACTTTCACGTCGGTCGTGAAGGACTCGATGACGATGTCGCCCTGATAGTTGATCTTCTTCAGCGCCCCGACGATCGGCTTCCAATCGATGTGATCGCCCCCCGGTGTGCCGCGGTCGCTGCCGCAGGCGTGGAAGTGGACGAGGTGTTTGCCGGCCTTGAGGATGGCGGCGGCCTGGTTTTTCTCCTCGATGTTCATGTGGAAGGTATCGAGGTGCAGGCCCACGGCCTTGCTGCCGACGGCCTTGATCAGCTTGAGGCCCTGGTCGCAGGTATTGAGGAAATCGGTCTCGAAGCGATTGAGCGGCTCGATGCAAAGCCGCACGCCCTTTTGCTCGGCATACTTCGCGAGGGGCTTGAGGTTCTTTACCACGAGGTCGAACTGTTGCTTCTTCTCCGCGTCGTCGTGCGGCCCGATGAGACCCACGACAGAATAGATCGGCCCGATGATCGAGGGGCAGCCCAGGACCACAGCCTGGTCGATGAGGCCCATCACGTAATCGCGGGCGGTCTTTTGATCCGCCGCGCTGCCGCGGAGATCGCGGCCCGGGCCCATGCAGGCGCAGACGCTGCCGATCTTGAGCCCAGCTTTGTCCGCGGCGGCTTTGACCTTCACGGGATCGATGTGCTCGAGCGCCTCGACGGGAATCTCGACGGTTTCGAAGCCCCACTTCTTGAGCTTGGGGAAAAGCTTCACGCTGTCGTTGGTGAAGGGGCTGGCGTAAAGGAAGGTGTTCAGACCGAAGCGAGGCATGGCGATGAGTGGGTGGTTGAAGGTTTTGGGGAAGCGCGAAGCGGGGACGCCCGCGAAAGGTGGAGTGGCATTTGCGATGGAGCGCGGCTGGGAGTCAAGCCCGGCGGATGGGAGCCAGACGTTCGGAAGCGTCCGATGGAGTTTTTGAACGACTCGTTCCCGCGGTCGTTCTGAGCGGAGTTCCATGGCGGGCGAAGGCGGGGTGGATCCCGCATGCGGGACGAAAATTCCGTGCCCTATCGTGCGGGCGGTTTCTCGCGGACGAGGGTGGCCTCAAACGGCTGGCCGTCGCGGGTTGTACCGCGGAGATTGCCGTCGAGCGGCAGGAGCAGAGTCGTTGCGTCGTCAAATTCGAGGGGCTTTGATGGCGGCTCGAACGCGTTCGGATTGAACGTCTGCTGGCGGCCGAAGTCGAGCTTTAGGTCGACGTAGCGCGGTTTGTCGGAAATGCGAATGTCGGCGATGGCGAACGTCATGCCCGGGGGTGGTTTGGCGACGAACTCCTTGAGCCATTCCGCGGCGACGTTGAACGTACGCGGCTTGGCATAACCTTCCCAATAGAGGCTGCGGTAGAACGTGTAGTCGTGCCCATCGACATAGACATGGACGAGCGAGCGTGTCGGATCGTCGGGGAGTGGTCGCCAGACGAGCGCGACGTGGGCCCATTCTTTGAGCGGCATTTCTTTCAGCGAATAGATTGAGAGGGGTCCAGCCTGGACGACAACCGGTTGGGTGACAGGCGCCACTCGATCGTCCCAGAAGCGACGGATCCGGCACTCGAACGTCCCTTGCCGTGGATCGCTGAGCCGGCGTATCGAACCGTTCGCGTCCGCGATTTCGTTTGGGAGACGTAGTGCGCGCCCCGGGACGAGCAACAAACCTTGTCCAAACCGGCCTGGGACGAACGTCTGCTGCGGATCGACGGCTTCGTGCGGGCGCGTGGCCATCAATTCCGGCGTCGGTGGAGGAGGGGCATCGCCGGGGTTGGCAGCCGTGGTTACCCAGCGCGGCAAATCGTCCGCGCCGTTCAGCCGGAACCAGACCGGCTGCGCCCCGGTCGATTCGATCGTAACGAAGGCGCCAGCAGGCACGCCGGCCAGCGGAATCGCCAGCGTGTTTTTGTCCAACTTGCTTTCGAGCGCCCGGTCGCCTGACCTGACGACGAACTGTTTTGCCGCCGCCGATTCGAGAACGAGCTCGTCGATCGCGGTGGGCCGACGCCATTTCCAGATTTGTCGCGGCTCAATAGAGACCGGCTCTCCCGCCCAGCACCAAACATCGTCGGCTCCGGCGAGTTCCAACAGGCCGGTCTCGACGCGCGGCGAAGTGTAAACCCATGCGTCGTTTATTGGGCCGACCGACCGGGTGTCGCGGCGGAAGACCTCATACCCCGGCAGCACGCGATCGAACGGGTGCCGATGCGACCGATGCGTCACGACGTCGGTCTTCACATCGAGGATACCGCCGTTTGGTTGCAGCAATTGCGGCGTTCGGTCCCATCCCCAGAACGTCGCTCGGACGGCTTCGCCGGCCTTGTGACGGAGCGCGATCAAGGTTCGCTGCGGCGTGAGCGGCGGTGTGGGTGGCACCGCGATGCCGGCCCTTTCCGCCTCCTGCAAGGCGCCGATCAACCGCGGTACGGCCGAGAGCGACTTGATGGGAACGTAGGGACTATAGATTCGTGGGCCCAGATCTTCAGGCCGGGCCAAAGGCTCCCCATTCGGTGACAGTTGATCGAGTTCGTGCCGCGCCGCGACGAGATTCCGCGGGTCCTTCGTAAAGTGCCAGGCCCACGCGATCTGGTTATTCGAATAGACGCCGACATCTTCGCCGTAGGGATCGGCCTCCAGACACGCGGTGAAATACTTCTTGAGCACCTCCGGCATGCGCGGGTCGTTCGAGGCGCGGGCATATTTCCAGAGCGCGGGCGCCCAGTAGTGGGCCAGCATCGGGCTGTTGGCATTGGCCGGCAGGCGGTGATCCTGGCATTGCCATACGCCGTTGGGCGATGCGGGGTCGAGAAACGCGTCGGCGTATTCGTGCAGCACTTTTGCAATCGTCGGATCCCAAGTGTGCTCGTAGAGGGTGCTCAGGTTGAAGAGCAGGGTCTGCTGATGCCGGGAGCCGGATTGGAACGGGGCATAGTCGCGGAGCATCTCGGCCCAGGTCTTCACCGGTTCGCCGGGTTTGGTGGGTTGCCACCACAACTGTTCGCGATGCCACTCGGGTAAGTCAGCCGTATTGCTGCGGACACCGGCCAGGACGCCCCAGTAGTTGCGCCAAAAATCGACGATGTCGTTGTAGCGCTCGTCACCGGTGAGGTAATAGGCGAGCGTCGTCGTTTCGAGCGTGCGATGGTAGGATGCCCAGAATTGCGGGGCGCTCCGCAGCCATGCCTCGCCGGTGTCGTGGTGCCGGACGTAGTGCAGCGGGCTGTCGATGCTCCAATCGCCGGGTTGATAGTGGAGTTTCGCGTCGCCCTTCACGCCGCCGCGCCACGCCGTCGAATACATGGTGGGAATGTGGGACACCGCGATGTCGACCCAATGGTTCTCCGACGGGAACGCCCAGTCGTAGAATTTCCGTTCGCCCGAGCGGAGGTAGGACCACCACAACTGGGTCTCGCGTTGGTAGGTGTGATATTCGAAACGGCGCGGATCGGAGACGTGCCGCTGCGTCTCGGGTTCCCATTGGTAGCTGTAGTGCGGGCCCGCTCCGAACAGGTGCCAGCCATAATCGCCGAACGTATCCTGGGCGTAACGCTCGAGGTCGAAGATGCGATCCACGATGCCTTCGTAGGGCGAGTCGTTGGGCCGGGCGGCGAGGGGACCGAATACGCCGGTGCCGACATTCCACGCGCCTGTCGCCAGGCAGAGAGGTTGCGCATCGGCCAGTTCGCCGTATTCCTGACCCTCCTTCGCCTTGGCCGCCGGACCAAAGTGATACCACACCTCGTGATGTTTGTTGATGCCCAGGCCGTCGGCGCCGTCGCGTTCGAGCGCATGGCGTCCGGCGTAAAAGAAAAAGTCCGTGATCGGTGTCAAACTGGTTCCCGCACTCCATTGCAGCAGGTATTTCATCCCGGCCGGTCCGAAAAAGTCATGCAATCCCGCCTCCCCGAAATCGAGCGGTGCGACGTGCGGGCTCCAGAGGTGCAGCGTCAGCCCGCCGTCGGCGGCGCTCCACTCCTTGGGAAATTGCTGCCATAGCCAGCGCAACGAGCCGGTGATTACCGCACGGTCATCGCCCACTTGCATCCACGGTCCGACTCGATCGGAGGATTGCTGGCGTTCGGCGCTCCCCGGCGGATGCTCGATGAGGAGGGCCCGGCACTCCTGGTTGCCGTAGTGTCGATAGGTCTGCTGCACCGACGACACGGATTCATTCGCCTTGCCCAAGGTTTGCGGGATCAAGCCGCCGTCGGACTTGGCGATGGCCGCCGTCACGCGCCGCGATGACGGATCAAGATGCACCTCCAGCGGCAGCGAAATGTCGCGGAACTCGACGTCACGCGTCGACCCGACGACGCGGAATTCGTCGATCACTTTCAAGAGCGGCAGACCGGCGAAGAGGTGGTACCGCGTGCGATAGCGGACGATGCGTTCGCCGTGCGGTCCCGTGTACCAACCATCGACGCGGACGCAGGCCCGCACGGGTCCCGTCGATTCCACGACGAGCGTCCGGTCGGACGCGTCGCGGGCGCCCGTCGATGGGGTGTTCTGCCCGTCGATGAAGATGTGGTCGCCATCCTTCGGACCGCCCGCGACGCGCTCCTCGGGCGCAACCTTGCCGTCGCCGTTCAGATCGACGCGCACCGAGTCCAGGGCTGCGGGACCACGGAGCGTGAAGTCGACTTCCAACGGGCCGGTGCCGACGACGATCCTGCCGTTGGTGTCAGTGATCGCAATCACCGGCGGGAATGTTTTGCGCGCGACCTCGGGACCGAATTCGAGCGCGTACTTTCGCCCCGGGCGGGCGACGAAATCGATGGTCAACCAGCGAATGCTCGCGCGAGCCACATCCCACGTGGCGGCGACTTTCGCTTGCAGGGGTTGCTCTTCACCGCGGTCATCGATGAGGCGGCATTGGTTCGCATCGGTCAAACCGCCTTGCGGGAATGGCACGCCCGTCGTCACCGGCCACGCGACGGTGCGGTTTTCGCGCAGTTCATCGACGACCAACGCGATGCGCGTGGCAGCCGCCGATGTGGCAATGAGGGCCAGGGTCGTGATCCCGAAAACGAGGCGGGTAGCGATTCCGAACATGTGATGGCTCCGAGGTGAAACGGGATGGGTCCCGCGAATGGGGGGGCGGAGTCCGTATCAGAATCGACGCACCACCCGAGTGCAAGCTCGACACAAACACCGCATGGCGCACAATCGCTTCCCTCCTTCCATGAATCGCCGCTCCTTTCTCCGCACCGCTGCCGCCGCCACGCTCGGCGGTTGGACCCTCACCCGCACCGCAACCGCCGCCGGGCCTGCCCGCAAGATCCTGTTCTTTTCAAAGTCGAGCGGCTTCGAGCATTCGGTGATCACTTACAAGAACGGGCAGCCGAGCTATGTGGAAAAAATCCTCACCGAGTTGGGCGCCAGGAACAACTGGGAGTTCACTTACTCCAAGGATGGCTCGCTCTTCTCGCCATCGTATCTCGCGCGATTCGATGCGCTCTTTTTCTACACCACGGGTGATCTTTGCGCGCCGGGCACGGACAAGAACCCGCCGATGTCGCCGGAGGGAAAGCAGGCGATTTTCGATTACGTGGCGAGCGGCAAGGGCTTCATCGGATCGCACAGCGGGTCCGATACTTTTCATACGAATAATGAGTCGGCCAAAGGGCCGGACCGGTATGTGAATCACGGTGACGAGGCCGATCCGTACGTGAAGATGCTGGGTGGGGAGTTCATCAAGCATGGAGCGCAGCAGTCGGCGAAAATGCGCGTCGTGGACACGAAGTTTCCAGGCTTTGAGAAATACGGGGCGGGTTTTGAAATGCAGGAGGAGTGGTATTCGCTCAAGGATTTCCGGTCGGACATTCACGTCCTGCTCGTGCAGGAGACCGAGACGATGAAGGGGATCGAGTACCAGCGGCCGGCCTACCCGGCGACATGGGCGCGCCAGCATGGGAAAGGCCGCGTTTTCTATACATCGATGGGTCATCGGGAGGACGTTTGGACCAACCCGATTTTCCAGGATATCCTCACCGGCGGCATTTCGTGGGCGGTGGGCAATGTGGAAGCCGCGGTGGCACCGAATCTGGACCAGGCGGCCCCCGGGGCGATGACGAATCCGCCGTTCCCGCCGCCGGCGGCGCCGAAGGCCGCGGCTGGGGCCGGGGCCGGGACTCCACCGAAGCCCGCGGGCCAGTAATCAGTCGAACTGGCGGCGAGCGTGAATACGGGTTACTGACTACTGCTTACTTTTTGCACTGCGCGATGCGTCTCCCGATATACTGGCTGTTTTGTTTTAGCTTCGCGGTTGGGAGCGTAGCCGAGGCCTGCTGCGCGGTATCGGCTCGGGGCGTGCCGGTGGTGAATGCGGACCAAACGGTCATTCTTCTTTGGGATCGGGAACGGCAGACGGAGCATTTTATTCGGAAGGCGAGTTTTCGCAGCGAGGGGGAATCGGTGGGGTTTCTGGTGCCGACGCCGACCCGGCCGCAATTGGAGGAGTCGGGCAACGAAGCGTTTCCATTTCTCGCCCAGATCACTGCACCGAAAGTTCCGGAGAGCATCGGACTACCTATCGGCTGCGCGGTTGAATCCCGGCAGATTTTCCGGCTTAGTGTGCGAGTGATCGAGGAGAAGACTGTAGCGGGCTATCATACGGTGGTGTTGGCTGCGGACTCCGGGAAGGCGCTGGTGAGATGGTTGCAAGACCATGATTACGCCTATACTCCCGAGGCTGCGGCATGGGCGCAGCCCTACCTGGAAGGTGGATGGTTTATGACCGCGATGAAGATTGCCAAGACCGGGGAGGGACGAACCGATCCCGCAGTGGTTGCTTCTGCCCTGCGGATCAGTTTCAAGACGGATCGTCCCCTGTTTCCGTATCGTGAACCGGATTCTCGCGGGGCGGCGGCCAAACTCGGCGTTTCGGATCGGTTGCTGCGAATCTACTTTGTTGCCGAGTCTCGTTATGAAGGCCGGTTTTCGCCGGCCCAGGCTTGGGAAGGAAAGGCGCGGTGGAGTCAGCCTTTGAGTGAGGGGCAGCGGTCGCAGCTCTTGCGGCATCTCGGGCTCCCGGAATCCACGGGGCCGTCGCGGTTTTGGCTCACGGAATTTGAGGATCATTGGCCGTATGGGAAGGCGCCGGGCGATGTATATTTTTCGGCGTCGAGCAGCCAGCGGAAGTTGGAGCGCACTGCCAGTACGGTGACGTTCGATCCTACGTTTGCCGTGATGATTGGGCTCGTCTTGGCTCGTCCGCTTTTTCGGCGACGAAAGGGGTGATCCTCGCAGAAGAGAAAAGCTGTTCTGGTAATGATGTGTGGATTCCCGCTGGGGGGCAGCGGGAGCCACGAAGCGGACCGCGACGCGTCATCTCCTGTGGCCTTTTGCAGTCCATTTACGCTGACCCGTAAATTGCGTAGAGTGGGGTGTCCCCGCAGCATATGCGGCTTCCCATGTCCATTCCCCAGCGCATGTTTCCCGTCTTGGTGACCCTGGCCTTATTGCGCTGCAGCGGGCTGGGCGCGGAGAAAGTGGATTTCAATTACGAGATCCGCCCTCTGATCTCGAGCAAGTGCTATCAATGTCACGGTCCTGACGAAAAGGCGCGGAAGGCCAAGCTACGGCTGGACGTGCGCGAGGAAGCGCTGAAGGAACATGAAAGCGGACGCGCGATCGTTCCCGGCGATCCCAAGGCGAGCGAACTGATGGCGCGGATCGCGAGCAAGGACCCGGATGAAGTAATGCCTCCGCCCAAGGAAGAGCATGCGCTGACGCCGAAGGAGGTTGATCTGTTCCGCCGGTGGATCGCCGAGGGCGCGGAATACAAGGCCCACTGGTCGTTCGTGAAACCGGTCCGCCCCGCGGTGCCGGCGCCTGCGGCGGGCGCCGGGGTGCGCAATCCCATTGACGACTTCATCACGGCCCGCCTCGCCGCTGCGGGACTCAAGCAATCGCCGGAGGCCGATCGCTACACTTTGATCCGCCGTGCTTCCCTCGACCTCATCGGCCTGCCGCCGACGCTCGAGGAGACGGAAGCTTTTGTGCACGACACGAGCCCCGACGCTTACGAGAAGCTGGTGGACCGGCTGCTGGGCTCGCCGGCCTATGGGGAGCGCTGGGCGAAGATGTGGCTCGATCTGGCGCGTTACGCGGATTCGACCGGGTACGGGTCGGACAAGCTGCGCCTGAACATCTGGCCGTTTCGCGACTGGGTGATCGATGCCTACAACCGCAACCTGCCCTACGACCGATTTACCATCGAGCAACTGGCCGGTGATTTATTGCCGAACGCCACTCCCGAGCAGGTGACCGCGACCGCGTTTCACCGGAATACGCTGACGAATATAGAGGGCGGCACGATCGATGAGGAATACCGGGTGGCGGCGGTGAAAGACCGCATCTCCACCACCGGAGAAGTGTGGATGGGGCTGACCGTGGGCTGCGCGCAGTGCCACTCGCACAAGTTCGATCCGATCTCGCACAAGGACTACTACCAATTCTTCGGGGTCTTCAACCAGACCGAGGATAGCGATCGCGGTGACGAGGAACCGAAAGTGCCGCGGCCCACGGCTGACGAATTGGCAAAATCACAAGCGCTGAAAGACCAGGTCGCTGCGATCGAATCGAAGATCAAAGGCGGCACGCCGGAGACGACCGCCGAGCAGCACGCGTGGGAGATCCAGGCGACCAAGCCGGTGGCCTGGCAGACCCTCACTCCGACGGAGACCAAGGCGACCAGTGGCGCGACATTTGAAACGCAGCCCGATGGCTCTGTACTCGTGCGCGGCGCTGTGCCGGGCGCCGATACCTATTCGGTGGGGGTCCAGACGGAGTTGAAAAAGATTACCGCGTTTCGTGTCGAGGTGCTGCCCGACGAAGCCGGCGCGGGCCGGGCGGGGAAAAGGCAGACGGCGTTGACCGAATTTCGCGTGGGGGTCGGACCATCCGATGCGAGGGCGTCGCGCGGTCGCTTCGTGCGCGTCACCCTGCCGGGGGAGAAAAAGCTGCTCGCGCTCGCCGAGGTGGAAATCTTCAGCAAGGGCGGGAATGTCGCGCCACGAGGTAGCGCGAAGCAATCGAGCACCGGATACAGCGGGGAGGCCAGGCGGGCGAATGACGGCAGGACAGAAGGCGACTTTTTCAAAGGTCAATCCGTGTCGCACACGGAATCGCAAAAGGATCCGTGGTGGGAGGTGGATCTTGGGGCGGACACGGAGATCGAGCGCATCGTTGTTTGGAACCGCACGGATAACAACCTCGGGTCGCGCCTCGCCGATTTCCGGGTGAATCTGATCGACGCCGCGAACCAGCCGGTGTGGGAGCATATGGTCGCCGCTTCACCGACTCCAAGTGTGACGTTGAATCCCGCGGATGGCCAGATCGTGGCGCTGCAGAATCCGAGCGCCGATAGCAGCGCGCGGGGAGGTGCCGTGGCGCAGGCCATCGACGGCAGTGGCAGCACGGGCTGGATCGTGACGGCTGGGAATGGGGAAACTCACGCCGCGGTTTTTGAAACGACGGCGCCCCTCGAGGTCAACGGCGGGCTGCTGCGCTTCACGCTCGAACAACTCGACAGCCAGCGGCATCGCCTCGGGCGCTTCCGCCTTTCCGCCACGACGCAGCCGCTGCCTGTGCGTGAGCTGCCCGCCAATGTCGGGACGGTCCTCGCCGTGGCGGCAGAGTCTCGCGACGACCATCAGAAAGCCGAATTGGCCGAATATTTCCGGACGGTCTCAAAGGCCTACGCCGTGCTCAATACCCAACTGGAAGCGAAGCGCAAGGAACGGGGCGCGCTGGTTTTCACCGCCCTGCCGATCATGCGCGAGCTGGCGGGTGACAAACGCCGCGAGACGCACATTCTCAACAAGGGCAACTACCTCGCTCCCGGCGAGAAGGTGGAGGCGGGCTTGCCGGCGGAATTTTCCAAGTTCATCCCGAATGAGGGCCAGGTGGATCGGCTCACCGCGGCGCGCTGGCTCATCCATCCGGAGAATCCGCTGACGGCGCGCGTGACCGTGAACCGCTATTGGGCGCAACTTTTTGGCACGGGCATCGTCGAAACCGAGGAGGACTTCGGATCGCAAGGCGCGCTGCCAAGTCACCCGGCCTTGCTCGACTGGCTGGCGGTGACATTCCAGTCGCCCAAATCGGACGACCCCGCGCAGCCGGCCTGGCCTGGGATATGAAGGCCTTGCTGCGGCTCCTCGTGACGAGCGCGACGTATCGGCAGTCGTCGAAGGTGACGCCCGACATGCTGGAGAAAGATTCGCGCAACCGGCTGCTATCGCACGCTCCGCGCCGGCGGCTCGATGCGGAGGCGGTGCGCGACCAGGCGCTGGCCTTGAGCGGCTTGCTCAGCCACAAGATCGGTGGCCCGAGTGTGTATCCGCCGCAGCCCGATGGCCTTTGGAAGGTGGCATTCAATGGCGGCCAAAATGCGTATCCGACATCGACGGGCGAGGATCGCTACCGACGCGGGATCTACACAATCTGGCGCCGCACCATGCCGAATCCGAGCATGGTGACCTTCGACGCGCCGAGCCGTGAATTCTGCACGATCCGCCGATTGCCGACGAACACGCCGCTCCAGGCTTTTGTCACGATGAACGATCCGGCCTTCGTCGAATGCTCGCAAGCCCTCGCGCGCCGGATCGTGCGTGAAGGGGGGGCGGATGTAACATCACGGATTCGCTACGGACTGCGGCTGAGCCTGGGCCGGCCCCCAACGGAGGAACAGGTGAAGACCCTTGCGGCGATGTACGAGCAGGAGCGTACCGCCTCGAGTCTCGACGCGGCGGCGGCGCTGAAGCTTGCGAGCCTGCCACTGGGGCCCTTGCCGAATGGGGCCGACGCCGGCGAGATGGCCGCGTGGACCGTGGTGGCGAATGTGCTGCTAAATCTGGATGCGGTGTTAACGAAGAATTGATCTCCATGAATTCCCGACTCAATCATGCTCGCGCACTGACCCGGCGCGAGTTTCTCACGACGAGTGGCAAGCTCGGCCTGGGCGCCGTGGCGCTGCAAGGGCTGATGAACCAATGCCTGGCGGCGGGCGAGCCGGCGGGCCCGCTGGCGCCGAAGGCGGCGCCGCTGCCGAGCAAGATCAAGTCGGTCATCTACCTCTCGATGAGCGGCGCGCCTCCGCAGCACGATCTCTTTGACTGGAAGCCCGAGGTGGTGAAACACACGATGCAGGATTGTCCGGCGGAGTTTCTCCAGGGGCAGACGTTTGCCTTCATCAAGGGCACGCCGAAGCTGCTCGGCACGCCCTACAAGTTTGCCCAGCACGGCCAGAGCGGCGCATGGGTGAGTGAGGTGCTGCCGCATTTCACGAAGATCGTGGACGAGGTGACGATCATCCGCTCGATGAACACGAACCAGTTCAACCACGCACCAGCGGAACTGTTCCTCTACACCGGCAATATGCTGAGCGGCTCGGCGAGCATGGGCTCGTGGGCGACCTATGGGCTTGGATCGGAGAACCAGGATTTGCCGGGATTCGTGGTGCTGCTGAGCGGCGGGGTCGATCCGACCGGGGGCAAGTCGTTGTGGGGTTCGGGTTTTCTGCCGAGCGTCTATCAAGGGGTGCAGTGCCGCGCGGCGGGGGAGCCGATCCTTTACGCGAACAATCCCGACGGAATGAGTCGCGAGACGCGCCGGCGGTCGCTCGATACTTTGAAGGCGTTGAATGAGGCGGAGGCGGCGCAATTTGGCGATCCCGAGACGGTGACGCGCATCGCGCAGTATGAGCTGGCGTATCGCATGCAGATGGCCGTGCCGGAGATCATGGATATCGACAAGGAAAAGCCGGAGATCATCGATCTGTATGGCGCCAAGCCGGGGCAGGCGTCATTTGCCAACAACTGCCTGCTGGCCCGCCGCCTGGTGGAAAGAGGCGTGCGCTTTGTGCAACTCTTTGACTGGGGCTGGGACATTCACGGCACCGGGGGCGGGGATGACTTGATCAATGCCTTCCCCAAGAAATGTCAGCAGATCGACCAGGCGAGCGTGGCGCTGGTGCAGGACCTCAAGCAGCGCGGTTTGCTGGATTCCACGCTGATCATTTGGGGTGGGGAGTTTGGCCGCACGCCGATGAACGAGGCGCGGGGCGGGTCGACGTATCTCGGGCGCGATCATCATCCGCACGCGTTCTCGATGTGGATGGCGGGCGGCGGGGTCAAGCCGGGGTTGAATATTGGAGAGACGGATGACCTCGGATACTTCGTGACGAAAGATAAAGTGACGGTCCGCGATCTCCAGGCGACGATCCTGCATCTGATGGGCTTCGATCCGTACAAGCTGTCCTACCGTTACCAAGGGCTGAACCAGCGCCTGATCGGACCGACGAATGAAGGGCAGATTGTGAAGGGGATTCTGGCGTAGGGTGGCTGCGCCTACGCCGGTGGGAGCACGTGGTCTGCGGTGTCCTTGAAGCCGGCGTCCAATTCGAAGAGTTCCATCCAGCGGGCTCGCGCCTCCACCTTTTTGTCCTGCATGTCGAGGCTGAGCGCCATCTGGTAGAGGATTTCCTTTTTCAGCGACTCGTCTCCGCCGGCCATGTCCAGGGCATGCGTGCGCGATTTTTCGCCCAGCTCTTTGAGGCCGACATTGTCGTAGGCTTGGGCCAGCGCGGTCAGCGCTTCCACGCAGATGGTGATTTTCCCGTGCCGGCGGGCGCTTTGGAGCTGGAGAATCGCGCGTTTGGATTCTCCGCGGCGGAGCAGCGCGCTGCCCAGAGCCAACCGCAGATCCAGATCCGTCGGGTGTTCCTTGACGAAATACTCGAGCTCCTCCAATTCGCGGTCGAGCGTGAGAGAACCGAGACGTCGTGCGAGGTCGAAGGCTTTCCGGCGCAGACCGGGGTGTTCCTCGATGTCCCGCCGATAGTTGATCCACTCGAGTAAGGTCCCGGCGTCAGCGCGATGTTCGAGATGCGTGATAAGTTGGTCCACCAAATGGAGGTTCTTCGGGTCTTTTTCGATGCCTTCCGCGAGCCGTTGCGCCTCGTTGGCCTGACCGGTCTGGCCGGGTGCGAGCAGCTGGGTAAAATCCGTGGCGGTTTCCCAACCGCTCTGCGACGCCTTCACCGCCTGGGCGTCGCGCAGCGCCTTGTCGATCTGCATATTTCCAGGGCATTGCTTTTGTGCGTCTTCCAGAACGTCGACCGCTCGATCGAACTTTTTCTGCTTTTGGAAACCCTGGGATTTGATGATGAAATTCTCGGGAGTCGGCGTGCCGTCGGCAATCACGTCGCGGCAGAGTTGCTCAATCTCCGGCCACCCCAGCCGTTCGGCGGCGTGCAGAAGCAACTGGTTGGCTGTCACTTCGCAGGGGTTTTCCTTCAAGGAAGCCTCGGCGACTTCGGCGTCGCGCAGGGCGTCCGTGCTTGGTTTCGGTGAAAAGAAAATGCCGCTGCCGGCGATCTTGAGCTGTGGGCGGTAGCTGCCGTTTTTCTGGCGGTAGCGGGCCATCTGGCAACGCCGCAAGAGGATCCGGGCAGGGTGTTCGTCCGGTTTTCCGCGTAGGATGTTGGCGCAGAGCGTCTCCGCGTAGAGGAAGTTTCCGGTCAACTCGGCTTTGCGGGCGCGAGAGTACGAATCCTGCATTTCATCGGGGGACATAGCGGGGGAAAGTCTTTGGTAAAGTAGCGCGCTCTCCCGAAAAGAAAAGGAGCACGAATCCTGCCGGCATGACGGCGAGTTGGGAGTTGAACGGCGCACGGCGACCCGTCAGAAAGGTGAGGCATGAAACGACTCCTCCCGTTACTCCTCGCTCCGGTCGCGGTCTTCGCCGCTGATTTCGCCCCGAAAATCGAAGTCGTCGACCCGGCGCTCGACCAATTTCTGGCGCCCGACGCGGCTATTGAAAAGCTCGCGGAGGGCTTTCATTGGTCCGAGGGGCCGACCTGGTTTCAGCAAAGCCTGGTGTTTTCCGACGTGCCGGAGAACATCATCTACCAATGGAAGGCGGGTGCGAAGCAGGCCACGGTCTTCATGAAACCCAGCGGGATGATGACGCCGCGGGAGGGCTTCCGGGAACAAGGTTCGAATGGGTTGGGCGTCGACCCACAAGGGCGCCTGCTCATCTGCCAGCATGGGGAACGGCGAGTAGCGCGAGTCGAGAAGAGCGGGCAGCAGACGTCGCTGGCCGACAAGTTCGAGGGCAAGCGTTTCAACAGCCCGAACGATCTGGCGAGGCGGAAGAATGGCGACCTTTATTTTACTGATCCGCCGTACGGGCTCGATGGACTGAACAAATCGCCGCTCAAGGAACTCGACTTCAACGGGGTCTTCCGCATCAGTGCGGACGGTAAAGTGAGCGCGGTGATCAAGGATCTGACATTTCCAAACGGGCTCGGGTTCTCGCCGGATGAAAAGACGTTTTACGTCACGGTGAGCGATCCGGTGGCGCCGCGGATCATGGCCTATGATGTGCAGGCCGATGGCACGGTGGCAAAGGGGCGCGTCTTCTTCGACGCCAAGTCGCTCGTCGCGCCGGATCGCAAGGGATTGCCCGATGGGATGAAGATCGATGCGCACGGGAATCTATGGTCGACGGGACCTGGCGGAGTGCTGGTGATTTCACCGGCCGGAAAACATCTGGGCAGCATTCTCACCGGACAACCGACCGGGAACTGCTCCTGGGGCGACGACGGGTCGACCCTCTACATCACGGCCAATATGTTCCTGTATCGTGTGATGACAAAAACCAAAGGGGCCGGTTGGTAGGAGCGCCGCGAGCCATGAATCTCCGCGCTCGTCTTTTGGCGTTGCTCATGGCGGGGTGCACCTTGCCGCTTAGTCAGGCACTCTTCCCGGGGTGCGCTACGATGTTGAGCGGACCGCGGCAGGAGATCCGCGTGCGCAGTCAACCGACAGCGGCGGAGGTCTTCCTGAACGGGAAGCGAGTGGGGACGACTCCGGCGACGGTGTTTGTGAGCCGATGGGGAAGCCACCGGGTGCGGATGGAAATGCCGGGCTACCAGCCGTACGAAGTCAAACTGGAGAAGGTCCTGAACTCGAACACGACCGGCGATGTTCTCCTCGGGGGCGTGTGGATCGTGGTCGACGTGTTGACCGGCGCGATCTTCGAGCAAAGAGTGCCGCCCGCGGAGCGCGATCCGAATTGGCGCGAATTCAGGGAGGCGCGTGGCCAGGAATTCGATTTTCACCCGCCCTTGTACGTCGTCGCGAAGCTCAAACCGGATCCCTCGGCACGAAAGATTGGGCAAATGGAGCGGCGATGAAGATGCGCGCTCCCGTCTGGTGGATCGTGGTGTTCTTGGCGTCCGTGATGGCGTCGGGCGGTGCCCTGGCTGCGGACAAGGCGGGCTCGGGATTGGCAGTCCAATTTCGCGCGGACCGCGCGGGAGTCGTATCGATCAATCTCTATCGCGCCGATGGCATGCTGGTGCGGCGATTAGTGCAGTCTCAGCGCTTTGCCGCCGGCGCGCAAAAGGTAGTATGGGATGGACGGGGTGACGATGGAGTGCCGGTGCCTCCGGGCGAATACGCCTGGAAGGGGCTTTTCCACGAAGGGATCGGTCTCAAGCTCCGCGGTTGGGCGGGCAATGGCGAAGCGACTCCGTGGCCGACGCCGGATGGAAAAGGAGAGTGGGGCGGGGAGACCGGGGTGCCGAACGCCGCCGCCGCGGATGCGCAGAAGGTTTACCTCGGTTGGTCGAATGCGGAGGTCGGGAAGGCGATCGTCGCCTGCGACCTGGAAGGCCGGGTGCAATGGTCGCATCGCCGCGCCGAGGGGCCGTCCGGATGCAAAGCCCTGGCGGTGGATGACGGACTGCTCTACGTGCTTGGAGGTTTGAAGGGCGGCGATGCGGAAGGCGGCGCGGTCTACCGGCTGAATGTGAAAGACGGCCGGCCCGTGCCCTGGCCGAACGGGAAGCTCGATTTGAAGATTTCGGCTCTTTGGCCTCCGGATTCTGTGGCGAAACCGGAAAAGGCCAATGCGATGGCGGTGCGCCACGGCCACATATACCTGACCTTTACCGAAGCGGAATTCCTGGCCGTGCTCGACGCGAAGACCTGCGACTACCTGCAAACGGTCGTGGGCGCCCCACCTGGGCAAATCGATGTGGCGGCGACCAGGACAAATCTGCCGGATGCTCCGGGTAAATTAGTGGACGCGGATTTCGCGGTGATCTCGCTGGGAGGCGGCGTATTTGGCAAAGTGCTTTTTGCGCACGATCCGCTCTGGGTGGTGACCAGCGAGATGGAGGCCGTGAAGCGCGATGTCGCCATCACGGCGCTCACCGTGCTCGGAGACAGCGCCAAAATTCACCGCCACGATGTATTCATCGGATTGGGGCGTCCTTTTCATCAGGTCCAGGCCCGCCCGCTGCTCGATGCCGATAGCATCAAGTGGTTCGCAGGCAAGGCGGGTGGACGCCCTCTGCTCGGGCCGTGGGAACCGGATGCCCTGCGCGACATTCGGGCAGTGGCTCTGGCCGCGGACGGGAAGCTGTGGGTGGCCGAAGGGGATGAGTTCCCCAAGCGCTTCAGCGTGTGGGAAACCTACGGCCAGCAGGGAAAGTTGGCGCGCGAGTTTTTCGGGCCGGGCGGCTCAGGGGGGGCGATCAATCCACTCAATCCGGACCTCATGTTCGCCCAGGGCTGCGAGTGGCGGATCGATCGGAAAACGGGACGGGCCGCTTGTCTCGGTGTGGTGACGCGGGATGGCGCGGGGCTCGCACGGTATGCGGTGGGAGAAAACGGAAATGCCTATCTGATCGTTTCGGGGGATCATGGGATCGATATCCTGGAGCGGGTCGGCGACGGGGACTACAAGCTGCGGGCGTCTGTTTACTCGGATCCAATCGATCGCATCACGGGGGCTGCTTCGGATCAGCCGAGAACGTTTGCGTGGTCGGATGAAAACGGAGACGGCGTGATGCAGTCGTCTGAGCAAACATCCATCGCGGCGAGTCTCAAGATATGGCCGGGAGCGGCTTTGCAGGATCTCACGCTGTCCACCGCGACCGCGGACCAGTCGCTCGGGCGGGTCTTCAAGGTGCGTAGTTGGTCGCCATGCGGTGCGCCGCGCTACGACCTCTCGGACCCGCTTGCCTGGTGGGGGCGGCTCTGGCTGAGCGCCGACCAACGCCTTGCTCTTGGCCTCACGGAAGCGACCGCCGGGCGGTCCGACAAGCTGGCGTGTCACAGTCTGCCGGACGGCCGCGAACGATGGAGCATGCCCGTGCCGCATGGCATTTCCCTCCAGCCGGGTTCGGCGCTTCTTGCGGCTCCGATTGGCAATGTCTGGCTGGCGTTTCGCGAGAGTGACAAGCACGCCGAACCGGAGGGTGTCGGATCCTGGACGCTCATCAATGAAGACGGGTTTGAGGTGGCACGGCTGTTTGCCAGCGATCGGAAGAAGATTCAGTGGCCCAAGGCGGCGCTTCCGGGTGCGGATATGTCGAACGCGGTCTCCAGTCACGAAGGCCGGTTGACCCAGGCCGCCGACGGAAAATTGTACCTTCAGGCGGGCGACACCGCCGACTGGAATCTGGAAGTGACCGGGCTCGACAAGGTGCGTTCGCTTCCGGGTGGACTGGTCACGATACCCGCGCCGAAGTAGATTTTGCATGACACCCGTCGAGGATCTCGCTGGCGCAGGAACCTCGACTTTCACACAATGCGATCCGACATGAAATCATTCCCGATTCTCTACTTCACGCTGCTTGCTCTCGTCCTGCCGGTGGCTGCCCGCGCGGCGGATGGGTATGAGGTGCGGACTTTTGCCGCGGCGGATGGCGCGGAGCTCGACTACCGATTGCTCAAGCCGCGCGAGTACGATGCGACGAAGAAATATCCGCTCGTTCTTTTTCTGCACGGTTCGGGCGAGCGCGGCACGGACAACCAGGCGCAGCTCAAGAATGGCGCCCCACTTTTCCTCAAGCCGGAAGCGCGCCAAAAATACCCGTGCTTCGTACTGGCTCCCCAGTGTCCGCCGGACAAGACCTGGTCGGCGGTCAAGGGCTGGACTGGTCCGAACGCTTTCGAGGAGGAGCCGACCGCCCCGATGAAGCTGGTCTTCGGCATGCTGGACGCCGTGCTCAAGGAGTTCTCGATCGATCAGGATCGGCTTTATGTCACCGGGTTGTCGATGGGGGGCTACGGGACATGGGATATTCTCACGCGCCAGCCGGAACGGTGGGCGGCGGCGGTGCCGGTTTGTGGGGGCGGGGATGCCGCACGTATCGGGCCGGCGAAAGGTGTGGCGGTGTGGGCCATCCACGGGCTGCTGGATCCGGCGGTGCCGGTGATCCGCTCGCAGGAGATGATCGCCGCGCTCGAAGCGGCGGGCGGCAAGCCGCTTTACAGCGAATATCCCTACGTGAAGCACGACGCGTGGACGACCGCGTATGGGGAGCCCGAACTGCTGGCCTGGATGTTTGCGCAGAAACGCGGTGGAGTGGTGGCGTGGAGCGCAGTGGCCCATCCGCTATCCCAACCGCCTTCGAACCTGTGCCCCGGCGCGGGGCCGATGCAATCGGGCCTGTGGTTCCGCACCCTTTGGAAGGGGCGCAGGGACCAGTGGGCCAAGATGAAGACGGTGGAGGAGGGTGCGGTGGTGTTTTTCGGCGATTCGATCACCCAGGGCTGGGCCACACTGGCAAAGGATTTCCCGACGTTGAAAGTCGCGAATCGTGGGATCAGCGGCGACACGACCCGCGGCCTGCGCACGCGGATGCAAGGCGACGTGCTCGATCTGAAACCCAAGGCGGTCTCGATCCTCATCGGGACCAATGATCTCGACCAGGGAGCGGAGCCGGAGGTGGTGGCGAAGAATTTGACGGCCATTGTCGCGGAGATGCACGCGGCCAACCCGGCGATGCCGGTGGTGATCAATAAAGTGATGCCGCGGGGACCGAAGCCGGATCTCTACCCGGAGAAAATCCGGAAGCTCAATGGCCTCTACGAGGAGGCGTTCAAGAACGACGCCCTCGTGACCTTCTGCGACACCTGGACGCTCTTCGATGACGGCACCGGCTCCTGCAAGAAGGAGGAATTTCCCGACATGCTGCACCCGAATCCCGCCGGCTATGCGAAGTGGATTGGCGCATTGCAACCGATATTTGACAGGCTCGGACTCGCAAAATAGACAGCGTCCACTTGCCAGCGGGCGAGGGCTGCCGGACTGTCCCGTGCATGAAACGTGTCTTCGGCCTCGAAACGGAATACGGCATCACGGTCGATGGGATGGACGACCTCGACGTGGTGCGGGAATCGATCGAAATCGTGCGCAGCTATACGGAGCACGGCGCGTCCATGAAGTGGGACTACAACCTGGAGGACCCCCACCAGGATGCGCGGGGATTCCGGGCGGTTGAATTGCTGCAAGACACGGACGAGGCGGCCTACTTCGAGCTCGATAAGAACCGGCCGCTGAGCTTCCAGGAGATCAAGAGCGACCTCGTGCTGAGCAACGGGGCGCGTTTTTACAACGATCACGCGCATCCAGAATACTCGACGCCCGAGTGTTCGACGCTGGCGGAGATCGTGGCGCAGGACAAGGCGGGCGAGCGCATCCTTGCGGAGTGTGCGAAACGGCGAAACACCCATCTGCCCAAAAACAACGAGGCGCGGCTCTACAAGAACAATACGGACTTCGTGGGCCACAGCTACGGCTGCCACGACAACTACCTGATGCGGCGCGATGTACCCTGGGAATGGCTGGTGCGCGACGTGGTTCCGTTTCTCGTGACGCGGCAGATTTTTGCCGGGGCGGGGAAGATGGGAGTGGAGGGCGAGGATGCGGCCGGGCAGCCGGGCGTTTTCCAGATCGCGCAGCGCTCCGACTTCTTCAGTGTGCTTTGCTCGATCGACACGATGAATCGCCGCCCGCTCGTCAATACGCGCGACGAACCGCACGCCGACGCGGAGCGTTATCGCCGTTTCCACGTCATCATCGGTGATGCGAATATGTGCCAGTTTGCGACGGCCCTGAAGATGGGGACGACGGCCCTGGTGCTGGATCTGGTGGAACGGGGTCACGCTCCGAAGCTGGAACTGGCGAATCCCATCGAGACGACAAAACAGCTCAGCCGCGATCAATCTCTGCAATGGCTGATCCCGCTCAAGGATGGGCGGACGATCTCCGCCATCGACCTCCAACGGCTCTACCTCGCCGCGGCGCGGAAGCACTGCGACGAGGACGAGGAAACCACCTGGCTGCTCGCCGAGTGGGAGGCGGTGCTCGACGATCTCGCCGCCGATTTCTGGCGCTGCCGGGACCGGGTGGATTGGGTCGCCAAGAAATTCCTACTGACCACCTTCCGGGAGAGCGAAAAGCTGGAATGGGACGACCCGTGGCTCCAATCAATCGATCTCGAATACCACAACGTCTCGCTCGAACAGGGGCTCTACTACGAGCTGATGCGCGAGGGCCAGATGCGACGAGTCGTGTCTGAGGACGATATCCGCCGCGCGATCTTTCAGCCCCCGCCGACCACACGCGCATTCTTCCGGGGCCGCTCGGTGGCGCGTTTCAATCGGGTGATCGAAGCGATCCAATGGGATGAGATTGTTTTCTCCTCCGAAGGACGGAAGCAAGTCGTAGAGCTGCCGCACCCGGGACATGATGCCGGGCTGGAGCGGATCAATGCCGCGATCCGCGATGCGAAGAGCTTTGAGGAGATGATGGAGCGGCTGGGGGAGGGGCGGTAGAACTCAGTGCTCAGTGCCCAGTGTTCAGAACGAGAACGTGCGCAGAGCCGTTGCCTGCTTCGATAAAAGCGGGACGCTACTTCACCAGCGCCGGAGCACTCGCGGCTGCGCCGGGTTCCTCTTCCGGGTGGAGCGCGCGGCGGAGAATGTTGGTGAGCTTGGCGGAGAGGTAGGGCTTTGGCAGATAGTTCCGACCGTCCTCGAGCTGCACGTCGCTGCCGAAGAGTTCGGCGCTGTACCCGCTTGTGTAGATGACCTTGAGATCGGGCTGCAGGGCCAGGAGACGCTGGGAAAGTTCGAGACCATTCACACTGCCGGGCATGACCATGTCGGTGAGCAGTAAATCGATTTCGCTGCCGTGCTTTTTCCACACTTCGAGAGCCGCCTCGCCATGCTCGGCCTCGTAAACCCGGTAGCCATGGTGGTCGAGCACCTCGCGAACGAGACTGCGCACCGCTTCATCGTCCTCCACGACGAGGATGGTGGATTCATCGCCCACGGGTGTCGCAGGCAGGATGGCGTCCTCTGGAGCTTCCACAGGGCGGTCGGTGGTGGGCAGAAAAATGCGGAACTGTGAACCTTTGCCCAGTTCGCTGGAGACATCGATCCAGCCATCATGCTGCTTGGTGATCCCGTAGACGGTAGCCAGGCCCATCCCGGTGCCCTTGTTCGTTTCCTTGGTGGTAAAAAACGGCTCGAAGATGCGGGCACGCGTGGGGGCGTCCATGCCGGTCCCAGTGTCGGTGACGCTCAGGACCACATACCTTCCCGGCACGGCTTCCGGATTCAATTCCTGATCCTCTTCCGAGACTTGCTCGGTGCTGGTGCCAATGGTGATCCTGCCGCCCCGCGGCATCGCGTCGCGGGCATTGAGCGTCAGGTTCATGATCACCTGCTCGAGGCCCGTTTGGTCGACCCACACGGCGGGAAGCTCCTCAGCGAGCTGGCAACGCAACTCGACCTGTTCACCGATCAGGCGCCGCAACATGACGGTGAGCTCGCGAATGAGGGTATTGAGCTGGACGACCCGTGGGCGCATTACCTGCCGGCGGCTGAAAGCGAGAAGTTGACGGGTCAGGTCGGCGGCGCGCTCCGAGGCGAGCGCGATCTGCTGGAGCGATTCGACGGCGTCATCGTTGTGGCCGGCGAGCGTGAGTTGCAGGCTCGCGTGGCCCTGGATGATCGTCAGCAGGTTGTTGAAATCGTGGGCCACGCCGGCGGCAAGCTGGCCGATGGCTTCCATCTTCTGCGCCTGCCGGAGCTGCGACTCCAGGTGCAGCCGCTCGGAAATATCGAGCACCATCAGCAACAAGTGCGGATCTCCATCGAGGACGATGCGCTCGACGGAAACCAGGGCGGTGCGCAAGTCTCCACTTTTCGTGCTGACCTGCGCCTCGACGTGCCGGACCGGCCTTTCGTCGCCGAGCGCCGACGCCGGGTAGTCGATGCAGAGGTGCACGTCCATGGGAGTGCGCCCGATCAACTCGGCGCGACCGTAACCGGTCATATGCCGGAAAGCGTCGTTGACATCGACGAAGCGGTTTTCGCGCAGCGTCTGGATGGCAAAGGGGATGGGACTGGCCTGGAAGGCCTTGGCAAAACGTTCTTCGGAGCGACGAAGCTCGGCGTTGCTTGATTCGAGCGCCCGGGTGCGATCGGCGACCATCTTGTCGAGGGATTCGACCCGGAGGTTCGCCTGTTCCGTGACCTGCCACTTCCGGGTCAAGGCGTGGGCCAATTGAAGAACCTCGATGTTGTCGAAGGGTTTCTTGAGGATGACGAGGTTGTCGTTGACGCCGAGGCGCAACGTCATCTTCTCCCACGAGTAATCCGAGTAAGCGGTGCAAACGACGATCTGCAGCGCGGGATCGACCTGCCAGAGCCGTTCGATGGTTTCGATGCCATCCCAACCCGGCGGCATGCGCACGTCGACGAAGGCCATGGCGTAGGGGCGCTCATCCTTGAGCGATTGCGTGACCTTCTCCAGTGCCTCCTTGCCCTGATAGGCCGAGGCCAGTTCAAAGGTGAGCTTGGGGACCGGCATGAGGGGGCGGTCGAACAGGACCGATTCCATGGCGTCGAGTTCCGCACGAGGCTTCGTGGTCCCGAGGAGGATCTTGCGGAAATCCTCGTGGATGGCGGGGTTGTCATCCACGAGCAGGATGCGGTTGTTCAAGGGGAGATTCATGTTGACTTGGGAGCGGCCAGTGGCAACTCGAAAATAAAGGTCGCGCCCCGCCCCGGACCTTCGCTCTGCGCGGAGAGGCGGCCGCCCATTTGTTGGGCGGCGAGCGCGGCGCTGTGCAGGCCGAAACCATGCCCGTCCTTCCGCGTCGTAAAGCCGTGCGAGAAAATGCGGGTCAAATTTTCCGGCGCGATGCCGACGCCGGAGTCGGTGATGCTGATCGCCACGGTCCGGCCTTCCTTGAGCCGGGTGCGGATGATCAGGCGTTTCTCATTGTCGTCCGCGTCATCCATCGCGTGCTTGGCGTTGCGCAGGATGTTGATGAGGATTTGCAGCGCCTTGTGCTTGTCCACCGTGACGGGCGGGACGGACGTGAAGTCGCGTTCGACGGCGATGTGGTGGCGGGAGAAGCTATCCACGTTGAGTTGGAGCGCGTCCTCGATGAGGGCCTCGGTCGCCAGCACCTCGGTGGTGCCGGACACGCGCGCATAAGTCTGCTGCATGGCGACGATGTCCTTGATGTGCTCGATGTTCCGCGTGAGCAGGTCGATCTCGGTGCGGGCTTCGAGACGCTCTTCCTCGAGGTGCTGGGAGAGGTCGGCGATGTACGCGGTGAGGACCTTGCCCTTGGGGTCGTTGGTGAGGAACTCCACCAGCTTGCCATTCTGCTCGCGCAGCATGGCGGCGGCACGGGCCAGATTGCCGGTGCGCGATTGGTTGAGACGCTCGGCGATGATGGTGGCCGAAACGTTCACGCTGTTGAGGACGTTGCCGACATTGTGCAGGACGCCGGTGGCGACCTCGGCCATACCCGCCTGGCGCGAGGCATCGATGAGCTGTTGCTGGGTGCGCTGGAGCTCTTCCTCCGCGCGCTTGCGCTCGGCGATCTCGTGCAGCAACGCGGTGTCCCGCGTCTGGATCTGGTCGAGCATACTGTTAAAGGAATCGGTAAATGATCCCAGCTCGTCGTCCACGACCTTGGCGGCGCGGACTGAATAGTCATTCTTGGATGAGATGCGCCGGGCCGTCTCGGCGAGGTTCTGGATCGGGCCGAGAATGACGCGCTCAAGCTTCCAGGAGACAAAGACGGCGACGAGGAATGAAATGGAAAGCACGGCGACAAGAATGCTGGCGTAGAGCCGGTGCAGCTTGTTCGCCTGCCGGGAGTAATCCGCGTGCATGTAGAGCGTGCCGATGCGCTCGCCAGCCAGGGTGACCGGATGAATGTAGACGATGTCATCGGCCGTTTCGTGAAAACCGAAGCTGTTGGATGGATCCCCAGGGCGCGGGACCGTCACGCGCCCGACCTGGCCGAGAGTCCGGCCATCGGCGAGCACGAGGGCCGCGCCGGTGATTTGCGGCTTGGCCTTGAGCGAGGCGAGATTCTCCTGCGCCGCTTCCTCGTCGTTGAAGCTGAGGGCGGCGGTGCTGTTCGCGGCGATGATTTCGGCCACCGCGACGAGGTCGCGGCGGAAATCGCGCTGGAAGAAATAGAACTGCAAGGCGAAGAGCGCCGAGGATGCCACGCAGAGGGCCGCCGTGCAGGTCGCGAGCACGACGAGACGCAGCTTGCGCTGGATGGGAAAATTGCGGACGCGTTCTCTCATCGCGCAGTGACCGGGCGTCCGCTTTCGAAAACCTTGAGGCCATCGGGGGGCAGCGTGCTCAGCCCGGTGGTGGGAACGGAAATCTGGAGCAGTTTCGAACTGATCGTCAGTTTCTCGCGGGCGGCGGCCTCGATGCTGATCTGGAAGCGCACCACACCGGGCGCGCTCACAAAGTTGATAATGCCACCCTTGGCGAGGAAGTTCTCGCACTCGCCGACCGTGAGGACATTCTCCCGGCGGACTTCGCCGAGGATCGGGCCGAGCCGGTCGCGTTCCGAGCGGCTGACGAAGAGCACATGGCAGGCACGCAGTTCCTCTTTGTTGTTCAAATGTTTGACAACGACGGGCCGCCCCTTGATTTGCCTCTCCTGGAGCGCCTCCTGGAGCAGCGTCGAAATGCTGTCGGAGCCATAGACGCCAATGACGAACGGCGCACTTGGAAGGGAAAACTTCCGCTCCGGCCATTCGACGAATCGGGTGAAACTCGTGATGAACTCCGCTTTTTTCTGATATTCCCGAATTTCTCCAGCGTTCTGGGCACGGGCCTGCCCCATCGCCAGGGCGAGAGCCGCCGCGGCGAGCACGCGGCCTAGCCACGGTCGGGCGCCGGTGCTGGGAAGTGTGCAAGAAAACATCATTCACACTCTAGCACTGGAAAGGTGTCGGCGGCGATGCTGCATTTGATGGGGTAACTACGGAGAGTGATATCAGGCAATAGGGCGGGATTTTACGGATATTCAAGAGAGAGCATCGGACATGCCGAAAGGGCATTTCTCTTGATAATGAGAGCCCGGACGGTGAATGGGTTTAGCTCAGGGGATTGACGCAGGACCCGTAATTCACGTCTAATCTGCCCAGTTTCCCCATGAGCTCCCCCCGCTTGCTGCCATTCCTGCTCGTCGTGCTCCTCAACTGTGGGGGGCTCCGTGCCGAGACGCCCGAGGCGGCAGCCAGGAAGGTCACCTTGACGATGAATCTGACGGACGTGACACCCGCGGCGGCGGCGCACTTTGTGGAGGTCCTGACAAATGTTAAGGTCCAGTTCCAAGGGTTGCCCGGGGATCGCACCCTGGTCTCGGTGACGTTTGAGAACGCCAGCGCCGACGCGGCGCTGCGACGCATCGCCGAACTCGCCAACCTCGACCTCACCTACCAAGCCGATGGGGCGCATCTCAACCCGAAGAAATAGTTGCAGTCCGCACATCGTGGTTGCGCGACATCGCGATTGACGGGAAATATGAGTATGCTCCTTCGCATAGTGCTCGCGCTCGCCTTGGATTGCCTCGCCGCCACGGTGACGATCGCTGCCGATCCACGGGCCATTCTCGGAAAGAATTATTCGGCCCCAGCCGGGATCGGAAGCGAACTGCTAGGCACCCGCCCGCCCGAGTGGCAGGTGACCGACTGGCTGCACACCCCGCCGCTGGTGCTGGCCGGGCTCCGAGGAAAGGTAGTCCTCGTGCGATGGTGGACGGGTCCGCAGTGCCCTTACTGCACCGCGAGCGCCGAGGCGTTGAACACCCTGTGGGAGAAGGATCGCGAGCGTGGTCTCGTCGTGATCGGGATGTATCACCACAAGGCGGATACGCCGCTCACCCGTGATCACGTCGAGGCGCAGGCGCGACGGCTGGGTTTCCAGTTTCCGGTGGCCATTGACGAAGACTGGAGGACCCTCCGCCGATGGTGGCTGGACGGCCAGCCCCGCGGTTGGACGAGTGTCACGTTCCTCGTCGATCGCGAAGGCAAGATCCGCTACATCCACCCGGGAGGCGCATACTTCTCCGGTGAGCCGGGTTACGCCGCCCTCGAAGCCGCAGTGGAACACGCGTTGACGGAATAAAAGGATCGCTGCGGGAGACCTAGTCGCTATTCCCAGCGTGTCTCAGCGCGGCTGCTTTCATCTCTTCGAGCGCCGGCTTCGCTTCGCTCATGAAGTCAAACTCGGGCATGGGCTGCCCCGTTTCGAGCAGGGTCTTGAGGTTATTCAGAATCACGGGCCACCCGCGACGTCCGCCTTCCAGCATCTTTTCATCGAGATCGATCTGGTGCGATTCGGTCATAGTGAGGCGCACGACTTTGCCGAGGTCGTCGATTCGATAGGTGACCAGGCACTCCGGCAGCTTGCGCATCTCCGCGATCCACATCACCCGCCAGGTGACGGCCAGGACCCGGGGTGGGTCGCAAATCGCCACCTGGCCTTCGACATCGAGCGTGCCATCGGGCTGCCAGAGACGGAAGGCGCCATCCGGTCTAGTTTCAATTTCGACCCGGCGGCCGAAGAAAAATTTCCTGGTGAGATCGCCGGTGGTCAGCGCTTGCCAGACTCTTTCCGCGGTGGTCGCGATGTAGGTGACGTAGACCGTCCTGGGCTTGAAATGGTCGAGGTTCATGGGGTCGCCTTTACCATTCGAATTCGATCGCGTGACCGGTCTCAAGAAGGGTCTTCAAGCTGCTCAGGATGTCGGGCCAACCCGTGCAAATCATCGAGAAAATCTTGCTGTCCGGTGGAAAATCGTCGTGGGTCACGGTTAGCTTCACGACGGGTCCTTGCCTTGCTGACTTGCCCTTGAACTCTTCGATTTCGAAGGTGACCCGGGAGGGTTGCTCGGCGCGCAGTTCCTCCGTGTGCAGAGGATGGAACGTGTAGGAGAGGAGACGGGGCGGCTCACATTTCAAGACCGTGTCATCATGGACGATCTGCCCTCGTGAGCGAAAGACGACGCGGGAGCCCGCCTGCCAGCCGGACTCCACGCTGGTGCCGCCCCAGTATTGGACGGTAAATTTCGGATCGGTCAGGGCCGCCCAGAGCTTTTCCGCCGTGGTGACGATGAGAGTGACATGAACGAATTTTGGTTTGTCGTGCATAAGGATTCAGGCTTTCGGGGTGAGCGGGGAATTGTCGCGAGCGCTGCGCAGGTTTTTGAGGCTGGTCTTGAGCGGGTGGCGTGGACGAATTTTGGACTTTCCACGCGTGGCGGGCTTCGGGCTTTCAAGATGCCGCTTCAAGTCGCTCAAGGCCTGAAGCTGGGGACGCTCGTACTTGCTGATCCAGCGCTCATAGATTTCGTGCAGCGGAACGGGATTGAGGAAATGGAGCTTTTCGCGGCCGTGCCAGACCACGGCGAGGAGGTTTGCGGCTTCGAGAATCTTGAGGTGCTTGGTCACGGCCTGGCGGGTCATCGAGAGGTAGGTAGAGAGTTCGGCCAGCGTCCGACCGTTGGTCCTGTGCAGTTCGTCGAGGAGCCTGCGGCGACTCGCGTCGGCTAATGCTTTGAACACTTCATTCATGAAAGTGGCGGCAATATAGGCAACCATATGGTTGCATGTCAAACGCCCATTCTTCCCCTTGGATTTTCCGCCGATTCGTGAACGCTGGGCGCATGTTGACCCGCCGCGATTTCCTTGTCTCCCTCCTCACGCTATCCGTCACCCTCGCGGTCGTCGCCATCGCCGAGGAGGCGGCTCCGTCGAAGGTCATGGGGTCCTCGATTTTCGACTGGACGCAAATCCCAGTCAAGAAGACGCCCAAAGGCGAATCCCGGAAATTCTTTCAGTCACCGACGGCTACGCTCGACGAACTGGAGTGCCACGTGACAACCCTGAATCCTGGCGAAATGGCGCATCCGCCGCACCAGCATCCCGACGAAGAGTTGATCATCGTGAAGGAAGGGCTCGTGGAATCGCTGGTCAACGGGGAGTTAAAACGAGTCGGCCCCGGATCCGTGATTTTCCAGGCGTCAAACCAACTGCACAGCATCCAAAATGTCGGCGACGTGCCAGCCACGTATCATGTTATCAAATGGAATTCGCCGGGAATGTTGAAAAAATAGGATCCCGGAAGAGAGTTAGCAGGCCGTTGAAGAGCTCCAACAACGCGTGTCATCCGATGGAAGCGTTTGCACCTGCCGCCAGGGGGCGCATAGTTTTCGTGTGAGCAAAGCCTTTACCAAAGAAGACGACGAGATCCCGGAACGGGTGGGGCGGGCGCGAATGTCGTCGGGGCTGCCGCCGGGGGCGGTGAATTACATGACGGCGGAGGGTGCCCGCCGGCTCCGCGAGAACCTCGCGAAGGCGAAGGGCCGGGCGGCTGAGGAACTGCGCCGCGTGCTTGATTCCGCGACGGTGGTGCCGGCATCGGAAGGCTCTCCGGATGAGGTTCTATTCGGTGTGACGGTCACGGTGCAACGAAACGACGAAGAACGGACCAGCTATCGCATTGTCGGGGTGGACGAAACAAGTCTGGCGCCCGGTTGGGTGAGTTGGGTGTCCCCGCTGGCCAGAGCGTTGATCGGGTCGAAGGTCGGGCAGGCGGTGCACCTTCCAGACGCGCCTGCCGGAGAGGTGGTGGAGATTGTGGACCTTGGCTGAGGACTTCGGCTGCCAAATCGCTGCGGCTTTTCACGATCCGGGGCTACGATTGGCGGTATGTCCATTCGTTCGATGTCGGCCCTTCTACTCGCCGGAATTTGTTTCTCGACGGAGGCTAGGGCTGCGGAACTGCCGCCGGCCTGGCATGATGGGATTTTCTCGTGGCAGGCGAGCCAGCCGTTATTAGGTGTCGGACCAGGACGCGATGCTCTCGATCCACACATCGCGATCAAGGATCCGAGCATCGTTTTTTTCGGCAAGCGATGGCAGGTCTTCGCGACGGTGATGACCAGGGAGGGGCATGTCGGGATCGAGTACTTCAGCTTTGGCAATTGGACCGAAGCCGACAATGCCCGGCGCCGGGTGCTGGATCTGGGCGGCAGGAACTACGCCGCGCCGGAGGTCTTCTATTTTACGCCGCACCGTCGCTGGTATTTGATCTACCAGGCACGAGAACCAGGTCGACGACCGGATTTCCGCCCCTGCTTTTCCACCAGCAACGATCCTACTGACCCCAAGTCGTGGACCAAAGCGCAACCGATGATGCTCTGGAACCCGGACGGGAAAATCTCGCTGGATTTCTGGGTGATTTGCGACGCCCAGAAAGCACACCTTTTCTACACCACCCAGGACGGGCGCATCTGGCGGCGGGAGACGAGGATCGGAGATTTTCCACTTGGGTGGTCGGAGGCCATCCTCGCGATGCAGGGGGATTTTTTCGAGGCGTCTCATACCTACAAACTAAAGGACCACGAACAGTTTCTGACCCTGGTCGAGGCCCAAGGGCGGGGACGCCGCTACTACAAGGCCTATCTTGCCGACCGCCTGGAAGGCCCTTGGCGTGGCCTCGCGGACACGATCACGAAGCCTTTCGCCGCATTGGAGAACGTGCGGCAGTCGCCTGCGTGGACCGCGAATATCAGCCATGGGGAACTCTTTCGCACCGGGGTGAACGAGCGCTTGGAAGTCGATCCGTCGAATCTCAGCTTCCTGTTTCAGGGAGTGAGCGACGCGGATTCTCGCGGATCCAAGTACCACGACATCCCGTGGAAACTCGGGATCTTGAAAATGACGAAGTAGCGGGATTGTCGGGTCTTCGGTCAGACCAAACGCGCGTCCATCGTGATCTTCGCGTTCAAGAGCTTGGAGATGGGACAGCCGGCTTTGGCTTTGCCCGCCAGATCCTGGAAGGTGGCATCGTCCGCCCCGGGGATGCTCGCTTTCACGTCGAGATGGCTCTCGGTGACCGCGAATCCGTCGCCGACTTTTTCGAGGGTGACGGTGGCCTCGGTTTCGATGGAGTCGGCGGTCAGGCCGGCCATGCCGAGAATCATGGAGAGCGCCATGGAGAAACAACCGGCGTGCGCCGCGCCGATCAATTCCTCGGGGTTCGTGCCGGGTTCGCCTTCAAAGCGCGTGCGGAAGGAATAGGGTTTGGCGCTGAGGGCGCCGGAGCCGGTGCTGAGAGTGCCGGAACCTTCTTTGAGACTGCCTTTCCAGATGGCGGATGCTTTGTGTTTCATAGGGTATTCATCGTAGATTCCGCTGCGTGGAAATGCATGCAACTTTATCGTGAATGGCTCGAGCTCCGGCTGAGTGGATGTGGAAAATGGAAGAGGTGCGGTAGACAAAGCCCGAACTTCCAACGGCGATTTGAGAATTTCCATCGCCAAACGCCTTCGCCGGCGGCACGTAAGGGCGCACCATGATTTCCGTCCAGCAACTGACGAAGCGCTTCGGGCCGCAAACGGCGGTGGCCGACCTGAGTTTCGAAATTCCCGCGGGGCAGATCGTCGGGTTTCTCGGGCCGAACGGCGCGGGAAAATCCACGACGCTCAAGATGCTGACCGGCATGCTGACGCCGACCAGCGGGACGGCCACGGTGTGCGGCTTCGACCTGCTGCGCGAGACGATCGAGGTGAAGCGGAATGTCGGCTTTGTCCCGGAGTCGGGAGCGGTCTTCGAGTCGCTGACGGGGCTCGAATACCTGGAAATGGTGGCGGCGCTCTACGCCATCCCGGCGGTGGCGGCGCGAGCGCGGATCGAGCAATTCATCGCCTTCTTCGACCTCAGTTTCGCGACCCTCACTGACAAGCTCCTGGGCGCCTATTCCAAGGGAATGCGCCGCAAGGTGGTGATTACCGCGGCGTTGTTGCACAATCCTCCTGTGGTGTTTTTTGATGAGCCGCTCGATGGTCTCGATGCCAACGCCGCCGTCGGGTTCAAGGCGCTCATTCAGACCCTGGCGCGGGAGGGGAAGACGATCGTGTATAGCTCCCATATCCTCGACGTGGTGGAGCGGGTCTGCGACCGGGTGATCATTATCGACAAAGGCAAGCTGCTGCTGGACGGTCGCCCCGAGGAACTCGTGGCGAGCAGCGGCTCCGGGACCCTGGAACGGCTCTTTACACAATTGACCGGCGGGACGGAACTGGAACGCCGAGCCGAAGATTTCGCGAAGACTTTCCGGGCATGAGCGCGGACCCTGAGGCGCCACCATCCGCCGACCGGGCATTGCGCCGATTGTTTCTCACCCTGTTCCTGCGCGGGCGGTCATCCCGCGGGCTGCGAAAGGAGCAGGCCCCGAAATCCGTGGGATCGAAGCTGGCGCTTTCGCTGTTCTTCTACGCGCTGGTGGGGTGCCTGGTCTCGGTCTCGTTCCGGGCGCAGCCGGTGTTTTCCCTCGCCATCTATCTGCACGGGATGACCCTGGTCTTTCTGGGCATGTTCGTCGCTTCGTCGGCGGGCGAGGTTCTCTTCAATAAGGAGGAAGCGGATATCCTCCTGCACCGGCCAGTGACGCCGCGAGCCTTGTTACGGGCGAAAGTCGGCGTCCTCGTCCAGGTTTCGCTTTGGCTGGCCGGGGCCTTCAATCTTGCCGGATTGTTTGTCGGAGTCGGAGCCCGCGGCGGCGGCTGGATGTTTCCCGTGGCCCATGCCATCTCCACCACCCTCGAGGCCCTGTTTTGCACGGGCGCCGTCGTGCTGACCTACGAACTTTGCCTGCGCTGGTTTGGGCGCGAGCGGCTCGATGCCCTGATGACGACGGTGCAGGTTTTCGTGGCCGTGGCCGCGGTGCTCGGCGGTCAATTGGTGCCGCAGTTGATCGCACGCTCAGGAATGAAGCTGAGCTTGACCATGGGGTCGTGGTGGGTGGGTCTTCTCCCACCCGCGTGGTTTGCCGGCTTCGATGACGCGATGGCCGGGAGCGGTGCGCGAGGTTCGTGGCTCCTGGCCGCGGTCGGGCTGTTGGCGGTTGGCGCGGTCTTGTGGCTGGCATTTGGCAAACTGGCTCATCACTACGAATCCGGTCTCCAGATGCTCGGGGAGACTGCCTCGCCTCGGGTGGGCCAGCCCGCGGGCGGCCGTCGATGGCTGGCCACCCTGGTGCAGGCGCGGCCCTTGCGCTGGTGGTTGCGCGAGCCGGTGACCCGGGCTTCGTTCCTTCTCACCGCGGGTTATCTGCTGCGAGATCGTGAGACCAAGCTTCGCATCTATCCTGGCCTCGCGCCGATGCTGGTCGTGCCCATCATTCTGCTGGTGCAAGATCGAGGCCGGGGCGGACTGGAAGGGGAGTTCGGGGTGGCATTCTGCGGCGGGTATGTCGGACTGGTGGCGCTGCTCGGGCTGAATATGCTGCAATTCTCGCAACAGTGGCAGGCGGCTGATGTCTTTCGAATCGCTCCGATGGCGGGGCCCGCGCGCATCTGTGCCGGCGCGCGGCGGGCCGTCCTTTGCTTCCTGGCGCTGCCCACGGTTGCCGGATTTGGGTTGATCGCCTGGTGTATCCAGGGAGGGCGAGCCCATCTCGCTTTGCTGCTTCCGGGCATTATTGCACTGCCGCTCTACGCGCTCTATGCGCACGTCGGAGGCCGGGCTGTCCCGCTCTCTGTGCCGGGCGAGGAGGCGAAGGCCGCCAGTCGGAGCCTCCAGATGGTCGGGGTGATGATCATCTCGATGGCGTTGTCCGGGATGGCGATCTGGTCATGGTCCGATGGATGGTTTCGCTGGTTCCTCATGGGGGAAGCCGTCCTGGGCCTGGGTCTTTACGCTCTTCTGCGCGCTTCACTCGCCGCGGCGCGATGGGTTTCGATCGAGTGAAACCTCGACTTTTCGTGGAGTGCTGGTATAAGGACGGATGATCTTGAATCGCAATTTTTGCGGGGTTGGTCCGGCTCGAGCAAGCGAGGAGTTCGCTGCGGGACTTCCGACCAGTTTTGCCGCCCGTCATCTGAGTCAATTTTTCTTCCTTTCCGAGGAGTAGTCCCATGTCGACGGAAAAAGGTGCGGCGCCTCGCGCCATTGCGAAAGGCCTCTTGAAACTGGCGCGGCAACTCGATTCGACGTCGACGCCGGAGTACGTCGCTGTCGAACGCGGCGAAGGATGCGTGACGGGCGAAAGTTTTCAGAATGTCTCCCTCATGATTCGCCGGCATGGCGGATCGGTCCAGCACGGTTGGTCGATGCGCGTGCAGCCCTCGGCCTACGTGGAGGGAGCTTTTCATGCGGTTTGGCGCCGTCCAGATGGCGCGTTGATCGATGTGACGCCACGGAAAGATGGCCTGCTGGAAACGCTCTTCCTGGTGGACACAAAAATGGTCTGGCAGGGTGAAGACGTGGAGCCGCGGCGCATGATGCTTCACGAGCAGCCCTGCTATTGCGGGAGCGGGATGCCCTACAAGATCTGTCACGGCATCGCCGACGATTAAGGCGGGATCAACGGCCCGCCGACCGCGAGATCCGGACGTCGGGGCGATAGGTGACGCGCACCAGCATATCGCCTCGGCCGCCTCGCGGCTTGGGTAGACCTTCGCCGGGAATGCGCAGGATCGCGCCTCGCGAGACTCCCGTCGGAATGGAGATGCGGAGCGGCGCTCCGGTGGCTCCGGCTATCATTTCCGTGCCGCCTTGGGCCGCCCGGCGGGCATTGATCCGCACATCGCAGCGCAGGTCCGAGCCACGAGCCTTGAAGCGAAAGCCGGGCAGGGCCTTCACGCGGACGTGCACGAAACCGCCGGCGAAGGGTTCGCTGCGGGGCAGACGGAAACGCGTGCCGGGAGCTGTCTCCGGTGGAATGACGAGCCGGAACGATTCCAGCCCGTTGGGGTTTGCAGGATCCCTGACCGTGATGTCGAGGGTCGCTCCACGCAGGAAGTCTTCGATGCGCAGATTGGCGTCTTGCGAAATGTTGCGCTCGTTTCTGCCGGATCGGTTGGGAGATGGCACCGAGGTTTCACGCGCTGAAAGGGTCCGCTCGTAGGCCCGCCGTCGCGCCGGGTCGGACAAAGTCTCGTACGCGGCATTGAGCGCCCTGGCGTGTTCGGCTGCTTCGACGGAACCGCCATTGACGTCGGGATGATGACACTTGGACAGCGATCGATAGGCGGCGCGAATTTGCGCGAGGGTACATCGGCGGCTGAGACCGAGAACGGCGTAGTGATCAGCGTCGGCAGGGGACAAGACGAGGGGGTAGCGGGCCTGCCGTGAGCCTTACTTACCAATCAGAATCAGGACGCCCGCGACAAGCGCCAGCACCGGAACCACGATACTGAGTTGGCCGAGATTGATCCCGAAGAGCCCGATCAGCCCAACGAGGATAAGATAGATGGAGAGGACGAGGAAGCCGGGGGTCTTGATGATTTTCATGAGTTAAAAAAAGGGCCGGCCGTTGAAAAACGGCCAGCGCTCAAGGTATCGCATCACGAAGCCGGTCTGGCCTCAACTGTTATTTCACGTTCCGCCCTGGAGTTTCGCGGCGATCTTCGCCACGTGGGCGCCCTGGAAGCGCGCCTGGGCAAGTTCCTTGGCACTCGGCTGACGCGACCCGTCCGGGCCGGCGATGCATGCGGCGCCCCACGGAGATCCGCCTTTCACCTCGCTGATGTCCGCGAGTTCCGGGCACGAATAGGGCAGGCCGACATAGACCATGCCCTGATGCATGAGCGTGGTGACGAAGCTGATGATGGTGCTCTCGTTGCCCCCGCCCGTGCCGGTGCTCGTGAAGACGCTTCCGACCTTGCCGACGAGCGCGCCACTCATCCAGAGGCTGCCCGTCTGGTCGAGGAAGTTGCGCATTTGCGCGGTCATATTGCCAAAGCGCGTGGGGCTGCCGAAGATGATGGCATCGTATTCCCCGAGTTCCTTGGGCGAGGCCACCGGCGCGCTTTGATCGAGCTTCGCCCCATACTGTTTGGCGATGTCCTCCGGCATCGTTTCGGGCACTCGCTTGAGCGTCACTTCGACGCCGTTCACGCTGCGGGCGCCTTCGGCAATGGCGCCGGCCATGATTTCGACGTGGCCGTACATGGAGTAGTAGAGAACGAGGAGCTTGGTCATGAGGATGGGATGCTTTCGGTGTGGGTGTTGTTGGTTGGATTAGTTGAGATCGAAGAGGAGGACTTGCGAGGACTTGGCGCCGGTCAGTTTCAGGGCGGACTCGTCGCTCACCGCGACAGCATCGCCGCCGGACAGCGTCTGGCCATGGAGCGTGACTTCGCCTTCGGCGACATGCAGCCACGCATGGCGGCTCGCGCCGAGCGAGTGGGTCACGCTTTGTCCGGGCTCGAGCTTGGCCAGCCACAGGTCGGCGTCTTGATGAATCGCCATCGAGCCGTCGCGGCCATTCTTGCTCGTGATCAGGTGCAGCGCGCCGGTCGCGGCGTCTTTCATGGATTTTTCCGCATAGCTCGGCTTCACGCCGTTCTCATCGGGCATGATCCAGACTTGCAGCAGGTGCACCGCCTCGTTGCTCGACGGGTTCTGCTCGCTGTGCTGCACGCCGGCGCCGGCGGCCATGTATTGGAATTCGCCCGTGCTGATGGTGCGCCCGTTGCCCATGGAGTCCTGGTGCGCAAGCGAGCCGCTCAGAATGTAGGTGATGATCTCCATGTCGCGGTGCGGATGCTTGCCGAAGCCCATCCGGGGCATCACGAGGTCGTCGTTGATGACGCGCAGGCTGCGGTAGCCCATCCATTTCGGATCGTAGTAATCCGCAAAGCTGAAGGAGTGATACGTGTCGAGCCAGCCATGTTCGGCATGGCCGCGCTCATTGGCTTTTCTGGTAGTAATCATGGGCGCAGCCTACGCCCTCGGACCAGGATGACGGAAATACCATGTTCCTTGCCTTACCATACCGGAAAGGCATGCTCGCGCCCGTATGGAACTCCGCCACCTTCGCTACTTCGTTGCGGTTGCCGAGGCGGAGAACGTCACGCGCGCGGCGGCGAAATTGCGCGTCGCCCAGCCGGCGGTGAGCCGGCAGATTCGCGATCTGGAGGACGAACTCGGCCTCGCCTTGCTCGAGCGCAGCCCGAAGTCCGTGCGGTTGACCGACGCCGGTCGCATTTTCCTCGAGGAAGCCCGCGCCGTCCTCCAGCGTGTGGACGATGCGGTCAAAGCCGTGCAGGCCGTCGCGGGCGGAACGCGCGGTGCGCTGAATGTGGGATATGCCCCGTCGCTCACGGTGCAAATCCTGCCACGAGCGCTGCGCCGGTTTCAGGCCGAGTGGCCCGGAGTGCGCGTCTCGCTCCACGATCTCTCCACCGAGGAGATGCTGGCCGGTCTCCGCGAGAACCGGCTCGACCTCGCGCTCATGGTCCAGCCGACGACCGGCCAGCTTCGCGGACTGCGTTTTCGGGAACTCGCCCGCTATGCGCTCTGCGCGGCGGTTGCGCCCGGACATCGATTTGCGCGTGGCCGCTCCCTCGCGCTCGCCAAAGCCATTTCCGAACCGCTCATCGGCTACAGCCGCGCCGACTATCCGGAGTATCATGTTGCCATCGCGGAGATCTTTCAGTCGCTCGGTCGGATGCCGGCGATTCTCGAAGAGCACGATAGCGTCAGCAGCCTGATTGCGGCGGTCGAAGCTGGCCGGGGGCTGGCCCTCGTTCCCAGCGCGATGGAGTGTATGGTGGGCCCGCGTCTGAAGATCCTTCCGCTTGTCCCGGCAGTGCCGCCCATTGTCGTTGGCGCAGTCTGCCGGAAGGAAAGCGACTCGCTGCCCGCGCAGAAGTTCATCATCGCGGCGGGCACTGCGCCGTAACTCGAACGACTTGAGGAGCACTCACTCCGCGACAGCGATCCGTCGCCTAGGCTGGAGGCGCGGGCGCTGTTGTGAGTTCGCTACGCGCAGCCATTTTGGCAGCGGCCTGATCCAGCCAGGCCCGGTCGGGCGCGGCGTAAGGGCGGAAGGTTTCGAGGGTGCCGGCGTGTTCGTTGTAAAAGAGCGCGCGGTGCAGGCCGAGGTTGCTCGCTTTTGGCGAATCAATCAGGCTCGCGGAGTCGTTGGCGCTCATCTGGAAGACGACGCGCATTTCAAATTCGCTCAGCGCCTTGCGGCTCATCGAGCGATTGACGTTGTTGAAGGTGTCGATGGTCACGATGAGATGCAGGCCGTGGCTGCTGCCTTCAACAATGATTTCCTGGAAGAGCGCCCCGGCGCTGGCGCTGGCATCCTCGCCGCTCATCGAGAAGCTGAAGTCGTCCTCCTGGCGGAGCTTCTTGAAGCGATGCAAGCCGTGAATGAAGACGAAGATCGATGGAGCGTCGGCAGGCCCTTCGCCGCTGGTGCGCTCTTTGAGCCTGGCAGTCAAGTCGGCCATGATCTGCGGGATCTCCGGGCCGCGTGTGACGGTGACGTCATGCGGAAGGGCAGCGACGATGCGGTCGAGTTGCTCGGCGTCGGCCGAGCCGGGCGTGGTGCTCTGAATGAGGATGAACTGCGCCGTGCCTCTGGGATACTGCGCGGCCAGCGAGAGCATGGAGACGCCGAGGAGGGTGAGGGCGGCTTCGTCGCGTTGCCCGACGATGAGGAGGTGGTTGCCGCTCTGCCGCTGGAAGGTGGCCTCGGTCGGGCCCTTGATGGAATTGGGCGCGCCCAGCCAGGCCCGGGCGGCGCCTGGGGCGGAGGCGGGCGCGGTGGCGATCACGGCCTCGAGGAGATCGTTTTCATCGAGGTGCGAAGGGGCGTTGCCCTCGAAGACGATGGGAGTGGGGTGGTGCTCGTGCTTTTGCACCGCCAGCGTGTGGACCTTGTCGAGCCATTGGTCTCGCTCGTCGTCGCCCAGCCATACGACCTGAAAGGGGCTGTTGCCCTCGGACGCGCCAGCGGCATCGTTGTAGATGCCTTCGCCCGGGCGCGAGAGAAGGCGCGGGGCGGAATTGTTGTCGTCCATGATGAGGTAGGCATCGGCCTCATTGCATTGCAACGCCACGCGAATGACCATCTGGCCGAGTGTCGCGCGAGCCAGGGAATAGGCGCCGCCCAAGGTCTGCGAGCCGAGCAGGACATGGATGCCGAACGCGCGGCCCTGGCGGACGATGCGATCGAAAAGCAGCGAGGCCGTTTGTGCGATCGTGTCGTCATCGACGAAAAACTCCTGGAACTCGTCGATGATCAGGAGCGAGCGGGGCATCGGCTCGGTACCGCCGGCGCGCTTGTAGCCGGGAATGTCCTGCACGCCGAGCCGGCGGAAGATATCGCCGCGCCGTTTCAACTCCTCGTCCACACGCTGGAGCACGCTGAGGGCAAACTCGCGGTCGCTCTCGATGGCGACCACGCGGGCATGAGGCAGGCGCTTTTCGGCGTAGCACTTGAACTCGACGCCTTTCTTGAAGTCGATGAGGTAGAACTCGATCTGTTCCGGGCTGCACGCGAGCGCGAGATTGGTGATGATGACATGGAAGAGCGTGGATTTGCCAGACCCCGTCTTGCCGGCAAAGAGCGCGTGTTGGCGAGTGCCTTTGCCGATGGCCAGGTATTGGTGCTTGGTGGCTCCGGTGCGGCCCACGGCGATCTTGACCTCATTGGTGGTGTCGTTGGTCCAGAAGTCCCCGGGCGCGGGGGCGATTTGCGAGAAGGGCACTTCCACGCGATTCGAGTCGATGCTCGCCTTGCCGATCTTGTGGACGAACTGCACCGCGAGATCGGGTGGCGGAGGTGGATCGAAGATGAGCGCGCCGGCAGCATCCGCCGGGGCGGAGACGATGGCGAAGTTTCCACCGCTGCGCCGCAGCACGATACTGCTCTTGCGCAGTTCGTCGCCCGAGAACCCATCTGGCAACGCCTGGCGATCATCCCAGTGGATGAGGGTGAAGACGCCGCATTGCGCGCCGCTGGTCGCGATGCTCTGGAGACGGCGGGCCGCCGTCTCGCTGAAACCCGCCGGAAAATCCGCGACGACGAGGAAATGGTATTTCTCCGCGACGCTTCCGGCCTGCTCGTTGTACTCGGTGATCGTGGCGTATTCGTTGCGGAGGTACATCTGGATCACCTTCTCGATGTGCTCACTGAGGTCGGCGAGGCGCTCATCGATCTGGTCGCGCTGGGTCCAGATACGGCGGTTGATGAGCGCTTCCTCAAACTCGCCGAGGTGCATCAGTCCGGCGAAGCTCTGCCCGAGACCGACGGGATCAATGATGTTGAAGGCAACCTTGCCCGGCTGGGTGGTGGTCAGCAGGCGGAGGATGATGTTGTTCAGCGTGCCGATGATGGTGGGCCCAGCGGATTCCTTGGTTTCAAAGAGCAGCGAGCCCGCCTGCGGATAGGCGAGGGCCAGGGGTAGGGAGAGGTGGGTGGGGCCGGGCAGGGGAAGGCGTGGATCGCGCGGATAAGCGGCGAGGTCGGCTTCGAGGTGGGCGAATCTGGTCGCCGGCGTGGTGGACTTCGGTGGGTCCCATGAGGCGAGAAACGATTCGCTCCACGGAGGGTAGGCTGCATCCGTGGCTGCGTGCAGTTCGCCGAGCGCCGCGTAGAGCGGCGTGATCTCACGCTGCCAATCGGCGGCCAGAGTCGTCCATGAAGATGTTTCCTCGGCGTTGAGGGCGTCGCTTTCCGTCAGGTGGGTCGCGGTTGCGCGTTCCGTTTGGGTGGCGGCCTCGCTCTGGAATTGTTCCTGCCAGGCGTTATGCCGGCTGGTGAGCCAGGCGAGCTTGGGCTGCAGAAATTGGTCGATCTGCGAGAGAATCCGCGGCGTTTGTGTCTCGATCTTTTCCCGGACGCTTTGTTCGAACTCGAGCTCCACTTCATCGGCGCGATTCCACTGCTCTGCGATGGCCGCATGGGCTTGATCGAAATCCTCCTGGAGCCGCGCGCGTTCGCGATCACGCTCGGCCTGGGCCGCGAGGGCGCAGGCGTCATGAAGCTGCCCCGCCTTGGCCAGCGCGGCAGCAGTCAGAATGGCGGATTCCCGCGACTGGCCGTAACCGAGGCGGTGCAGCCCCACGAATGCCGCGAGGATCAAGAAGGCGAGGCCCGCCACGGCGACGGCTGCGACGCCCTTCAGGCCGAAGCCGCCGAGGAGACCCGCTGCGACGAGGAGCGGAATGACGAAAACCGGCTGCGCGTAGCTGAAGACCCGCGGCCATGTCTGCGCCCGGAACGCTGCGAACTGAACCTCGGTATTGGAGAGCTGGCCCACGAACTCCTCGAACAGCGTATCCCGATCCGCATCCGGCGGCGGTGCGGTGTGTGGCTGGCGCAAGGCGCGTTGAAATGTCCAGTAGCCCGCGAAGGCCCGTCGGGCGCCTTTCCAGAGAGTGGAAAAGCGCACCCTCTGCTCCGCCAGCTTCTCATTGAATTTGGCCAGGGCCGCGTCCGTCGCCTTTTGATCGGCCTCGAGCTTCCGCTCGGTCTGAAAGTGCTTGAGTTGCAAGTCGCCCAGCCATCGTTCCTTCCTCTGCCGGGCACGCACCGGTATCTTCCGCAGGCCGGCCGCGCTGGCGCGCATGATGCGGGTGCGGCGGCCTTCATAAAGCGCCGTCAGGCGTTCCGCTTCGCTCTGACGCGTCGCGTCCGAATCCGTGCTGCGTGTGGTGAGGCGGGTTTCCGCGTGATCGGTCGCTTCCCGGAATTTTCGGTTGGTGGTGTGGCGTCGTGCCGCGAGGTCGCGGGAAAGTTGTTCCTCGCGCCGGGCGAACGCGGCGGAGGTTTGTTGCAAGCGCGCGAGCAGTTCGAGAGCGCGGCTGGGACGGAGATCGATGGGGTTATTCACAATCTTTCCTGATTCTTTGGAGCAGCACATCAATTTCCTGCATCACACTCATCGTGCGTTGAATGTGGTCGGGCAGATCCTCCAGATATTCCCGTTCGAATTGCTGGCTCTTGATGTCGCGCCAGTGGTTCTTGGTTTCCTGCCAGCGGAGTGACAACTCCTTGAGGGCCTGCACAAGATTGGCGCCGCTTTCCCGGGTGCTCATGGTTTGGGCGGTTCATCCGCCGACGCGGTTGGTGAGGTTTCGTCGGCAGATGCGGTTGCCGCAGGGGTTGGTGCGACTGGCGGCGCTTCGCTGGCGGGGGCTGTCGCCGGGGGATTCACCGGGACGACGGTTTCGGCGTAGGCGTCGAGCGTGCGCTGGGCTTGCACCACATAGGCGATACCCTTGGGGAGATCGAAGTCGAGGAATTGGCGCAGGCCTTCGAGCCGCTTGGCCAGCGGATCGGAGAGGCCTTCGTAGTTGCGGGTCCACATCTTGACGTTTCGCAGCTTTTCTTCGGCGTGGGCGAGATCGTGCTTCGCTTTGCGCACGGCGATTTGCTGCTGGGCAATATTGTCCCGCAGGCTGGAAAGCTTGGCGCTGAACAGTTCCTGCTCCGCCGCCTCGAGCACCCGGCCGCACCGGCGCACCTCATGTTCCCAGCGGGTGCGCATATCGTGCTGGAGCCAGGCGCGCATGCGGCGCAGTTCATCGCCCGCGTCGTCGAGCGAACGGCGCGCCTTGCCCATGAAGATAATCAGGCCGGCTCGGAGCCCATCGAGCGCGTCCACCGAAGTGACTTTGGCCTGATTGGACATGGGCGGTCAGCGCTGGCCGAGGTATTCGTCGATGCGTTGTGCCTTGCGCAGGAGGAAAGGAGTGTGCTTGTCCGAGACCTCGGTGAACTTCTTGAGGACCTTCATCGTCATGATGAATTCCTCGGCAAATTTCTCGTGTTCCTGATCCTGCCATGTGCTGCTGAGCGCGGCGAAGCGCGCTTGCAGAGCGGAGGCCTTGGTCTGCACGTCATCATTGAAGCGTTTCAGTTCCTTGGCGAATCGCCGGACCTCCTCGGGATCCATGATAGCTTGAGCCATAATTTTATCTTTGTGTTGCTGGCGCTGGTGGGGTGGGGGGCACGCGATTCCGTAATTCTCCTGAGTGATATAGCGCGGCGGATTCGGCAATTCAACCGGAACCGCGTTTCTAGTTTCTGGCTTCGAGTTGGCCGCGAGCGATGCGCCATCGGACCTCGGATCTCTGGTATAAAGTTTATGGTTCGCCGCAGTGCGGATCCCGCTTCCGGATTGCAACGGATTCCCGGCTGACCAGAGCCAGAAACTTCCCTGTTTCACCCCCGCTTCGGACTCGGCCTGCTGGCCGTGACCGCCGGCGGTGGCGGCGAGGTTCCCGGGGTCGGCGTGATCGGCGCGAGGGCATTTGGCGGCATGGAGAATTGCTGTACCGGGGCTGAATCGCTCCCGCCCTTGACCAACGCAGCGGGGAAGTGGTTGGTCGTGACCTCGACCCGGGCTCCGACCTCGATCTTGTCGTAGAGGTCGATCACGTCGTGGGAACGCATGCGGATACACCCGTAGCTGGCCGGTGTGCCGATCGTGTACTCCTCGGCCGTGCCGTGGATATAGATGCCACGCCCGTAGGCGCCCCGGTTTTGCGCTTCGAGCCCACGCAACCAAAGGATGCGCGAGACGATCGGATCCCGCCCCGGCATATTCGGGCGCACGATCTCGCCCGTAGGCTGGCGGCTCTTGAACTTCATCCCGCTCGGCTGACCGCCGCCGATTTTTTGCGCCACCTGCATCTCTCCGAGAGGTGTCGCGTAACTGCCGGGCCGATCGCCCACGCCAAACTTGGACGTCGAGACGTCGTAGCGGGCGACCTCCACGCCATTGGTGAACACGAGCATTTTCTGATCGGGTACACTGACACGGATAAGATGCGGGCTGGGTTTGGTCGCGCAGGACGCCAGGCCCAGGGCCATGACGACCGGCAAGCAACGGACTAAAGACTTCAACACGCGCGGTATCTACCTGTGCCCGCCCAAAGTCTCAAGAGGAGGGTGGAAAA
>JBBRPL010000007.1:0-123570 GCA_038228205.1 Chthoniobacterales bacterium
GACAGCCACCGCCAAAGACATCTTGTCCAAGGTCACACGCGCCCGCAAAAAGCTCGCGAACCGCAAAACGTTACGCTAATTGCGCCGCACTACACTAGTTGTCGGCTGCGCCGCCCTTCTTCTTCCTGCCCGGCGTCTTGCTCTGCTCCTCGGTCTTTGCTTTCAGTTCCTCGGCGACTCTCGCCTCCTGCTCCTTCAGCCATGTCTCATAACCTTTGGCCCTTCCACCGACGTATTTGTAAGTGTCGAAAATCGCGCCCTGGCCGAGCGCTCGCGGGTCCTGTTCGTCCTTCAGCATGCCCATCATGCGATAACGCAGGCCGTCCATGGTCTGTCCATAAGCGAGATCGTTGGCGAGGTTGTTCACGCACTCCGGGTCGTGCTGGATGTCATACAATTCATCGGGCAATCGCTTGCCGAATGACAATTCGTAGAAGTGACCGCCGAGCGCCTTCACGACCTCCTTGGTCGGTCCGGGATCGCAATTACCGAAATCCGTTTCCGGATTGCAAGCCGGCCAGCGCTCGGGGTGAAAATTGTGCACGTATAGAAATTCCTTTGTGCGGATCGCGCGCACCGGATAGCCGAGATCGTCCGGGCGTCCAATATCGTGGCGCTCCTTCCCGACGAGCATGACGTCGCGGTTTTCGATCCAGCCGGATTTTTCCGAACGGAGAATACTGGCGAGGCTTTTCCCGGTCATCTGCTCGTGCGGGGCAAGACCCGCCAGTTGCATAAATGTCGGCGCGAGATCGCGCATGTTGACGAAATCCTCGACCACGCGGCCCGGCTTGATGCCTTTGCCCCAGCGCATGGCCATCGGCACGTGGAAGCCGTCCTCGTGGATTTGGCCTTTCACGTAAGGGAACGGCATTCCGTGGTCGGATGTCACGATGACCAGGGTGTTCTCGAGTTCGCCCGCGGCTTCGAGCACCTGGAGGGTACGGCCGACTTGCGTGTCGCCCCACTCGACCTCGATGGCGTAATCCAGCAGGTCTCCGCGGACGATCGGAGTGTCCGGTAGAAACGACGGCACTTTCACGTCCTCCAGCTTCTTGCCGAGGCGCACCCCGGAATTGAGTTCGTAGCCACGATGCGGCTCGTGGAGGCCCATCCAAAAGCAGAATGGCTTGTCGGCCGGACGCTGCTTGAGGAAGGCCTCGAAGTTGCCCGGGTAATCGGCCTTGCTGATCCCCGATGCGGGGACCACCTGCGATAACTTGTCGAAACCCGGACCCGCGGGGTTTCGCGTGCGACCACCGATATCGAAATCACCGGGGCCCCAACCCTTTCCGGTCAGGCCAATGGTGTAACCCGTCTTCTCCAACAAATCCGGATAGACCGCGAATTTCGCGGGGAAGATCCCGTTGTGACACGACGCCTGTTCGAGTTGCCAGGTGTTACGTCCCGTCAGCACCGTCGCACGGCAGGGGCTGCATTTCGGATTGGAAGTGAAGGCGTTCTTGAAGAGCACGCCTTCGCGGGCCACCCGGTCGAAGTTCGGAGTTTTTACCCAGTCGCACCCATACGATCCCGCGTGCGCTTTGCTCCAGTCGTCGAAGATGATGAAAAGGATATTGGGCGGACGTGTCTCCGCCGCGAATGCGCTGGTGGCCAGCAGGAGGAGGCATGGGAGGAACAGGAGACGATTCATGGAAAAGAGCGCGGGGAAACTTTCTGCGTGTCTGCGTCCTATAAACGCAATCATGGTCCTGAGGTTGCGGCGAGCTTACATTGAAGGGGGAAGTAATCAGCCGTGAACGATCGAAGCCGCCACTAATTACTTCCTCCCGAATATCCTCCCCATCCCCTTGGCCTGGAGTGTTCACCCTGCTATCCATGGCCCATGCAATCCCTCCCCCGCCGCCATTTCCTGCGCCAGGCGGTCGCCGCCGGCGGTCTGGCGATCTTCGGCCAGTCGCTCTCCGCGCAGGAAAAGCCGCGCGCCGGTTTTGGCCTGGGCTTCACCCTCTACGGGATGAAATCACTCGCGCTCGATGACGCGCTCCAGACCTGCGCCGGGATCGGATACGACAATGTCGAGTTGTGCCTGCTCGAAGGCTATCCGACCGAACCGAAACGGCTGGCTGCCGCCGATCGCGTCAAATTGCGCGAGACCCTGGCCGCGCGAAAGCTGCGCGTGTCCGGCCTGCTGGAAAACTTCAGTCTGCTTGCCGACGATGCGAAGCAGGCGCAGCAGCTCGAGCGCATCAAAGCCGCCGCCCAGCTCGCCCGCGATCTCGCTCCCGATTCCCCACCCCTGCTGGAAACCGTATTGGGCGGCAAGCCCGGCGAATGGGACCAGGTGAAGGACAGGATGGCCGCGCAACTGCGCGCATGGGCGGAGACCGCTGCGGCGGCGAAGATCGTCATTGCGATCAAAGCGCATATCATGAGCGCGGTGCAGACACCCGAGCGTCTCCTCGGGCTGCTCGATGCCGTCAAAAGCCCGGCGATCCAGGCCGCGTACGATTACAGCCATTTTCAGCTCCAGAACCTCGGTCTCGACGAGACGCTCTCCGCGCTCCTCCCGCACACGCGCTTCATTCATGTGAAGGACGGCCGAATGTCCGCCGATGGCAAAGTCGAATTCCTGCTGCCGGGAGAAGGCACGACCGACTACGCGGCTCTCTTCCGCAAACTGCAAGCCTTCGGCTATCGCGGCGATGTCGTGGTGGAAGTGAGCGCGATGATTTTCAAGAAGGCTGACTACAACCCGAAGGCCGCGGCGGAGAAATCGTTCGCCGCGTTGCGGGCTGGTCTGGAGAAGGCTGGGCTGGCGCCCAATCGATAGATTGGCGCCCGTCACACGTGTCGAGATACGCGGCAGCGTCCTGGAGTGCGCAAGTGCTCTGGCGCTTTGGGAGCCAATCACCGCAACACGTTTCCGCTTCGCGCCACTTTCTCGTCACCACCGAGAAAAGCGCCGCAGCAGTGGCGCACTCCGAGAACGCCAGCGTCCGCGCGCGATTTTCTCCTTCGATCCTCGCCAATCGCCCCTACCCCTGGCGTGGGGGCACCAAGCCTTCCTTCACAGCTTTCGCGATATGGGGACGGTGGACCCGACGCCAAGAGTGGAAGCCATTCGCACCTCACCGCCATGTTTTTCGGCGCGCCCGACCAGATTCGTCACCCCATCCCCCCGAATATTCGGGGTGCCATTTTTCCGCGGCCTGCGTCACCATGGCCGGCCCGCTTCATCCCGCAGTCACGGCCTTCCCGATTCCCACATCCCTTGAATCACGTCATGCACGCTTACTCCCAACTTTTCCCAAAGCGATTGTCCCTGCTGTTCACCACCATTTTCGGTCTGACACTTTTGATCGGCGCGGCGGCCCAAGCGGCGGACGGTCTCCCCCAAGCGACGCTCAAGGCCGACGACCTCGACCCGGCGGCGTTTGGCGGTTGGATGCAGGATCGGCAGCAGGAGGGTGACCTCACCAAGGATGGCCCGAAATCCGCCATATGGACGCAGAACAGCCGGCCCGACTTGCGGGGGGTGACCTTCGGTGATTCCTCCGCGCCGGGCGCGCGGCATCTGCGCATCGGGTTCAAAGCGCCGGTGCGTGTCGGCTCCGTGATCGCGCGGGGTGGCGGGTCGCTCAGCGTCCTGCGCGCCGCTGCCGTCTATCCCGGCGATCCGAACAAGGATGCCGACTGGACACCGGCCGAGCGCATCGCAGGAGCGGAGGTCTCGCGAGCCGAAGTCGATCGTGAAGACATCGCCGTGTGGACCCTGCCGCCTGGGACGAGCACGCGCGCCTTGCGCTTCACGCACGTCGCCGCACCGGCCGATCCGAAATATGCCGGCTGGCTCGGAGGCGCGCTGGTGCTGGCCGAACGTGTGGTGAATGTAGCGCCTCAGGCCATGATCGTGGCGAGTGAGCGCGACGAAGCCGCCGCGAAGGTCATCGATTCCAAGGACGACACGTGGAAGGCCTGGGACAATGGCAAGGACGGCGGCTCGCACGTCATCTCGAGCGAACAACCGGAATCCATCACGCTCATCTGGCCCACGGACGTGTCGTTGCAGGGACTGGAGACCTTGTGGACGGGCTTCGGCGCCGCGGACGTGCAGGCATTCGCGGGCTCTGCGAGCCAGCATCCCCGTGACGCCGACGCGACGTGGAAGACGATCAAGAATTTCTCCGGACTCGACAACGGTTACCCCTTTCCCTTCTGGCCCGACGCGCTCGACTTCGGCGGGCCCGTCACGACCCGGGCGGTGCGTCTGCGGATCACGGGTGTCACGAAGGAAGGGCACCCGCATCTCAAAGGCCGGGCCGCGGACGGCAAGCGCGTCTGGCTGGGCGAATTGCTCGCATTGCACCCGCTCGGCGATGCCGATCTCAAGACCGCGATCCTTCCCGCGATCAAGGACGAATCGCACCCGCCGATCCCTGTCCGCTTCACGCTCGCCCAACCGTCCTACGTCACGCTGGTGATCGAAGACGCGGAAGGCAAACGCGTGCGCAATTTGGTGAGCGAGACCCGCTTCCCAGCCGGCGAAAACGTCGCGTGGTGGGATGGGACGGATGATATCGGTCGCGACCGCGACGCGGCCAAGCATGGTCTCTACCATATCCCCGGCACGCCGGTCGCACCGGGTGCGTATCGCGTGCGCGGACTCTTTCGCAAGGAACTCGAACTGCGTTACGAATTCTCCGTTTATAATCCCGGCAATCCTCCCTGGGAAACCGCCGACAAATCCGGCGGCTGGCTGACCAATCACACGCCACCACAAGCGGCCGTCTTCGTGCCCGCCGACAAGGCTCCCACCGGCCAGCCATCGGTCTATCTGGGCAGCGCCGTGAGCGAAGGTGGCGCCGGACTGGCCTGGGTGGATCTCGCTGGAAAGAAACTCGGTGGCCGCGGCTGGATCGGCGGCAATTGGACGGCCGCTCCTTTCCTGGCCCGCGATGCCGGCGCCAACGCGGTGACGGGCATCTTCGCCTACGTCGGCGCGACATGGACGGCGGGCACGGACAACCGGGATCGCACGCATGGCGAATTGCGCCTGACCGGCCTGACCGCACAGGCGGACAAAGCGGTGCTGAAGTATCCCTTCACACCCACCGCCGCCGAAGAAGGACACGAAGACGACAATTCGTGGATCACTCAACTCGGCGGCATTGCCGTTCATGACGGCCTGGTCGTGGCGAGCATGAGAAAACTCGGCCGCCTGCTTTTCGTGGACGCGCGCGCGGGCAAGGTGATCGGCGAGGCTCCCCTTCCAAATCCACGTGGTGTTGAGTTTGACTCCAAGGGCCGGTTGCTCGTGCTCTCGGAGATGAAACTGCTCCGCTTCACCCTGAATGAAGCCACTCCCGCGACTCTGCCGAAACCAGAAACCCTGGTCAGCGCGGGCCTGCTCGATCCACAGGGGATCACTGGCGATGCACAAGGCCAGATCTACGTCAGTGACCGGGGAGACTCCCATCAGGTCAAGGTCTTCTCCCCGGTTGGCAAACTCGTCCGCGCGATCGGGCACGCGGGTCCGCCCCAGACCGGGCTCTACGATCCCGAGCACATGAATCACCCGCACGGTCTGGCGATCGACGGGAAGCAGCAGCTTTGGGTCGCGGAGAATGATTTCCAGCCTAAGCGCGTGAGCGTGTGGACGCTCGATGGCAAGCTGGTCCGCTCCTTTTACGGACCCGGTCGCTACGGCGGAGGCGGGACGCTCGACCCGCGTGACAAGACGCGATTCTACTACGATGGCATCGAGTTCAAACTCGATTGGAAGACTGGCACAAGTGAGCCGAAAGCGATCATCTACCGGGGCGGCGCTGATGACCTGAAGACTCAATTCCGCGCGGGTCCGCCGGAGACGCCGATCTATTTCAAGGACCGACAGTATCTGACGAACTGCTACAACAGTTCGCCCACGAGCGGACACCCAATCTCCACGATCTGGGAACTGCGCAACAATGTTGCCATCCCGGTGGCCTCGATGGGCCGGGCCAACGATTGGGAGCTCTTGCAAGGCGACGCCTACCGGGCGCGCTGGCCCGCCGGGCTGGACCCCAAGGGCGACCGCACGAAAAATGGCGCGCTCTTTACGTGGAGCGATCTCGATGGCGATGGCCGCCTGCAACCGGCCGAGGTGACGATCATCAAAGCGGTCAGCGGCGGCGTCACGGTCATGCCCGACCTGTCCTTTCTCGTGGCCCGCGTGGATGACCGGGCGATGCGGTATGTCCCGGCCAGTTTCACGCCGAAGGGCGCGCCCGTCTTCGACCTGGCGGCCGGCGAAACGCTGGCCAGTGGAGCACAAAATCCCGCCTCCTCGGGCGGCGATCAAGCGCTGGTGCATCCCGACGGTTGGACACTCCTCACCGTGGCGCCACAACCGTTGGCGAAGGAAGGATTCGGCGGGCTGAAGAACAATAGCCCGATCTGGAGTTACCCCAGCCTGTGGCCGGGCCTGCATGCTTCGCATGAGGCGGCGGTACCGGATCGTCCGGGCGAAGTCATCGGCAGCACGCGCCTTCTCGGCGGATTCATCACGCTGGGAGCGGCGGGAGCGAAAGACCGCGAGGTGCTGTGGTGCATCAATGGCAACATGGGCGACGCGTATCTCTTCACCGCCGATGGCCTGTTCGTCTCGCAGCTCTTTCAGGATTCACGCGTCGGCAAACCGTGGACCATGCCCATGGCGGAGCGAGGAACCCTGCTCAACGATCTCACCCTGCACGACGAGAACTTTTTCCCCACGATCAGCCAGACCAGCGACGGCCAGGTCTATCTTTGCGATGGCTCGGGCATGAGCCTCGTGCGCATCGATGGGCTGGAGAGCATCCGGCGGTTGCCGACGGTCGAGTTGAAGGTGACCCCGGAGAACCTGCAGGCCGCGGCCACGTGGCGTGTGCAAGCCGAGCAGGAGCGCCAGCGGGCGCGCGGCACAGGCACGCTCACGGTGGCGCTTCGCAAGACGGCGCCGGTCGTTGATGGCAAGCTGGACGATTGGGAGGGAGCCGACTGGGCGGTGATCGATCGCCGTGGCACCGCGGCCAATTTCAACAGCGACAGCAAGCCGTACGACATCACCGCCGCGGTCGCGATCTCCGGCGATCGGCTCTACGCGGCCTTCCGCACGCAGGATGCGGAGTTGCTCAAGAATTCCGGTGAGACACCAAATGCGCCGTTCAAGACCGGCGGCTGCCTCGACCTCATGTTCGGCCTGAATCCCACGGCCGATCCGAAGCGCGTCAAGCCCGTGGCCGGCGACCAGCGTCTGCTCGTCACCCAGTTGAAGGGCCAGACGCATGCGTTGCTCTATCGCGCCGTGGTGCCCGGCACGAAGGAACCCGTGCCGTTTTCCTCGCCGTGGCGCACCATCACGCTCGATCGCGTGGACGATGTGAGCGCGCAGGTGCAACTGGCCGTGACCGTCCAGAAGGATGAGAAGGGCAAACCCAAGACGGCATTTTATGAGATCAGCATTCCCCTGAGCGCGTTGGGGCTCGCTGCGGCCGAAGGACAGTCTATAAAGGGGGACGTCGGCATTTTGCGCGGTAACGGCTTCCAGACTCTCCAGCGGGTCTATTGGAATAATAAGGCCACGGGCATCACGGCCGACGTGCCGAGCGAGGCGGAATTGACGCCGGCACTTTGGGGGAAGTGGGTGTTCAAGACGATGCCTTGAGGAGCGGGGCATTTGAGATGGGGGTGGATCGAAGAGGGGCCAGCGAATCACACGAATGGGGTGCTTCTACATTCGTGTTATTCGTGTGGTTCGCTGGCCCTTTTTTCGGGCCCCTTCGATCAGCTTTTGTCCGATGACAGATATCGGCAGCCGTGGCTGCCGGTTCGGCGAATGAATTCGCCGCTACGTAAAGGGCTTCCCCACTCATCGGTTCACAGACATCAATGTCTGATGCACTCCCTCCTGCGCTTGCTCGCCTTGGTGGCAGCGTTTGTCTCCGTTCGTTCGCTGATCGCCGCCGAACCGACGGGCAAGTTCATCCTGACCTGTCTGGAGATTCCAGACGTCCAGCGTGGCGCGGGTCTGGCCATCGTGCTCCAACTTCCCAACGGCAAAACGTGCCTTTATGATACTGGAGGGGGATATCCCGACGCCACCTCTCCCGACGGCTGGCAGGCTCAATCCAATACGGGGCGCGACTTGATCGTTCCATTCTTGCAGAAGGCCGGGATCAAGGAGATCGAGACAGTTTTCATCAGCCACGCCCACTACGACCATTTCGGCGGGCTGATGTGGCTAAAAGACCACTTCCCGATCAAAAAACTGGTCGACTCGGGATATGTCTTCAAGGGCGAGGCCTCGTCGCAATACACGACCGAACTCGATGACTACAATAAGGTGCGCGACAGCTTCAAGGCGCGCGGCGCCTACCAGGAAGCACATACCGGCGACATCCTGTCGCTCGACGAGCAAATGCCCTGTGAAGTCACGGCGCCGCCCAAGGAGTTCTTCACCAAGCCCTATCCCGAGTTGCGGGGAGCGAACGATCCGCCGGCCCACTATCTCGTGAACGCCAATTCGCTCGGGCTCCGGATCACACACGGTCAAACGGTGTTCCTGCTGCCAGGTGACATCCAGGCCGAGGATCAAGTGCTGGCGCTGCTCCCCAGCCTGCCGCCGGAAAAATTCAAATGCCAGGTGCTAATCGCTCCCGGGCATGGACTGCATGCGCCGCACCAATTCGCCGAAGCGACGCGCCCGGAGGTCACGCTGTGCAGCGTCTTTCCCCGCTACGCGCGCGGGTTGGTGGCGCGAAAGGTTTTCGCGGCCGTCGGCTCGAAGGTCTACGTCACCGGGCTGCACGGACAGCTTCAGGTGGTCTCCGACGGCCGGGGATACACCGTGACGACAGAGCGTGACGAAACGCCGCCGGTCAAGTAGGCAACATCCGGCATCCAGCTTCCCGATCTCCATCCATGAACAAGGTCCTCATCATCGTCGGCGACGCGACCGAAACGGTCGATACGCTCTACCCATTTTACCGTTTGCAGGAGGACCACTTCGTGCCCGTCGTCGCCGCGCCGGAGAAGCGCCGCTACCAAATGGTGCTGCACGAAGTGAAACCCGGGTGGACGATCACCAAGGAATGGGAAGGCTATTCCATCCAGGCGGACATTGCCTTCGCCGACATCCAACCTGAGGAATATATCGGCATCTTCTTCAGCGGCGGCCGCGCCCCGGAATACATCCGCGAAGACGAAGATCTGCTGCGCGTGACGCGCTACTTTTTCGAGCACGACCTGCCGGTGGCCAGCGTGTGCCACGGCGTGGAGATCCCCGCTCGCGCCGGTTGCGTGAAAGGCCGGCGCATGGCCACCGTGGCCAAATGCAAATTCGATCTCGAAGTATGCGGCGGCATCTACGTGAACGAACCGGGAGTGGTGGACGGCAATCTCGTCAGTGGCCGTACCTTCCATGACAACGGAGTGTACCTCGGTCCGTGGATTCAGTTGTTGAAAGCGGAACGCGAAAAGCGCCAGTCAGGCAAATGAAGTCCCCGGCGGATGCCATCGAATCGGGCGAGCGCGGGGCGCGTCACGCCCGGAGGAACTCGATTCTACGCGCTGCCACTTTCCGCCTGGCGCTCCTCGTCTGTGCCCTTGCCACCGCAGTTTCGCGGGGCGCCGACACTCCTCCCTATGTCGCGGGCAGCGTACGCCTGACATCAGGCTCCGCCGAGGCCGGTGAAATTCTGCTCTCGGAGCTGTCCTGTCTCGCCTGCCATGGCGACGAGTCGAAGCTGCCGGCAGCGCTCATTTGGAAGGCCGGCCCCAATCTCGGCGGCGGCGGTGATCGATTACGCGCCGAGTATGTGCGGGAGTTTCTCGCCCACCCGGCCGCAACGAAGCCGGGCACGACAATGCCCGACCTTCTGTCTGGCCAGCCCGAGTCCCGGCGACCGGAACTCGCCGACGATCTCACCCACTTCCTCATGCAACTCCGCAGTCCCACTTCCGGCGCAGCGCCGCTGGAGGGCGACAAGGAAAAGGGACACGAGTTGTATCAAAGCGTCGGGTGCGTGGCCTGCCACCACACGGTTCCGCTCGTCCGTCTGGCCGAAAAGTACGCGCCCGGTCAGCTCGCGCAATTCCTCCGCAATCCCCTGGAAGTCCGCCCTGCCGCGCGGATGCCCGACCTGCATTTGAGCGCGCAGGAAGCCGCTGATCTCGCGGCGTTCATCGCCCCTGTTCCACCGGTCAGCAATGCGGCCTTTGTCGTAGATCACGCCAAGGCCGAACGCGGAATACTGGCCTTCCAGTCGCTGGGCTGCATCGCGTGCCATGGCGGCGGGGCTGCCGGCAAGCCATTGCGCAGCCTGCGGCCCGAGGGCGGTTGCCTGGCGGACATGCCTCCACCGGGTGTGCCGCGCTATGCGCTCTCGCAGGATCAACGCGCGGCGATTCGGGCCGCCCTTCAGGCTCGGAACCCATCTCCGAACGCCGGCGCCCTCGCCCGGCGCTTGATGCTCCAGCGCAATTGCTTCGCCTGCCACGTGCGCGATGGCCTCGGTGGTCCCGCTCCGGAGATCGCGGAGTTCTTTACCTCCACCCGCGACGATCTCGGCGACCTCGGCCGGTTGCCACCGCCGCTCGATGGCGTCGGACGAAAAATTCAACGGGCGGCCTTCGAGAGTATCCTGCGCGGGCAAAACGCCGTGCGCGGCTACATGCGGGTACGCATGCCGGATTTCGGTCCCGAGGTGGCGGAACACCTGGGCAGCCTTTTCGGCGAGGCCGATGCCGACCCGCGCGAGACGCCCACCATCGCCAGGGCTGATCCCAATAAAGTGGGGCGGAACGAGGCCGGTCGCGAGATCGTAGGCACGACTGGATACTCCTGCATCGCCTGCCACGACTTGCACGGCCATACTTCCCTCGGGATCGGCGCCTACGATCTGGCCGAGATGCCGAAGCGGCTCCGCCCGGAATGGATGCGCGATTTTCTCCTCGATCCGGCGGCCTACCCCACTGGCACCCGCATGCCGGCATTCTGGCCGAAGGGCAAATCGATGAATCCCAAGATTGCCGCCAATGCCGAGCGGCAGATCGACAGCGTGCGGGTCTATCTCACCGAGGTCGATCAGAGCCTGCCGCCCGAAGGCTTCATCGATCACGCGGCCTTCGAACTCAAGCCCAGGGAGCGCCCGATCATTTTCCGAACTTTTATCGCGGGTGTGGGCACCCATGCCATTGCCGTCGGTTTTCCGCAGGGAGTGAACGTGGCCTTCGATGCGCGCCTGGCGCGCTGGGGCATCGGCTGGCGTGGCCGGTTTCTCGACGCGGATGGCACGTGGAATCAGCGTGTCGCCAGGATCGAGAAACCTCTCGGCGAAGCCGTCATGTCACTGGAAAAGATCGGCGCTCCGGCGATCGACGGAAGAGACGATGCGAAACCCACCTACCGCGGTTATCGCGTGGATGCGGATGGTGTGCCGACCTTTCTTTACGACCTCGGAGCGTTGCACATCGAGGATCGCATCGCGCCAAACAGCGGCAACGGCCTGCGGCGGAACCTGCGTGTCAGCGGTCAGACCAATGAGCAGGTCCAGTTTCGTGGCCAGCCTCCCGCCGGACTGACCGTCCGCATCGGCGATCAGCCGGAGACATCGTTTCAGCTCCAATTCAAGCAGGGGGTCGCCGAACTCGTGGAGGAAATCTCATGGTAAGAGTCTGCCGATTTTTGCTGATGGGATTTTCACTCGTTGCGGTCTTCGCTCACGCGGAAGAGCGCGCAGAATCGTACCAGGTCCTTACCCTCGAGGCGCCGCGCGATGTCCCGTTGGAAGTGGGAGGTCTCGCCCGCGTCCCGGGAGGCCGCCTGGCCGTGGCCACCCGCCGAGGCGAGATCTGGATCGCAGAAAACCCCTACGCTTCGGACGGTCAGGGTATTCACTGGAACCGCTTCGCAACCGCGCTGCACGAACCGCTCGGCCTGGCCTTCCACGACGGCGCTTTGTTTACCACGCAGCGGAGCGAGGTCACCCGCCTGCGCGATATCGATGGCGATGGCATCGCCGATGAGTTCCTCTGCGCGGCCAAGGGTTGGGGCGTTTCCGGGAACTATCACGAATACGCCTATGGACCGAAATTCGATCCGGCGGGAAACATGTGGGTGACGCTCAATTGCTCGATGGGCAAAGGCGCCTATCCCGACCGGAACTGGCGCGGGTACGGCCTCCGCATCGCACCCTCCGGCGAATGGCAACCGGTCTCCGGCGGCATGCGTTCGCCCTGTGGCATTGGCATCAACGCCGCCGGCGATGTCTTCTACTCCGAGCAACAAGGGAACTGGAATTGCGCCGGGGGCATCCACCATATCCGGCAAGGCGCCTTTCACGGTCACGCGGATTCATTCACCTCGTGCAATCTGCCGGGAGCGCCCTTTGCCAAGCCCGCCAAGCCGGTCGAGCGCGCGCCGATCGCCGAGGTGGCGCAGCGGATGCCGATCTACAAGCCGGCCGCCGTATGGCTGCCGTATCGGAAGATGGGCATGAGCTGCACCGATATCACCCTCGATGACACCGGTGGAAAGTTCGGCCCGTTCGCGGGCCAATTCTTCGTCGGCGAATTCACCATGTCGCAGGTCAACCGGGTCTTTCTGGAAAAGATCGCGGGCGAATACCAGGGAGCGTGTTTCCCATTTCTCGAAGGCTTCCAAAGCGCCCCGCTCCGCATGGAATTCGGTGATGACGGATCGATGTTTGTCGGTGAAACCAATCGCGGCTGGAACTCTCTCGGCACGCGCTCCTATGGTTTGCAGCGCATCATCTGGACTGGCCACACACCCTTCGAGATGAAGACGATGGAAGCCCGGTCCAACGGCTTTCGCTGCACTTTCACGAAACCCATCCGCCGGGAATCCGCGGTCACCGAGGCGTTCCGGATGAAGAGCTACACCTACGAGTATCACTCCGAATACGGCGGCCCCGAAATCGATTCAAAAGAACTTGCCGTCAAAGTCATCGGCATTTCTCCCGACGGACTGGCCGTAGATCTCCAGGTCGAAAATCTGCGTGAAACCTTCGTGCACGAACTCAACATCGTTGGACTGGTCTCCAGCGATTCGGAACCGCTCGTCCATTCACTGGCCTACTACACGCTCAACCACAGGCCGTGACCTTGGTCACCGCGGATTGAACTGCACCCAATCCAGATTCATCAGCCCGGTCCTGCCTGGATTGACGAACACCACAAAGACATCCGACCTCGTATCCGGGACGTTTTGAAACTTGGTCGTCGGCTCGATCCATTTATCCCAGCCACCGGTATTGGGAATTTGCACCGTGCCGAGCAGCGGACCGTCGAATGCTCCCGCCCGTAGTTCAATGCTCCCTCCCGTGGTCCCCGAGGAGGCGCGCGCGGTCACACCCCCGATGTCCGCAAGGTTGATGGCAGCCAGTTTCACGAAGTGCTTGTCGTCGATGGAACCCAGCATTTTCTTCCCGCTGGCCTTTCCGTCGTTGGCAATCTTTGGCCCACGCACCTCCCCGCTTTCGGCCTCCACACGACGGGTCCGCAGGGCCACGCTGGCCTTGCCGCTGAGATTGCCGGCCGGCGGGCGACCCGCATCCGTATAGGTGGCTTCGAGCACGAATGCGCCCGACTGCGCGGTCTTGGGCGCGACCATCTCGCCCGACAAACCGCGGGCCAGGACGCCGCCTCCCTTGCCCTTCTCCAGACCGAATACCCAGCGAAGCATGATGGTCACTTCGTCAGTCGTGTGCTGAGGATGCGGCAGCATCGGAACCTGTCCCCAGATGCCGGTGCTCCCGTCGCGAACGTGTTTCACGGCGGCGTCGAGGGCGGCAGGCTGTCCCCGATAACGGTCGGCCACTTCCAGATAAGCCGGCCCAATAATCTTTTGCTCCACCTGGTGGCAGTTGAAACAATCGCTCGCCTTCATGAGGGCCAGGCCGGGATCGCTCGCGACGCCCTTGCCATCGGCACTGAGAACCGCACTGCTCACGAACGTGCGAAAGCCCATATCATCGGGCTTGTCGGAAGACAGCCCATCCTCCGCGTCACGCACGCGAACGCGGTATTTCACAGGCTGGCCGGGCGTGAAGAAGTCGCCCGCGATGGGCGCCTCGAAGCTGACTTCGGGCGGCGTGTTCCCGACGGTCACCGGCAGGCTGGCAATCGTGGTCGCTCCCGGCGCATCGGTGAGATGCAGTTCCACCCGGTAGTTACCGGGTTCGGTGAGTTTCGCTTCGACACTGGGTTGGGTGCCGAGCACCTTGCCGCCGGGTTCGAGACGCCACTCGTACTTCAGCGCATCACCCTCCTGGTCCTTCGATCCGTTGCTGGTCAGTTTTACGGTCAACGGCTCTCGGCCGGCTGCCGGTTCCGCCTGGATTCGAGCCACGGGCGGAAGATTGCCGCGCACATAGCTGATCTTGACCAGCTTCGAGTCCTTGTTTGCTCCCCATGTTGCGCCGTAATCCATGAGATAGAGGCAGCCGTCCGCTCCAAAGGCCGCATCGACCGCCCGCTGCACCAGTGCGGCTCCGGGGTCGATCTGCGGTTTGAGTTTGTCGATCTGCTCGGACTTGTTCCCGGTGACGACTGCTCCCGTGAAAGGCGCGATGCCCTGGAATTTGGCTTGGGCGTCGAGCTTCGCCCAACGGATCGTCGGCCGCTCCCAATCCCAGAAGAGCAGCCAGCCATCGAACTCCTTCGGAAAACCGTTCGTGCGCTCAAACTCCGGGCGATAGTGGAAGACCGGTCCGGCACAAGCGGTGCGCCCGCCCTCACCCATCTCGGTAAACTCGCGCGGTTCGACGTAGGGCCAATAGATCATCGCCGGCATGGCCGGCGGCAGTTCGCGCAACCCCGTATTGTTCGGGCTGTCATTGACGGGTTTCTCGGGATTGAACGCCGTGCCCGCGGTCTTCGTCCCGAAGTCGTAGGACGAATAGGCAAAGTTATTGCCGACGAAATACGGCCACCCAAAATTGCCGGCCTTTTTCGCCTGGTTGATTTCGTCGTAGCCGCGCGGCCCACGCGGCCCGTCGTTCCGTGCGTCGGGTCCCACTTCGCCCCAATAGACGAAACCGGTCGTTACATCGACCGTCATGCGCCACGGGTTTCGGCAGCCCATGACGTAGATCTCCGGCCGAGTCTTCGCCGTGCCGGGCTTGAAGAGATTGCCCTCGGGGATCTCGTAGGTGCCGTCCGGCAGCGGGCGAATACGGTTGATCTTGCCATTGAGGCTGTTGGTATTTGACGCCGATTTCTGGGCGTCCCACGGAGCCCTGTCCGGCCGCGGATCGATGGGTGCGTAGCCCTCCGAGTCACCACTCGGGTGAGTATTGTCGCCCGCCGAAAAGTAGAGCAGCCCATCCGGTCCGAATTGCACCGAGCCGGCGTGGTGACAGCATTCCTTGCGCTGCTCCTCAAACTTGAGCAACAGCTTCTCGCTGGCCAAATCCAGCGTGTCGCCGTTCATCTTGAAACGGCTCAGATGCTGGCCGCTAAAGTCCTTCGGCGAGTAGAGGCAGTAGATCCAGCCGTTCTCGGCAAACTTTGGATCAAGCGCAAAGCCGAGAAATCCATTCTCCTGGCCGCTAAAAATCTCCAGCGTCCCGGCTTCGACAATCTGCCGGGTGTCCGGGTGGTAGATCTTTAATTTGCCCAGGTACTCGTTGAAAAAGATCCGGCCATCAGGCGCCATCTTGATCTCCATGGGCTGCGGGATGCCGTCGAAAAGCGTCTCGACTTTGAAGCGATAATCCGGCGGGGCGTCCTCCGCGAGGAGGATGGAGGTGAGGACGAAGAGGCAGGCGGTGACGAAGCGGCGCATATCGAATGGTGCGGGGTCTATACACCATCGCCGAAAAGATAAGAGCGTGTTCTGCACTTTGATTGCCGTGTCGCGGCAAGCGCGAGCGCCGCCCCCCTCTTTTGTCATCCTGAGCGGAGCGGGGAAGCATGGGCGGAGTCGAAGGACCTCCACCTTCCGTGGGTTCTCGCGCGGAGCCACTGCGAAGATCCTTACAGATGCATGGTCCGCTTAAGTTGACGCACATGCGCGCGTGCCCTGCGGTCGCCGAGGCGAACATCAACTTGCGAGCGACACCGGGGTGAAGGATCAACGACATCGGCCCCCACGGCCGCAGCCTCCTTGCCGTATCCTTCCCCTCTCCCTCGGAGGAGATGCGGCCAGGAGACCGGGACGGCTGGAACTGCGCTTCTACTTTGCCTGCGGCAGCGGCACCTGCGACGGGCTCCGCAGATACGCGATGATATCCCTCACCTCGGCATCGCTCCAGGGGGACAGCAAGCCCTCGGGCATCATCGATGTCTCCAGGAGGTTCAGCGTTTTGATTTCAGTCCGCGGCAACGTGAGCGTTTCGTTGGGCGTGGTGATGGTCACCACCTTTGGGTCGCGCTGATTGGCGATGCCCGCCAGCACGCGGCCATCCTTCAATTCGATCATCGCCGTGCGGTAGTCGTTGGGGATCTCGGCGTTGGGATCGATGATGTTGTGCAGCAGGTAATCGAGGTCGGCGCGGTTCGAGCCGGTGATATCCGGGCCGATCTTGCCGCCCTCACCGAAAAGCGTGTGACAAACCCCACAGGTCTGCGTGAAGAGCATGCGGCCGTGCGCGGGATTCGCCTTGGCCAGCTTCGTGTCCTCGATCAGCGTTTTGTATTTGATCATCGCCGCCTTCTTGTCGGCGCTGGTCTCCCGAGACACACCCCAGACCTTCTCCAGTTGCGTATTGAGGTCGGGCTGATTGAGACCGCGCAATTGACGCGCGATATCGGCGGTAAGATCCTTCGACGGCACGCGGTCCTCCGCCATGGCCGTGAGCAGCGGCCGGGCAAAGGCAGCCCGCGAAGCCAGCGTCAAGAGTGCATCCCGCTTTTCCTCCGGGGCGAGAGATGCGTAAACCGCGAGGATAGCCGTCGGGGTCTGCGGTTCCGCATAGGCCGCGAGTCCGCGCAACGCGCCAGGACGCAGCCCGCGATCCGCGAGCAGGTGAATCAGGATCGGAGGCAAGGCCGCGTCCTTCACATTGAGCAAGGCGTCGAGCGACCGGCGGCGGACGTCGTCGGAAACTTTGCTATCCTGCACCGCCTGCCGCGCCGCACCGAGCGCCCGCGGACTTCCGAAGGTCAACGAGAGAGCCTGCACGCGCCCGCGAAGCTCCGCATTCGCGGCCTTGCCGAGGCGCTCCTCCACCCGATCCCATCCCGCGGGCAGCGGCGCCGTGCGCTGTCCCTTGAGCGCGGTTTCCAACCCGGAAACGATTTCCGTTTGCCGCGACTCGTCGCTGGATTTATCGAGCGCCGCAGCGAGAGCGCCCATGGCCTCGGGGGTGCCCAGCGCGGCAACGCGACGCGCCGCAAAACCGAGGACGCGGGGCAGCTTCGATTCGAGCCCGATGGCCAGAGCTCGGTTGAGATCGACCGCCGCCAGCGGCTCGAGCGCATACCACGCCATGAGCGGCAGGTTGTGATCGTCGGCGTCTTCCCGGTGAGAATGCAGCGCACTGACAATGTCCCAGCGATTCTCCGGCGCGATACGTTGCGCCGCGCTTGCCAGGTAGAGGCGGACGATCGACGACTTGTCCTCGCGCGCCAGTCCGGCGAGCGTCTTCCCCAAGTCATTGGACGCCTGCCCATCCTCGAGAGCCAGTTGGATCGCCCATGCGCGGACATGCGGGCTCTCGTGCTTTGTCAGCTTCAAGGTATCCGCTTCGCTCAAACCACCGATGGCATGCAGCGCCCAAAGGACACGCAATTGCGCCTCCGTGCTGGAAACCCCGCGATACTCCGCGGTCAGCTTCATCAGCAGTGTCTTCCCGTCCAAACCGAGCAGATCGCGCAGCTTTTGCCGGGCGTCCGCGCTCACTTTCCCAGCCGCGGCCCGCTCCTGCAAAAGCCGCCGCGCGTGCCGCACCAGCCATTCATTCTGGCGGAGCAGCAGCATCACGAGTTCATCGTCCGATTTTTTCACCAGGTCCACGGGGCTCGTCCTGGTGTCGCCATAGACCACCTTGAAAATACGCCCATTGCTGCGGTCATGGTCGCCGGGATTGCGCGTGTGGCACTGCTGCTTGTCGTACCAGTCGATCATATACGCCGAGCCGTCCTGATCGTATTCCAGATTCACGATCTGTGACCATGAGTCATTGAAGAGGATAAAATCCGCGCCGTGCTGGCCCACGTAGCCACTGCCCGCGGGGTCGAGGATGTCCATGTTAATCCGCGCCCCGTGGATATTGTTCATGAACGCCTGGCCACGATATTTCTCCGGCCAGCTTCCGCCGAGGTAAACCATCAATCCCGCGTGCGCGTGGCCGCCGCCCGAGGCATCGCTTCGGCCATTGCCGGCGTGCGGCGTCTTGCTCGCGTAGTGAAGGTGGTCCGCGATCGTCTTGATGCCATCGAAGACATAGGGGTTAAAATCCTGACCGGCCTGCCGGAGGTAGTGCGCGCCCTGGATCATGTGCCAGAGATGCGGAATGACGCAGGCTTCAATGATGGCGTGCCCGTATTCGTTGAAATCAAGCCCCCACGGGTTGCTCGTCCCCTCCGAGAAAAGCTCGAAGCGATGTTTGGTCGGATGATAACGCCAGACACCGGCATTAATCCTGACGCGCTCGCCGTCCGGGGTTCCAGGCTTGCCCACCGCGCTCTGCGTGAAGACGCCATGACAGCCGTAGAGCCAGCCATCGGGCCCCCATGTAAAGGTATTCAGCGTCTCGTGCGTGTCTCCGTAGCCAAATCCATCCAGCAGGATCTTTGGTTCGCCCGCGGGCTTCGGCACGTCGCCATCCGCGATCGGGATGTACATGAGATACGGAGCCGCGCCGACCCACACTCCGCCGAAGCCGACTTCCAACCCACTGACGAGGTTCAGCCCCTCCATGAAAACAGTCCGCCGGTCGAACTTGCCGTCGCCGTCCGTGTCCTCAAAGACGACGATGCGATCCTTCCCCTGCCCCTCGGGCTGACGGATCGGATACGAGTAGGCCTCAGCGACCCAAAGCCGGCCGCGATCATCGAGAGCAAAGGCGATCGGCTGCTTCACATCCGGCTCGCCGGCGAAGAGCGTGGCCTTGAAACCGGCAGGCAGCGTCATCTCTTTGGCGGCTTGCTCCGGCGGCAGACCGGCAAACTTGATGACGTCCGGCGGTAGAGGATTGCCCACGACTCCCGCATTGCTGAGAGCGGGCGCCGGAATCGCCGGCTGCTTGTCGTAGAAACGAAAATCGTCGAAGTTGATGTGGCCCCACCCTCCGCTTTCTTCATCCACCAAGCGGATGAAGATCTCCTGATCCTTGAGCGGCTGAAGATCCACGGTCACCGGAAGCATGGTTTCGGTATTGCGTCCGCGCGCGGTGAAGAACGCGACATTGGTATCGGTCCGCACCAATTCCAGCCGAGTGCCGGGCAGGCTTCCCCCTCCCAACCGAAAGGCCGCCCACGGATGGGTCACCTTGAAAGGCGCCGAGGTGAGCGTGCCATGCGGCTGATCCTCGAGTTTCTCATAGCCGCCGATCCAAAATTCACCCTGCTGATTCGCGATCTTCCCCGCCCCAAATTTTCGGTTTTGGTCAATGCCACCCTTGATCGGCTGCCCTTTGAACGCTTCGCCCATCGCCGTCCAATCGCGCAAGGTGCCGTCTTCGAAATCAAGATTCAGCGGCTTGCCGTCCTTGCCGGCCGGGAGCACACCCGGCGACGTGATGACGGTGGCCACTGCGGCGACCTGCGCCTGCAATTTCACGGCCGGCGCAGTGGGCTGAACGACTGCCACCGCAGCTTCGACGTAGGCGGGATTCGGCTTCGGTTGCGCTTTTTCCCACTCTTCCTCGGTCACCGTTTTTTTTTCGTGCAGGTGCACGAAAGTTCCCTTCTTGTTCCCGACGATCACATCTGGCAGTCCGTCGTTGTTCACATCACCCACCACGACCTGCGTGCCGACGCCCGAATCGTCATCGATAAGATGCGGCACGAAGTCCACCGTCTTCCCTTTTCGCACGAGTTGAAACCAGTAGATCAGCGCCGGGGCGGTCGGCTCGGGATCACCGTGATTGCCATGCGCCCAGAAGCGTTTGCCCACAACAATATCTTTCAGTCCATCGCCGTCGATGTCCGCCAGTTCGAGCGCGTGCAGTTGCGAAAAATGGACGCCATATCGATTCTCCTCGGGCTTCTCCCCCATGATGAGATGGCGGCGAAAGGTGATCTTGTCCCCTTCCCGCACCTGCTCGTGCCAGGCCAGACCGTAGCCATGCGCCGCGAGGCTGCCGATCACGTCCGGCAGTCCGTCGCCATTCACATCGTAGGTGTAAAACTGGGCACCACCGCCGAAGGACGCCTCGTGCTTCGTCCAGACAGGATCACCCGCGAGCGAAGCCGGTTGTTCCCACCAGCCACCAGACTCGATGATGTCCGGCTTCCCGTCTCCATTCACGTCACCAACGCCCAGCCCGTGGTTAAATTTTCCCCAGTTCCCCTTCGGTGAAATAGGGTGAAACTTCCACTTCGCCGTGGGATCGCTCGACTCCTGCGACGTGTATCCGAAGTAACCGCCTGAATTGCAGACGATGTCGGGTTTCCCATCGCCGTTGATGTCGGTGAAGGTCGGCGACTCGTTGTCCACCTGGTCGAAAATGATGTGCCGTGTCCACGGACCTTCCTTGCCCTGTGGGTTCTCAAACCAGGACGCGTCCTTGCCCGGAAAGCCATAGATCAAAATATCCGGCCAGCCATCGCCGTTGAAGTCATGGACGAAAGCAAAGAAGTTATCGGAATACGTGTTCTTCGTCCCGAGCGCCCCCTCGAAGCCGGCGATCGTCTGTTCCTTTCCGTCGTCGCCGAGGCGCTTGAACGTTTGCGTCGCCGGGTAGTATTCGTGCCGGACTTTAAAGTCGGGCCCTTCATACCAGTACGGGCCGGAGACGATGTCCATCTTCCCATCCTTGTTGAAGTCGCCGAAACTCGCCCCTTCGCTCCAGAAATGCTCGTCGAGTTGATGCTTGGTGAACCGATGGAGAACGGGATCCGCCGCGAAGGAAACGGAGGCAGCGAGGCTGAGTGAAAGAACGAGTAGCGAGGAGGATTTCATGGCGATGCCGGGAGACAGGGCGGAGTGGAAGGAAGTTGGCCCGAATGAAGGAACCAGCAACGGCGGGAAATCGCTTGAGTATTTCCGACAAAATCCGGTGCAAACGCGACATCACCCGACCGCCGGTTCCGTGCGGATTTTCAGGATCCGCGGAAGAGGATCGGGATCGAGTTGAGCCACATCGCGACTCTGCGCCCTGGCCTCCGCCGCGGCGAGGCCGGCGATCTGGCCGGTCGTCATCCACACCGGCTCCATGCGCAGCACGCTCATGGCGACGTGCGTGGACGACATGGCCACCGGCACGAGGAGGTTGTCGATCTTGCGCGGCAGCAACGCGCCCCACGGAATTTGGCCGGGTTGCGCGGGCCCGTCCGCCTTCTTCGGATACCACAACACGCCCTCCATCCATTCCCCGATCGCAAAGCGCCGATCGTGGCACGGATGAATATCGAAGGAATGTTCCCCCAGTGCGATCGGATGCTCGACCCGCGGGGTGCGGCTCGTCTGCGGGTCACGCGTGAAATTGTGCTGCGTCACCAGCGCCCGGCCCTCGATACGCCGCCCTTGCCGGACGTAGATCTGCCAGGGCCAATGTCCGTTGCCGGCGAACTCTTCACGGTGCAGTCCCAAGGTGCGAGCTTCCGCGCGAATCGAATCCGGCACCCTCGGATCGTTTTGAACAAACCACATCATCCCCTGCGCATGCTCGACATGAAAGCGCTCCAGCCTCGCGCGATGATGGCGTTGAGCCTCCGGCCAGGTCCAGTTCACGCCGGGACAATTGAAACTCGTCAGGGCCGTGATGCTGCCGTTGCGTTCGAATTTGCGGCCGGGCAGCGGAGTGCCACCACCCCAGTGCTTCTCCCGGCCCGCGGCAAAGTCGTGCAGCAAGGGCTCGAAATCCGGCAGGTGCTCGTCGTAGGTGGCCGGTTTTTCAATCGGCACGCGCTGGGCCGGGTCATCGGTGAAAATGCTGCGGGCGCAGAAGGCCTGGATGGCTGGCGAGGGCTCGCCGGTGTCGGGCGTCATGATTTGCCGGCCCTGCTTCCAATCCATGTAGTGAATGCCCGCCCGCGATTCTCCGAACTCCTCCCGGCCCTCGCGTCCCACGCGATACGGCACACCCGCCGCAGCCGCGAGGTCACCCTCGTAGGTTCCGTCGATGAAGGTGCGAGCCGTCCATTGCTGCGTCTTGCCCGGCTCGGTCTCGAGAGTCACGGAAAGAATGCGCCCATCCTTGACCTCCGCCTTGACCAAATGCCGCCCCCGCAGGAATTCCAGGCGCTCGCTCTCCGCCGCGAGCATCTCATCGAACACGCGCTCCGCGACACTCGGCTCGTAATACCAGCCGTCCTTGATCAGCGCGAACTGCGGGGTGCCTTCACCGAGAGTCTTCGCGTAGTAGGCACGCACCTTCTGCACAAACTCCAGCATGAGCCCCCCAAAAAGCTCGCGACGCACCGCATCCGTGGTGCAGAGCCCACTCGCGGCCATGCCACCGGGATTCACCTTTGGACAGGCGAGGATCACGCGGCAACCCCGCCGCGCGGCTTCAAGCGCCGCGGCAATGCCGCCGGGGGTGGAGCCATAGACGAAAACATCGCAAGCCGACGACTCGGCGGCCAGAACCGGCGCGGTCACGGAAATCAGCGGCAGGGCCATCGAGGCTGCAGTCCCGAGTTTCAGGAAATCTCGACGATGCATGGGGGCCATTTTTTCACGGGAGGAAGTCGCGGAGACTACCGGATTGGCGCGGGTTGTTTAGCCAAATCCTCCTCCAGCGTTCGACCTTGCTCCGCCAACCGTCGCCCCGGCCCATCGCCGAGTCTCCACCATGCGCGCAAACTCATCTCGATATCCCCCGCTGAGAATGCTCTAGTTTGCCGCCCTTATGATCACACTCCCCCCGGTATCCCGCGCGCGCCGCCGGTCAACGCTGGCGCTCCCGCCGATCCTGCTGCCGTTGACGCTCGCACTGCTGCTCATGGCCACTCGTCTCTGCGCCGATCAACTCGTCGATATGGGACTGGACCTGCCCAAACATGGCATCCCCGATCGCGTCAGCGTTACGCAGTTGCTCACTCCGAACACGAAGACGGTCTACGCAAAGCTCGATGGCCCCGGCGTCATCCGTCACATCTGGGTGACGCCCACACAGGTCTTTGAAGGCAACCGCCAGACGGTGATCCGCATTTACTTCGACGATGCGAAAGAGCCCAACGTCGAGGCCCCCATCGGCGATTTCTTCGGCGTGATGCACGGACGCGAATACTACGACCTCAACAGCATTTTTCTGTCGGTCAAAGCGTGGGAGGGATACGGCTGTTACTTTCCGATGCCGTTCGCAAAAAATGCGCGTATCGAGTTCGAGACCGGCCCCGCAGCCAACGGGGTCTACATGCACTGCGACTGGACGCGCTTTCCCGGTCAGGAGATGAAGGAAAAGCAACGGTTCTGCGCCCGCTGGCGCCGTGAAGCTCCCTGCGAAGCCTATGGCCGTGATTACCTCATGCTCGACGCCGACGGCCCAGGCCGGCTCGTCGGATTCGTGTATGGTGTCCGCCTGATCGACAATGAAGACCGCTGGAGCCACGGGGGTTCCGACAACATTTACATCGACGGCGAGGGCGACACTCCCGCCTACCTCCGCGGGATCGGCGGGGAAGACACCTTCGGCGTCGGCTACGGGGGCGCGCTGCATCCGCCGGACACGCAACTCTTCACCGGCATGCCCTACTACGTCCATGAAGACACGGGCGAGCCACGACCGGCCCAAACCCTCGTCGCCTACCGCTTTTTCATTCATGATGCAATCGAGTTCCAAAACAGTATTCACCTCCGCTTCGGGTGCATGCGCAATGACATCTGCTCGACTGTTTACTGGTACCAAGCCGGCGTCCCGCGCCCATTCGTCAAGCTCCCAGACTGGCCAAAATTGCTGACGAATACCACGGCCAGCAATCGCCTGAAGCGCCTCAAGCCGCAGGTGGAAGTCGCGCGCGAGGAGGTCGACTTGCCGCTTCCCGACAGCGGCGCCTGGCAGATCGCAGGGGTCTTCGACAACGAAAACGGGCAGGCCATGAAAGCCCCGGTCGGCGCCGAGACCGATCCATCGCACGCCACGTGGCTGGCCTGTCGCGCCGACCACGGCTTCGTGGATTTTGCCCACTACTTCCGGCCGCATCAACGCGGCGCCGGCGTCTTCTACGACGGGAAAGCCGCCATCGCGCGGGCGGTGATTGACTCGCCGGCAGATGTGACCGCGAACTTCCGCTTCGCGTGGGACGATGATCTCGTGCTTCGTGTGAATGACGAACAAGTCGTCAGTTCCGACCATCAGGATGCTTTTCGGCCAAAGACATATCCGGTCAAGCTTCACAAGGGCTCGAACATGGTGACCGTAAAGCTTTCCAACACTCGCGGATCGAACCACGGCGGATGGGTTTTCAATTTGCGCGCGACGACACCGGAGGGAATGGTCCTCATTCCCAAAGACCCGAGCGCCGCGGTGCGAAACTGAATCGAGCGCGTAGTATTCATCTCCATGCCAATTCCCACCGAACACGTCACACGCCGCCACGCGCTGAGACAGACTTTTTTCTTCAGCGCCGCGCTGGCTCTTGGCGCTCGCGCCTCGGTGGTCCGCGCCGAGGATCTCGTCGCCGCCGAACGACATTTCCTCATGCTTGGCGATTGGGGCGCGGGCGGTCCCAAGCAGGCACAGTCGGCCGTGGCCGCCGCCATGATCAAGTATGCCCGTAAGCTCGGCGTCACACCGGATGGGATCTTTTCGGTGGGCGACAATTTCTACGGCAACCTCGCTGGCGGTGTTCAGAGCTCACGCTGGAAAACCGACTTCGATGATATGTACCCGGCGACGATTTTTCCCGGCCCATTTTGGAGCATGCTCGGAAACCACGACTACCGCACGGAACCCGCGGGCAAGTTTCAAGCGCAGCTTGACTACGCGGCGGCACATCCCGGGACACGCTGGACGATGCCGGCGAAGTGGTACCGCGTCGACTGGCCGGCCAGCAACCCCCTCGTGACCTGCCTGGTCCTCGACACGAACGTCAAACGCGACGCATTCTTCGCGGATTCGTTATCGGATACCGAGCGCGTCCAACAGCTCAACTGGCTCAAGGCCGAACTCGCGAAACCGCGCACGGCGCCTTGGTTAGTCTGCCTGGGCCATCACCCGCTGTATAGCAACGGCAAACATGGCGATAACCGCTCCCTGATTGCCGACTTCGGAACGCTCTTTCAAAAGCATGGCGTGGACTTCTATTTCTGCGGCCACGACCACGATCTGCAGCATCTGGAATTTGCCGGGCTGCGGACCTCCTTCGTCCTCTCCGGCGGAGGCGGAGCCAGACTGTACGACATGAATCCGTCGGAACGCGGTCCGTATTCCGAAGCGGTTTACGGCTTCACCCACCTCCAGGTGAGCCCGGAAAAATTCACCGTCCGCCACCTCGACCCAAATCAAAAGCAGGTCCATGCCTTTAGCCGCGATCCGGACGGAAAAGTCGAGATTCTCTCCTGAGAGGCAAAGAGCGAATCGAATCGAAATAAGTGAGGTTTCCCTCCCCGCTTTCGTTCATCCCACCCCTCCCTCCATCCTCTTCATCCTTCCGCCTTCATCCTTCATCCTTTCCCCCCATGCCTTCCTTCACCCGACGCCAGTTCCTCCAGACGGCAGCGCTGACCAGCCTCGCTACAGTGCCGAAAGTCCGCGCGCAAACGGCCACTGCCCGCCCGCCGAGAATCCGCGTCGGCCAGATTGGTACGGCTCACGCGCATGCCGGGGGAAAAATGGATACGTTGCGGGCGTCGGAGGAATACGAGATCGTCGGCATCGTCGAACCCGATCCGCAGCGGCGCACCCGGGTCGAACAGACCAAAACGTACGCGAACCTGACGTGGATGACCGAGGAGCAACTCCTCAATTCACCCGGGCTTCAAGCCGTGGCCGTTGAGACCGCGGTGAAAGAGCTTGTTCCCACCGGCGCGCGGTGCATAGCCGCTGGCAAACACATCCACCTCGACAAGCCCGGTGGCGAATCGCTTCCTGCATTCAAAGCGCTGCTCGCCGAAGCGACTCGCCGCAAACTCACCGTGCAAATGGGCTACATGTTTCGCTACAACCCAGCCTTCATGCTCTGCTTTCAATTACTCGGCGAGGGTGCGCTCGGCGAGGTCTTCAGCATCGACGCCGCCATGAGCAAGCTGCTCGGCGCGGGCGAACGAAAGGGCCTGCTCGCCTATCCCGGCGGGAGCATGTTCGAGCTCGGATGCCACGTCATCGATGCGGTAATCACCGTCCTGGGTCGTCCGGACAAAGTCACCCCGCATCGCCGGAGCGTCTCCGCGCTCGCCGACGGCTGGAGCGATAACGATCTCGCGGTGTTCGATTATCCCCGCGCCACCGCCACCGTGCGGAGCGCCATGGTCGAGGTGGAAGGCACCGCGCGCCGCGGCTTTGTCGCCCGCGGCACGAAAGGCACCTTCGAAATCCAGCCCCTGGAACCACCGACCGCGCGACTCGCCCTCGTGGCTCCGTACCGAGACTACGTGAAGGGCTATCAGGATATCAAGTTGCCCACAGGAGGTGGACGTTACGACCGCGATTTTGCCGACCTCGCCAAAGTGATTCGTGGAGAAAAGGCATTCGCGTTCACGCCGGAGCACGACGTGGCCGTGCAGGAGACGCTGCTAATGGCCTGTGGCCTTGCGATCACATGAGTTCCGGGTGAAATTCGCGGCGAGCGATTCAGGCTTCGGCAGCGTGATCCACGTCGGCGTGGCGGTCGGCTGGCCTTGCGGATCGAGAAGAAACACCGCGAGCTGCTTTTCATCCATACCGCGCCGGCCGACGACGAGCAGCGAGTCCTTTTCGCTCACCGCCAGCCGGAGCAAGCCGAGCGCATCGCTCGCTTGCGTCACCTCAGCCGGGGTCTTCGATCAAGGTCGGCGGCGTGTTCATTTGGTGCATCAACTTAAGCAAAATGCAGTCTGGCCGCGAGCGCGAGCGCCGTACTCCTGCTGCTTGTCATCCTGAGGGAGCGGGGAAGACAATTTGAGGAACGGCGCTCGCGCTGATCGTGACACGGCTCCGGTTAACGCCCACGCATTGCCCACGGCCCCGCTTCCCCCTCACCCCCGCTGCCCCAACTTCGTAAGCAGCGCAACAGCCTCGCTCCACTCCACCTCGTGCGGGAGCCTCGCGCTCTTCGCCGCCAGCGCCGCGACGGCTCCGGCCGCTTCTCCCATCGCCGTGGCATTGCCAGTCACCCGATAGCTGGCGTGCGCGATGAAATCGCCACTGATGCAGCGTCCGGCCATCAGCAACCCGTCCACATCCCTGGCGATCAACGCCCGGAGCGGGATATCGTATGGCTTCACCTTGATGCCGGCGTTGCCGTAGGCGGCAGACTTGTTGAACTCCGCGCTCAACGCATGGATATCGACGGAGAAGGTCGGGCGGACGACAGCATCGTCGTGCCGCACGCCGGCGATCACATCCTCAGCCGTCACCACGTAGCGCCCGCGAATGCGCCTTCCATCGCGCACGCCGATCTGTTCCGCAGTGGCGACCAGTTGCACGCCCTCCCAAATGCCACCCAGCGCGCGAAGGCCATTCACAATCCGGTTCATCTCACTCCGCGCCCGCACCGTTGCCGCCGTGACCTCCGCGGCGTCGAACGGTTTCACCCCGTATTCGTGGTTCATCATCACCAGCAGGAGATTGTCCCGCACCTGCCAGAGCGTTGGTTTGCTATAGGATGGGAAGAAGCCCGCCCGGCGGATCTCGGCGAGGAAGTTGTCTTTGCACTTTGGGTCCTCGTCGTGAAGCATCGGCTTGAGTTGCGTGGCATCCTTCACCACGAGCAAGGCATTCAGCGACATCGGCTGACACGGGCAGTCCCTGGCCTCCCCGATCTCCCATTCGCAACCCGCGAGCGCGCCAAGATCGCCGTCCCCCGTCGTATCGATGAAGATCGGCGCCCGCCAGGCCTCGCGGCCTGACTTCGATTCGGTCACCATTGTCGCGAGACGCCGCCCGTCGCGGTAGGCCGCGGCCACGCGCGTGTGCAGTTGAAATTTCACGCCCGCTTCCACGAGCAAATCCTCGAGAAGCAGTTTCATCCCCTCGGGTTCATAGGTGATCGAGCTCTTGCTCTTGCCACGGCGGATGCCGCGCTCGTCGAGTTTCCGCTCCAGCTCCTGGGCAAAGCCGGGCTTGTTGAAGTCGAGCAGGTAACCGAGCAACCCTGCCGTCCAGACCCCTCCCACGCAGCCGCGCCATTCAAAAAGGCGCACGCGTGCGCCCCCACGCGCCGCGGTAATCGCCGCGGCAACACCGGCCGGGCCGGCACCGCAGACAATCACATCGGCATCACTGACCAGCGGCAGTTCGCGTCCGGGCTCGGCAAATTTTCCAGGGGCCGCGATAGGCGCGGCAACCTCCGCGCCTCGCGTGAGTTGCGGCGCCAGGGCGGCGCCGGCCAGCGCGGTCCGAAGAAACGTGCGGCGACCCACATCGCGGTTGGAGATCGGGTTCGAATTGGAATTCATGACGTGGCGTTTTACTGATCGTCGGTCCGGAAGGGGGACGCTGGCAAGCCCGCGCCATTGAAGAGATTGCCATCGGGGTTCCACGCCCAGCCGTAGCGAACGGCCGTCGGCTGCTTCACATCGGGATGCGAAACGATGACGTTGCTGCCCTCGATGCGCGCATTCGCCTTGACCCATTGCTTGTCGGCGCCAGCCACCACAAATCCTTTCAAGTTCCCGCCTTGCGCGACGAGCCCGCCTTCGGCGTGGGTGAACTTCAGCAAGATCTCACCCCCGCGCACTTCATGACCCGCGGGCAGCGGACCCGAAGTCGCGGGCACCTGCTGGCCGTAGACCGTCCCCAGGGCCCACAGTGCGAGCCGGTGACCCGTCGCCTGTTTGTTCAGCGGGTGATTGTTATTCGCCTCGCCAACGTCGACGGTAATAGCCATGCCGGTCTTCGGGACTTTGAGACTTTGCAACATGGCCTCCCGGACTATCGGGCGACCCTCGCCCGACTTCTCCAAACCCGGCAATTGCACCCAGGCAAACGGCAGTTCCGCATCCCAGCGGGTGCGCCAATCCTGAATCAGGAGCGGCAACTGCTTCCGATAAAGCAAGGCCGTCTCATTATCCGAGCAGTTGTGTTCACCCTGGTACCAGATGACTCCGCGGATGGCGTAGGGAATGAGCGGCGCAATCATGCCGTTGTAGAGGATGGCGGGAAAATTGGGATCCGAGCCCGGCTTCTTTTCCATCCGCGGCTTGATTGGCACAGGCTTCCCCGCCTCCTTCGCCTTGTCGGCCGTCTGTTGCCATTCCGCAAGCCGCTTCTCAAAAGCGGTCTTGGCGGCTGCGGGATCGTAAGTCTCGTCACGGTGGACCCACGATTCGAAGAGGGTTTTCAATTCCGGAACCTTGAGCTGCACTTCCTCACTCGTCCACGACCCAATATCTGTTCCACCCACGGAGGAATGCACCAACCCGACCGGCACGCCCAGCTTTTGGTGCAACTCACGGCCCATGAAATAGGCCACCGCGGAAAACGATCCCACGGTCTCAGGCGCACAGACTTTCCATGTGCCTTTGCAATCGTCCTGAGGGGTCCGCTGGATATTGCTGGCGACGGTGAACATGCGGATTTGTGGAAATTTCGCCACGGCCTTCTCCTGGTCAGCATTCAGGCTCCGATCGACGGTGAATTCCATGTTCGATTGACCGGAAGCGAGCCACACTTCGCCGACGAGAACATCCTGGACGGTGAGGGTATTTTTTCCCTTCACCGTCAAGGTCTGCGGCTCGGCAGTCGCCTTGAGCCTGGCGAGGTTCACCCTCCACTTACCGGCGGCGTCTGCCCTGGCTGTCCGCGTTTGACCGGCCACGGACACAGTGACGCCCTCACCTGGTTCCGCCCAACCCCAGACAGGCGCGACCGCGTCCTGTTGCAGCACCATGTGATCGGAAAAAACGGCGGGCAGTTTGACGTCCGCTCGGGCGTCTGGCGCCAGGAGGAGCGCGCCGGCGGCAGCGAAAGTGAGTCGAAATCGTTGGTTCATGGAGTGGCGAGTTTGGGTTCACCAAGGTGCTTTTTGAAAAATGCGGCGGCGATCTCCACCGTCTCGTCGCACCACGGCTGGCTCATCCAGAAGGGATGCGGCGCTTCTTTGAGCGTGTGGAGTTCCGTCTCGATGCCGAGCGCGCGCAGCTTCTCCTGCATCTCGGCCCGTCCGATTTTCAGCGTGTCCTTTTCGCCTTCGATGAAGATGGTCGGTGGAACCCCGGACCGCACGTGCGTGATCGGCGAAACCTGCGCGTAGAGTTCCGGTTTCTCAGCGGCCGTCGCGCCGAAAAAGGCCACGCTCCCCTCGCCGGTCTTGTCCTTGTTGGCCGCGACGAGGTCCATGGTCGCCGCCATCACGATGGCCGCCCGGACTGCGCTCGACTGATCCCGATTCGGGCCTTCGCCCTCGAACTCAGGTTTGCCATTCGTCATCGCCAGCAGGCCCGCCAGGTGTCCACCCGCCGATCCGCCCATCACCCCGATGCGGGCCGGGTCGATCTTCAACTCGGCCGCGTGAGCGCGCAGATAGCGGACAGCCGCTTTGCAATCGTGAATCGCCGCGGGGTACTTCGCCTCGGTGGAAAGGCGATAGGCCACAATGCCCGTGACGAAGCCGCGCGCCGCCAAACGTTCCATCATCGGCTTGTCGTTCTCCACCTGCCGGTCCTTCCAGCCCCCACCGTGGATATCGAGGATCGCCGGATAACTGCCGGCCATGTCCGGCACGTAGAGGGTGACGGTGACGGTATGCTCCGGGTAGACGGCGACGTCCTTGGTCAGGAGAGTCACTCCCGGAGGGGTCGAAGGATAGACCTTTTGCCACTTGGGTTTGACGGGAGCGGGCGTCGCCGGCGCTTGTCCAAACGCCCATGGCGCAATGGCGATGGAAGCGAGAAAGAACGCGGCGATCGAGGCATGGCTAAATCGTTTCATAGGGGATTACGTTGGGGAGCGAACCAGCGCTACTCGCCGGCCGAGCCCGGGCGCGGCGAAAAAGATTTCGTATCCAGCACCTCGCCCGTGAGATTCCTCATCTCGACCCGCAGTTCCCGAGGTTTGCGCCGAAACGTCAGCAGGATGAAGTTGTCCTCGCTCTTGAACGCCACGGATTTCGGATCGCGATACGCCGCCCCGGTGCCGCCCACGCTCGTGTTGTAGTAGCTGAAGCCGTCCACTTCCGCGCGCTCCGCGAAGTAACCAAAGCCCGTAATGGCGAGCGAGCCCTGCGTGATCATTTTTCCCCATTCGCCACCTTCGAGGCCGCGCACCGTCGAGTTCTTCTCGTTGTAGAGGGTAATGAGAAACGGCTGCCGACTCCCTGCCATGAGTTCGCGATACCATTCAAACTGCGGCCCATCGCGCTTTGGCGAGTGGCAGGTCTGCCACGTCGTCCCCTGGTCGCTGAGATGGCTGAAGTCGAGCGCGACGAACCGGACGCCAAATTCCGGAACATCGAAGTGCCACTTCCACTGATCTCCCGGCAGCGGAAAGAACGAACGGAACGCCGTCGCCTCCAAATCATAGACCGGTTCGGGTGGGGCGGTCGGTCCTCGGGGCCGGACCTCCCGGTCATGATTGCCGAGCAAGGGCATCCACGGAGTCGTCCGAAACAATTCCGGGTACCGGCTGACCAATCGGGAAAACGCCGTGGTGTCCGTGGGGATTGTCGGCCCCGCTTTGTGCAACGACGGGACGTGATCGCCCGCGCTGACCAATAGATGCGGCTTTTGCCGCGCCACGGCTTCCTCCCAACCGGGCTTCATGGAGCCGGTATCCGCAAACACCGCCACGCGGAATTCGTCCGTCGGATAGCCATGGAAGGAATACACGGCCGAGGCACTCGCCCCTGAGCGGACCCGGTAGTGGTAGGGAGCATCGCGGCGATCCAGGGGGATCTCGACGTGATGCAGAGTCGCCACCTTTTCACTTCGCACGGTTTGCCCGAGAGCCGGCGATTCTCCAAACTCGACCGTCGAATCTCCAGCCTCAGCCGTCTCCCAATTGACGACGAGTTTTGACGGATCGTTGGTCTGATGCGTCAGCCAGATATGCTGAATGTCCTCCGCCTGGCCAGCAAGCGGCAGAAGAAGCAGGAGGAGGATCGGAATGCGGGGCAGTATCATGAACGATGTAAACGAAACTGGGCTCGCTCACTTTTGGTCCCACTCCCGATTCGATGTCGCCCACCGAATACGCGCCGCGTAGACACTGTTGTCCGCGGCGTAAGGATTATCCGTCGGAATAATGTGATTGGGTCCCCAAGTTTGCATCCATTCCGCCACCGTCACCCACGTCTCGTTTTCGTTCACCTCCGTCACCCCGAAGTTGCAGAGGCGGGCGCCATGCTCGGGCACCAGGATCCGTTCCGTGTTCCGGATGATGCACAACTTTTCCGGGTCGACCTGCGCGATGAAGAGCGGCGCGCGGTGGCGGAAGACATGATCGTTGTTCGCGCCCGTCCGGGTATAGACGAGAAAGAGCGCGTCGGAGTGCGTCACCCAATGCTGCTGCGTATTGTAGTTGCCCAGTTCCGTTCCGTCGTCCCATCGCCAGATGCGCGGCTCGTCGAAATGGAGGCCGTCCGCGCTCGACGCGACGTAGCCGGCGCGGTCATTGCGCAGCGTCAGGTAGTAACGATCGTGAAACCGCGTCAGCGACGGTTCGTAGAGGCCGCGCTCGATGGGCACGCTGTGCGCGCTGCCCTGTTCACGCAGACTGAGCTTTGTCCCGTCAAAGCCGCACCGCAGCACCGTCGAGAGATACTGCTTCTGCTCTTTGCTCTTGAAATAGATCGGGAGCAGGATGTCGCCGTCGGGCAAATCGACCCGCTGGACCGAGCCCGCGCCCGCGCTTTGGAATTTCGCCGCATCGGGCATGACCAGGGGCGTCCATGGCGTCCACGTCCGCAAGGCGGCATCGTAAACCGCGTAAGAAGTTTCGCGGTCGCGCTCCGCAATCACCTTGTCACCCATATAGCGCACCGTTTGGCCGATCCCGAGCAACTTGCCCGACTTCGCGTGCCACTTTGGGGTAAAGTCGCACGTCGCCACGATCACGCCCCCGGGTTCGTCACGGCGCCCGAGGGTTTCGCCATGTTCGCGCGGGGCGGACCACGTCTCGCCGAAGTCGTCCGTGCGCATTTCGTTGAGCGCGAAAAACACGTCGCTGCCGGTGAGGAGCAGCTTTTGCATGGTCAGCACGAGAGTCGGCGGCGCGCCGGGGATCGCCCCCGCGCGCGGATGCACCCAGCAAGTCTTTCCGTCGTATCCGCGGTGAATGCGGTCGAGTTGAACGTCAAACGCCACCGTGGCGTTCACGCGGGGCGACTGGATGAGCAGTTCATCCAGCGCGCGTTCGATAGCCCGGTCATTCGACTGCCCACCGGTCTTCCGTTTGAGCAGATAAGCCTGCCGTTCATCGCCGCCGGGCTTCCATTCGAAGGTCATATCGGGATGCAGATCCATACGCCCTTGTGCCTGGATGTCCCAATAGTCACGCAGGCCGCGCACGGCATAGAGCACGGTGGTCAGGTCGGCGACATGACGGCTTTTCTGCGCGCCGAAGTAGTGGAAATACGCCATGCGTACCGGGTTCTCGGGTGGCGTTCGGCCGAGGCTCTCTCCGACCGCGAGGCCGCTCGGCACCGAGCCGATCTCGCGGCCGACAAAGACGACCGGCGCCGGCCAGTCACGAACAACCTCGAATGCCGAGGCCGCATCGCGCTGGAAATTCACGTTCCCAAGTTTCAAGTCATCCCTGGGCGGACTGCCGACAAAATTTCCACCCATGCACACCCATGACTTTACTTTCTGGCGGATCAAATCCATGCCACTGACATGGCCATCCCCGGCGGGGAGGCGCAGGAGATTTCGCAGGTTGGTAAGGTAACCGACGGTTACCACCACCACCGACCCATCCGGCTGCTTTTCCAACACATCGCGATAGATGGTGGTCGCGTCAGGCACGGCCGCACCGGCCTTGAAAGCGTTGGGAAAGTCTTCGCCGATGCGCTTGTTGAACTTCGATTTTTCCAGCACGCCCTGGCCTTTAACCATACCGACGGGCAGCGTGGACCGTCCGTAATAGGTATTGATCGCATCCACCGCGGCGACCGACCACGGATCCGTCGAACTCACCACCGTCGCAAGGACTTCGCATTCGCGGTTATCCGCCAGCGCATGCAGCACCGCCAGGGCGCCCGCGTCGTCGCAGTCGGTCATCATGTCCGTGTCAAACAGCACCTTCACCGGCGCGGCATTTCCAACCGTCATCAACACCAGCAGGCATAACAACGTGTCCGCCACAGTCCTGCGGAAAGAACGCTTCATGCCAGTTGTGCGAGGGGATTTTGCCGGTTCACCAAGGGCCACGGAACACGCTGCCCATTGAGCCGGTGCGACTCGAACACGGCGCAGATCATCTCCACGACTACCCGCCCATCCAGGGCGCTACAGAGCGGTTGTCGGTCTTCGCGAATCGCCGCGATGAGGTCGTGCGCCGGCAGCAGGTGCTGACTCGTTTGTTCTTTGAGGTCGCTGATCGGCTCCGGAACACCGGGACCCGCGGAACTGATCGGAATCCAGGCACGAGGATCATTGACTGGTAGAAAGGGGTTGCCCTTCAGCATCTGCGCGAGAGGCTGCGAATCAACCCGCAGGTCGATGATGGCCTTCGTGCCGATGAGTTGGAGTCCGAAGCTGGCGGCTTTGTCGCCCGCGTTGGCGACCGAATCGAAAAAGACCGGGATGCCGCGTTCGGTCTCATAGCGCGCATGCACTTCGTTCCCTGCGAGCGGGCCGACCCCCTCCGCACCCTCTTTGACGTCCGCCTTCGTTACCGCCTTCCCATCCTGCATGACCACCGCCGTGCACGCGCGCGGTGCTCCTCCGAAAAACGTCGCGAGATTGAGAAGATGCGAGCCAAGGACCCACAGATCCAGCGAGCCGCCCCGCGCGTCCTCTTTTCCACGACACCGGATCTCGAGCAACTTCCCGATGGCATCCTCCTTCACCAGGCGCTCCACCACGGGCAGTGCCGGATGATGTCGATTGCGGTGGGCAACGGCGATCTTCGTGCCGCGTTTGGCGGCCGCATCGATGATTTCATCGGCCTCGGCGGGCGAGCGGCAAAACGGCTTTTCCATGTAGATGCCACGCGCTCCTGCCTCGATCGCCGCCATGGCCATATCGCGATGCTGGTCGATGTACCGCGGACCGATCACGACGATGTCCGGTTTCGACTTGCTCAGCATCTCGTGGTAGTCCGCAAAACCCGTGGTGACTTTCAGCTTTTTCAGCGTCTTTTCCAGACCGCCTGCACCGGCATCTGCCACGGCCACGATCTCCGTCTCCGGCACTTTCAGCCACATGGCGTCCAGCCCGTGCCCGTATTCCCCATGCCCTGTATGACCGATGATCCCGACGCGGAGTTTGGCCGGTGCTTCCAGCGCCTTGGCGGAAAAAGCCAGGCCGGCGGCCGCGGTCGTGGTGAGGAATTGACGACGATTCATGGAGGAGATTCTGGGAAATGATCAGCGGCTCGCTGGCTTGAGATGCCGGTCAAAGTATTCCAGGAGCGCGGCCTCGGCCTTTTGCGCGTCCGGCCCTTTGAACCCGTGCCCGGCGCCTTCCAGCGTCAGCAACTCCGCCTCGACCGCACTGGCTTTCAATCGATCCACGATCCAGGTCGCCTGCTCGTAGGCCACGTACTTGTCCTCTGTGCCGTGAACGCAAAGCGTCGGCGCCGCGTCCGGCGTCACCCAATACAGCGGACTGCCCACGATATGCTCGCGACGCTTGGTCTCCAGGTTGCCGCCGAAAAACAGCGGCAGAACGTCGGCCGCATCCACGCTTTTCGCATAGGATTTCGTAAAGTCGCTCGGACCGTAAAAATTGACCACGCAGTTGACTGCGCTCGACTGGTCGAGATTCCCCTCACCCTCAAACTCCTTCACTCCGGCGGTCACGCCGAGAAACTGCGCGAGATGACCGCCGGCCGACCCTCCTGTGACGCCGACCCGCTTCGCATCGACATGATACTTCGCGGCATTCGCCCGCAGCCAGCGCACAGCCGCTTTGCAATCCTGGACGGCCGCCGGGAACTGGTAGGCGGGCGCCAGTCGGTAGGTGACGGTAATGGCCACATAACCACGCTGGGCGAGGGTCAGGCACAGCTTGTCGTAGCCCTCGCGTGTGCCGGCGCGGAAGCCGCCGCCATGGATGCACACGATCGCCGGAAACGGTCCGGCCCCCTCCGTCGGACGGGCGAGATCCACCTGCAAATGCTGATTATCCGGATTCGCATATTCGATTCCTTTCTCGAAAGTCACGCCGTCGGGCACGGCGAGTTCAGCCGCACGCGATGGATCCGGGCTGGAGATGACAAAAATAGAAGCAAGGACGGGGAAGAGATGACGGAGAAAATTCATAGGGGGACAGCGCGCGAGGATGGCGTTGGGATAAGCTGCCCGCGATGATTTTTATTGTGAAGTTTTCCGAAGCATCCGCCCGGCGCACACCGGCCGCCCTACGTCCCTTTGGCTCGAACCAGTTCCTGATACCCTTTCCGCAGAATCCCAAGATCGGTCTCGATCGCCACATGGGTAAACCCAAGCAGCCGATGCGGATCGATGTCCGCCGGATCACGCAGCAGCAAACCGCATGGCTTGTTGGCCGCGTCCGCTGCCGCCACCACATGCTCGAGGCAAGCGCGATAGTCCCGCCGCGCCAGCGCCGGGCGGGCGCGGAGATCATGCTGCAAATCCGCAGGCCCGACGAACAGGACGTCCACGCCATCAATCTCGGCGATCGCCTGGGCGTTTTCGACCGCCTCGATCGTCTCGATTTGCGCGAAGAAGATGGGCGCGGGGCTCGATCCCTCGGCCGCAGGGCGCAATCCGTAACCGTAAACCCGCACCGAACGGGCCACACCGCGGTGCCCGCGTGGCGGGTAGCGCATCGCCTGCACACAGGCTTCCGCCACGGCCACGGTGGAGACATGCGGGACCATGATGCCATCCGCTCCCCAATCAAGGACGCGCGCGATCAGGTCCGGGTGGGGAGCACCCACCCGCACAATGGACGCGGCGTTCGATCCGCGGATTGCTTGCAACTGCGCCAGCAATCCTGCTTCGGTGCCGCAGCCGTGCTCGAGATCGAAGAGCAGCCAGTCAAAGCCACTATCCGCGGCCAGTTCAGCGATGATCGGAGACCCGCTGGACATCCAGGTGCCGAGGCGCAGTTCGCATTCACGCAGGTTCGTTGTGTTCATAGTGATTCGATCGTTCGGTCTTCGCGCAAGCCTTGCAGCGCCGTCGTGAGCCGGGCACGGGTAAAGGCTTTTAATGCAGCACCAGAACTTCCCGCGCCGATGAGGTAAAAGGCATCATCACGTTCAAAATAGCCGGCGCCGACACGAATGACAGCCTTCACGATCATATTGCGCAACAGGTGCAGCCAGAAGCGCCGCCGATGATTTTCGGGCAAGGGACGGATGGAGCCATAGCCGGCGAGCGCCCGGTTGAGTACTGCGCCTCCATAAAAGCAGCCAAGCAGCGACAAGTCGTCCATGGGATCGCCGGAGATGGCGTCATCCCAATCGATGTAAGCGGCGATCTCCACCCCGTTGCCGAGAATATTCCACAGGGCCAAATCCTTATGCACGAGACAGCCTTGCGACAGTGCCATCAGAGCGTCATGACGGGCGAATTCATCGACAATCTCGTCCCGTTCGCTCCTGCAGAGAAAACCGCGCTCGACCAAAAACCGCAGATGCCGGTCGAGGTGCAAATGAAAGTAGTCCGCGTAACTCGAATGAAACCCTCGAAGGGAATCTTCCCGCCGAAGAGCCTCCGGATCGAACGGACCATACCCGCCTGGCTGAAGCGCCTGCCACCGCGCGATGGCCACCCCGATGTCACCGGCGGCAGCTTCCAGGTCGAGACGGCCCTGTTGGTGCAGTTCGTTGAGATCTGGCGCGGAGACTAAGTCCATGACCTGCCAGGCAAACGGGACCAAGGAGCGACTCGCGTCCACCGCGTGAACGCGTGGCGCTGGCACCCCGAGGTGGGCCACGTCCGCCAACACCCGTGACTCGACCTCCATGTAGTCGTCCTTTTCCGGACCGTCTTCGACCCGGACAAACGTTTCCTGATGAGCAATGGTGGCAAGATAAGTCACGTGATTCCCCTGCCCGCCCGCTGGGCGAAGCACGATGCGACCGCCGGGGAACCGCTCGCGCAACGCACCGGCAAGCAGCTCTTCCATCCCAGAACTTTCATGGCGCAATGCCGTCCCGTGAAAAGCCGCGGGGCGGTCGCATTTCCAGTAGTAAATCGAACGGCGCGGGTGCGCCGGGGATGCAGCGATCATGGACATTCAGACGTTTTCCACCACGGGAACGATGGGCGCGTTCACAGGTTCGGCGACTTTCACCGGATGCGCCCGCCAGTACGCCGCCATCAGACTGCCAATGAGATTCTGAATGACGGCGCTGAAGACCGCGGGCACGGCCGCCAACGGCTCCAGGGGAAAATTCTTCCGGGCCAGCATGACGGCCATGCCGCCATTTTGCATCCCGACTTCGATCGAGACCGTGCGCGCGGTCAAAGGCGGATACCGCAACACGCGCGACACGACATAGCCAAGTCCGAAACCGAGCAGGTGCAGGAGGAAGGCCGCAAATGCCAGACGGCTGGCATTGGCAATGACCGCGGCTGCATTCTGCGAGACGATCCCGCCGGTGAGGAGGGTCAGCGCCATCACCGACACGATCGGGCCGAAACGCGCCGCGCGGGCGATTGCGCGCGGGAAGCGCCAGTTGCACAGCACCCCCACCAGCACTGGCGCCACCACGACCTGGAGCGTGGAAAGGGAAATGCCGATCACATCCACCGGCACGTAACGTCCCGCCAGGGCCTGGCACCACAGCGGCGTCATCACAAACGCGAGCAACGTGGAGGTGAAGGTCACCGCGACGGCCAGAGCCACGTCGGCACGCGCCAGATAGCTGACCACATTGGAAGCGGTCCCGGAAGGACAACTCGCCACGAGGATCACGCCCACCGCAAATCCAGGGTCCAGGTGCAGCACACGGCCCAACAGCCAGCCCGATAGCGGCATGATCGTGTAGTGGGCGAGAAAGCCGAGCGCCAGCGAACTGGGTGTCCGAAACAGCCGGCGAAAATCGCTCACCGTTAGCGTAAATCCCATGCTGAGCATGACCAACGAGAGCGACCCGACGATCCATTGGCCGGTAAACCACGTGAACGCCGGCGGGTGCCAGAGAGCCAGCAGCGAAATCACCACCAGCCACACGGGGTAAAGTCCCGTAACCGTATTGAGAAGGCGTTGAAACATTTGGTATTTGCTTACGGCAGCGCAGGTAGCCTGGCGGAATACACGCCGGCACGATGCCGGTTGTCGTCGTAACCGAAGTGCAGCCATTGCTTGTCCTTGGAGACAAAGCCGTCAGGGTAATTGAGTCGGCCCTGCGGCCCGTCGGTTGATTCCGGGACGAGTACGCGCTGGTAGGGCCATGTCTTCATCCCGTCAAAGCTGATCCAGAGCGCCAGCGGACTCCGGTGCCTGGAGTTCGGGTTATGCAACATCGCCACGGTGTCGCCACCGAGCGGATAAAGTGTGGCTTTGCTGCCGGGATTCGGCACCTGCGTGACGGAGGCGAATTCGGGCCATGTCTTTCCACCGTCCTTCGACTCCGCGTAGTAGAGGAGACCGCCGAGCGCATCCGCGCGAATGATCATCGCGATACGGCCGTCACTGAGTTCCGCGAGGTTGTTTTCCGCCCACCCGAAATAACGATCGTTGGGCGTGAGCCGGATGTTGCCATGCTCACCCCACGTCTTGCCGCCGTCGCTGCTGATGAGCACGCCATTGCGCGGATTCGTGAAGGCGCGGTCCAGGGGCGCCTTGTCCTGCTCATCGTCCGGTCCCACGTAATGCTGAAAAGGCGCGATGATCCGTCCGTCGCGGGTGACGATGTGGTTGCGAATGAAGGTCCGCTCCTTCAAGCGCCCCGGCACCTCGGAAGGCTTGCTCCAGGTCTTGAACGAATCGTCACTCGTCAGAAACCAGGAACGCCAATCGGACGACCAGTGCTTCGAGTGCGTGGAAAAGAACAGCGTGCAGCGCCCGTCCCGGATCATCAGCTCGGTCGGGCCCTGGCCGATGGTCTTCCCCTCGCGCGGAAAGCCCACGTTGAATGTTTCGAGCGGAGTCCAGGTCCGGCCTTGATCGAGGCTACGCGTCACGCCGGTATAGTTCAGCGGCGAAGGCTCGGTGTCCCCGCCGGCAAGCATGAAGAGAATCCACGACCCATCGGGCAATTCACGCAGCGTCGTATCGCACACCATCTTGTTGGGTGTCACCCCGTCGTAAGCGAACGTGTGGCGATCCTGCTTTGCGTCCTCAGCGGCTTGCGCGCTCCATTTCTCATCCGGTGTGATCGCCCGCGGCATCTTCGCCGCGTAGGCCTTGTTCACCAGCAAGCGGCGCTTGGCGCCGGGCGTCTCGAACTTCCCGGCGATCACATCCTCCTCGCGAAACTTCGCGAGCAGAATCTCCGCGTCGGTGTGGCGATTCCAGTCGTAGAGGATGTGGATCGTCCCATCGGGCGCCTGAAACCCGTCCGGATACGAAACCACAGCCCGGTCATCGAGGAGCAGGCCCTTTCCCCACGTCTTGCCGTCGTCCTCGGAAAGAAACGCGGTCAGGCTCGACCGGCGCGGCAGGCGCTTGTCAGTGGGACCGTTCTTCACGAGCAGCAGCTTGCCGGACGCGACGCGGCGAATGAAGAATCGCGCGTTCACGTTCTGGATCGACGACGGTTGCGGCTCGCTCCACGTGGCGCCACGGTCCGTGGAGAAACTCTCACCGATTCCCTTCTTGGTCCGCGCCAGCATCCACAGGCGTCCGTCCCGGAGTTCGACGATCATATGCTCGTCGAAATCCGTTCCGGGAAACGCCACCCCACCTCGACGGATCCACGTTTTCCCCTGGTCGGCCGAGGCAAAGACATTCGCCATACGGATAGCATCCAGATCATGGTGCGCCTCCTTGAGGATCGCCGGAGCGATGCGATCGCGTGTCCACAGCGACGCCGGCAGCAGCCAGTCGCCATTGCTCAGAACCGTCGGTTTATTCAGCGTGCAACCGTCCGCGAAGCGTACTGGCTTCGTCCACACCGGCTCGGCAGCGTCGGGATCATCGCAGCGGATGTACCAGTCACCATCTCGTCCGTCGAAATACCCAAGGCTCTGATCGAAAAAACACCAGAGCCGCCCCAACGGATCAGTCCACAGGTTCCCGACGAGCGCGCGGCGCTGGGGCGAGTTCGGCGGGTCGGTCGGATCGATGACGATCCGCGGCTTCGACCATGTGGCGCCGTCATCATCGCTGGTCGCCAGCATGAAAAATCCGTTCGGGCTATCTCCATTCCCCACCCAGCACGCCCACAGCCGGCCCTTCGGCGTACGCTCGATGCCAATAACCATGTTCCCGACTCGCGCCTGATCGTCGTACTCAGGACCAGGCGCGGTACTGATCAACGGTGGCTCGAGCGAAAGATCGAGCGCTGCCCGCGACAACACGACTTCATCGGCAGAGAAAGCGCATCCCACGAAAACAGTGAGCAGGGCGAAGCAGCGGGTAAGCATGAGCGTGGGAGGAAGAAGTGACAGGATGCACTCCTGCCAGAGGTCCGGCAATAAGGGCAAAGTATTCTTCGAAAACCCCACACATTGCCGGGCCCCGCTAGGGTTAACTCATTTGCGCCTCACCGTGGCGAATGGGCCCGCCACGTAGCGAAGCGAATTCCTTCGACAGTCACCGGCGTGACTTCGCTTTTCGGCAGAATGGAAATGATGGCCTCCGCCTGCGGCGCACCCAGCCAGATGATTCCACCGACGGGCCCATGTTCGTGGGCTATCGCCGCCTGCCAATGCGCCGGCTCGCTCAAGTTGGTGAGGATCGTGCGCTCCGCATAATAGTCGAGCGTGCTGCCATACGGATCGAAGTTGCAGAGCACCTCCGTCCCCTCCGGAAAAAGCCGCCCGACGCAGCGGCCCAGCACCGCGGCCAGATCGGCAGGCTCGGCCGTCTGGCCATCGAGAACGCGGAAAGGTGACCGTTCGGACTCCGCCCGGCTGTAGCCGCTCGTGGCCAGCGCGACGAACATTGCGCACAACCCCGCGCTTGCCGCCGACCGCCACAAACCCGCCTGCAGCCTGCGCTCCACCATGCCGATCAAGCCATCGAGACCCAACCCGGCCAGCAACGCCAGCGCGCCGATGATGTAAAATGTGGCGAAATCATGGATGAACGATTCGTTGCGCAAGACCACCACGTAAACAACGCCGGCAAAGCACATGGGCATTACGACCAGTCCACACCAACGCAACCCTTCAGTCTTCTTCCAGCCTCGGCAGAGGCATACGATTCCCACCACGGCGAGGATCCAGGGCGCCGCGAGAAAGTCCTCGCTCATCCCATGGAGCACGGCCCGGCACCACTCGATGAACGTGAAGCGTGCGGCGTTGGCGGCCGACGCACCCACCGCGACCGCCACATGGTTGTCCAGACGCATCAGCAACGCATTCCAGAGGTCAGCCCATGCATCGGGATTTACGTGATGGATTTGCCAAAGGAAAAACACACCCGAACAACCGACCATGCCGAGGAGCGCGCCGCCCAGATGCCGGGCATACGGTGCGGCAGCACGGGCACTGGCCGTCGCTTTTCGGTACGACATCAGGATGAATCCTCCCGCGAGGCTTAAGACAAAGAGATAGCCCGGCCAGTCCGTCCAGAGAGCAAACTGACAACACGCCGCCGCAGAAACCGCCCAGCCCCAGCGATTGCTGATCCACCAATAGCGCAGGCACAAGAGCGCCGCGAGCATCCACATCAGCAGGCACGGCTCAAAATCGACGAGATCGCCATAGTGCAATTCCATCGGCAACGTCGCAAAGATCCCGGCGCTGAAAGTCGCCGCCCGCCTTCCCACGGCGCTGCTGACCAGCAGCCAAAGGAATACCACGCTCGCCAGCGAACAGGCGATGGGGACCAACCGCGCCACCCATTCGGCCTCGCCAAAAATCTCAAATGCCGCTGTCACCATGAGCGGCAGCAGAGTGGGATGATGCACGTAATACGCCTCGCGCGGAATCGGCAGCGGGCCGAAGTAGAGCGTCGCCGGCACTCCGCCATTCGCCAGGATTCCCACGCGGAGATTGTTGTGCGCGGCTTGCGAATAGACCGCGCCATACCAGGTATCCTCCTCCACCCAGGGCGCCGTCAGGGTGTGGGCAAAGGCGCTCGCGAGGAAGGCCAGGACGACAAAAAGACCAGCGGCCCAGATCTTCGAATCCCGTCCGCCGCTGAAGAAGGATTCAGCCTTCGCATCGGGAAAAGACGCGTCTTTAGGCTGAGATGGTTCGCTGGCCCCGCCGTGTTCCCTCGGAGAGATGTGTGACATCGCCCGCCGTCCATAGCACCATCCCGGCAAGCGTCAAGTCGCGCCCCGTCACCCGGCCGAATCGAAAGGGTTTTCCATCCCGCACGCTCACGTTTGTGATCGATGCGGCAATCCTCCACCGCCAAAGTCGCGGCTGTCGCCAGGACAATATCCGACCGCCTGTCAGGCGAGGAGCCTCTCGATCACGTGTCCATGCACGTCGGTGAGACGGCGGTCGATTCCATTGTGCCGGACGGTGAGCTTCGTGTGATCGATGCCGAGCAGACGCAGGATCGTGGCGTGGACATCGTAGACCTCCGTCGGATTCTTCCGATCGAGCGGCTTGTAGCCCCACTCGTCGCTCTCTCCCACCACGATTCCTCCCTTGATCCCACCGCCACAGAGCCAGTTGGTGAAAACGTAGGGGTTGTGGTCGCGCCCCTTGCCGTCGCCCTGCGACGAAGGCATGCGGCCAAACTCAGTCGTCCAGAGGATAATCGTATCGTCGAGCAAACCGCGCTGCTTCAAGTCTCGAATGAGGGCAGAGGCGCCGCGCGCCATGCCCATCGCCAGCGGACCGTGGTCGCGCTTCACATCCTCGTGCGAATCCCAGTTGCGCCGTGGGAAGCCGTTGTCATTGCCCGACCAGATTTGCACGAACCGCACGCCGCGCTCGAGGAGCCGTCGCGCCGTCAGGCACTTGCGGCCAAAGTAATCCGCCTCCTCCGCGGCATTGATCTCCTTCGGCCACTGCTTGCGCGAATCGTCGATCCCATACATCTCGCGCATCGCCGCGGGCTCCTTGGAAATGTCCAGCGCCTCCGGGGCGGCAAGTTGCATGCGCGCGGCCAGTTCATAGCTGCGGATGCGGGCCTCGAGGCGCGCGTCGCCCGTCCGCCCGGCCTCGTGTTCCCGATTGAACTGCGCGAGCAAGGCGAGGCCTGCGGCGTCGCTGCCAGGGGTGATGAAGTCGTTCTTCGCAGGAAAGAGATCGGCAATCGGCGTCTCCGCATCGGGATAGATCACCGTTCCCTGATGTTGCGACGGCAGGAATGCCGTGTCCCAATTCTTCGGTCCGTTCGAGGCGTATCCGCGATGATCCGGCAGCACGACAAAGGTCGGCAGGTTGTCGTTCATGCTGCCGAGGCCATAGCTCACCCAGCACCCAGCCCCGGGGAAGCCCGGAGTCTGAAACCCCGTCGTCTGAAGCAGCGTCGCGGCGCTATGCACCCCCGACTTTCCCACCATGTTGTGGATGAACGCGATATCGTCCACGCATTGACCGAGGGGCGCCACCGCTTCACTGAGCATCTTCCCGCTCTGTCCGTACGGCGCAAAATCCCAGAGCGGACGCAGCCATGGCCCCAAGCCGTTTTGGAACGCCTCGACTTTCTCGCCGAAATCCGACGGCTTGCCGTGCTGTTTGATCAGCTCCGGCTTGAAATCGAAGAGGTCAAGATGGCTGGCCGCACCCGCCATGAAAAGTTGGACCACGCGCTTCGCCTTGGGCGGATAATGCAGGACACCACCCAGAACGCCCCCGCCCGGATTTGCGCCGAACGCGTTGTCGCCTCCCAGCATGCTGGCGAGGGCGATCCCGCCCAACCCTCCGCCACATCGCCAGAGAAATTCGCGCCGGCTTACTGGCGCTCGATGCAGCAGACGGTGAAAGGGAGAAACGGAGTGCGAGTTCATAGGCTCAATCAGCAAAGACGAATTCATTGAGATTGAAGATCAGGCGGCAGGTGTTCGGCAGCCCGAACTGCCGGGCGTAGGCGGACATCTCCCGCTGCTCCTCCGGCCGCGGCGCGCGCCCGAGGCCCAACTGAAATCCGCGGGTAATCTGGGCATCGATTCCGGTCGCCTCCCTCTCCAGGCGTTCCGCAAAATGTTTGGCCATGACCACCATCAGCGGGTTGTTCATGAGGGCCAGCGCCTGCAACGCGCTCAGACTCTCATTGCGCTTTTCGACGCTCATCGACGGATCCGCGCAATCGAGCGTCGTCAGGAAAGGCTGCGGTTGCGAACGCACGATCCACCGATAGATCGAGCGGCGATGCGATTTCGGATCATCGGCGTCGTGCAGGCGATACTCGTAGTGCGGCGAATGCGCCGGCTGCTCGACGACGAAATCGCGGAAACTCGGCCCGCCCATCGTCAAGTCGAGTTGACCCGCCACGCTCAACACCGAATCGCGAACGGCCTCCGCTTCCAGCCGGCGCCGATTCATGCGCCAGAGGAAGCGGTTATCCCCATCGATGGACTCCGCGGCCTTCGCCTCATTGCCCGTGCACGACGCCTGCCGATACGTCGCGCTCGTCACGATGAGGCGATGCATATGCTTGATCGATTGCCCGCCGTCCCGAAACTCCACCGCGAGCCAATCGAGCAGTTCTGGGTGCGTCGGAAGCTGGCCCATGTGCCCGAAATCGTTGGGGGAATCCACCAGTCCGTGGCCGAAGTGATATTGCCAGACCCGATTCACGATCGACCGCCAGGTCAGCGGATTGCGTGGATCAGTCAGCCAATGCGCCAGCGCCGCGCGACGCTCCCCCTCGGGTGCGTCCGGCGCCAGAGCAAAGCGGCTCGGCTCATCCGCCATAATCGGCACGGTCCCAGCCTCCACCATTTGCCGCGGGCTGTTCACATCTCCGCGATGCAGTACCTGGATGACCCGCGGTTGCCCACCATTAGCCCCGGTGCCTACGAAAGCCCCGGCGCCCGTATGAACAGTCCCGGCGTAAACCGTGCGAGCCGGCGGCAATGCCGCGATCCCCTTCTCCGCCACCGCCAGGTCGCGTCCCGCCGTCGCCAACGCCTCGCGATTCTCACTCGTCAGCGCGCTGTCGACCATTCGATCCCGCTCCGCGGTCAACTTCGCAACTTCATCCGGTTCACCCGCGAGATTCGCACCGGGAAAATAGGCGTCCGTCAGATTCGTCTTTCGCCAGCGCGGCGGGGCTTCGATGGAGTCCAGCGCCGTGACTGCGGCGCCCAGCGCGACATTCTGGGCGGTCACATCGATGGCCGACAGTTCCGCGAGCGCGAAAATATAGTCGTCCTTGCGCGGCGCGAGCCTGGTCGCCGTCACGCGCACATAGCGCACCGCCTGGCCGTTCACGGGGAATGCCACGGCATTCAGCCGGGGATTGAGCAGGTCCGTTTGCGTTTGATCGCCAATCATCGTCACCCCCGTGGCAAACTCCGGATCGTCCGCGACTTCGACCTTGAAGCGCACCGGAAATCCGAATCCCTCGCCGATCTGGTTGTAGTCGTCCTTGCAGGGATGCAGCACGATCTTGCTGAGGGCGATCGATTTACCCAGGTCCATCTGCACCCATTTCACGGTATCCTGCCTCGGCGAGATCTGACTGTGATAGCCATACGCGTCCGCTTTCAATACCTTGCCCGGCGTTGGCTTTTGCAGCGCGGCGAGTCGTTTTTCCAATTCCGCCAGAGGCGCGCCCGCGGCAGCCACCGCCGTATTTCGCAACTGCTCCCGCTGCGTCTTCAGCGTCTTGATGCGCGCGGCAAGCTCGCCACGCTGCCGCCCCAACACAGGGTCGAGATCATATTTTTTGTCCGCCCGATCCAGCGCCGCAAAGACCGCCTGGAGGCTGTAGTAATCTTCCTGGGTAATGTATTTGTCGAACTTGTGGTTGTGGCAGCGCGCACATTGCACCGTCAGGCTGTTGAAGGTGTTCATGGTGTTCGAGACCATGTCGTCACGGTCGAGATTGCGGGCGATCTTGCCGTCGGTTTTCGTCTCCGGCACCTCCGCATGGCCAATCAGATCCCACGGTCCAGCCGCGATGAAGCCGAGCGCCTCAATGCCATCCTCGGTACTGGGAAAGAGCACGTCACCCGCGATCTGTTCCTGCACAAAACGTCCATACGGCTTGTCCTCGTTGAAAGCGCGAATCACATAATCGCGATACGGCCAGGCATTATTGCGCGGTTGATCTTTGTCGTAGCCATGCGTTTCTCCGTAGCGTACGACATCGAGCCAGTGCCGGGCCCACCGCTCGCCGTATTGCGGCGAAGCGAGGAGTTGATCCACCAGTTTTTCGTAGGCCTTCGGATCCGGGTCGGCGACAAAGGTATCTATGTCCTCCGGCTTTGGCGGAAGTCCTGTCAGGTCGTAGTAGAGACGCCGGATCAACGTTCGGCGATCCGCCTCGGGAGAAGGAATGAGCTTCTTCTCCGCGAGTTTCGCGCGAATGAAAGCGTCGATAGGATTGCTGACGCCCTCGATCACCGGCACAGCGGGCCGCCGCAATGGCTTCAGGGACCACCAGTCCAACGGATTGGCCTGTGCCACGATCTCCGGCCAAACGGCGCCCTGATCAATCCACGCCCGCAGAAGGCCGATCTCTGCCGCGGTAAGCGGATCGCCCTTTGCCGGCATCTTCATCTCCGGATCGAGTCCGGCGACAAAATGGATCATCGGGCTCTCGGCACTTTTTCCCGGATGAATATTTGGCGCGTAGTTGTCCCCGTCCGTCAACGCGACCTCCTTCACATCCACCCGCCATCCACCCTTTTGCTTTTCCGCTCCATGGCACTTGACACAATGCGCCTCGAAGATCGGCTGGATGTCCCGGGCAAAATCGACGGACAGCTGCGCGGGTGGCGGAAGTTTGGAAATGTCCAGTTTCTCCGCGCCGCGCACCACACCCACGGCACAAACGTAAAGTCCGAAAAAGCAGGTCAGGCTTTGTCGAAAAACGGGGGAAATCATGGGACCATTCTACGCGCTCTCGCTCCGGCCACCATCACGCAAGCGCGGGATGCCAGCCGAACCCGTCCACCTACACCAACTTCTCCTTCAGCGCCTTCGCCACTGCTCCAGTCCTCGTGTTCACCTCGAGCTTTTGGTAGATATTCCGCAGGTGCGAATCCACGGTGTGAAAGCTCAAGTCGAGTTGGGCCGCGATCTCCTTCTTGATCTTCCCCTGGACCATGGCCTCGAGGATTTCCGTCTCCCGGGCGGTCAGGCCATAGTCGCCGCGCGGCGGTGCCAACCGGGCAAACATATCGAGCACCCGCCGCGCGATGCGCGAATTCATCGGGGCTCCACCGGCCAATGCCTCGCTCATGCCCCGCGTGATTTCCTCCACGGTGGACGTCTTGAGCAGATACCCCGCGGCTCCGGAACAAATCGCGCGGAAGATTTTGTCTTCGTCCTCAAAGACGGTCAGCACGATGATGACCGTGTTCGGAAGCCGCTCACGCAGCCGCGGAATGGCGGCGAGTCCGTCCATCCCCGGTAGCCCCACGTCGAGCAGCACCACCCGCGGCGCCGCCTGTTGCCGGGCCGCCGCCAGCGCCGTCTCCGCGCTGCCAAAATCACCCGTGCACCGAAAGCCGTCCGTCTGGCCAAGGGAGCGGCTGACCGTGCGGCGAAAAGTTGCATTGTCCTCGATCAACCAGACATCAACGGGGGCGGCAGGCATGGCGCCATCAAGGGGCAGCAGCCCGCCATTGGGAAGTCACTTTCACCTTCAGCGCCACGCGGGTTCCCGCGCCGGAGGTCGAATCGACCGCGAGCGCCCCACCGAGCGCGTCAGCGCGCAATCGCATGCTGGTGAGTCCGTGTCCGGTCGAGCTTCCATTGCCAGCAAATCCGCACCCGTCATCGGCGATGACCAACTCCACGATACCGTCCTCCTCCGCGAGCCGAATCTCCACGCGCCCCGCCGCGGCGTGCCGACGGATATTGTGCAAAGCCTCTTTGAAAATCAAAAAGACCTGTCGTTTGAATTCCAGCGACCAGGCATCCGCCGGAGCCGTTCCCTCAAACGTCCATTCCAGCCCCACTAGCATCGTCGCGGCGGTCTCGCGGAGCTTGGCCACAAAATCCCCGTTCGCGAGAGTGGACGGCTGGAGAAACCACACAAGATCACGCATCGAGTCGGCCGTTTCACGGGCGACACGGTTGATTTCGGCGAGATCGTCCTGGGCACCCCCCGGTTCCCGCAGCGCCATCTGGCTGAGCAGCGCGATGCTGCCGAGATTGCTGCCGATCTCGTCGTGCAGATCCCCCGCGATCCGCTGTCGCAGTCGCTCGACTTCCCGCCGTCGCGCCCGAGCCCTTGCCCGCATCCAGACCGCCAGCGCCACAACCATGGAAAAAGCGAAGGTCGCTCCCCACCGCAACGAGGCATTCCTCATCGCTTCCCCCTCTCGTCGCCTGTCGAGGGCGATCCGGCTCAGTTCCGCTTCCACTTCCCGGCGTCGCGACAGCCCGTGCAGCCACCCGGAAATCGGCACGATCCGTCCCTGGCTATTGAACCCATCCAGGAGAAAGCGCCGCGCCCATGTGCCCCCTTCGATGGAGTCAAGCGACGTGACTTCGCCGGACCGCGCGACATTCGATCCACCCGACCACACTTCCAACTCCGCGAGCGCGAAGATAAAGTCGTTCGAACGCGCCCAGAGCCGCGTCGCCGTCACGCGCACGAAACGCGCCTTCACTCCGCCCGCCGGAATGACGACGGGATTCTCCGCGGGGTTCTCAAAATCCGCCTGAGTGTGGTCGGCCAGCGTTGCTGGGTCGGTGAAACTCGCATCGACCGCTGCCTCCACGCGAAACCGCACCGGGAAGCCAAACCCCCGCCGGGCCGGAAAATCCGTGGGACGCGCGGGATAGAGCCGCACTTCATCGAGCGGTAACGCGCTTCCCAAATCCACCTGGACCCACTTCGTCGTATCGGGCGCGCGCGCAATCGTCGCGTGCCACCCATTCCCCGGAGTGGTCAGCACCTCCACGGGAGCCCCCAAGACTGTCTGCCCATCCGTAGCATTCGCCGGCTGCCAGGCGGGCGGGTTGTTGTAGTTGTCGCTGAACGCCACGGGTGCACCGGCGGCGATATTGTTTTCGCCGTGCAGGACCACGACTTCACCCAGGGCGAACAACGCGGAATCCCCACGCGGCCACAGCCGCGTCGCCGTGACGCGCACATAGCGGCCGCCCGCCCCCGGAGTTGGCAGAAAGACCGGCGCATTCCCGGGATTCGAAAAATCCTCACCGTCGAACGCCGCCAGCAGCCGGGGCTCCGAGAACGCCGCGACATCGGAAGTTTCGACTCGGAAACGCACGGGAAAACCAAACCCCGGCCCCGGATGCGCTCCATACGCCACATCCACCGGTACCAGCGTCACGGAATCAAACGGCTTCACGCGCCCGAGATCGACCTGCAGCCACTTCGTGGCGCTGCCGTTGCGCGAAAACATGCTGTGCCACCCGATCCGCTCGCTCTGCTGCGAAACCGGCGGCGCCGGCAAAGCTTCCAATTCCGTGCGCAGCGCACGTTCACGTGCCAGGAGCTGACGATAGTTCGGACTCAGAATCCTGGCCGCGGGTCCGAACCAATGTTCGTCGTCCGCCCTCGCGGCACCCGCCACGGCCACCACCACCAGGCACGCGATCCACACCTCGGCCCGCGACGCCCGAAACAAGCCTCGGAACTGGCGCCAGTAGTTGAGAGACGAGTTCACCACACACGGCAGTGAGCCATCCGGGGAGAAATCCATTACCCAAGGTAAAGCCGCCGGCACTGGACAAACAATCACGCAAACGCGGGCCGGCATGCGCTGCCAGCGTTTCCAAACCTTCTCAATTCCTCTCGTGCGCTCGTGCCGCCTCACCGCACCCAATCAAAGAACCCCATCGCCTCCAAACCGGCGCGAAGCGTCGCCACCTGCGCTGTACTCAACGTCCCATTGGGCAGCCGCGCCGGGCCGACATCCACCCCCAGCATCTGCATCGTCGCCTTGGCCGCTCCCATGTACCCGTGGCTGGCCAGCAACTTGATGAGGCACACCCCGCGGAACTGCTCCTCGCGCGCCGCCGCAAGATCACCCGCGGCAAAGGCCCGCAAAAGCCGCGTGTAGATCGGCGCCGCAAAATTGTAACCGCTTCCCACCGCACCCCGGGCGCCCAGCGCCAGCGCCCCCAGCATGAACTCATCCAGCCCGAACGGAACATCCCACTTCCCGCCATCGGCACGGAGCACGCATTGATACGCCATCAGGTCCGGGTTCGTGAATTTCAACCCGGCCAGCGTCGGAATCCGTCCGGGAGCCTGCGCCAGAAAGTCCGGCATCGAATGGCTCAGTCCGGTGAGCACCGGAATATCGTAATAGTAGAACGGCGTCGCGGGAGCTGCCGAAGCAATGCGCGCCACGGTGGCGATAAGAGTCTCGAGATCGCGCGGCTTGAAGTAGGACGGAGCCACGGCCGCAATCGCCGCCGCTCCGAGCTTTTCCGCCTGCGCGGACATGGCACGCGCGTCGTCCACGCAATTCGTCCCGACGTGAACCACCAGGCGCAGATCCGATCCGCGCACGACATCACTCCACCGTTGCGCCAGTTGGAGGCGCTCCTCGATCGTCAGCGAAAGGCTTTCACCAGTGCTGCCGCCGATGAAAACGACGCCCACCTCATTCTTCAACATGTGCGCGGCCTGCTGCTCGACGACGGCTAGATTCAGCGAGCCATCGGCATGAAACGGAGTATGGGTGGCGGCGACGAGGCCGTGGAGTCGTTGGGATGTGGGCAGGTTCATGGTGAAATGGGTTCGGTGGGCTGCGGGCGGATGAACAGCACGATGAAGATGGACAAAAGAGCGATCCCCGCGAAGGCGCCAAAAATCAGATCGAGCGGGACCCGGTGATCTCGCAACGAACCGAAAGCCCAGTCGCCGAACCCGCCGCAACTGATGCTGACCATGTTCATGAAGCCGTATCCCGTCGCCCGTAACTCGGGACGCGCGACCTGGCAAAGGATCGGCATATTGTTGCAGTCGAAGAAACCCCAGCCGACTCCAAAGACGACGAGCGCGACGATGGCGGCGCCGACCACCTCCGCGTGGCCCACGCCAAAGAGCGCCGGAAGGAAGAGCAGCGTGCCGATGGCGCTGGTGTAGATGCGTCCTCGCGACGAACGAACCACCCAGCGATCCGCGATGGCACCGCCAACAACCGCCCCCGCCAGCGAGGCCACTTGCACCCAAAGCACTGCGGTCACACCCGCATGACCCTGCCCGAGACCAAATCGCTCCTTCAAAATCTCCGGCATCCAATCCTTCACCACCCATCCCGCGATTGCCGGCAGCGTGAAATAGAAGACCAGCAGGATGAAGTTGCGATTGCTGAAAAGTTCCGCCATGGCCTCGCCCGGTGCCAGGGGCTCCCGGGACGCGGCGGCCCGCGGCGCATTGCGCAGCGCCAAATAGAGCGGCACCGCATAGGCCACGCCGATCAGGCCACACATACTGAACGCCCAACGCCAGCCCATCTCCGGAGAGTCGGCGACATGCCCGGCAAAGCCACCCAGGATCAACCCCGAGTAAATGCCCGCCTGATGAACTCCGATGGCCCGCGAACGAGTGGCCCCCACATGAAAATCCGCGATCAAAGCCAGCGCCGCTGGAATATAGAATGCCTCGCTAATGCCCATCAGTGCGCGGGTGGCGACCAGCTCATGATACGTGGCAACATGCCCAGTCAACCACGTCACTGCCGACCACGTGAACAGGCTGAAACAAATGACGTGGCGCCGGCTGAATCGATCGGAGATATAGCCCCCAACCGGGCTCAGGATGGCATAAACCCATTTGAACGAACCAAGAACGATACCCCAATCCGCCTTGTTGGCGATCGTGGGAATATCCCCCACCATCGACGCCTTCATCGTCGCGAGCATCTGGCGGTCGAGATAGTTGAGCAGGGCCACCGGAAAGAGCAGCCCCACCACCAGCCAGGCGATGCGTGTGGACGACGAGGAAAAATTCATGCGCTCAAGGCCCGGGCACCAACCAGACTTCGGGCGTCCGCACGCGTGGACGCACCTCTCCGCTCGGGATCACGATGCGCTTCTGCCAAATCACCGCCGGCTCCGTGGCCCGCGAGATTCCCACCAATTCGACGGTGCTCCATTTGTCGCTCGCCGGATCGTAAAGGAGATCGTTCCGCGGAAATCCCGGGTGCTTCTCCACCGGTTGAAATAACACATTGAGGCCGTCGTCACCCGAAACGATGAGGAGTTGCGGCGAACCATTGGCCAGATACACCGGCGCCGGCGAAGCGGCGGCCGACGCCGACCGTGGAAGGTCGGCAAGACGCTTCCAACCCGCCCCCGGCGTAAAGCGGTAGGCGTCGCGCAGATACTCGCGGACCGGCTTACCGTCAGGTCCCGCCGAGAGCGCGACGCCGCTAAAAAGATAGAACCCGCCGTCGAACGCACCAGCCACCGCGTGCATCCGGCCTGGTCCTGGCCACGGCTCCAGTTCCCGCCAGATCGGTTCGTGAGCGTCGAGATCCAGCGACCAGAAGTTGTGCATAGCCACCGTATCCAGCGGAGCCCCGAGGCCCCCGGCGACATAAATCGTATGCCCGACCAGCGCACCGCAGACATTGGCGCAGGGCATCGGCAAGGGCGGAAGGGGCGTCGTCACGAGTTTGCCCTTCTTCCATTGCAGCCGGAAACCGTCCGCGTAATGCCGGTTCGCATCGCTGCCGCCAAAACACAGCATGCTGTCATCCACCGACACGCTGAACCCGTAACCCAAAGGACGCGGAAGCTTGAGATCCGTCCTCCATTTTCCATCGGGCCGTTCGAGGACGAAGACGGAGTCATACCATTTCTTGGCCAGCGGTTCGGCCCACTTGTCACCCGTGATGTTGGATCCGCCCGCCACGACCAATGCGCCCCCGCTCACTCCGGCGAAGCTCCCGGCAAACCCTTGCGCATCGGGAATGGGGGCAAGGGTTTCCGCGGGAATGCGGGCATTCGTGGTGCCCTTGGGGGTCTGCGCTGGTGCGGTCATGCCGGCGATGAGAAGGATGAGTGTGGAAAGAAGGCGTGAGTTCATGGCACTCACCATTCCCCTTTGCGGTCAAATGTTGCCCGGGTGTTCTCGCGAAAACGTCCTCCCGCCTCGTCGATCGCCGCCAACACTTCCGCCGTCCCCCGCCCTGCCGTGCTTCGCGCCGCGGCGATCAGGGTCTCGCATTCGTTCGTATCCATGAAACGTGCGGCTTCGAGCAGTCGCGGCTCGTCTTCCAGTGGGATCGCCATAAAGCCATGTTTGTCCGCATGGATGAGTTGGCCGGGCTGAATCCTCGTAGCAAAAACCTCGACCTCACAATTCCACCGCACGGGACAACTGAACGCGTGCCCGACGCACATCCGGCGCGCCAGGGCCTTGAATCCCGCATTGCTCATTTCGTCCACGTCACGGATGGCGCCATCGGTGATCGTGCCGATACAGCCCAGCGCCCGATGGATATTGCTGTTCACCTCACCCCAAAAAGCGCCGACGGTGCGCGGTTTGTCGAGATCCTGGACGATCACGATCTTCGGTCCGGGGACGCTGGCCATATAAGCGCGATACTCACTCCACGCCCGTGGATTCGCCTGCCGATGTGCCGCGTTGCTCGGTTCGCACACGACGGTCACCGCGTGGCCGACCATCGGCCCCATCTGCGGCATGAAGTCTCGCGTTTCTTCCAGGTTAAAGCCGGCGGCACTGGCATCGTGTCGCGTGATCTGTTCCCAGCCGTTGTAGATCGTCGGCGTGTTCCAGCGTTTGAGTTGCAGCATTTCGGCATGCGAGAGACGAGTGGAGGTAGTCATGAGGCGGATGTCGTGGGTGATTTCATTGAATGTTCCAACGTTGGGCAAAGGCCTTGTTGCGGGCGTGATCCGGCGCGTGCCCGTCGTAGCGAACGTAGAGATGTTCGCCGCTGAGCCGCTTCCAATCGCTCGCCAGCACGGCCGCGACGACGTCGGCGCGGAGTCCGGCGACACCCTCGGAATGGGCGAAGTCGAGAAGGGTCTCCTGTTGCCGGGGATCGAGACGTGAGTATTCCACGCTCGGCTGGCGGGTGGCGAGAGTCGCTATCAGTGCGATTCGCGTGTGGCTCAAGTCCGCTCGCAGATGCTGCTCCGCGTCTTCGCCCGTACAGCCGCCGCCAAATAGCGCCGGGTCCCAGACCAGTTGCCGCGCACCGATGCGACGTCCCAGTGGCGTAGAGTAAGGATAGAAACGTCCATCCGTTCGCAGTCCAAATTGATGCCCGTTCGCCGCCTGTTGGATGTATTTGACGAAATCGGCGTCGAACTCCGCACCGGACTTCTGCTCAACTGAATGCGGCTGAACGTCGTCGAATGGCGCCTCTGGCGGGGCGACAACCGCCCTGGGCGCGGCACCGCCCATCGCCAGGGAGATGACCGGTGACCGGAGCCTCTTCCGCCGCGAGTCTTCGATCTCGAGCATGCACGCAAAGTCACCCGCGTCGTCGCGCAACTCGGGCGAGAACTCGTAGGGGTAAATATCGTCGTTCAGTTCCTGCCACCCGCCATCACCCTGGCGCCAGTAGAGCCGGGCCGCGATCACGGCCTCGGGCAAGGCCTCGGTGTAGACATACGCACTCGTCAGCCCTCGTCCCGCGCGGACCAACATCGCGTGCACCGGCCCAAATGGCGCGGCGACATTGGCAAAACTTGCGGCGGGAAGTGGCGCGACGCCGCCGTCGTAAAGCCGCCCTTGCAACCGAGGTTTCACCATCGCGGGGATCGCGAAGGCGACGATTCCTTTCGGTCCGACCGTTACGTCGATCCGATTGTTGGCCACCGTGCATGGGACATCTTGCGCCTGATCCCGCCAAATACGTCCATCGTGTCCCCCATCGCACTGCACCAGCGCCGGATCGACCACAATCTTCGCCTGCTCTTCGCGAAACGACTGATTCCACAGCGCGAGATAGAAGTTGCCGTTGCCGTACCCCGCCAACCAATCGAACTGACGGTTATTCGAAGTGATCAATCCTCGCGGCAGCCAAAGGTGGACTCCCTTGTCCCCATGGAACGCACCCGGCTTTCCCCCATAGATGCCGACCCGGAAGCTGCTGCCACCCGCGCTCAGCGCCGGGAAATCGATCGCCCCGCGCGAACGCTCAAACCCATCGCTGATGAGAAAATCCAACACCGCCCCGGCAAAATCCCAGGCGTGGCCGGCGTTCACCGTGGCAAAGTTCCAACCCCACGGCCCTCGCTCCACCGCATCCGGCAACTCCGGGACGAGGGAATCCTTGGAACGGTTGTCCCCGGGAAAATTGCCAAACCGGCCCACCATTCCCCAGCGTGCGACGTCCCGGAGAAGATCGTCATGCGCGAGACCCGCCGTCCGCATCATCGCGCCATGGGTGTTCATCCAGTATTCGATCGGATACGCAATACCCGGCAAGCCCACCCGCGCAATGCGCCACGCCGGCACCGTCTGTTCTTTCACGACCAGTGGTTGCGGCGTCGGGAAACCCCACTGGTTGCGATGCCGGCCGTAGGAGTGCTCGTGCACGGGCACGAGTCCGCCACGATCCACCGTCACCGACTCCTCCGGTGGCGCGGGATAGAGGCTCAGTTTCGCCGAATTCTGATAGGCAGCCGCGCGCGCGCTTGCGATGTGCCGCGGATCGCGAGTGATGTTCGCCAGGTCCAGCAAATCGAAAAACTCCTCCTCCCCGAAGGCCTCGTCGCGAGCGGACGACTTTGCGGCCATCGCGAGCGCCTCATCCAGCACCCCTGAATCTCCCGTCAGCCGCCAGCGCGCCAGGACATCGGAGAGCTTCCCCTTCGTCGGGCCACGCGCCTCGGCCAAGGCACGCAGCGCGGGCGTCTTCTCCTGGAACAGCGCGTGCAGCGTCGCCAGTTGCGCGTAGCCCACGCACGGTTCGCCAACCGTCCGCCCCGCGCTGTTGGCCTGTTTGTTGTCGGCATTGTCGTAGGGCGCGAACACCAGACTCCGCCGGGAAAGCGAGTACTCCACGGCGGGCCGGGCACGCTTCCGGAAAAACTCCTCGTCATCGGTCACAATCGCCACCCCCAGCCCGTAAAGAGGCGAGAATGGCTTAAACACCCCGGTCTTGTCGTTGAAGTAATCGTAGTATTTCTGCTGTGGGTCCCAGAGGGCGTGATTCCCTCCACGCCGGTCTACGAGAAAATCCACGATGCGTTCGAGCGTGTCGTTGAGCGAGCCAGGACCCGAGTTGTCCCGCTCGTCACGGAACCCGTGGATATCTCGCGCGATGTGCGCATACGTTTCCTTCCAATCGCCCGCACGCATGACGTAGCGGAACGTAAAGCGCCAGGGCGCATCCGCTCGCATCCTGGATTCCGGTCCGCCGAGTAAAGGCGCAAGCAAGACGGGCTTCAGCAGCACGCCTTCACTTTGCAACATCAGGCCGAAACGCGAGTCCGCGATCGTCGGCAAGCGAAAGCGGCATTCGCGAGGATCGGCGACGAGCGCCAGATTCCCCGCCTTGGTGGCGACCTGAACCCGCGGCAGGTGCAAGTCAGCCTCGCTCACCACGAAGTCGAACTGCTTGTGTCCCCGTCCATCGCATTCCTGCGGCACCAATAATGTGTCGGCCAGCGAGACAGACGGCGTTCCCGTAAAGGCCACCGAAAAGAATGCTTCGCGACGGGGTGTCAGGGTGAAGCTGAGTTCGGGATCGCGGTCCCCGGCAGGCAGGGCAAGTTCCGCCGCCAAGGCAAACTCCCCTTGCGGCCCGTACTCCCAACGGACGCGATTCGCGTCCACCATGGAATGGACCGGTTTCATCAGCACACGTTGCCCGACCGAAAAGGGCCGCGTCGTATCGAGCGCGCGATCGCCCGTGATCCGGACTTTGACTTTGTCCTGCGCGTCGCGGAACTCCCAAACCCGGCCTTTCCCCGAACCCAGCACCGTACCCTTCATCCCCGTCACAGTCTTGAACTGCGGGGAACCAACCCAGGCATTCAATTCTTCGATCGGTTCGTCGGGATTGCGCCAGCGCACGGCGGTGCGTGGAGCCACCGGGTAGTTGGGATGGCTCGCATTGCGCGCGCACTGCGGATCGGCGTCGGTCCAAAGCACCGTGAATTCCGGCACGAACAATTGTGGCGCCATGCCCGCGACTTCCATCGTCATGACGCCATCGTTCGACACGCCCACGCGATATCGGTCATTTCGGAACTCGGATTGAGCCGTGGCCCCATCCGTCCAGGCGACTGCCAGGACCGTGAAAAGCAGGTGCATCCGGCGGCGCTTCATCGTGGCAGGCCAGTATCCTGAACGGTCTTGCACGTGGTTGGAGAAGCTCTTCGTGGCACTCAAGGCCGAAAAACGGGGGCAATCACTTTGCACCGCCCGCCCGGAGTTTGTCCGTCTCGGCGAGTTTGAATCGCGTGTTGACCACGGAATTTTTTTCCGCGCCCGGGTGATACTGCACGTAGGTCGTCGCGACGATCGTCCCATCCGGAAGCAACTCGACTCCCGGGTAGCCACAGTCGCCCGTGCGTGCTGCATAGCTGTGGAGAAGCTTGATGCGATACTGTCCCGGCAATGACTTGCGGATGTCGTCGTAGGTTCCGACCCAGGCCACGAAATGCCCGCGGGTCGGGCTACCCAGTGCCTGATCGCGGAAGGCGACGACCATGCGCCCGTCCGGCGTCTGCACGCCGGCGTGGCGGTCACCCGTCAGCCCCCACGGCGCGTCCACGGGAGTGCTCCACGTCTGTCCTTCATCCTGACTGAACATCACCAGACTGCGCCCCTTGTGCGTGTTCTCTCGCATCAGGCAGCACAGTTCCTTGCCATCGGGCGACCGGAAGACGAAGGGCTCGCATGGATTCTTGCCCTCGACCTTGGCCACGATATGTGGTTCGGACCACGTGACCCCTCCGTCGGAAGTAATCGTCTGCAACACTTCGAGCGGCGGCTTGTCCTTGCCGTCGGGCCCGTTGTGATACAGCCCCAGATACGCGCCGTCGCGCAACTTTACGATGCTGCTAAAGGTCATGACGCACGGCAGCCCCAGCGCCGGCATCTCCCGCCATGTCTTGCCTGCGTCTTCACTGAGGATGCGCGGCATCAGCGGCTGCCCGGAAAAGACCCATAGCCGCTCTTTCCCCGCCCGGTCGACCAACCGGTAGATGCTGGGACAGTTGCGGTGCGTCTTGAACTCCGGCGGCAACTGGTCATCCAGCCGCGTCCACGTGAGTCCTGCGTCATCGCTCCGCGCCATCGGCCCGGCTGGCCCGCCGTGATTGATACTCCACACGGCGAAGATGGTCTTGCCATCCGGCATGAGCACAGTGGTCGGGTGACCCTGGTACAGACTTTCCGTCCCTTGCGCCACCACCACCTGACGGGCGGCATCCGCCGAGAGATCCACGATCGGGAGCAAGTCCGTCGCCGGCGGCTCGGCTCCGACGGAAAACCCGGTAAGACCGGCACAGATACCGGAAATGAGTAGGGAGAGAGTCGATTTCATGGGAGACATATTTGGGGGTGAAAGGCTGTGGGATTTCAGAGCGTGTTCTGACTCTTGGTCGCGTGTTCGTTTGCGGGCCAAAGGCCCAAATTCATTTCTTCAAGTTCGCCTCAGCCACGGCACGGTGCGCCGTGTCCTGGAGGAAACGCGCGTACTCCGGTTCAATCCCCGCGGGAACGAACGTGTTGCCCACGACGCTCTCACCGTAGAGCACTTCGTACCACACGCACCCACCGAGGTACTGGCCCGCCACGCTGGCGTGATGGCCATCCATGCCGAACGTTTTTGGCGCATCTTTCGGGGCGCCCTTCGCTGCCTTCCACGACCACCCCGCGTGCAGGGAATGCGTCTGGTCCGGCAGCGTGGGAGACTGCAGCGCCTTCGGATCAAAAGGAGCGGGCGCCCGGTAAGCCCACTTCGGATCGGCATCCGCGAGATGAAAGGCATCGCCCACCGGAATCCGCGGGATTCCGAGTTCCTTGCTCACTGCGATATAGGCGGCGGCTAGCCCGCGATACATCGCCTCCTGCGTCGCCGGTTCTCCCGGTTGGCCCGACGGCTTGGTAAAACGCGGGTCGTCGACCCGATACTCCCACGTTTGATGGATGATTAATTTCGCCTGCGGGGCATGGAGCCGGACGTAATCGCGCAGTTGCGTGGCAAAAGGTTGGTAGGTCGCGAGGTCGTGGCTCTTGATGCTGGCCTGCTGGATCGTCACGAAGTCCCAATGGTCTGACTTCAGTTCCTCCTTGAGACCGTGTCCATTGCTGTAGAGACCCGCCTTGTCTTGCGGGTCGCGTTCGTTCGCCTGGAGCTTGCCCGCGTGGAGTTCCAGCGACGCGCCCCCGACCACGATGGGCCGGTGAATCAACCCGTTGCCGTTCGCCTTCGCGAGATCGCTCAGGTAGCGCGTCGCATTCGCCGAAAAGCTGTTGCCGATCGTGAGGAGGCGCACCGTCTTCCCGTCGGGCTTCGTCGCGACCGTTGACGTTGGCCGGGCGGACTCGGCGGAAATCGCTTCGCTCCCAGTTTTGGCTGCCGGGGAGGTGGAAGGCGCCGTTTTCTCTGTGGTCGGGGACTGGGCTGGAGCGACCGGTTCCGCGGCGTTTGCCTCGATGCCGGTCGTCCACAGAAACGCGGCGCACAAGACTGCGGCAAAGCCATTGGTAGGGAAGAGTTTCATAATTTGCTTTTGGGGGAATACAGGTCGCTCGTGAATCGATAGCGACCAACAGCGGCATCCTCTGTTATTTCGCGCGTTTTGGGAACTGCTGAGCCAGGGTTTTCATTCCTCGAATGAGAAGGCGTAGAGCTTTGCGTTGGTCAATTCGAACCGAAGGCGGATTTTCCGGCCTTCATACTTCTTCAAGTCCGCGTCCCCCGTCCATTTGACGCTGCCACCGCTCATGTCGGTCGTGATCGGCCGGCACTCGTCGAATCCCAGGTGCTCGTCATCGAGCACCGCGACTCGCACCCGCCCGCCCGCTGCATCAGCGCTCACGGCGAGACGTTTACCAGTGCAGATCACAGGCGCAGTCGTGACAAATCCCGCCTTTCCCACAGCGATGGTCTCATAACCGGCGAAGCCATCCGGGCGCAGGGTGGCGAGAGCGAGAAAACCGTCGCGCCAGTTCGTGTGAGGTCCGTTCGATGCGCCGTAATAGAGGCGGATTTCCTGATCGGTAATCACCGGTGTGGCGCCGGCATAGACGCACCCCCAGTCGTAGTCCCCTGGCTTGTCGGAGTTCGGAATCAGCGGTTCACCGGGCGCGATGCGCTGCCACGCAACGGTGTCGGCGCTCCAGGCCAGTTCGCAGGACACCCGATCCGTCGCCGTGTCAAAGATCATCGGCAACCCGAGATAGACATTCCCATAGCGGAAGACAGGCATGGCGTAAGTCTGATGCCGCACGTCGCCGCGCAGGATCTCCACCGCTTTGGTCCAGTGGATGAAATCGGCGCTCTCCGTGCGAGCGACCAGCCGTTGATCCGACTTGAGCCGTGTGATGCCCACGTATTTCCCGATCTCCGGCGCCCAGAACGCGTTGTTGTGCGTGTCGCCCGGCACTTCGATCTCCGGGCAGAGCTTTGGCTCGGTCCAGTGATAGCCATCCGGCGAGAAGGCCGCGGCCATCGTCCTGACCTTGTCACTGGCGCGGCAGAATAACTTGAAACGCCGCGTCGCATCCATGTCGGCCGGATCGACGAACACCCCGGTCCCGTGCGGCCCACGGATCACGAGATTGTTGCGCGTATTGCCGCCGAATTCGACAAGACCCAGCGCCGGCTTTTCCCAGTGCAAACCGTCCCGCGATTCCGCGTAACACACCCCCATCTCGCGATCATGGGGCCGATAGCGCCTGGACTCCCGTTCCGCGGCCGGTGTCTCGCTGACCGCGGGATCGACGATGAAAGGACTATACCAGCAGCGATAGAGTCGCGTCTTTTCGTCGAAAACGACGTTCGGGTAGAGATTGTCGAAACGCACCTCCCACGGCTGGTCTTCGCCGAAGAGTGGATTCGCGGAATGTTTCTTCACCCGACCGGGTTTGAGCGCCACACCCTCCGTCGCTTCGATCACGCGGCTATCGAGCACGAGATGCTTGCCCGACGGCCTGCCTCCGGGCGGCGTCTCGGCCCTTCCCATGGCGGCGGACGCCATGAAAACGGACGCAAATCCCCCGAACAGCACGCTGCGGCGGATCCCCATCTGAAATCTCCGGTCGGAATATTTATGGACGTTCATAGGCGCGAGAGAAATGCGTGCGAGAAATCCTGGGGGATGCATCGGTCGAACAGTGCGCGTAATACCGCGAGGGTAAAAGCGGGCGTTACTGGTCAGTTCCTCTGACCACACAACGAATCCTTCACTTTCGCTCTCATACCGCATTCGGTATTTGTTTCGGATTTCGAATCCTCACAACGCTCGACGCCCTCCACGCAATCGGAATCATCGTGCCGTGCCGGCACCCGTCCGCGCGATTTCCGCGACGCGGAGTTGGGTCCACGGACCGCTACTTACGTTGTAGTAAAGCCGTTGCCCGTCGGCGCTGAACGAGGGATGCGGGTGCGACTTCCGCCAGGAACTGGCGCCGCGCCCATTCTCAAACCGGTCGATGATGATGTAGTCCTTCCCCTGAACGTCGGACACGACCACGCCCCATTCCGTCTCTTTCCCGCCGAAATTCTCGAGCGAAGTGTCCGTCACCCGGAGCCGTCCATCGGGACTCACCGAAGGATGATCGCCGTGGAACGCCGGCAGCCCGGTCAAGTGCTCCACCGCCCCGTCGTTGCTGTCGTAAACGAGATTGCCCGCCTCCGCGATGTGGCGCGAATCGGGCAGCCACGATGGATGCCCCCACTTTTCGTTCACGTAGAGAAAGCGCTTTTCTTCCAGGCTGTAGCAGGCCAGTCCCTGCCGGGCGCTGGCCGACTTGCTGCGCGGATCGTCTCCCGTTGCCGTGGCCAACTTGAAGAAGACACGCTTCAAATCGGGACTTAAAATCGGAAAGAAGACCGACGCCGGGTTATCCCCAACCATCTTTTCATACCAATCGGGTTGCGCGGCTTTGATGGCCTCGATCGTCACCACCGTTTGCTTCTCCCCGGTCGCCACGTTGAGCAGGTCGAGATCGCGGTGGTCACCCGGATTCCAATGAGGCCCATACACCGGCAGCACATCCGAATTTGGCTGGCCCCAACCGGTCATCTGCCCCTGCGTCAGCACACGTTCCTTGCCGGTGTCCAGATCGACGACCGTCACGCACCAGTCCCCGTCGCGTTCGCTGTGGAAGGCCACACGCTTGCCGCCGGAGAGCCACTGCTGACACGCCGCGCGATGCGCATCCTCCACATAGAGATCACCGGCCAGCACCCGTTCCTGACCGCTCATCCGATCCCGCACGCAGACCTCTCCATGATGACCCTCGGACGTATTCGACGCAAAAAACAGGATGCTCCGTCCGTCCGGGCTCTCCGGGCACGCATTGAAATAGGCATGCATCGTATGGCGCTCCTCATCTTCCGGAGAAACCACCTGGATGCGCACCCCGCTGCGCCACGCAGCCAGAGGATCGGATACAATTTCAGCGGAGAAGGCGGGGCGCGCTGCACACCACGCAAAAACGAGGCACAGAAGGCGGAATTTCATGGGGTTCGGGGGAAGCGGTCGTTGAGTGAACCAACGGGCGCGACCCCTCTTTGCCCCTTTTGCCCTTCCAATGCCAATCAAACAGTCCGGCCAAAAATCGCTACTTCCCCTTCTCCACCACTCCCGTCCGGGAAATCCGGCCGTGCACTCCGACACCCCACGGCACCGCGCCTCGCGGCAGCGCGCCGATATCGGGCGCAGTCCCGTTGGAGGAGCGCAACGGATCGGGCCACTCCGCGGGAAGCGCCACACCTCCACCCGCAGCCGCGCTTCCGGGCGCGAGGCGCGGATCGAGCGGCTGCTTTCCATCGGCGGCGAACGAGACAAACTGCGGATCGCCAAACCGGTCGCTGCCGCCCAAACCTGGTGCATAGCGCTCCTTGCTCGCCGCCACGAGCGGCGACTGCCGGAACTTCCCGAAAAAATCTCCCGCCTGCTTCCCTCCCTCGCGCACTCCCCAGTAGAGATTTCCGTCGGCTTGAAAATCATCCGCCACCGACAACCCGGTCACGTTCATCCCCGGCAACCCCTGGACTTGCACGAAGATGTTATTGAAGATGCGCCGCGTGGTTCCGCCAGTGTGCGCCCCCCATGAAAAGGCGTAATAGCCTCGGGGAGTTCCTTCCTGCATGAGAAACGTATTTTGATAGACATAGGCTACCGGATGAATCGGACTTCCGTGATCGTGGGCGAGGATCTCGGTGGGTCGATCGAAGTAGGCGCCCGACGGATCGGGCGCCTCGGGCGGGCTTTTGTAAGGACCGCGGCGCAGATCCACAATGTTGCGATAGATATAAACCCCGCTCCCAGGTTCGCTGGTGACCGGATTCGGCTTCTTGCCTTCGAGGGTAAAAGGGCTCAACAAACGCGAGATGTAGTTCTGGTAGATGAAACTGTGGCCGTGTTCGCGTTTCGGCCCCGCCTCAAATCCATCGTCGTTGAAGTTATCGACGTAGTTTTCATGGAATCGCATCTCCTCCACTTTGGAGAACGTGAAAAAATCGTGGTGATCGGTAAACTCGCTCCGGACAAAATCGAAATCGCTGCAGTCTCCTTCCGTCGCGAGGAGATATCCTGACCCAGCCCGATTCTTGTGGTGAAATCGCGAATGCCACGGGGCTCCGTAGCCGCGCAGGGCACAGTCCACGAGGCGCAGCCCGCGCGTTCCGCTGATCCGCATCCCCAGATTACCGGCATAGATTGTCACGCCGTCCAACTCGACGCTCTCAGATTTCTCGATCTTCACAGCGCCGCTCTTCGCACCACGCACCACCACGTCTTGAATCCGAAGGTGCCGCGCCTGTCCGATCGACAGGGCGTATCCGTCGCCCGCGATGACCAGCGGCAACTTCCGCGGATCGGTCTCCCCGCGGTAGGCGTTCTCACCGAGACCCGCGAGTTGCGTGTGGGCCAGTCGAATGTGGATTCGCCCCGTTTGCGCATCGCGGTATGTTCCCGGCCCGCAGTAGATGCCTTCCGGGTCGTCCGCCCGATTTTCCAGCGTCGGGCGCCAAAGCTCATTTTTCGAGCGCAGGTCCGCCAGATTGATATAGCGGTGAAACGGGATCATCGAGTCGCCGAAGTTCCCGAACCCGCCCGCGGCCGTGTATGTTTTCGTCGATTGATACTCGCCCTCCGCCCCTTGCGGATACGGCTCCCAGGCATGCGCCGGATCTTCGAAGAACTCACGATACCCGGCGTCGATGATCGCCACCTCTCCCTGCTGCCCCCGAATGGTGATCGGCATTTCCGCCGTTCCCTGCGCGGAGACCGCGACATTCTCATAATAGGTGCCGCCTCGAAGGCTGAGCGTGTCCCCAGGGTGCAATTGCCGAATCGCATATTTCAACGTCTTCCACGGTTGATCCTTTGATCCCGCCTGCGCGTCCTCGCCCTTCACCGGATCGACAAATCGAACCGTGCCGGTGGGCATCGCTCGCGAAGAGGCTGCCGGCAGCGGGCGGACTGGAGGGTGCGACAGATACGCCGGCTCGGCGGAAGCAATCGGCGTGTAGAGCAGCAGGGTGGCCGCCAGGATGGAGAGGACGGTGCGCATGAAATTGGGCTCCGAATTTAGAAACCCGGAACGGTTCCTATCATCGGAAATATCAATGGTTCGTAACTGGTTCGAAAGCGTTCTTTCCAGGCTATTTCGCGACGGTGCCGGCCAGGGAAAGCCGGCCCCGGACGCCAACGCCCCAGGGGGTAAGGCCATGCGGAAGCGCGCCCATATCGGCCTTGGCCCCGCTCGCGGAACGCAGTGGATCGGGCCAGTTCTTGGGGAGTTCCACCCCGCCACCCGCCGCCGCGCTACCCGGCGCGAGGCGCGGATCGAGGGGCTTCTTTCCCTCGGCGTCGAGCGAGATAAACTGTGGATCTCCGAACCGGTCGCCCGCCCCCAGGCCGGGAGCGTAGCGCTGCTTGCTCGCGGCAAAGAGTGGCGATTGCCGGAACTTTTCGAAGAAGTCCCAAGTCTGCTTCCCACCCTCACGCACACTCCAATAGAGATTTCCGTCGGCTTCGAAATCATCCGCCGCCGACATCCCTGTCACATTCATCCCGGGGACTCCCTGGACTTGAACGAAGATATTGTTAAACACGCGCCGCGTGGTGCCGGCGGTATGCGCGCCCCACGAAAAGGCGTAGTAACCTCGGAAAGATCCTTCCTTCATGAGAAACGTATTTTGATAGACGTAGGCCACTGGATGGATCGGGCTCCCGTGGTCATGCGCGATAATCTCCGTCGGCTGATCGTAGTACGCCCCCGAAGGGTCCGCTGCTGTCGGTGGTGCTTTGTAGGTGCCACGGCGCAGGTCGATCACATTGCGATAAAGATAGATGCCACTGCCCGGTTCGCTCGCGACTGGATTCGGTTTCTTCGCATGCGCGGTAAATGGGCTCAAGCAGCGCGACACATAGTTTTGGTAGATCAGGATTCGGCCGTGCTCCCGCTTGGCCCCGGGCTCAAATCCGTCGTCGTTGAAGTTTTCGACGAAGCTCTCATGGAACTGCATATTCTCCACCGCGGAGAAGGCGAAGAAGTCGTGATGATCGGTAAACTCGCAGCGCACAAACTCGAAATCCGTGCACGGGCCTTCTGTCAATATGAGGTACCCCGAGCCGGCGCGGTCCTTGTGAGCAAAACGGGAATGCCACGGGGCCGCATGCCCGCGGAGCGCGCAGTCCTCCGGGCGCAGCCCGCGTGTCCCGCTGATCCGCATCCCCATGTTACCGCCGTAGAGCGTCACGCCGTTCAGTTCGACGGCCTCGGCCCCTTCGATCTTCACCGCGCCGAGTTTCGCACCCCGCAGAACCAAGTCTTGAATCCGCACGTGCTGCGCCTTTTCAATGGCCAGGGCGTACCCGTCGCCGGCGATCACCAGCGGCAGCTTGCGCGGATCGGTCTCGCCGAGATACGCGTTCTCTCCCAACCCGGCGAGTTGGGTATGCGCCAGCCGGATGTGGATGCGGCCGGTGTCCGGATCACGCCGCGTCCCTGGACCGCTGTAAATGCCTTCCGGATCGTCCGCCCGATTCTCCAGCGCTGGACGCAGGAACTCGTTCGCCGATCGCAGATCGAAGAAATTCATGTAGCGGTGGAATGGAATCATCGAGTCGCCAAAGTTTCCGAATCCCCCTCCCGACGGATACGATTTCGTCGAACGATATTCCCCGGCCGCACCCTGCGGATACGGCTCCCAGGCGTGCGCCGGATCTTCGAAGAATTCGCGGAAGCCGGCATCGATGATGGCCAACTCCCCTTGTTGCGCACGAATCGTAATTGGCTTCTCCGCCGTCCCCTGCGCCGTTAGGACGACGCTCTCGTAGTAGGTCCCGCCACGCAGGCACAGGGTATCGCCCGGGTGCAATTTTGTAATCGCGAATTTGACCGTTTTCCAGGGCAGCTCTTTCGACCCAGGCTTCGCGTCGTCGCCCTTCACCGGGTCGACAAAAAACACGGCGCTCGTTGGCATGGGCCGCTGGCTGGCCTCCGGTAGCGCCCGCATCGGCGCGTGGGACAAATACTGATGCTCCGCGGCAAGGGCGGGAGCGCAGACCAGCCATAGGAAAGCAGAGCGATAGAGCGCTCGGAATTGGATGAGTCGGGATGGGTTCATTTCGATTTCGCGTTTACTGCCGTTGAGAATTGGTGGTCGCCAAAGAGCGGAATCCGTCCGTTGATTCCGACACCCCAGGCCGGCGTTCCCAGCGGCAGCGCGCCAATATCCGGCGCGTCCTTGTCCGCCGCCCGGAGCGGATCGGGCCAGTCAGGCGGCACCGGTTGGCCGCTGTTGACCGCGGGACTGCCAGCCTGCAATCGCAAATCCACTAGTGACGATCCATCCGCCGAGAGACTGACGAACTTGGGATCGACCACGCGATCCTGCGTCGTCCAACCCGCCTCATAGCGTTGTTTGCTTGCTTGGAAAAGGGCCGAAGCCCGAAACTTGGCAAACGGATCACCTTGCATCGTCGGGCCATCCTTCACCCCCCAAAGGATGTTGCCCCCTTCACGCACATTCTCCGCCTGCTTCATCACCAGAACTACCCCGGGCACGCGCCCGGACTGGATGAAGAAATTGTTGAACACGTCGCGCTCGGTATTTCGCATGCCACTCGTCCCAAGGCCGAAAAGGAAGTAGTCACGTGCCACCGGGGTGTCGCGGAGAAACGTGTTCTGATACACGTGCATCACCGTCCAGAGCGGGCTGCCATGGTCTTCGGCGAGGTGGCCTTCCTGCCGCAAATAGTCCCCGGTCGGGTCAGGCGCCGTCGGGGGACCCTTGTAGGTCCCGCCGCGCAGATCGAATACGTTCCGGAAAAGATACAGCCCCGCCTTGGGATCGTGATCGATCGGCGATTCATCCTTGTCTCCCTCGTGCTGGGTCATCGGGCTGAGAATGCGGCCGATACGGTTCTGATAGACGAACAGCGTGTGCGACCGCAGTTTCGGTCCGATCTCGATCCCATCGTCATTGAAGTTATCCACGAAGTTGTGATGAAACTGCAGGTTCTTCACGTAGCGGAAGAACCCGAAATCGTGGCCGTCGGTAAATTCGCACGAAGCAAATTCGATGTCCTCGTTGTTCGGTTGCTCGTTTTGCACCTCGATGACATAAGACGCCGTCCCCCGGTACTTCATGTGCGCGCGCGAAAGCCATGGCGCGGCCAGCCCGCGAAATGCCGACTGAGTCACGTGGACGTTCTTCGAGGCATCGATCAACAACCCCGGGAACCCACCGAAGACGGTCAGGTGATCGAACGCCACATCCTCCGATCCGTAGACATTGATCATCGGACTGCCCGTCGCCCCACGGAACACCAACCCGTGGAGCCGCACATGCTTCAAGCCACAGATTCGAAACACGTCGTCCCCAAATCCCAGCGCAATGACCAGCGGAAGTTTGCGCGGATCGGTTTCCCCGCGATACGCGAGATCGCCCAGGCCCGCGAGTTGATGATGGGCCAACCGGATATGAACCCGCCCCGTCTCCCGATCAAACCACAATCCGGGACCACCATAGATCGCCTGTTCACGCGTCACGTTCTTGCCGGGGATCCACAATTCATTAGTCGCCCGCAGATCCTCGATGAAGCGGTAGCCATGCAAGGGAAGCAGCGAATCCCCAAAGTGACCCAGCGCGATGGGCCGCTCGTCTTCAATACCCCACATCGGCTCCCACGACGCCGGCAGGAACTGACGCGGCACCTTGCGGTCGTCCGCCTGCAGGTACGCTTTCGTCGAGATGAATTCCCCCTGCGCCCCACCCGCAACCGGCTCCCAACTCGTCGCCGGGCTCTCGTAAAACTCGCGCAGTCCGCCATCGATGACCGCCATTTCGCCCGGGTAGGACGCGATCGTAATCGGGGCTTCCGCCGTCCCGGATCGCGTGAGCGAAACCTTTTCGTAATAAGTCCCGCCCCGCAGATACAGCGTGTCGCCCGGCTGCAAGCGGCGTCCGGCGTAGGCCAGAGTTTTCCACGGGGTCCGTTCCGCCCCATCATTCGCATCATTCCCGCGACTCGCGTCCATAAAGTGTTTCGCGCCATTCACCAGAGGCTCCTGGAGGGCGGTTGGCAAGGGCCGCACCGGGGCATGCGATACATACTTCGACTCAGCCGCAAACGCGGAGCCGGCGACTTCGAGAAATAAGACTGCGGGGAGGAGAGTCAGGATCAGGCGTGGAGGGTTCATTTTTCCTTTCGGCATTGGTGCGACCCACGCGCTTTCTGTCTTCAGTGCCTGCTCAAGGATTGGATCGTGCGCCAGGCCTTGTTCAGCGATGGATGAAAAGCGAGGGGGATTTCCCGCATGCTCGGAGAGGCGGGCCGCAACGACAATGAGGCCAGCGTTGAACCCGTTGAATGAATCGGTCGCGCCCGGGCTGCAACGCCCGGCCGCGATGGCGCTGCATCATGGGCAGATTTCTATGGCGCCTTGCGTTCGCCGAAGAGCGGAATTCGTCCATTGATCCCGACTCCCCACGCCGGTGTTCCCAGCGGCATCGCCCCGACGTCTGGGGCCTCCTTGTCCGCCGCGCGGAGTGGATCGGGCCAATCCGGCGATATGGGTTGTCCGCTATTGATCGCCGGGCTATCCGCCTGCAGTCGCAAATCGTCCGGCGACAGTCCCATCAGCTTCGGATCGATCACGCGATCCTGCGTCGTCCATCCCGGCTCATAATAACGTTTGCTGTCTTGAAAGAGCGGCGACGCGCGAAACTTGGCAAACGGATCACCCTGCACCGCCGGCCCGTCCTTCACTCCCCAAAGGATATTGCCCCCTTCGCGCAGGTTTTCTGGCTGCTTCATGACCACGGCCACGCCGGGCACGCGTTCACTTTGAATGAACAGATTGTTGAAGACATCGCGCTCGCTATTCCGCAGTCCCATCACGCCCAGACCGAAAAGGAAATAGTCTCGAAACGTCGGCGTGTCGCGCAGGAAGGTGTTGTGATAGACATGCATCACCGTCCACAGAGGGCTCCCATGGGCACTCGCGAGATGACCTTCGTAGTGCAAGTATGCGCCCATCGGATCGGGCGCCGTGGGCGGGAAATAGTAAGTTCCGCCGCGCATGTCGAAAACGTTTCGATAAAGGTAGAGCCCCGCCTTCGGATCATGGTCGATCGGCGATTCGTCCTTTTCCCCTTCGTGCTGCGTGATCGGACTAAGAATGCGCCCAATCCGGTTTTGATAAATGAATAGCGTGTGCGACCGCAACTTCGGTCCCACCTCCAGCCCGTCATCATTGAAGTTATCCACGAAATTGTGATGAAACTGCAGATTCTTCACGTAGCGGAAGAACCCAAAATCGTGGCCGTCGGTAAACTCGCACGATGCGAACTCGATGTTCTCATTGCCCGGTTGCCCGTTCTGAACCTCAATGACGTATGAGGCCGTGCCGCGGTATTTCATGTGCGAGCGCGAATGCCACGGCGCGGCCAACCCGCGGAACGCCGATTGGGTCACGCGGACATTCTTCGACGCGTCGATCAGCAACCCCGGGAACCCGCCGAGAACCGTCACGTGGTCGAGCACCACATCCTCCGACCCGTAGATGTTGATCATCGGGCTACCGGTCGCCCCGCGGAACACCAGCCCGTGGAGCCGCACATGCTTCAGGCCACAGATTCGGATCACGTCGTCGCCAAATCCCAGCGCAATGACCAGCGGAAGTTTGCGTGGATCGGTTTCGCCGCGATAAGCGAGATCCCCCAGCCCCGCGAGTTGGTGATGGGCCAGCCGGATGTGAACCCGACCCGTCTCCCGGTCGAACCACAATCCGGGGCCACCGTAGATCGCCTGTTCTCGCGTCACATTTTTGCCGGGAATCCACAATTCATTAGTCGCCCGCAGGTCCTCGATGAAGCGGTAACCGTGCAAGGGAAGCAGCGAATCCCCAAAGTGGCCCAGCGCGATGGGCCGCTCGTCTTCGATGCCCCACATCGGCTCCCACGATGCCGGCAAAAACTGATGCGGCACCTTGCGATCGTCCGCCTCCAGGTACGTCTTCGTCGAAACGAACTCGCCTTCCGCCCCACCGGCACAAGGCTCCCAGCACGTAGCCGGGCTCTCGAAGAACTCGCGCAAGCCCCCGTCGATGACCGGCAGTTCACCGGGATAGGAAGCAATCGTGATCGGCGCGTCCGCCGTTCCCGATCGGGTCAGCGAAACTTTTTCATAATACGTCCCTCCGCGCAGATACAATGTGTCGCCCGGTTGCAGATGCCGCCCCGCGTAGGCCAGCGTCTTCCAAGGCGCGCGCTCCGTGCCGTCACTCGCATCATTCCCGCGACTGGCGTCCGCGAAGCGTTTTGCGCCATTCGTGAGCGGTTCCTCGATGGCGACCGGCAATGGTCGCGCCGGCGCGTGCGAAACAAACGATCCTGGTGCGGCCGGCACACCCATTGCGCTCCTCAGCAGACCGAGGGAACCAAAAAGGATCGAGACTACGAGGGACGGCCTGACCAGGGGAAACGGAAACATACGTCCCCATTATTTCCCATTCGTCGCCGGGAGCGAATCCTTTCCGTCAGTCAGCCATTGGAGATTGAACCGCGCCAGCCGCAACGATTCCCCGGCAAACCCGGGTTTCGCTCCCTGCCCGTAAAAGCACAGGATCGTGCCGGTCCTGGTCACAGCGAGATCGCTATACATGCTCGGTCCCGGTTCGACCGGCTTGCTGACAGCCCACGTCTGTCCCTCGTCGTAACTGAGTTTCACCGACACGTTCTTGCGATCCCGATTCTTGCCGGCCTCTTCCTTGCCGTCAGCCCGGCTGAGATTGTCCGGATTGGAAAAGAGGATACGGTTTTTTCCACCGCCATCCGCCAGCGAGCAGCGCACGACACTTCCCATGCAGATCGGCTCGAGCAGCGCGTCGTCAAACTTCGGCGTGCCCCACCCGGTCGCGCCGTCTTTGCTCGTGGTCACCAACCGCCGATGCGCTTTCGATTCGCTGCGCGTGTTCAGCATCACCCGCCCGTCGGCCAGTTCAATCGCCACAGTTTCGTTCGGATTGATCCACTCGTCCGTGCACGGCACCGCGATGTCCCCGGCGTGCCAGGTTTTGCCCTGGTCATCGCTATAGATCGTGGCGGTCACCGAGGGTCGATGCGCGTTTCCACCGGTCGCCGTCGACAACCAGACTGGCACCACCAGCCGACCGGTCCTCAGATGGATGCCATGATCGGGCCCTGTCGCCAGCACCTTCCAATCATACGCCGCCCGGAACTTTTCAAAGATGCCGGTAATCTCGACAGGCGCGCTCCATGTGACGCCGTCGTCCGCGCTGCGTTGATAGAAGCAGCGCATGTATTCGAGACAGAAGAGCATGTGCACCGTCCCGTCCTTGTCCGCGATGAGCACGGGGTTGTTGTAAGTCACGTCCGCCGGGTCAACGTTTTTGATTCGCAGGGAAAAGGGATTCTTCGGTTTCGGGTCCGGCACCTGGGCAATCTTCTTCGGCTCGCTCCAGGTCACCCCTTCGTCGGTCGAACGCCGCAGCAAAATTTCGATCTGGTCCCAATCGCCACCCTTCTGGCGCGCCTCACACCAGGCGAGCACCGTCCCCTTGGCCGTCACGGCGATCCCCGGGATGTGATAGACCTTGTAGCCCCCTTCGCCAGCCGTGAAGAGGTCGGTCTTGTCGATGAAAGGTTCGGCGCCGAGTAGCCGGATCGCGCTGGCAACAAGAAGTGCGGGGAGGAGCGTTTTGATCATGACGATGGGGAGTGGAGGCGTTGACTGGAATTCCGAGTGGGCATTTACCTGGCGTGGGGCGCGACTGCGCGCTGGGCTAATTCCGCCACCGTCGGCAATGTCGCGAGCGCGGATTCCTTGATCGTGAGATGCACCACCTGTTGCCAACGATGCGGGAGGAAGAGGTGCAAGACGCCGCCGTCGGTAAACGCATCGAGGTACGAGCATTGGAAATTGAAGCCTGCCACCGCGTGCACCGGCTGCACCGCGTTGGCGAAGGCGAATCGCGGCTCGCTCCAGGTGCGCCCTTCGTCCGTCGAGGTCGCCACCCAGATCTCCGAGCGCACCTTCATCGTCTCGGCCTTATCGTTCAAGTCGCGCGGGTTTGTCGGCGGGACCCGGTTGTGATGGAACGCGACGAGCGTCTTTCCATCGGAAAGCGGGAAGAGCATCGGTGGCGCATCGGGATGCACGAGCGGACTCGGCGCCGGGGGTGTCCAGCTTCGGCCATCGTCCTGGCTCCACGCTGTGAAAAGGTGGCCCGCCGGGGTCCGCGACATGAAGAGCACCCGCCCATCGCCGAGATTGAGCGGACGGCCTTCGTCCATCCGGTCGAAGCCCGTCGCGAACCACCCGTTCGGCCGCGCTCCCGGGAGCACCGTCCACGTCTTTCCTTGATCCTCAGATCGAAGCAGATACTGCCTGGTCTTGATCGGCTTGCTTGACCAGTCCGCGAGATGAGCGCCGAGGAGCCAGGTGCCCGCGTCCGTCTCCGTCATGCGCATCACCGACATCCCGCGGAACTCCGGATCGTTCACCGGCTCGATCAAGGCCACTTCCGACCACGTCTGTCCGTCGTCGTCGGACCACCGATAGCCGATGGGTGCGTTTTCCTGCTGGCCATTCTCCCATGTCCATTTGCCGGGAATCGGCTGGGTGCCAAAGGCATAGATGCGTTTTCCGCCGCGGGGTATCAGCGGGATGAAGCCATGCTGGCTATAGGGAATATCGAAGGCCACGGTCGGCCCTTGCCATGTGCGGCCTTTGTCGGACGAACGATAGGCGATCATCGTGTTCATCTTCTGCCCTTTGCTCTTCGCGTAGTGGTCACCCTCGGGGAACATCAGCAGATAATCGCCGCCCGGCGTGATCGTCGCCCGCGTTTCGAGAATGCGCGTCGTCGTGCGGTGCACGACTTGTCCATCCAGTGCGTCCACCGTCAGCAGCCCAAGTTCTTCACGCAGCACCAGCCCAGCCGGAGGCGCCTTCGTTTGGATCGTAGTGCCTTGGATCTGCAGCGATTCCGCCAACGGCAAAGGAGGGAGCGCGACAACACCGGCTTGGAGAATTGCGGCCAGCGCCGCGAATAGCATTGTACGGAAATTCATGGCCAGATCGGTAGAAACATCGGCGGCGGTTACTTCCAATCATCCGTGCGAAAAGGCGACGCAGGAAATCCTCCAGCATTCACCAGGGTGCACTTCGGATTCGCGGCCCACCCATAACGCACTGCCGCAGGTTCACTCACCGACGGGCTCGCCACGACCACCTTCCCGCCCTCGATCCTCGCCTTCGCCCAAACGAACTTCTGGTCGGCGCCCGCAATCGCAAATCCCTTCAAATCTCCTCCCACGGCCTTCAACCCTTGCGCATGATCGAACGTCAGCACCATCTTATCGCCGTCACGCTGTGCAGACCGAAAAAGCGGTCCCGACCAGATCGCCACCGGCCTCTCATAGACATCGTGCAATACCAGCGGCGAGAGCCGCGCGGCAAATTCCAACTTGTTCGTCGGATGCCCCTCCTTTTCACCCCCGTAGTCGATCGTGATCGCCATGCCCGTCCGCGGGACGGCCAGCGTCTTCCGCATTTCCTCCCGGACCGCCACGCCCCAGCCATTCGCTTCGCTCGGCAGCACTTGCTCCTTTTGAAAACGCGGCAATTGTACCCAGGCAAAATAAAACTCGTCGCCCCAGCGCGCGCGCCAGTCGGCGATCAGCGTTCGCAACTGCAACCCGTAGTAACCGGTCAGCGGCCCGGCGGAATTGCGCTCCCCTTGATACCAGATGCATCCGCGAATGCCGTAGGGGAGCAATGGCGCGATGACCCCGTTGAAAAGGACACCGGGGTTCATCACACCCAGGTTCTTGAACGGCAGCGGAGCCTTGGACACCGCCTCCCCTTTCTTCGTCGCCTCGGATCGCTGTTTCAACCACGCCTCCTTCTTCCGGAGGTATTCCGACTGTTCCCGCTCGGGATCGAAACCGGTCAACCGCTTCTTCCAGTCGTCGAGCACGGGCTCCAGCTTCGGTTCCGCTTGCTGCGCCACCAGACTCGTCCACGCTTCAATCGGCGTCCCGCCCACCGACGCACTGAGGATTCCTACGGGCACACCCAGTTCCTTGTGCAGGTCGCGTGCGAAGAAATAACCCAGCGCCGAAAAATCCGCCACGGTCTGCGGTGAGCAGACGGACCATTTGCCCGGTCGATCCGTCATCGGCTGGGCGGGAGGTACCGGCAACTCGTAAATGACGAACGGCGCATCATGCGCGAACAGGCGAATCTCCGGATGCTCCGCAGCCGCGATCTCTTCGTCCGCGTGCTCCACGGCCCCGTGCATCCGCCCCTTGATCTGCATCTCCATGTTCGATTGACCGGAAGCGAGCCACACTTCGCCCACCAGGACATCGTGGACGACCACCGCATTCACCGTCATTTCCACCGGCTTCGCGGTCGCCTTCAGTGGATCGAGCTTCAACATCCATTTTCCGTCCGCGCCCGCCTGCGTCGTCTTGGATTGGCCGGCCACGGAGACATTTACCGCCTCACCTGCATCAGCCCAGCCCCACACCGCCACGGCGGCGCCGCTCTGCAATACCATGTGATCGGAGAATACTGCCGGCAATCGCACCTCGGCGCGAACGGACGAAGCGCCAAAACCCGCTACCCAGCACAACACCCACGCGATCCAGGCACACCCGTTCATGGCTTATCCCCCGGTCCCCCGCCCAGGTGATCACGCCCGAAAGTCAGCCACTCCAGATCGAAGTGCGCGAAATGAATCTCATCCCAATAATGCGTGCTTCCCTTGTCGCCGCGCTCATACACGAACCCAATCGTGCGATCGCGCAGCACCACCACATCCGAATACGAGGCGGGATGCGGCCAGATCGTCCGGCCCGCCGTCCAACTCTGCCCTTCATCGTAGCTCACTCGAATGGTCAAATTGTAACGCCCATACGGATGCTCCTTTTGCCGAAACGGCGACGCCGGACTGGAAAACAGGAGTCGATTCACCTGATCCGTCGAAGCCAGCGTCAGCCGTTCCGTCGCCCCATGGCAGCGCGGCGTGATGAGTTCCTCCGCGCGCCGCACCGGTCCCCACGTCTCGCCGCCATCGACACTCGTCGCCACGAGATGCCGCAAGTTGTCCGGCGCATCTTCGGCGCTCTCATTGCGCGACACCACCATCACATCCCCGTTCGCCAGTTCCACGAGTTGGCATTCGCTCGTGTTCAGGCCGATCGTCCCGCCAAGCTTCCAGGTGGCGCCGTGGTCATCGCTATAAAAAGTATGCGCAAAGCTGCGCAGGCGCCCCTTGCCGATGTCCTCGCGGTGACGTGCCGGCACGATTAGCCGCCCCGCCTTCGGGCCCGTTGCGAGCTGCACCATCGCATTCCCGGGACCGCAGCCGTACCGTTGCACCCAGTCCTTCCCCCAAATCGCCCCTCTTCCACGAGGCGCGGGCCCGGCTTCCTTCTCCTCTTCCTCCTTGCCCCGCAGTTGATCCCACTCGGGCTTCGTCACCTGCTCATGCACGGATACCGGCCCCTGCCAGGTCTCCCCGCTGTCGTCGCTCGTGAGGTACGCGTACTTCTTTTTGTCCCGCAAAAAAAAGAGCCAAATCTTCCCATTCGTCCGATCCAGTCCGGCTGTCAGGTCCGTGCACACGCGCTTCTCGTCGTCAAAAATCATCTGCTCCGCGCTCCACGTTTTCCCCAGATCGCGGCTCCGCTTCATCACGATATCGTGATCCCCGATATCCCCCGGCCCATCGTTCCGCCGCTCGGCGAAAATGAGAATATCCCCATTGGGCGGCTGAAGGATCGCGGGAATTCGGTAGTTCGGCTTGTTGTCCGGCGTCACGGCAAAAACCCGCGTCGTTTCAAATAGAGGCTCCGCCGCCGCCGTGCTGACGGCAGCGCAAACGAACAAACGCAGGAGGGAACGCATCGGTGCCAGGCTGCACTACCGCCTCCGCGCTGGGAAGCCAGCGTTACTGGTCAGTTCCCTTGACCGCGCAGCCGCAGCTTGACGCCACCCATTCGCCGCCAAGAATCCGCCCCATGCGTCTGTTCCCCTTGTTGCTGTGTCTCGTCCCCCTGGCAGCCCATGCCGCCGAACCAACCGCCCGCTGGTGGAAGGGCAATCTTCACACCCACTCCCTCTGGAGTGATGGCGATGAATATCCGGAAGTGATCACCGAGTGGTCCAATGTCCGCGCCCGCGTCACCTCCTCGAAGCCCAAAGAACTGCCCACCCACCCAGGCGAATGCGAACAAGCCTGGACCCAGCCCCTCGTCATCGGAGTGAAGTAAGCTACTTCACCACATAGTTCCGATGTACCGCCGCATCCTCGTCCCGCGTCTCGAAAAGCCAATTGTCTTTGCTCTCCCGCGTCACCGCCTTCACGCGCGTGGTGACCTTCTCCTCACTGACCTTGCCAGTCTCCGCATCGGCAATGGCCGCCTCGACCTGCGCGATTCCGGGCGCCTCAAAAGTCTGCCCTTTCTTGAGATCGGCGATCGCTTCAATCGCCGCCGCCTTCAGCAGTTTCGGCCACATCTTTCGAAAAAGCTCCCGCGACCCATAGATGTCCGCGCTGCTGATCTTCCCATTCACGGCAAACGCGAACCCGATGACATCCGCCTCACCATCGATCGCCTTGCCGAGCGCCGCCACGTAACTGTCCGCGGAAGCCTTTACCTTCGCATTCTCGAGCGACAATTGCAGACTGGACGCCGACTGCGGAGCGGCCACCGACTCACCGACGTTGCCGCTCAGTTTCGATTGAGCCTCCGCCACGCTCTTCCAGACCTCTCCCTGGGCTTTCTTCTGTTTGACCGCGAGCTTCAATTCCTTGGAAGCAACCTGATCCGCCGCCGCCGCAAAATTCTGGTTCGATTCCTTCCCTCGTTTTGTCCAGCGCCCCTGCTCCACGCAAAACGCCGCGATCGGCACTTTCGTTTTCGATTCGAGAATCAAATCCGTCCCGAGCGTCCGATCCTGGTTCCCGCCTTTCACAATATCGCCCGCCTGAATGTAGATATTCGCATCCTTGGAAACGTTCTCGACCACGAGTTGATTCACATTCCCGGTTTCGCGGACGATAGCCTTCTTCTGCGCCAGCGCGTCCTGGAGCGTCATGTAGCTCTTGCCCTGCACACGGTCCGCGCCATGGATGAGAAATACCGCGAGGTTTTCGTGCGTATGCGGCCCGGTGATCTTTTCCGACTCAGCACGAGCAGGCGCCATGCTGACACCGATCGCCGCCAACGCAAGAATCGCGAGGCGGCCTGATGTGATATGTGGAGTTTTCATTGCGGAAACTTTGGCCCAACGCGCCCAGCGAGTTGCCACGGTTCGGTAAACATTTTGTCAATGATTTGTCAGCAGGACCTCCTTCGACCGCGAAGACACTCCCCTCGTGAGCGAATCCGGCCGGGAAAATCACCACCCGCCCACAATCTTCTTCATCCTTCATCCTTCATCCTTCATCCTTTCCCTCGTGAAGCCGCTCTCCCCCCTGCTCTTCCTCGTCGCCGCATCCGCCCTCGCCGCCGACGCCAATCGCCTCGCCTACCTCGAACAGAACTCCCCGTTCTGGCCCACCGCACGCTCCCCGAAGCTCACCACGCCACAATGGATCGGGGAGAAGGGTGTGGACGCCGTCGTCATCCTCGCCATCGACGACATGCGCGAACCCGCCAAGTACGAGACGTTCCTGCGTCCGATCCTCGACCGGCTGAAACAGATACCACCCGCCAACGGTGGTGATGGACGCGCCCCGGTGAGCATCATGACGAACACGGTCGCCCCCGACGACCCGCGGCTCCAGGCGTGGCTTGCCGAGGGTCTCTCGATCGAAAGTCACACGCTCACCCATCCGTGCCCGCTCCTCGGCAAGGCCAGCTTCGAAGAAGCCGCCCGCACCTACCACGACAGCGTCGATCTCCTCTACAGCATTCCCGGCAATCGCCCTGTCGCCTTCCGCATGCCGTGCTGCGATTCGATGAACTCGGCCAGCCCTCGCTTTTACGCGGAAATTTTCAGTCACCAGAGCCCGCAGGGTCACTTCCTCTCCATCGATTCATCCGTCTTCACGCTGCCACCCGGCGAACGCTACACCAAATACTTCCCCACCCAATTGCGGCCCCCGATGAAAAAGACGCTCGGCGATTATGCCGGCTTCATCGATGACTATCCATATCCGTACATCATCGGAAATACCTGCTGGGAGTTTCCGTGCATCGTCCCGAGCGACTGGGAGTCCTACAATGCCATCGGGGCAAAAGCGCCCGTGATGCTCGAGGATTGGAAGGCGGGACTCGATGGCGTCGTTGCGAAGCAGGGTGTCTTCACCGCCGTCTTCCATCCGCACGGCTGGAGCGCCCCGGCGCAGTGGGTGGAATTCATTGACTTTGCGCAGCGCACCTACGGGACGCGGGTGAAGTTTCTCACCTTCCGCGACGCGTTGGAACGGCTGGAGAAAAACGCGCTCGCCGGCCGCCCACTCCGCACCAGCGTCAGCCGCGACAATGGAATCCGCCTCCTCGACGTAAACGCCGATGGTTTCATGGACGTAGTGATCGGCGCGGCGAATCAACCGCTGACACGAGTGTGGCAACCCAAGGAACAGCGGTGGAGCGACACGAAGACACCGGCGAATTTCGTCCGGTTTGGCGACGACGGTGGAACACCGACCGGAGTCACCCTCGGGATCGCGCGAAAGTCCGGCGAACCCACCCTGTTCGCACCCGGCAAAACGGCGCACGCCTGGACCTATCGCGACGGCGCGTGGCAACCGGACGACACACTCGCCGCCGGCCTGCCCGACGCAGTGGATCTCCGCTTCCGCGATTTCGACCGCGACGGGGTCTGTGAAGCATTCAACAACGCTGGCATCTTCGCCTGGAGCGACAAGGACCAGCGCTGGCAACCTGCCGACTTTTCGCTACCCGCAGGTTGCGCGCCCTTCGATGCCCAGGGCCGCGACAACGGCCTGCGCTTCGTAGATCTCAACGGCGACGGCTACGACGATGTCATCCAGTCAAATGACGCGGGCTACGCAATATACCTGTGGGCCGGCGTGGTAAAAGCAAACCTCGGCTGGAAGCACGGCTGGCCGCATCTTGTCGCCCAGGGTCCCGCCGACGCCCGGGCCAAAGTCTGGCCGTTCGTGAAAGACGGTCAGGACAACGGCGCATGGATTCACCGCGACTCAATCGTCTGGCAAAACGAATCCGTCGCCAAGACGGGCGCCGAGTCCGTGAGCCGGACCTTCCAAGACTTGATCGCCTTCGAAGTGCCACCTCTGAAATCACCTGACTTGTCCCTGCAAGACATGCGGGTGCACCCCGGATTCACGGTCGAACTCGTCGCCGCCGAACCTCTCATCGAGAGCCCGGTTGCCTTCGAGTGGGACGCGCAGGGCCGCCTTTGGGTGGTCGAAATGCCCGACTATCCTCTCGGTCTTGACGGCAAGGGCCAGCCGGGCGGGAAGGTAAAAATCCTCACCGACACCGACGGCGACGGGCGCTACGACCGCGCCACCACGTTCCTCGACGGCATCCCTTTTCCCACCGGCCTCATGCCCTGGCGCAATGGCGTGATTATCGGCACCACTCCCGACATTCTCTTCGCTGCCGACACCGATGGCGATGGCCGCGCCGACGAGCGCCGCGTCCTTTTCACCGGCTTCAAGGAGGGCAACCAGCAGCATCGCCAGAACGGCTACGAATGGGGTCTCGACGGCTGGCTCTACGGCGCGAATGGCGACAGCGGGGGCATCGTCAATGGTCTCAGCATCAGCGGACGCGACTTCCGTTTTCGCCCGGATACCGGCCAATTCGAGGCCGCCAGCGGCTCGACGCAGTATGGCCGGCGCCGCGACGACTGGGGCCATTGGTTCGGAAACAACAACTCGACCTGGCTCTGGCACTACACCCAGGAAGATCACTACCTGCGCCGCAACCCCGCGCTGGCCGTCAAGACGACGAGACAGATCCTCGCCCAATACCCCGACGCCGGCCGCGTCTTTCCCACCAGCGAGCTGCCGATCCGCTTCAATCAACCCCAGGCCCTCGGCCATCTCACCAGCGGCTGCAGCGCATCGCCCTATCGCGACGAACTCTTCGGCCCGGCCTTCGCCACGAGCGTCTTCATCGGCGAACCCGTCCACAATGTCGTCCACCGCGAAGTTCTCACACCTGATGGCGCGACCTTCACCAGCCGCCGCGCCGACGACGAGAAGGACCGCGAGTTCCTCACCAGCACCGACCCGTGGTTTCGCCCCGTCTACCTCAAGACCGGCCCCGATGGCGCGCTCTACGTCGCCGACTTCCATCGCTTCGTCCTCGAGCATCCCGAGTGGATCGCGCCCGAAACGCAAAGCCGCCTCAATCTTCGCGCCGGCGCCGACCGCGGCCGCCTCTATCGCATCTTCCCCACCGGCGCCAAGCTTCGGCCAGTGCCAAATCTCGACAAGCTCGACAACCCCGCGCTCGCCGCCGCCCTCGACAGCCCCAATGGCTGGCAACGCGATACCACCCAGCGCCTGCTCTACGAGCGCCACGCCGTCGATGCCGCGCCCGCGATCCGACATCTCGCCGCCAGCGCATCGAATCCCAAAGTCCGCATGCAGGCCCTGGCAACGCTCGGCACCTTATCCACCCCTGATGGCGATTCGATCCGTCAGGCTCTGCGCGACGCGCACCCTGCCGTTCGCGTCCAGGCTTTGCGCGAAAGCGAATCTCTGGCCGCATCGCGGGGTGACTTGCTATCTGCGGTCCTCGTGTGCCGCGAAGACGCCGATTTTACGGTCCGTCATCAACTCGCCCTGAGTCTCGGAGCATTCCACGACCCGCGGGCCGTCGAAGCCCTGGCGAAGCTTGCCGAACGCGAAGGCAATCAGCCTCAGATGCATCTCGCCATCCTCTCGTCACTCGCCCCCGACAGCCCGCTATTCGCCAAGCTCAACCCTGCCACGGCCCCAGCAACCGCAGCCACTATCGTTCTCCCCAAACCGTCCACCCCCGATCGCGCCAGGGTCGTGGCCAGCTACGTCGGAGTCGAAGCCCTCCGCGGCGACGCCACTCGCGGCCGCGATCTTTTCCAGGCGCAATGCTCCATCTGCCATCGCCTGAAAGGCGCGGGCAACGAGGTCGGTCCCGACCTGGCCATGGTCGGCGACAAGCCGCTCGATTGGCTGCTCACCGCCATCTTCGATCCCAATGCCGCCATCGAAGACCGTTACCGCGCGCAAACCCTCAAGCTCAAATCCGGCGTCGAAATATCCGGCCTCGTCTCCACCGAAACGGCCAACAACATCGTCCTCCGCGTCCCCGGCGGCACTGACCTCCCCGTCCTTCGCGGCGACATCATCAGCCAGAATCTATCCACCCGCTCCCTCATGCCTGAAGGTCTCGAAACCGTCTTGACGCCCCAAGCCACCGCCGACCTCATCGCCTGGCTCCGCCAGCGATAATCACACCGCCAGCTTCAAGACCCGCTTCGCATTCTCAAAAAGTATCTTCCGCTCCGCCGCCTTGTTCGGCGCGAGCCGCCGGATCGTCGCCATCATCTGCGAGCCGCTGCATTTCGGCCCCTCCCCGAACGAATCACTGCAATCGCTCCCGTAAAGCAGCTTATTCTGGTGCCGATCAAAGAACCCGCGGGTGAACTCCTCATCGCGCGACATCGCATTCAGGCCCGATCCCGCGCTCATATCGGCAAAGACATTCGGATAATCTGCCAACAGTCGATCGGTGATTCCGCCGGGCGTCACCGGCCCTTTCGGGTACAACACTTTTTGATCCGCCTTCGCATCGATATTCGCCCACCACGTCTGCGCGTGGCCGATGAATGGCACCGTCGGATATTTTTCCACGATCGTGTGGAACCGCTCGAAGCTCGTGTTGTATCGCCCAAATTGAAAATGCAACAGCACCGCGACCCCAAACTCCGCCGCGATTTCCGCAATCATCCCCACCGCGCGCGAATCCGCATCCACCATGAACTTCTGCTCGCCGATGCCGTGCCCACCCGCCTTCAACCCCGCCACAATGACCTCACGCGCATCGCTCAGGTACGGCACCTCGTTCGCAAAGAACGAGTATTCCTTCGGCAAACGCCGCGCCACCTCCTGGACCCGGTCATTCCCGCTCGCGCCCGCTTCCAGTTGGTAGAAGCGTCCCGCCGGCAACAGCACCGTGTGCGTCACCCCCATCGTGCGCTGATGCGCGATCATCTGCTCGTCCGTGCGGCCCGAGTAGTCCGTGTGTTGATGAATATCGATGACCGGTTCCGACGCCGGACCTTGCGCCCGAGCGAAGCTCGCACCCGCGGCTGCCGCGGTCGTCAAAAGAAAATTTCGGCGGGAAATCGGGCGCATATTTTTCAGGGGGGTGGAGAAGATGTTGAAGGGATACCGCTAAAGGATCTTTCCGCCAACGGATCTATTTGTCAGTAAATCACTATGCGCCCTATTTCCCCCTGGCTGCCCCTCTACCTCTGGCCCCTCCTCCTGCCCGCCGCCGAGCCTGTGCTCAAGCCCGGCGATATCCCTCGCGTCCCGCCCACCCCGCCGGCCCAGGCCGCGGCCACCTTTACCATGCGCCCCGGCTTCCACGTCGAGCTCATGGCCGCCGAACCTTTGATCGTCAGCCCCGTGGCCATGGCCTTCGATGAAAATGGGAAGCTCTACGTGGTCGAGATGATCGATTATTCCGAGCGGCGCGACGAAAAGCTCAGCCGGATCAAAGTCCTCGAAGACACTGACGGCGATGGCCGCTACGACAAGGCGACGATCTTTGCCGAAGGCCTGCCGTGGGCGACCGGGGTCACCTGTTGGGACGGCGGCGTCTTCGTCCTCGCCACCCCGGACCTGCTCTATTTCAAGGACACCGATGGCGATGGCCGCGCCGATGTCCACGCCCTCGTGGCCACGGGATTCGGCAACGCCATCGAAAAGCTCAACGTCCAGGCCCTCCCGAATTATCTCCAGTGGGGCCCGGACCAGCGCATCCACGGCGCGCTCGGCGGCAATCCCAGCAAGCTCACAAACTTTGCCCGCAAGGGCGACAAGCCCCTCGAACTCCGCGGCCGCGACTTTTCCTTCGATCCGCGTGATCTCCAACTCCGCGCGGAGATGGGAGGTGGGCAGTGGGGCATGACCTTCGACAACTCCGGCCGCAAATTCATGTGCAACAACAGCCGGCACATTGCACAGTTGCTCTACGATTCGCGGGCCCTGGCCTCCGGCTATCCTCTCCCGCCCCCAGCCGTGGATATCCCCGTCGACGGCCCCCAGGCCGAAGTCTTCCGCACCAGTCCCGACGAAGCGTGGCGCGTCATCCGCACCCAGTGGCGCGTGAGCGGCGCGGTCCGGGGCATGATCGAAGGCGGCGGCCGCTCCAGCGGCTATTTTACCAGCGCCAATTCCGTCACGATCTACCGCGGCGACGTGTATCCTCCCGAATTCAGCGGCAATGCTTTCATCGCCGACTGCGGCAGCAATCTCATTAGCCGCAAGGTGCTGAGTGGAGAGGTGCAGCTCAAGGCGGAACGCGCTTCGGACGAGCAGCACAGCGAATTCGCCACCAGCCGCGACATCTGGTTCCGCCCCGTCGCCCTCGCGAATGCTCCCGATGGTTGCCTCTGGACCGCCGACATGATGCGCGAAGTGATCGAGCACCCGTGGTCGCTCCCCGAACCGCTCAAATCGCAGCTCGATCTCAACTCTGGCAACGACCGCGGGCGCCTGTGGCGCTTCGTGCCCGATGGCGTGACTCCGCGTCCTCTCCCGAAACTCGGCGCCCTTCCCACCGCCGAATTGGTCCCGCTGCTCGCCCACCCCAATGGCTGGCATCGCGACACCGCCGCGCGCCTGCTCCATCAGCGTCTGGACAAGACCGTCGTCCCCGCGCTCCAGGCCCTCGCGGAAAAATCGCCCTCGGCCCTGGGCCGCATGACCGCCCTCCGCGTCCTGCAAGGCTACGGCGCTCTTGACGAAGCCACGCTCGCGCATTCCCTGGCCGACGGCGACGCGCTGGTTCGTGGCCAGGCCACCAAATCGATCGCCGCCGTCTATGACGGCCAGGCACTTCCCGCTGCACTGACCAGCGCCCTCACGAAGCTGTCCAACGACCCTTCCGCCGCCGTCCGCTACCAGCTCGCGTGGGCGCTCACCCCGCTGCCCGCGCCCGATAAATCCGCCGCCCTGCTCCAGTTGGCCCAGCACGACCTCTCGAGCCCGTGGATGCGCACTGCTCTGCTCGCCGCCACTGGCGACGCCGCCGGCGATCTCTTCGCCACCTGCACTCGCGATCCAGCGTCCGCCCCGTTCGCTCGTGAACTTGCCAGCGTCATCGGTAGCCGGAACCGCCCCGCCGAAGTCTCGGCAATCGTCACCCACGCCGTCGCTTCGCCCGACCCCGCCGCGTGGCTCACGCCGCTCGCCGAGGGTCTCGCCCGCGCGAAGTCTTCCTTGCAAGCGGCCGATCCCGAAGGCCGCCTCCGCTCCATCGTCGCCTCGGCCGAGAGCCGCGTGCGCCCACCCGGCCAGCCCACCGCGGGCGACCTTGCCTTGCTCGGCGTGGCTGGCCCCGGCAGTTCCGCCAGCCTCATCGCCGACGCGCTAGCCACCGGCCTCGACGCCCCGCGTGCCACCGCCGCCCTGGAATCCTTGCGCCGGCTGAATCCCGAGGATCTCGGCGCGTTGTTGACTCGCGCCTGGCCCAAGCTGCCCGCCGACGTCCGATCCTCCACCCTGCGGCTCTGGCGCTCGCATGCGTCGCAGGCCACCACCCTGCTCGCCGCCATCTCCAGCAGCATCGTCGCCCGCACCGATCTTTCCGCCGAGGACACGGCCGCGCTCCGCGACAGCAAGGATGCGGCCGTGAAAGCACGCGCGGTCGAGTTGCTTGGGGCCGCGAACCCGCGCGACAGCGTCCTCGCCTCCTTCCGCCCAGCCCTGGATTTGCCGGGCAACACCGCCAAGGGTCACGCGACCTTCCAGATACGCTGCATCATCTGCCATCGCTTCCATGGCGAAGGCACCGCGGTCGGCCCCGATCTCGATGCGTCTGCCTCCGCCGGCCGGGAAAAACTCATGGGCAACATTCTCGATCCTTCGCGCGAAATCACCGCGGGCTTCACCATGGCGATCGTTGAGACCAAAGCCGGCGAGACAATTGCCGGCATCATCGCCGCCGAAGCCGACGGCGGCGTGACGCTCCGCCAGCCCGGCGGCGCCGTGCGCAACCTGGCCCGCGGCGACATCGCGCACATCGAACGCAGCACCCGTTCCCTCATGCCCGAAGGCATCGAAGCCGGCCTCACCCCTCAGGATCTGGCGGACCTGCTCACCTTCCTCTCGTCCAAATGAACCGGCGCGCCTTTCTCCACACCACCGCTCTCGCCGTTGGCGGCGCCCTCCTCGCCGCGGAGCAACGCGCCCATCCGGTCCTGCTCACCTTCCCCGACACCGCCGGTTCCTGGCAGCCCGTCAGGAACCCAGCCGACTGGCAACTCCGACGCACCGCGATTCTCGCCGCCATGCAGGAGATCATGGGCCCGCTCCCCGGCGCGGAGAAACACTGCCCGCTCGATGTCCAGACCCTGGAGGAAGTCGATTGTGGCGGCTACCTGCGCCGCACGATCACCTACGCCAGCGAACCCTCCTCGCGCGTCCCCGCCTACCTCCTCATCCCGAAGCAACTCCTCGGCGCCAACGTCGCACCGGCCCCCGCCATCCTCTGCCTGCATCCCACCGACAACGTCAACGGCTGCAAAGTCGTTGTGGGCCTCGGAGGCAAACCCCACCGCCAATACGCCTCCGAGTTGGCCGAGCGCGGTTTCGTCACCCTCGCGCCGGCGTATCCGCTGCTCGCCGATTATCAGCCCGATCTGACCGCGCTGGGCTACGTCAGTGGCACCATGAAGGCCATCTGGGACAACATCCGCGGTCTCGACCTGCTTTCCGCACTCCCCTTCGTCAAGCCCGGCGGATTCGGCGCCATCGGCCATTCGCTGGGCGGGCACAACTCCGTCTTCACTGCCGCCTTCGATGAACGGATCAAGTTGATCATCTCGAGTTGCGGCCTCGATTCCTTTACCGATTACATGGGCGGAAATATCACCGGCTGGACGAGCACCCGCTACATGCCACGCCTCACCGCCTACACCGGACGGCCCCAGGAGATCCCCTTCGATTTCGACGAAGTCCTTGCCGCCCTTGCCCCACGCGCCACGTTTCTCAGCGCCCCCTTGAGCGACAACAATTTTCGCGCCGCCAGCGTCGACCGCATCACCACCGCCGCGCGCGAAGTCTTCTCGCTGCTCGGCGCCCCGGCCAATCTCATCGTCGAACACCCCGACGGCCCCCACGACTTCCCCGACGAAACCCGCGAACACGCGTACGCGTTTCTCACCAAGTCCCTGCGTGGGTAAATTGGGGCCTGCCAGCCCCTCCACCGCGGGTCATTCTGAGGCCGAAACAAACGAAGGCAACGAGAGCGCACCAACTGCAAACAGCCGTTTTCTTCAACATGGCTAGTGCGTGGCCACCGGCAACGCTACCTGCGTCGGATGCATCAGATACCCAAAAAGATCCCGCACCTGCGTCGCGCTCAACGCCTGCAGCAACCCCTCCGGCATCATGGACTGCGGGAGTTCCTGCATCCACGCGAGTTCGCCCCGCTCCAGGGTCAGCTTCTCCGTCATCGTCCGCAGCGTCACCGTCCGATCCGTCTTCGTGGTGATGAACCCGGTCAGCACCCGCCCGTCCTTCATATTCACGATCGTCATGCGAAACTCCACGCTCACTGCCGCGCTTGGATCGACGATGTTCTCCAGCAGATAGTCGAGATTCGCGCGCCCGGTCCCCGTCAGATCCGGCCCGACCTCACCCCCTTCGCCGTAGAGCCGATGGCACACCGCGCACGTTGCCGCAAATGCCGCGCGCCCCGCGCTCTTGTCCGCCTGCGCGAGCGCCGCCGGCGTCATTTGCTGCTTCAGCTTCGCCATGAACTGCCGCTTGTCCTCGCTCGACTCGTGCAGTTCGCCCCACACCTCCGCCAGCTTCTTGTCCAGCGCCGCATCGTGAAAGCTCAGGATCTGCCGCGCATGAAACGGCGTCACGTCCCCGCGCGGAATCTTCCCCCCGCCCACCGCCTCCAGCAGCGCTCCCGCGAAACTCGCGCGCGACACCAGCGTCGCCAGCAATTGCGCCCGCTCCGAGGGATGAAAGCTCTTGTAAGCGCCGACCAGCTTCGCCCCGATCGCCGGATCATCGAACGTCGTCAATCCACGCGCCGCAATCGGATTCAGGAATCGCACCCCAAGCAACTTCTCGCAGATCTCCCGCAAATCCGGCGGCCGATTGTCGATCAAGGTCTGGAGCGCCGCTTTGCGTTGATTGATATCGGCTTTGTTATCCACGGCCACGCGCTTCACCTCGTCGAGCGCCCGCCCGTCGCCGAAGACCACGCTCAATTCGCGCACGCTCGAGCGCAACTTTTCGTCGGCGCTCCCGGAATATTTCGCCGCCAACGCATCCCACGCCGCGGGTTTCGGAGCCTTGCGCCAGCCGACAAATCCCTGCGCGATCCCCGCTAGGAGATCCGTCGTATAGGCGGCCGACTCATTCACCCGCGGCAGGCTCAGCAGATCGCTGAGCGCCCGCGGATGTTTCTCCGCGTCCTCCGCGAGACGGCGAGCGATATATTGCGACGTCTGCGGCAGTCGACTATTCGCCGCCACATTCACCAGTGCACCCGGATCGGCGTCGCCCACGGGAATCAACCCGTACCAGATCAGCAGCGGCAGATTGTGGTCCGTTGCGTCTTCCGCATGACCTGCGAGCACCGTCGCCAGGGGCACCCGCTGCGCCACCGGCAAACGTTGCAACGCCGAGGCGAGAGCCAACCGGACCAACCCGGATTTGTCGTCCTGTGCCAGGCGCAGAAATTCGTTCTGCCACGGGCCCGACAGCGACTCGGCATCCGCCTTCACTGCTTCCGGCGGCCGCACGCTCATCAGCGTGTCGAGCGGCCACGTATCGCTGATCATCCGTACCGCCCACGTGCGCACGTGCTCATCCGCGCTCTGCAACGCCATGCGTAGCAAGGCGTCATCCACCCCGCCGATCGCATAGAGCGTCCACAGCGCCCGCAGCCCAGTCGTTCCGCCCGAAGGCGTTTCCACCAGGGTGCGGAGTTGCCGTTGCACCGCGCCCAAGTCCTGCCCGGCATTGGCCCGCGCGATCAGTTCCAGTCGTGCCTGCCGCGAATACCATTCATTCGGATGCCCGTGCAGTTTGACCAACTCCGCGCCGTCGAGCTTCGTCAGGTCGCCGATACTCACGCGCTTTGGCTCCCCATAGGTCACCTTGTAAATACGCCCGCTCGTCCGGTTGACGCCGTTGTGATTGTGGCACTCGCCCGTGTCGCTCCAGTCGAGCACGAAGACGCCGCCGTCCGGTCCATAGCTCAAATCCAATCCAATGAACCACGGGTCCGCCGCGAAAAGCGTATCCGGCCCGCGATGGCTCACGTAGCCCGACCCAGTCCGCTCCAGCAGTTCCTGGTTGGCCCGCTTCCCGTGCTGATTCAGCGTCAGCAACCGCCCGCGATACTCCACCGGCCAGTTATCCCCGAGATAGACCATGGCCCCGATATGCGAGTGGCCGCCGCCGAGGTCATTCGCCGCGCCCGCGCGCGAGCTTTGCCATCCCTTGCCGATATCGAAATGCCAATGGTCCGCGATCATCTCGATCATCTCGTAGACGCGCGGATTCGGATCGACCGTGTGTGGCCGCACGAAATGATCGCCCGCGACGGCATGCCACAGGTGCCCATTCACCGTGTTCACGTAAAAGAGCTCCCCATGCTCATTCCAATCGTGCCCCCACGGATTCGTATTCCCCGATGTGATCGCCTCGAAAATCTTCCGCTGCGGATGATACCGCCACATCCCGCCCCGCACCGGGATCCGCTGCTCCGGAGGCGTTCCGGGAGCACCCACTTCCGCCGGCGCTGACGCGCCGCAGCGTCCATACAGCCAGCCATCCGGACCGAACCGCAATCCGCTGGCCACGTTGTGATAGTTCTCCTGCGGCGGAACAAACCCCGTCAGCACGACTTCCGCCGGCCCATCCGCCACCCCATCGTGATTGCGATCCGGGATGAACACGAGGTTCGGCAGGGCAAGCGCCCATACCCCTCCTTCACCCACCTCGATGCTCGTCAGCATCTGCAGTTCGTCATTGAAAACCGTGCGCGTATCGAAGTGCCCGTCTCCATCCTTGTCTTCAAACATCAGGATGCGATCCCGCAGCTTCAAATCGTAGCGCACCGCGCCCTCGGCGTAAGTATAGTTCTCCGCGATCCACAGCCTTCCTCGCGCATCCCACGCCATCCCGATCGGGTTCTGCACATCCGGCTCCGCGGCAAAAATCGTGGCCTTGAAACCCTCGGGTAGTTTCATCTGGGCCGCCGCTTCCGCCGCAGGCATTCGCCCGCTGGTCTCAGGTCCGGAATTGTAAGGCGTCGGAAAATCCGCCGCAGGCAGGGTCACGGCGACGAGAAGAAACGGGAACAGCAGTTTCATGAAAAAAAGGGGGACGCGCTTCTCCGGAAGCCGGTGGAAGGCCCGATCATTAAAGCCATTCCCCTCCGCCCTGACAGCCAGATTTCATCACACCCCGCGCCAAAGCCCGCCCTTTCCCTCGTTCATCGAAACGAAGTGTACGTCACCGCATCTGGAACCAGAAATCAAAGTAAAGCGAAGCGCCAGATCGCCCGAACTGCCGGAGCGCCGACGACAGGCAAACCAGAAACTGGAACCTCGCAGCTGGATCGAAGGACCAGGAACCGACAACCAAGCCGCCAAACTGCGTGTTTCCACTCTCAGTAGTCTTCCCCTTCCCATCTGCGCACTCCACCCCACGCCGATGGCGCATAGAACGCTCTATTTATGATGGTTATGGAAACTATCTCGGATCGCTCCCATGGTCCCTTGCTCCTCCTCGGCCAGCGACGGCGCTGGCCAACCCCCATGCCTCCATCTCATCGCACAGCCCGCGGCCAAACAGCCGCAACCGCCATGATCGTCGTACTCACGGCTCTGGCCACTCTGGCCAGCCTCGTCGTCGCTGCGGTCACCTACACTTCCACCGTCAGCCGCAATGTTCTCCGCAGCAATACCATGCGGACTGCCACGGGCATGGGTGACGGCTTGATGGAGTTCGCCTTTGCCCATTGGCGGGAAACCTGCCGACAACAGACCAATACCCAGCGCCCGACCATCGATTTTGCCGGCATACCCCTACCCACGCAGGCGCTCTTCCCCGGAATTCCCCAATTCACCGCCACTCGCGGTTCCAACCCCGTCAACGGCACTCCCTACACGGTATCCAACTACAAGGTCCAGGCAGTCGATCCCCAGTTGAACGCTCTGGCTACCGATTCGATCGCGCCCCCTCCCAGCCGCGGCATGAATCTCGGCACCGGCAGCTTCTACTATCTGGCCTCCGCCGATGTCTCACTGCCCAACCTTTCCGGCAAGCCGATCACCGTCAGACTTCGCCGGGTCTTCGAGAAGCAACTTGAGTCGCCATGGAGTTACGCCATTTTCTTCGCCGACCCGCTTGAGATTCACCCTTCGCCACCCTTCACCATCACCGGCGCGGTGCATACCAACAGCAGCCTCTACACCGCCCACAATACCCTCACCTTCGGAAGCAAGGTCACCTACACCGACGATTGGAGCGTCGGCTTTGCCCCGGGGGACAAATCGCACACGGGCGAGACCCCTCAGGCACCCAAGCAACCCGCGAATCTCCCACCCGCCCGAGACCAGGCCAAGCAGCCGTTCGGACTGGATTCCACCCGCATCTTCAACACCTCCGATACCAATCCGAATAACGACAGCTACCGCGAATTGATCGAGCGCCCAACCGCCGGCCAGAGCGATCCGATCGCCGCGTCCCGCTACTACAACCAGGCCGATGTCCGCGTCCTCATCGATTCCGCCAACAATGTCGTCATCAAGAATGGCAGCGATGCCACGATCAACGCCTCCAGCACCGGCACGAATCTCTCCCTCTACAACGTCTTCAAGGCCGCGATCAAGACCAACGACAAGATCCAGGACAACCGCGAGGGCGCGGAAATCCGCCTCGTGTCCGTGGACATCAGCGTCATCCAAAAAGCTCTCACTTCCACCGCCCTGGGTGGCACCGGCGAGTTGGTCAATACCGGTTTCAAGGGCATTGTCTACGTCTCCGACACCAGCGGCACGTCGACGGTCAAGCGCGCCGTTCGCCTTAAAAACGGGGCAAAATTGCCGCCCGGCGGCCTGACCATTGCCAGCGAGAACGCCATCTACATCCAGGGCGACTATAACACTGGACGCACCGTCAACGCCCAGGGAACGGTCACCTACGAGACCCCCGCCAATTCCAACAACGACGGCACCGGCAGCAACGTCGCATTCGGCTATACCCGCCAGCCCTGCGCCGTCGTCGCCGATGCCGTGATGGTCCTCTCCAATGCCTGGACTGACGCCAAATCCTATAGCGACGTCAGCGATCGGGACGCATCCCCGACCACGATCAATACCGCCATCGTCTCCGGCATCGTCCCTTCCGGCCTCGCCGCTTCCGGGGCCAACAGCTACAGCGGCGGCGCGGAAAACTTTCCCCGTTTGATGGAATCCTGGGGCTCCAACAAGACCTTCACCTACTACGGATCCATGGTGGAACTTTTCCTCAGCCAGCAGCACATCGGCAAATGGGGCAACAGTAACGTCTACGATCCGCCCAAGCGCGTTTGGTTCTTCGACACCCTCTTCTACACCAGTCCGCCCCCCGGCCCCCTCATCCTCGTGAGCTACAACAAACAACGCTGGTTCATGCAGTAGCGTTCCCGCAGGTCTAAACAGACGGATCTCTCGGCCAATACAATTTCGGCGCCGTGGCCGGAAGCCTCGGCCGCACAAAGGCCACCCCGCGTCCCAAGTCGGGCAGATCAATCAATTCCAAACCTTCGCGTTTCCGCACTTCGTCCACCACCCGCGCCACCGTCGGCAGGGATGTATCGTGAATCGAAATGACAAAACTCTGCGCCATGATGGACAGGTAGTTATCGAAATCCGCCATGCATCCCTCGTAGGAATGATCCGCATCGATATGCAGATAATCGATGCGAATACCCTTCGGGACGAAGAAATTCGCGAACGCGTCAGCCGTCGTCGCGACGATGATGATCGCCTCCGGAAATTCCTTCCGAAACAAACTCTCTTCCGACAGCCATCTCGGGCGCCCCCAGCCAGCCTGCGGCCGGTCTGCATCGACGAGGAAAGTGTGGCATCCTGGCCGCCTCATGTCGCGTTGAGCCTGGCACAGGAGCCGCGGGACGAAGCCTCCACCGGAGCCAAGGCAAACGGCAATCCGCGCCCGCATGGCATACGCAAATCCATAGTAGAGCATCCCGCCTCCTAAAAAACCGTCCGTTGCTCCATGCCCGCGGTGCCAGGGAGCCTCGCTCGTCAGATACTTCGTGGCGTAATCCCAGTCGAGAAGCGCGTGCTCCTGGGAACTGGGCCGGTTGGCAGATTGCGCGAGTCGATCCATTTGAATTCCCCTTCCTCATACGGCAAAGCCATGTCCGAGACCAAGCGGAAGATCCCCTTCTTTATGTCCGAGGATGGAGGGTCGCTTCGTGAGCGATAACCTCCGGGCAAAGATGCGCGCACCGCACTCGTGGGTGGGCCAGAAGTCGATAACCCAGGGCCGTCAGCTCCACGCAGAGGTTTCCATCCCAGCCGAGCGCATAGCCTTCCGCAAAAAATTTGCACTTCACCGGCAGCACCTGTTGCAGCGCCCGATTGAGGACCAGCGTGAAGCCCCCGCCGGTCATGCCGATTTCATACGGCTCCTTGGGCTGTGCGTCCCACTGCGGCGCATCCAGCCATCGCCGCTTGTCCAGCGCCGCGCAGACTCTGTCGGGATTGAGACGATCCCGATAAACTCCCGCGACCACACCCACGCCGCCAGATTCCTGGAGCTGATCCTGAAGCATGCGCCCTCCATCGAGCGGCGGGACCACATCATCTTCCAGGAAGACCACTGCCTCTTCCGCCACGTGGGGAAGGACCAAATTGTAGAGGCGCGAAATATGCACCTGTCGCCTCGGATGCATGGGGTTTTCTCCAGGATTTGAGCCGAAGGGCTCCCCGCATTTCTGCCATACGAGTTTACGAAAACGGGGATGGAGCCGATCCTTCCATGCGGCACGTAGCGTCTCCGCCATGGTGCCTCCGGAATTGTCCAGCCAGTAGAGGAATGAATTTGGCGGAACCTCTGCCGTCGCCAACCACTCGAGAACCGGCAGCGCGGTTTGCGGACGGCTCCACAAAGTCACGAAGGCGAATGTCCAGGTCTCCCAGCGGTGTTGCGCCTCCTTCGCGTCTCGACATTCAGACGCGGTTGAGCGTGGATTCATATGCGGAGACTTCCGGGCAAAGATGCGCGCACCGCACCCCCGGGTGCAGCATCAAACGATAGCCGAGAGAGGTCAGGCCGTTGCACAAATATCCGTCCCAGCCCGCCACGCCTTGACCAAAGACCGTGCACCGCACCGGCAGTACCTGCTGCAACGCTCGATTGAGCATCAGCGCAAAGCCGCCTCCCGTTTTCCCAACCTCAAACGGCCCCGCCGGCAGTGCATCGTAGCGCGGAACGTCCAGCCAGAGCCGTTTGCTACGAGCCGCGCAGATATCCATGGGTCGGATTCGATCCCGATAGGCGCCTGCGGCCACTCCCACGCGACCCGCCGCGTCCATTAGACTCAGGAGCGATCTCACCCCATCGAGTGGGGGCACGATGTCATCCTCCAGGGTCACAACGATCTCTTCAAAGACACGGGGGAAAACGACATTATAGAGGCGCGCCACTTGTCGATGACGACCGGGATGCAGAAGGGCCTCCCCCGGCGCCGAGCGGTAGGGCTCGCCGCACTTCAGCCACTCCAATTTGCGAAAGCGATGATGGAGGCGTTCCTTCCATGCCGCGCGCAACGTCTCCGTCAACAAACCCCCGGAATTGTCGACCCAGTAGAGCACCGAGTTGGGAGGGACGGTCGCCGTCGCCAGCCAATCGAGCACGCGCTCGCCACTCGCCTTGCCGCTCCACAAGGTCACAAAGGCAAAACCCCACGTGTCCCATCGGCGCTGCGTCTCACCCGCATCGCCGTCAGCTGCGTCCGCTGCGGTGTGAGTCGGAAGAGAATTGTGCATGTCAGTGAGCGCCAAAGTAGAAGCGGCATCCCGCCGCTTTTGAAAGGACGATAAACCGTCTCCGCCTATTTTCGAACCAACTCTGCCGCCGCAATTCGCTCACCTGCGATCGCCCGCCGCCGGCAACCAGCCCTGCGCCTCCAGAAAGCGCCGCAACTCAGGCTGTTCCGCATTCAGCGGCGGCAACCACGACCCCACCCTTTCGCGTTTCCACCAGGTGCCATCATTTTCATCGGGCCGGGTAAACCGATAGCGGTAGAGTTCCGCGCGGATGTAACGTGGCGGTTCGTCCGGAAATGGATTGTTCGCCAGCAGGCTCAGCGTGCCCCGATCATTGTGCAGAAGCTTCCACACGAAGTGCACCGTCCACGGGTAATCATTCGGCCCCGCCATCGCCGCAAACCAGATCTGCCAGTCCAGCCGCGGCTGATACGGCGCAATGAGCGGCGGTCGCCGCCACGGATCACCCGGCTTCGCCGGAAACTCGTATTCGCGCCAGGTCGCCGACTCCAGCGACGCGCTCTGCGTTCCTTCGAAAATGATCTCCAATCGCTCCCGTCCCACCGTCCCAAACGCCCCGTAGGTATTCACCAGGTGCAGTGGGTCGAACGACCGGTTCATGGCCTGTCCCGGCAGGATCAGATTCGTGATCGGCGCAATGCTCAGCAACGCCACGATCATCGTAAAAACAACCACCGTGAAAACGAGCGGCTCGCAAGGCCGCGCTTCCACCGCCGCCCGCCGCGCACGTTCGCCAAACCAACGAGGCAGCAACCAGGCCCAGAAACTATCATCGAAGCACGCCAGGCACGGCACAATCGTCAGCCAGTTCAAAAACGAGAGGTTCCCGCTGAAAATGAGAAAGATTTGAAACGTCACCAGCAGCACGCCCGCCACATGCCGCACCGGCCGAGGTCCGAAGCCAAACCACGGCACCACCAGTTCCACGAAATGGTTCCAGAGCGTTCCGGCCCGATGAAACCAATGCGGCCGGAAATGTAGCCAGGCACTCAGCGGATTGGGAATCGGCTGCGTCTCATAATGGTAATAGAGGCACGTCAGATCGCGCCAGCACGCATCCCCACGGAGCTTGATCAACCCGGCCCCGAGCATGATGCGAAAGATCAGCCACCGGTAGAGCCAGATCACCGCCACCGGCGGCGCTCGCCGCGGGAACGGCCGCCCATCGAGCAGCGGACAAAGGAACACCCCGAGCATCCCCGTTTCCAGCAGTTGGATCTCCCATCCGTACGAGTACCAAAGCTGCCCCACATTCACGATCGACGTGTAGAGGACCCACAGCGCCAGCATGATCAGCGCATTCGCGTAGCCGAACATCACCAGCAGCGAAATCCCGAGCCCTATCCACGCCACCGTCAGCAAAGCCCCATCCGAACACCCCATCCAGAACAGGCTCGGAAACTGGATAAACCCCTCCGTGCTCGACCGAAAATGGGACGCAAGCAGTTGCAAAAAGCTATCGGCCGGCAGCAACCCATCGTGCCCGATGAGCGGCCCCAGTTGCCGGACCGCCGCCAGAAACGCCATGAAATAGAGAAACCCGAGCCACCGCAGCACCACGAACCGCGTCAGCCAATATTGCCGCGGCGCTGCCGCCGCCACCCGGCAACGATCCACCAAGGTCCGCACCGACGAGTGACGCGGGGAAACGTTGGGAGTCCTGCTGGGATTAGTGGCAGCCATTGGCAATCACCCTCGAATATCGAATCCCAAACCCTGTAACAAATCCGAACCACCTCCTCATTCCGATTTTCCATTCCCATCCCCGCTGCATCCCCATTGCGTCTTCGGTCCGCTGAGGGCTAAACGAGCTGCGCGATCTCGCGGTTCGCTTTGCGCAATTTGCGGCACAGGTCCAGGCTCAGGTTTTCGAGAAGGCGGATCTTGATCTTCGGGTGCATGGCGCCGAGCGAGGCGATGCGGCCGAGGCTCAGCAGATCACACGACGCGGGGCTGTCGGCGATGATCGTGGCGCTGCGCGGCGCGTGGTCGATCATGGCCATTTCGCCGAAGGCCATGCCGGGCGAAAAGGTGGCGAGCCGCTTGCGTCCACCATTCGGCAGCGGCAGGAAGACGCTGACCTCGCCACGGGACAGGAGGAAGAGCTCGCGCGCCGGATCACCGGCCTGGATGATCGTCTCGCCGGGCTGGTAAGTGCGGCGCTCGAAAAGCTTCTGGACGATGCCGACTTCCTCGCGGCTCAGGCCGTTGAAGAGTTCGTACTGCGTCACCGCGATGGAGATATCGGGAATGTCGGGCATGAGCCGGAGCAGCAGCCGGTCTTCGCACCACTCGAGCGCGGGGTCGAGTTCATCGAAAGTGCGGAAAAGTTCCTCGAAGCGAGCGCCCAGCCGCGCTTTCATCAGCCGCCGGATGGGCGACGCCGCATCGAGGCCGGTGAAGACGACGGTGCAATGCACCGCGCTCAGGTGAACGAGGAAATCGGCGAACAGATGCCCGGCGCTTTCGTTCGTCGAGAGGACGTAGCGGAAGTCGAGGATGAGGCACTCGGGGCTCGCGGGGAGTTCGGACAGTTCACGGATGACGAGTTCGGCCGTGGCGAAGACAAGATTGCCCTGGAGCTGGTAGACTTGGATGGCGGCTCCCTGGTCGCGCAAGGTCTGCACCTGCGCCTGTGTGCGCACCCGGCTGGAGTTGAACTTGCCGGCATCGAGCCGATGGCGGATGACCGCTTTGCCGATGCCGGCGCGGTTGAAGATGTGCAGGTCCCAGCGGCGGGAAAGCGCGCTGCACACGCGGATGCCGCGCACGCTATTGCCCTTGGCATCGAGCCGCGGCGAATAGACGCCGATCCCGAGCTGGCCCGGAAGCACGGCGATCACCCCGCCCGACACGCCGCTCTTCGCCGGCATGCCCACATCGTAGAGCCACGCGCCCGCGTAGTCGTACATGCCGCACGTGCCCATCACGCCCAGCACGCTCTCCACGTATTCGCCCCGGATGGCCTGCGCGCCGGTGAAAGGATTGACGCCGCGATTGGCGAGCGTCGCCGCCATGACCGCGAGGTCGCGGCAATGGCCGAGGATCGAGCACTGCTGAAAGTAGGTCTCGACCACGGGCATGGGGTCGTCAGTGAGGACATTGAAATTGCGCAGCATGTGGCCGATGGCGCGGTTGCGATGGCCGGTGGCGCTCTCGGAGGCATAGACCTGCGGGTCGATGGCCAGCTCGCGCCCCGCGTAGCGGGCAAACATTTCCATGATGCGGCGCAAGCGCACATCGGAGGTGCGGCCCTCCACCAGGCCGGTGCTGGCGATGGCGCCGGCATTGATCATGGGATTGCGCGGCGCGCCCGTACTCGGATCGAGCGAGATGGAATTGAAGGCGTCGCCCGTGGGCTCGACACCGACCTTGGCCATGACCTCGGCGCGGCCGTGATCCTCGAGCGCGAGCCCATAGACGAAGGGTTTCGAAATGGACTGAATGGTGAAGGTCTGCCGCGAGTCACCCACCTCATAGACACCCCCATTGGTGGTGACGATGCAGATGCCAAACCAGTCGGGGTCGGCCTTGGCCAACTCGGGGATGTAAGTGGCGACATCGCCCTCGGTGACGGGGAGCAATTCCCGATGCAACGCTTCAAGTTGCTCGCGAATCGGCGAAGAAACGGATTGAGATTCAGTCATCATGGCGCGCCCTGTTAGGACCCTGCGGCGCGCGGATGATGCGTATAATTACGAGACTGACAAGCTGGAACGAGAAAGGCGCGACGATCCGGACAAGTAGGAACCGTCGCGGGGCGCGATGACTAGACGGGCACCAATTCGCCAGTCCGACTTGCGTCGTAGCCCGGTAGTTCGTCAATCAAGTGCCGGTGGGCGCGGCTGCGCAGCAGGCGGATGAGCGCCTGCACGCGCGGGTCGCGTTCCATCACGGCGGAGAAGCACAGATCGAGCGACTCCGTGCGCACGGGCAGAAAATGCAGTCCGGCATCCTCCGCGCAAATCCGCACGCAAACACCGGCCTCCGCCCACCCACTGCGCACGAGCTCGGCAACGGCGGCATGACTGGTCACGATGCGATGGGAGAAGCGAGGCTTGGGCAACAATTCATCCAGGCACTCGCGCGCCGATGAGCCGGGTTCCCGCATCGCCCAGCGGCGGATCCGGCGGGCGCAGGCGCCCACACTCCGGGCGTGATTGCTGGCTGCAGGCAGCGCGAGGCCTTCCTCCCATTCCGCACAGCGCAGCAGCCGGTAGCCGTCGCCCAGCCGCTGCCGGGCCGTTTCCGCGTTGCGCGCCGGTTGCTCGGCGGTGGAGCGGTGCAGCGCGGCGACATGCACCGCGCCGCGCCGCAACAACTCCAGGGCCGGACCGCCGCCGCGCGAGAACGCCAGTAATCGAAAGCCAGAAGACGCCGCATATTCCGCGGCCAGCAGACCCGCCATGGGATCGCACCCCGCCAGCACCAGCGTCCGCCCGGCATGACCGTCCTCGTGCGGACGCAAACCTCCCTGGCGGTAAATGCCGTCATGCGCCGGGGCGCTGCCGGGCAGAGACTCCACCGGAAACATGAGCCGCCGTCCGCCCACTTCCGCCTCCCAATAGCGGCAAGGTGTCAGGTGCGGTTCCCACGCCCATTGCATCGTGTCGGCGGCGGCCTTGCCGCCCGCGCCGAACAGCTCCTCCACCGAGCACTCGAGCGCCTCCGCCACGGCCAGGGCCGCCGTGACCGAAGGCGTGAGCCGCCCGGCTTCAATGGCGCTCACCGAACTGCGCGGGAGTCCCGCGCGCGTGGCGAATTCCACCTGCGACCATCCGCGCGCCCGGCGACGCGCGGCAACCGCATGCGGGAGGGAAATTCTCGTTGACATGATCATGTCCTTCTATGTCAGGATCATGTCACTGTCAATTCACCGGATCCCCTCCCCCGCAAACGCGATCACCGCCCGGCAAGACACCGCGGGTCACGAACCACCATGAAAGCTTTTTCCATCCTTATCTGCGCCACCTCCGCGCTTCTGCCGCTTTCCGCCTCCGCGCTGGATTCCAGCCAGATCGCCACGGCGGATGCCTTCGTGACTGCGGGCAGCGCCGATCCCAACGCCGGCCTGCCCACCAAGAACTACGGCGCGGCAGGCGCCCTCATGATCTCCCCCGCGGGCTCGGCCAAGGGCGAAATAGAATCCCTCTTGAAGTTCAACCTCGCCGCGACCAAGTCCTTGTACGACTCGACGTTCGGAGTCGGCAATTGGGTGATCACCGGCCTCAAGCTCCAACTCGGAACGAGTGACGGATTCGCGGGCGATCAGCCCATGAACCTGATCTTCAACACGATCAATGGAGGCCTCTTCGGATTCGATTGGCTGGCCAATGACAGTTGGGCCGAGGGAACCGGCAATCCGATGAATCCCAAAACAGACGGCGTCTCCTACAATTCGCTGGCCGCTCTGCTCAGTGGAGCCGATCGGCCGCTGGGCACGAACACCTATACCCCCCCGAACACCAATACAGGGCCTTCGGCGAACTACACGCTCGGTCTCGATTCCAGCTTTGTCTCCGATATCATGGCCGGCGGCGATGTCAGCCTGCGAGGCTACGCGGCCGACTCATCGGTGGGCTTGCTTTTCAATGCGCGGACTTTTGCATCCAACAAGCCCACGCTGGTCGTCACCGCGGTCGCCGCGCCGGAGCCCGGCACGGGGGCACTGCTCGCGTCGGCGGCTCTGCTGGGGCTCTTCCGGAGGCGGCGAGATGCGCGGACGGCGTGAGGCCTTCACCCTGATCGAGCTGCTCGTCGTCATCGTGATTATCGCGGTGCTGGCGAGCATCGCGCTCGGGGCGGTCGGAAGCGTGAATGCGCTGCGCGACCGGACGGAAAGCGCGACCCGCCTGCGCCAGTGGGGTGTGGCGCTCGGCGCTTACGCGACGGATCACGACGGCGACCTGCCGCGGCGCGGCCAGGGCGTGCAGGAGGTGACCCAGCTCGACCGCCCGGAGGATTGGTTCAATGCGCTGCCTCCCTATCTCGACCAGCCCGGCTATGGCCAGCTCGTCAGCACCGGCCAGCGGCCGAAGGCGGGCGATCACTCGATCTTTGTGCGGCCGGGGGCGAAAGATCCCGGTGGAATCGCCTTCCTCAGCTACGCCATGAACATGAATCTCTCGCCGTGGAACCTCCCGGCGCCGACCAAGCTCTCCCAGATCGAGCATCTATCATTCACCGTCTTTCTCGCTGAAAGCCCCGGCAAATTCGCGAGCACTTATCCGTCGACGATGCCGTATAGCTGCGTGGCTTCCTATCATGGGAAGGGCAACATCCTTTATCTCGACGGTCACGTGAGCCCCTTCGACGGTGCTTACATCGGGGTCAACAAGGGCGACCCGCATCACGACGACATTCGCTGGCTCACCGGTACGGCGAGCGACGCGCAGGCCTCGAAATACTAATCCCCATGTTTATACCACGACACCTCCTTCTGCCCAGCGTGCTCCTCGTCATGTTATTCGGAGCCATGGCGAATTCCGCATCCGCCGAGGAAAAGCGGACGATCCGCGTCGCCGCCATCGGCGGCATGACGATGACCGGAATGTGGCAGGAGCTCGCGGCGAAGTTCGAAGCCGATACGGGCTGGAAGACGCAGCTCGTGATCACCGGGCCCAAGTCCGTGATCTCGGAGCCGTTCAAACATGGGGACGTGGATGTTCTCACCATGCACAGCAGCGACGAGACCACCGATCTCGTGGCCAATGGCTACGGCACGAATCTCCGCCCATGGGCGCGCAACGAACACACCATCGTCGGCCCGGCGAGCGACCCGGCAGGCATCCGCGGGATGAAGGACGGCGCGGAAGCGCTCAAAAAAATCGCCGGCGCCCATGCGGCCTTCGTGGATTTCTATGGCCCGGGAAGCCGCGAGCTCACGCACAAGCTCTGGCAGCGCGCCGGCCTGAAGCCGGAGGGTGACTGGGTGCTCAAGGACGAGAGCGCCTCGCCGCAGGAGATCGTGGCCTTCGCGGAAAAGAAGCAGGCCTACGTCGTGGTGGGACGCATCCCGGTGACCAACGGCAAAATGGCGCTCGGCAAGATGGAAGTGCTCGTGCAAGGCGACCCCGAGATGCGCCGCCCCTACGTCGTTATCGAGGCGAACGTGAAAAAGTTCCCGCAGATGAACACCGCCGGCGCCCGTGCCCTGGCGGACTGGCTTGTGAGCGACAAAGGCCAGGGCTTCCTCCTCGACTACGGCCGCAAGAGCCCCGGCGGCATCCCGCTCTACTACCCGGTGAATCAGCCAGAAGAGCCGCCACGATAATCATTCACTCGCGGAGGCCAACATCCAAGGCTTGGCGGAAATGGCAAACTCGGCTGGAGTCTCCCGCCATGGCCCCCCACCCCACAGGCGTTCCAGGCTCATCCCTGCCGCAAGGCCCGCACCGCCTGCTCACGCTCTTTTCGATCATCCTCGCTCTCGGCACGATCGCACGCCCCGCACACGCGGATGACGGGACCGCCGGCAACGCCCGCGATTGCCGACTGATCCGCCAGGCCTCCATTCCCATGCGCGACGGGGTGAAACTGACCGCCACGATTTTCCTCCCGAAGGAGGAAGGGTCCTACCCCGTGGTATTGCAACGCACGCCCTACAGTCGTCTCGGCTGGCTGGCCGGGGCGGAACAGTGGGCGCGCGCCGGTTATGTTTTCATCTGTCAGGACGTGCGCGGGCGGTACGATTCCGAGGGCACGTTCGATTTTCTGGCCCAGGAATCCAATGACACGCCCGACACCGTGGCGTGGATTCATCACCAGCCCTGGTGCAATGGAAAAGTCGGGATGATGGGACCGTCCTACCTGGCGTGTGTCCAACTCTACGGGGTGACCCGCGGCCGCGGCGGGGAAATGCCGGATGCATTGCTGCCGAGCTTCGTGGGCGGGAATGCCTGGAAGCGCGGCTTCTATTGCGGAGGACCGCTCAGTCTGTTCCTGGCCGCCGGCTTGAATTTCGAGTGCGCCGCCCGCATCGGTGACAGCGCTTCGATGCGTTATCACGACATGGCGGCGCTCTGCCGTCACTTGCCCTTGCGGACGATGGATATGGCAACGGGAGGCGGGGAAATTCCGTTGTGGCGCGCGTTCATGGATCACCCTTCCTACGACGACTTCTGGAAACGCTACCGCACCGACGAAGGGTCCGAACGCTTCACGATGCCGACGCTCATCATGGGCGGTTGGTACGACTACTACCCAGCCACGGCGGTTGCCCAGTGGCAGAACATGGTGGCTCACGCCGGCCCGGGAGACGCCGGCGGACGGCATCGGTTGATCATAGGTCCGTGGGGCCATCATCATGGCCTGGAACCCACGAAGGACGGCCAGTTCGCCATCGATTTCGGCCCGGAGTCGAAGTTCGACGAACAACGCATCTACCACGCGTGGTTCGATCGCGTCTTCAAAGGGTTGCCACCCGGCGACGGGCTCGGCGACCGGCCCATCCGGATCTTTGTCATGGGTCGCAACGTCTGGCGCGACGAGGACGAATGGCCGCTGGCGCGCACCCGCTCCACGGAGTTCTTCCTGCACAGCGGCGGAAAGGCCAATACACGGCATGGCGACGGCCGCCTCGACCGCGATGCGCCCAAGGATGAGCCTGCCGACCGCTATCTCTACGATCCCGCGGACCCGGTTCCGAGTCATGGGGGCAACCACTCGGTCGGTCCGTGGAGCGACTCCTACAAGAAACTCATCTGGTGCGGCCCGACCGATCACCGTCCGATCGAAGAACGGCAGGATGTGCTGGTCTATAGCACGCCACCTCTCGAGGAAGACCTCGAAGTCACCGGGAATATCGTGCTCAAGCTATGGGCGGCATCGAGTGCCCGCGACACGGATTTCGTGGGCCGTCTCGTGGATGTGCATCCCGACGGCCGGGCGATCAATATCACCGAGGGGGTGATCCGCGCGCGCTATCGCGACGGGGACGGCTCGAAACCGAAGCTGATCGATCCGGACGTCCCGCTCGAATACACCATCGACCTCCAGGTCACGAGCAACGTCTTCCTGAAAGGCCAACGCGTGCGGATCGAAGTGACGAGCAGCAACTTTCCCCTCTGGGACCGCAACCTCAACAACGGCGAAGACCCGAACACGAGCACAACGTTTCAATCCGCCAGCCAGGTCATCCTCCACGACGCCGCGCACCCGGCGCGGTTGATCCTGCCGGTCATCCCCTGACGCATCCTTTTCCCGATCTCTCGATCCCAAGCTCCAGCCTGGGCGCGAGGATGCCGTCTACTTCGCCACCATCTGGGTAAACGGCGCGACATACGCCTGGAGATAAACGAGGATGCCCATGAGTACCGCCAGCGCCAGGCTGTGCCAGAAAACATACCGCAGGATCGATCCCTCGTGGCCGTACCAATTGGTCGCGGTGCTGGCCACCACGATGCTCTGCGCGTCCACCATTTTGCCCATCACCCCCCCACTGCTATTGGCCGCACCCATGAGGATGGCGCTGATGCCGATTTTTTCGGCGGTGATTTTTTGCAGCGAACCGAAAAGGACATTCGAGGCAGTGTCGGAACCGGTGAGGGCGACTCCGAGCCAGCCGAGTAACGTGCCGAAAAACGGATAGAGATGGCCCGTGTGCGCCAGGGCCAGGCCGAGTGTGGCGTCGGTGCCGGAGTACTTGGTGACATTGCCCAGCGCGAGCATGCCGGCGATCGTGAACAGGGAAAAGCGCACGCGCCACAAGGTATGCAAGTAGGCGCGGAGCATGGCAACGGGCGCAAAGCCCATGGCAAATCCCGACACGATGGCCGCCGCGAGGATGCCGGTGCCCGTCGCCGAGATCAGGTCGAGTTTGAATTCGGCGGCTTCGGGCTTCGCCCCGGCGGGCACCACCGGCGGCATGCGCTGCACGCGCAGGTGCAGGTAGGGCACAGCGAATTTCGGCGGCGAGATCTTGTCGGGATGCGCGGCGATTTCCTCCTGCGATGCGGTGAGGCGATTCAGGTGGTTCTTGGATCCGGGCAAGCCCCAGAAGAGAATGAAGAGGGTGAGAATGCCCCACGGCATCCACGCCATGAAGACCTGCTTCCTATCGGGCACGGCGTCGATCGGAGGCGGTGTGATGCCCGGCGCGGCATCCAGCGCCTCGGGCTGGGGCCGTTCGAGGCGCATGACTTCGCGCGGCTGCCAGATGCGGAGGAACAGGACGACGGCGACGATCGAGCAGGCGCCGGAGATGATGTCCACGAGCCAGGGGCCGTGGAAATTCGAAACGAGGAACTGCGGCACCGCGAATGAAATTCCGGCAACGAGCGCCGCGGGCCAGACATCCCGCAATCCGCGCCAACCGGCGAAGACCACGACGATCCAACACGGGATGATCGCGGAAAAAAACGGGAGCTGCCGGCCGACCATCGAAGAGATGAGGTGCACATCGAGCCCGGCCACTTCCGCGAGCGTGGTGATCGGGATGCCGAGCGAACCGAAGGCGACCGGCGCCGTGTTGGCGATGAGCGAGAGGCCGGAGGCGTGCAGCGGCTTGAAGCCGAGTTGAATGAGGATGGCCGCGGTGATGGCCACGGGCGTGCCAAAGCCGGCCATGCCCTCGAGGAAGGACCCGAACGAGAACGCGATGAGGATGACCTGGATCCGCGCATCCGGCGCGATGTTGGACAGGCTGTCGCGGAGGATGGCGAAGAGGCCGCGCTGCACGGTTAGTTGATAAAGAAAGATGACGTTGAGGATGATCCACCCGATGGGAAACAGGCCGAAGGCGGCGCCGTAGAGCGTGGTCGCCGCGGCGGCTTCCACGGGCATCCGATAAACACCGACCGCAAGGATGAGGGCGATGACCAGGCCGATGAATGCGGCAATATGAATGCGCACCTTGAGGAAGGCCACGAAACCGAGCAGCACAACCACCGGCAGCGCGGCGACGCAGGTCGATGCCACCGCGTTGCCGAGCGGATCGTAGTTCTGGGGCCAGGGTGCCATGCGATCCTGCGTGGACTATTTGCTGAAGGCGTCCAGGGCCGCCTTGGTAAAGGCGGGCTGGATCTTCTTCCCGTCGTCGTTCCGCCAGCCGGCATTTTGCACCATGAAAACGAGCACGAGTCCAAATTGGGAATCAACCGACAGGTTCGTGCTATAGGCGCCGCCGTGGCCAAAAGTCGGGGTGTTCACCGCCAGGCCGAAACCGTAGCTGTCCTTCAGCGCGGCTGGCGTCTGGCGGCTGGACATCATCTTGACCGAGGCCTCGGAGAGGACCCGCTTGCCGTCGAGTTCCCCGGCGCGCAGGAGCATCTGGCCGAAGCGGGCCACATCCGCCGCCGTGGAAAAGAGCCCGCCCGCGGGCATTGGCTCGCGGTGCACCCGATCGTCGAGCGGATACGTGAGCTGGCCAACCGGCGTCTCCTCGATGTCCGACTTGTCCTTGTTGCCCCGGTAGGATTTGGCGAGACGCGAGATCTGCTCCGCGTTAGGCCAGAAGGTCGTGTCCTTCATCCCGAGCGGCTGGAAAAGACGCTTGTCGAGGAAGTCCTGATACTTCATCCCGCTCACCACTTCGATGATGCGGCCGGCGGTGTTGATCCCGGCGTTGCTGTAGAGGTACTTCGATTCCGGCTCGTGCAGGAGCGGCTCCGCGGCGTAGCTCCGCACGCGCGTGGCGAGGGGAAAGAGGTCCAACGCGGGAGCCTCGATGGCGGTCTTGAACGGGAGCCCGCTGGTATGGCTGAGGATATCGCGCACGCGGATCGGGTGAACGGGTTTCTTGAGGAGCATGTGCCCGTCGTCTTTCTCCGCGATGACCATCTGCCCCTTGAACTCCGGCAGATACTTTTCGACCGGGTCATCCACCTTCACCTTGCCTTCATCGACGAGGATCATCAGCGCGGCGGCGGTGATCGGCTTGGACATGGAAGCGATCCAGAACATGGCATTGGCCGGCATCGGCTTCTTCCCCGCGACATCCGCGAAACCGACCGCGGAAAGATCGAGGACCTTGTCCTTGGAGGCAACGAGAGTCACAGCGCCCGCCAGCACATGCGCATCGACAAAAGGCTGGAGCTGCGGGGCGAGAGGCTTGGGCGCCGCCTGGGCGTGCGCCCGCGTGGAGAGCAAAGGCAGAGCGCCGAGCAAAGCCAGGATGAGGTACGCGCAGAGACGAAGTCCGGGGAATGGTTTCATGGTCGGGTGGAAGGGGCGCGCCGTGTATGAGGCTTGGCGGGCGGCGAAAAAAGCGGAAAAGCGATTCGCACAGATGGCGGTGCGCGCCTCTTAACGTTGACCGAACTGAAGGACGTCCAAAGCAGGCGGTCGAGGGCTGGAGGTGGCAGGCGTCTTTTGACAGAGATCAGAGGCCCGTCGCGAGCTGCTCATGACGTGCTTTGTAAGTTATTGGAGATCAAGGCCGCGAAGCTTGGCGGGTGTTGGTGCCGGTTCCCTCTGGAAAATTATGGTCCGGCGCGCCCCTGCACTGATGCAGCGCCATGAACGCGCTCCACTGCCCACTCTGGCATCCGATCACCTGCCAGACGTTTTCCCTTTACGAGATCAATCTTTCTGATTCCGTTGCCGGTCCCGTGAAATTCTTTTCCGAGCAAGAGGAAGATTTAGACCACGACTCAGGAGTTGTGGCGATGAGAGCGAGTATCCAATGGGAGAACCTTCCGTTGCGTGGCGGCATGAAAAAGCTGGCTCCGAAAATTCAAACAGAATGCGGAGGCTCTTCCGCTTTCGATCTTCCATTCCTCTCAAAAAACACTTCTACGCTTGCCGTTTGGTGTCGAATTCATGGCCATTTTAAGGGCAATAAGCTCACAATACTCCAAGCATTCATCAACCGAAAGCCGGGGCCAAAAATAAAACCCCCAAAGGAAATGACCGCTTTTGACGAAACGCTGGGCGGATACCCCACAGGTTTTGAGAAAATGTTGAATGGAATTGGGAAATTAGACCCCCATCCCTGTACGGCACGCGCAGAATTTCTCTGTATGTCTGCAAAATTGAAGATCGTTCCCAATCGGGGTTTCAAGGGATTTGGGCCATTTCGTTTTTCGGAAGAGGAAATCACATTCAAAGCGAAAGACGGAACGTCCATCAGAATCGAGCTTTCGAAAAAGCATCAATCAGTGAATGTTGAATCTTATTTAGAGCTTGTTCCTGATGCTGAGTGCTTTGAAAATGCGTGCCAGTTGCTCATAAATAAGATTCAGTCAATATTTAAGAGGACATGAAATTCAGGGCGTTAATTCACGGAAACAAACTTGGCTATGGATCAGCCCATGAAATTCAATGCGAACACCAATATGGGCCAATAGACCGAGATGGATTCATCAAAGCAGCACAGAGTCGTCGCGGAACCCGGAATCGCCAACGCACGCACAGAATCTCTTCAGCAAAACAAGTGGAGCAACGACTTCAGAAATTAGAGAACCAAGTCGCGACTCTTGCCTCCATGTTTGGAGATTCGGTCGAAATTGAGCTCGGGCCGTTTGAACAATGGATGCAGACACAATCAGCTTCAAAGTTCGCAGGGAAACACGTCGCCTATCTGCCGAGTGAGAATAAGGTAATATATTCCTCAGAATCTTTGGCGGAATTGCTGGGAAAACTTCGCGCTATTGACCCTGAGAACAAATCTGTTGTTGGGCTGGTCCCAGGATGACCGAGTCGGACTTGATCGAAGGGACGTTTTCCCAAACGTATCCATTTGGCGGGGCTTTTTCGCCTTATGTCCGAGTTTCGGTTATCACCCCACATGGGGCATCAAAAGAATTTAGCGGAGTGCTGGATACTGGTTCCGAAATAACGCTCGTCGAAATGTCTCTTGCGGTTGAATTGCTTCAAAAAACTGAAGCTGAAATCACGAAGAGGAAACACGATATCGACATTTCTGGCGTTGGAGATTCCAATTCATTTGGCTGGGGTCACAAGGTGACACTTCGCCTTGCAGCTACCAGTGTTTCATCCAGGCACATGCTGTTGCGCAACGTGACGCTCTATGCTACTAACGCGAAGGTCCCCCATCGTGGATTTCTCATCGGGCAAGCGGGAGCCCTACAGGGGCGATCTTTTATCCATCTGAATTATCCCAACAGCAAGAAGCACCGAATCTGGAAGCTTGGCCCAAAATTCAATCCCATCATAAAATAAGGCGATGCCCACTTGGCGGCTCCGCCGCGATTGGACGGTCGGACTCGCCCCAAAGGCACCGGCCATCGCCAGCACCTCAACCGCCTCCTCGGCGGTAGGGAAACCGCCGCTCCTTGGACTCCACTGCGCGCGACACGTCATCTCCGCACTGATGATGACGCCTTTTCGTCTTTGGGTCCTCAGGGTGACGGGAGGGGGTGGCCGCCCCTTCGGAGACGCGCCATCGGGCTGGCGACGGCAAAAGCCATCCCTCTCACCGCGCCGGCGACTTCGCTGGTGCGGGCCGGTCGGTGTCGATGGGATAGATCGCTTCAGCGACGGGACTATCCGCGAAGCCGCTCTGGTAGGCGATGGCCTTCACGGCCATCCCGGGACGCACGCTGATCACCCCGCAATACACATATCCGTTCGTGCGGGTCGGCGCCGTCCCGTCCAGCGTGTAGCGAAACCAGGCCCCCGGCGTGGACGACTTCAGGGTCACCGGCACGACCTCCTTGATCGGCACGGTCGGGTGCGAGAATTCCGGTTTTCCCACGGACGTCTTGCCTGACTCGAAGAGGCCGCAACCCGGGTAGTTACGAATGACCTCCCACGCGAGGTGTTGCATCGCCGTGGCCTGCTCCGGGGTGAGATCGGTGGCGACGGGCAGCACCTTTCCCTCGGGCGACTCGCCGTAAAATGCCGCATACCACGTTAGGTTCACGAGATAGGCGCCGTTGAGATTCGGATGGATGCTGTCGCGAAACAGCAGCGGATAAAAGGATCCAGGCGCCGCGCCGGGAAACTCACCGTGGTCGATCTGGTTCTTGATCCAGCCCATGGCGACGTTGACCGGAAGAACGCGGGGACGCTTTTTTTCCACTCCCTTTTCCATCTCGGCCACCTTGCGCTGCACCTCCTCGACGTAAAGCAACATGGCCCCCATCGATTCCTCCCAGGTGAGCGCCGGCCAGAGCTTTGTCATCTGGCTGCTCGGGACCAGGGCCTTGTCGGTGGGGCGATCCCGTTCCTTCTCGACCCACTCCGCATACAGCCACGGTTGCACGCCGGGTGATGTCTGGCGGACGAGGTCGAAAAAACGGTGCTCGTAGTCAGCCTCCTCGTCGACCTTGAATTCGCGCGGTTGTACCGTGAGGTGGTCGACACGATCGAGAACTCCGAGCGCGACCTGCCAGTCGCTCTTGCGCTGCACCAGGCCCACGTCCCAGAGACGGCGGGTCGTGGCCCCCGGCATGGTGAAGGTCCGGGCGATGTGCGGGCGGTGCGCCGTGCGCGCGTAGTCGCCGAACTGCGCGGCGATATCCGTGAGGGTGTTACCAAGATGCAGCGTGTGCAGGCCAGCCTGAGTGTCGCCGATGAGATAGGTGCCGATGAGCGGCGGGCTGGGCGCCCAACCCTCGACGAAAGACGCCGCCACGATCGTGGTGGACTCGTTGACCGAAAAAGGATCGGTGTAGAGGTGGCCGCTCTTCGGGCCCGGCATGCTCCCATCGAGCGTGTAGCGCACCGTGGCATACCCAGTGAGACAGTTGAGCAGCACGCGCAGCGGCTTCTGGACGCCCGCCGGAGGAGGCGAAAACCGCGGTGTGCGCGAGGTGGCCTGCTCGACCAGATCGACGCCGGCATACTGCCCGTCGGCTTCCTCGGTATCGACCCAGGTCTTGGGATCGCCATCGAACGCCAATCGCCACCCGCGACCGTTGCGCTCTCCGATGGTGGCAAAACGCATCCCATCGACCCGGCGCGCACCGGAATAAAATTCCAATTCGCCAATGTTTCCGTGGGAGCCCGGCGGCGCTTCGTAGCGCAGCCAGCGAAAGAGCCGATTGTTGGAAAACACGAGGTCGGTCCATTCCTGCTCGCGCGGCTCCTTGGTGATCTCCGCCAGCGTCACGAAACCTTCCGAGGAGGAAACATTCGAGCCGGAGAATTTGCCGCCCACCATTAATTTTCCCCGCAAAGGCCCGGGAAAAAACCGGGCGTGATTGAAAACCGGCGCACCCATCGGAGGAATGACATCCGCGGCCCGCACAGGCAGCAGCGCACAGGACACCGCGATGAGGGAAAGAGGGCGAAGAGACATCACGGCAAGAATGGGAGAGGGCAACTGTCCATCGTGCTCCGAGCAGATGGCAAGGGAAGAAGTGGCGGAACAGCATCCGTCAACTACACCAAAATCGCCTCTTTCCCCTCCGCCTTGGGCTCCTCGTCCGCTGGCCCCTGCGGCGCCTTGCGCCAGGAATTGATCCACTGCTGCACTCGCTCCATGTAGAGATACACCACCGGCGTGATGTAGAGCGTGAGCAATTGCGACACGACCAACCCACCGACCACGGCCAGCCCCAGCGGGCGGCGCGACTCGGCGCCCGCGCCGGCACCCATGGCGATCGGCAGCGCGCCCATGAGTGCGGCGAAGGTGGTCATCATGATCGGCCGGAAACGGACGAGGCACGCCTGGTAGATCGCCTCGGCGGGCGGCTGATGATCGCTGCGTTGGGCGTCGAGCGCGAAGTCGATCATCATGATCGCGTTCTTTTTCACGATGCCAATCAGCATGAGGATCCCGACAAAGCCATAGACATTCAAATCCTGACCGAAGAGCAGGAGCGTAGCCAGCGCGCCCACGCCCGCCGCAGGCAGGCCGCTGAGAATCGTGAGCGGATGGATGAAGCTCTCGTAGAGCACGCCGAGCACGAGATAGATGACCAACACCGCGATGATCAGCAGCAGGCTCAAACCCTTGAGCGAGGATTGGAACGCAGCCGCCTCGCCCTGGAAGCTGGTATTGACGCCCTCCGGCAGCAGACCGTCCACGGCGGTCTGGATTCGCGTCACCGCATCGCCCAGCGAGACTCCAGGCTTGGTATTGAATGAGAGGGTCACCGACGGCAGCTGGCCGAGGTGCGTGACGGTGAGCGGCCCCACGGTGCGGCTGATCTCCGCCACCGCATCGAGCGGCACCAGTTCATTGGAGGCGGAGCGCAGGTAAAGCTGCGAGAGCGCGCTCAGGTCCTTTTGATACCGTGGCTCCACTTCCAGGATGACGAAGTACTGATTGGCCGGCGTGTAGATGCTGGAGATCTGTCGCGCGCCGTAGGCGTTATAGAGCGTGTTTTCGATCTGGCTCGCCGTGATGCCCAGCGTCGCGGCCTTGTCACGCTTGATCTTCACATAGACCTGCGGATTGGTGACCTGGAGATCGGTCGTCACATCCGTGAGCCCAGCCAGACCGCGCACCTTCGCCTCGATCTTCGGCACCGCCGCGTAGAGCGCCTTCATGTCCACGCCGAACATCGTGAACTGATACGGACTCTTGGTCGATGAGCCGCCGATGCGGATGACGGGCGGCACTTGGGGAAACGATCGGAACCCCGGCACCTCGGCGAGTTGCGGGCGCAGTTGCTCCACGATCTCCCGCGCCGAGGGGCGGCCTTTGCGCGGCTTGAGGCGGATGAAGAAACGTCCGGCATTGGCCGTCGCATTCGGGCCGCCCGCCCCGATGCTCGAGGTGAAGCCTTCGATGTATGGATTGCGGCCGACGATCTGCGCCGCCGCCTGCTGATGCTCGAACATCGATTCGAACGACGCGTCCTGCGGCCCTTCGGTTACGATATTAATCTGCCCGACATCCTCCGTCGGAATAAAGCCCTTGGGCACGATCGTAAAGAGCCACGCCGTCAGGAGGATGGTCGCGCCGGTCACGATCATCGTCTCAAAGCGGCGGCGCAGGACGATCTTCAACGTCGCATCATAAGCGCTCTGCATCCCGTCGATCAGGCGCTCGAAGATGCCGAAGAATCCGCCGTGCCTCTTTTCCCCAATCTTGTCCGCGCTCAGGAAGCGGCTGCACATCATCGGCGTGAGCGTGAGCGAGACGACCCCCGAGACGAGAATGGCCACGCCGATGCTCACCGCAAACTCGTTGAAGAGACGCCCGAGCATCCCGCCCATGAACAGTACTGGCAGGAAGACTGCGGCGAGCGAGATCGTCATCGACACGACCGTGAAACCGATCTCCTTCGAACCCTTGAGCGCGGCCGTCATCGGGTCATCGCCCTTCTCGATGTGGCGCACGATATTCTCCAGGACCACGATGGCGTCATCCACCACGAAACCGACGCACAGCGTGAGCGCCATGAGCGACAGATTGTTCAGGCTGAAGCCGAGCAGGTACATCACGGCGAAGGTGCCGATAATCGAGATCGGGATGGCGATGCTCGGGATGATCGTCGCCGCCGCCCGGCGTAGGAAAAGAAAGATCACCAGGATGACCAGCCCGATGCTGAGAAGGAGCGTGAACTGCACGTCGCGCACGGATTCACGGATGGGCTGTGAACGATCGAGCAGGATATGCAGGTCCACCGAGGCCGGCAATTGCTGGCGCAACTGCGGGAGCAAGGCGCGGATCGCGTCGACCACCTCGACGGTGTTCGAGCCCGGCTGGCGCAGCACGGAAATCATGATCGCCCGCTGGTCGCGATACCACGTGGCGATGCGGTCGTTTTCCACGCTGTCGATGACATTGGCCACTTCATCGAGCCGCACGGGCGCGCCGTCCCGATACGCGACGACGAGCGGGCGGTAGGCAGCCGCGTCCTTGAGTTCGCCGCTCGACTCGACGGTAAAGGATTGCGTTTTCCCATCGAGCGTTCCTGTCGGCAGGTTGCTATTGCCCTGCCTGATCGCCGCGCGTACCTCTTCGAGCATGATGCCGCGGGAGGCCAGCGCGAGCGGATTCGCCTGCACCCGCACGGCATACTTCTGCGTGCCATTGATCTGCACCTGCGCCACACCCGAGATCATCGAGATGCGTTGCGCCATCAGCGTCTGCGCATATTCGTCCACCTTGGAGAGCGGCAGGGTCGGCGAGACGAGGACCAGGAAAAACACCGGAAATTCCGACGGATTCACCTTGCGAAACGACGGCGGGCTCGGCATGTCCGGCGGCAACTGGCGTTGCGCGGTGGAGATCGCGGATTGCACGTCCAGCGCGGCGGCGTCGATCTTTCGATTGAGATTGAACTGGATCGTGACATTCGCCGTCCCGAGCGCGCACGTGGATGTCATCGAATCGATGCCGGCGATCGTGGAAAATTGCTTCTCCAGCGGTGTCGCCACCGCGGAGGCCATGGTCTCCGGGCTCGCCCCGGGCAGGCTGGCATTGACGGAGATGGTCGGAAAATCGACGTTTGGGAGATCGCTGACCGGGAGCTTCTGATAGGCCAGAATGCCGAAGCCGAGGACGCCCAGCATGATGAGCGTGATCATCACCGGCCGCCGAATGCAGAGTTCGGAGACGTTCACGGCACGACGGTCAGTTCGGCCTTCGTCGGCACCTTGTCGAAGGGACTCGGGCTCAGCCCGGGCTTGATCTCCACCCTGGCACCCGGTCCGAGCCGGCTATGCCCATCGAGGACGATCTTCTCGCCGCCTTTCAGGCCTTCGCGAATGACCGCATCATCCTCCGTCGCCCGAGCCAGCACGACGATCCGCGCCTCGACCGTCTGGTCCGCCTGGATAATATAGACGAACTGGCCGGTCTGGCCGGTCTGCACCGCCGCCGTCGGAGCGACCACCACGTCGCGATCGGTGGTCAGCCACAGCTCCACGTCCACAAATTGCCCCGGCCAGAGCACCTTCGGATTGTTGGCAAACCGAGCCTTGAGCCCGATCGTGCCGGTCGCGGATTTCACCGAGTTGTCCACAAAGACGAGTTGCCCTTCTACCGGACGAAGCTCCTTGCCATCCGGCACTGCGACCACCTTGAGTTCGCCTTCCGCGGCGTAACGCCGGATTTCGCCGAGATAGCGCTCGGCAACCGCAAAGGTCACCTCGATCGGATCGATCTGGTTGATCACGACGAGGTCGGACTGGTTCGCCTGCACGACATTGCCGGCATCCACCAGGTACTTGCCCGCCCGGCCTTCGAGCGGCGAGCGGATATCGCAATACTCGACCTGGAGCTGCGCGTTGCGCACCACGGCCTCGGCGGATTTCACGGCGGCCGCGGTGGTCCGCAGGTTTGTCTTGATCTGGTCGAATTGCTCCGCGGCCACGGCCCCGGTCTTGCTCAGAGTCTTGTAACGGGCGGACTGATCCTCGGCGTTCGCGGCCTGGGCCAGCGCCAAATCAAGCGAGGCCTGCGCCTGCTGGAGCGCGACCTCGTAGGGCCGCTTGTCGATCGTGAACAGCCGGTCTCCTTTCTTCAATTCCTGCCCTTCCTTGAAGTGCAGTTCCGCGATTTGCCCGCCGACTTGCGGTTTGATCGTCACGCTGGCCGGAGGGTGCACCGAGCCGATCGCCTTGACGATGAGCGGGACATCCTTGCGCACAACGTCCGCAGCCAGCACGGGCACGCCGCCCCCATCTCGACCATTCTGCGCCGCAGGGGCGGGTTTGTGACAGGCCGTCGACGCGGCCAGAAGCGATGCGACGCCGAGCAGCCGGAGACATGCGGAAAGTCGTTGATTCATGGGGAAAAATTCGAAAAGACGAGACACTTCGTTAAACCCTGGTCGGAATCGGCTTCCTGTGGATTCGCGCCGATTGGCGGGCCAGTTCCGATGGCAGGTCGTTTTCAAAGATCAGGCGCAGGGCCGTCAGCACTTCGCTCAACTGCCGGCATTGACCCTCATCCAAATGGGCCACTTTGCCGGCCAGGAAATGTCGCGCCTGCTTCATCATCACCTTGTACTTCACCTGCCCGGCCGGACTCATCGCCAGCCGCACCCGGCGCCGATCCCCGGGAGACGTCTCGCGCGTCACCAACCGGGCCTCGACCAGCCCATCGATCAGCTTCGAAGCCGACGGCAATCCCAGCCCAAGAAAGGCCGCCGCGTCGGTCAGGGCCGCCCCTTCATTGCGCCCGATGAAGGCCAGCGCGCGAAATTGCGGCATCGAAAGCTCCGGCACCCGCCGTCGGCGCACCTCCGTCCGCATCGCGCGCATGATCATGGGCACGACTTCGAGGAGGTCAGCGGCGCAGCTTTGTGAGGAGGGGTTCATACTTTGCCCGGCAAATAGTTTCTCAATCGAACTATATGGCAAGGACTCACTATCCTGACCCCTTTGCTGGAACTTTCTTTGACAGGGCCGTCCCTCAACGCCTAGCGTCGCCCGCTCATTTTATGAAAAAAGTCATCGCCACCCCTGAAGCTCCCGCCGCTGTCGGCCCGTACTCCCAAGCCATCGCCGTCGGCAACCTCCTCTTCTGCGCCGGCCAGATCCCGCTCGACCCCGCCACCGGGGACCTCGTCGGCGCCGACGTCACCGCGCAGACCGAGCGCGTCTGCCAGAACATCAGCGCCGTGCTCAAGGCCAATGACATGACCTTCACGAACGTGGTCAAGACCACCGTCTTCCTGGTCGATCTCGCCAATTTCGCCGCGATGAACGCGGTCTACTCCAAATACTTCCGCGAGCCGTTCCCGGCGCGCTCGACCATCCAGGTCGCCGGGTTGCCCCGCGGCGCGCAGGTGGAGATCGAGGTCACGGCGGCAGCCTAGATGAGCGTGGATTGACCCTCCATCCCAAGCCTTTGACCAAGGAAGAACTGCGCGCCCTGGCCCTGCAAAAGCAACCATGAAATCATCCGAACTCCTCGACCTTTTCCGATCCACCCATGCCCTGCTCGACGGGCACTTCGTTCTACGCTCCGGGCTGCACTCGCGGCAATACTTCCAATGCGCGCTGCTGCTCCAGCATACCACCGTCGCCGCGCGCGTTTGTGGCGCGCTGGCGGAGAAAGTGCGCCACATCGAGGCCGGGCGGGTGATCTCCCCGGCCCTCGGCGGCATCATCGTCGGCCACGAAGTCGCCCGCACGCTCGGCAAGCCGCATATCTTCGTCGAGAAAGAGAACGGCACGCTGGTGCTGCGGCGCGGTTTCGAGATCAAATCCGGCGACCGGTTTGTCGTCGCGGAGGACGTCGTGACGCGAGGCGGGCGGGTGCAGGAGACGATCGATATCGTTCGCGCGCATGGCGGGATTGTCGCTGCCGTGGCCTCGATCGTGGATCGCAGCGGGGGAAACCTGCCTGACTTCGGGTGTCCGTTCATCGCGCTCACCCAACTCGACGTCGAGACCTTCGAGGCGGACAAAGTGCCCGCCGATCTGGCGGCGATCCCTGTTACCAAGCCGGGCAGCAAGTAGCTCGTTGCTCGCTTTGGTGCGAGCTTCCCCCAGCCGCGGGATGCGGCGACCAGCGGGCCGGAGGCCGCGCGCTGCCCAGACACACCGTGTCACCGCTCGATGGCGCCCGCCAATGGCAACGCACAATCGTCGGTGGGCAACGACCATTCCCCCAAAACCCAAACCCGCCCGCCAGAACACGCGCCACTGAATACTGCCCACTGATTACTGATTTACTCCCCCACCCCGCCCCCATGCTACGGTAGCCCTCTTGCACCCACCCACCATCCACTACCCCGAAGAGCTCCCGATCAGCGCACGCCGCGAGGAAATCGTCGTGGCTTTGCGCGGGCATCAGGTCGTCATCGTAGCCGGCGAGACGGGATCGGGGAAGACGACGCAATTGCCCAAGATGTGCCTCGACGCAGGATTGGGTGAGCGTGGCCGGATCGGCTGCACGCAGCCACGGCGCGTGGCGGCGCTCAGCGTCTCCCGGCGCGTCGCCGAGGAACTCGGGGTGACGTGGGGGCGCGAGGTCGGCTGCAAGATGCGCTTCCAGGACGACACGGGGCGCGACACGCGGATCAAGTTCATGACGGACGGCATCCTGCTCGCCGAAATCCAGTCGGACCCGCTGCTGCGCTCCTACTCGGCGCTCATCCTCGACGAAGCGCACGAGCGCTCGCTCAATATCGATTTCCTGCTCGGCTATTTGCAGGAACTCCTGCGCAAACGCGGGGATCTAAAACTCATCATCACGTCGGCGACGATCGACACCCAGGCCTTCTCCCAAGCCTTCGATGATGCACCGATCATCGAAGTCTCGGGGCGGCTGTGGCCGGTGGAGATTCGCTACGCGCCGATCGAGTCCCACGCCCGCGAGGATGAAATTGCGGATGAACTCAGCCACATCGAAGCCGCCGTGCGCGCCACGGAAGACGCCCTGATCGAATCGGACGCCGGAGACGTTCTCGTCTTCATGCCGACGGAGCGCGACATTCGCGACACGCGCGAATTGCTCGAGGGCAGCCTGGGCTCGGGCATCGAGGTCATCGGGCTCTTCGGCCGGATGCCGGACGCCGAGCAGCAGCGCATCTTCGCGCCCGGGCCGCGGCGGCGCGTCATTGTGGCCACGAATATCGCGGAGACGTCGCTCACCCTTCCGCGCATTCGCTACGTCATCGACGCGGGATTGACCCGGATGAGCCGCTACAATCCACGCACCCGGACCAAGCGGCTTCCCGTGGAAGCGATCTCGCAAAGCAGCGCGCGGCAACGCAGCGGACGGGCCGGCCGCGTGCAGGATGGCATCTGCATCAGGCTCTACGCGGAGGACGATTTTGAGAAGCGGTCCCAGTTCACCCAGCCGGAAATCCAGCGCGCCAATCTCGCGGAAGTCATCCTGCGAATGAAAGCCTTCCGGCTGGGCGAGATCGAGACGTTCCCATTCCTCAATCCGCCGCAGTCCGCCGCGATCCGCGCCGGCTATACGCTTCTGCACGAGTTGGGCGCCCTCAACGATACGAATGAGTTGACCCCGCTCGGCCACGAACTGGCGCGTTTGCCGATCGATCCGACCCTTGGGCGCATGCTGCTCCAGGCCCGGGCGGAAAAGGTGCTGCCAGACATGCTCATCATCGCCGCCGGCTTGAGCGTCCCCGATCCCCGCGAACGCCCAGAGGAGCAGAAGGAAGCGGCGGCCGCGGCGCACCGGGTCTTTACCGATCCCGATTCCGATTTCCTCTCGCTGCTGAAAATCTGGCAGGCGGCCCCCGCGCCGGAGACCAAAGGGAGCGGCAATGCCCTGCGGCGCTTCTGCAAGACAAACTTCCTCTCGATCTCGCGGATGCGGGAGTGGCGCGACATTCACCGCCAACTCACGGACGCCGTGGACGAAGAAGCGCCCTCACAGCCGCGGCGAGGCCGTCCCTCCGCGCCGCAGCCCCAGGGGCCGCCGCCCTCGGGGGACCCTGGCTACGCATCGATCCACCGCTCCATCCTCACCGGGCTGCTCGGACAAATCGCGCAGCGGGAGGAACGCAATACCTACAAGGCCTCCGGCAATCGTCTGGTGACGATCTTCCCCGGCTCGAACCTCTACGAGCGCCGCGACAAGCCGCGCAAGAGCGGCGGCCCGCCCAAGGCGGAAGACAAGAGCCGGCAACCCGCGTGGATCGTCGCCGCTGAAATCGTCGAGACCTCGCAGATCTTCGCGCGCACCTCGGCGGGAATTAACCCGGAATGGGTCATCGATCTCGGCCCGCACCTCTGCGATCGCCGCTACACGGAGCCGCACTGGAGCGCGAAAGCCGGGCGGGTGCTGGCCCTGGAGCGCGTGCTCGTCCATGGGCTGGAGATCGCGCGCCGTCATGTGGATTACGGCCGGATCGATGCGATCAAGGCCACGGAACTTTTCATCCGCGGCGCCCTCGTCGCCGCGGAGGCACGCATCCCATTGCGATTCTTTACCGAAAACCAGAAGGTGCGCGACAAGATCGAGACCGCGCTCACCCGCGTGCGCAGCCGCCGGGCGCACGATCTCGACGAATCGCTTTATCAGTTCTACGCGGAGCGCATCACGGAGGTATCGTCCGTCCACGATCTTAACCGCTTGGTCCAGGCACGCCTCGCCCGTGAGCCGAATTTTCTCTGCGCAACCGAAGCCGATCTGATCGGCGATCATGATACAAGCTACGACCGCGGGCTCTTCCCCGATGAAGTCTCGCTCGGCAATTCCGTCATCCCGGTCACCTACGCCTATTCCCCGGGTGAAGAGTCGGACGGAGCCACGGTGCGCGTGCCGCTGCCGGTCGCGGAGCGTCTTTCGTCCGGGGAATTGCAGTGGATGGTGCCCGGCCTGCGCGAGGAGCAGATCGGCGTGCTCCTGCGCGCGCTGCCGAAGAACGTCCGCAAAACGTTGATGCCCCTGGAGCCGAAAGTCCGCGAAGTGGCCGGTGAGTTTCAACCGGGCCGCGGCGATTTCCTGACGGCGCTCGCGGAGTTTCTGAGCCGCAAGTATCGCGTCACCGTCCGGGCCGCGGACTGGCCACCACGGAGCCTCCCGGCTCATCTGCAACCGCGCGTGGAAGTCATCGATCGCAGCAACAAGACCGTCGCCACCGGACGCGATCTCGAAGCAATTCAGGCGAAGATCGAGAGCCGCGATGAGCGCTCCGGCGCCTGGGAAAAAGCCGCGCGACGCTGGGAGCGAACGGGAGTGACCGAGTGGACGTTTGGCGACCTGCCGGAGAACGTCACCGTCGAGGAGATCGGTGGAGCACCCGTGCTGGCCCATCCAGGATTGCTGGCCCACGAGGCAAGTATCGATACCCGTCTCTTCCGCAAGCGGGAGGAAGCGGAGAGCGCTTCCACCGCCGGCGTGCGCCGACTGGCGGAAATGGCCCTGGTCCAGGATCTCAAGCGGCTGTGGAAGGAACTCGGAAGTTTCGCCCGGCACATCCCGGGCACAGAAAAGAAGGCCACCGGTTTTCACGACACTCTGCAGCAACTGAGCACCAAGATTCAGACGCCGGCGGCGGCGTGGATCACTCCAGAGCTGCTCCAAAAGTCGGCCTATCAGCATCTGCTCGACCACACGCTCGCACTCGTCCCGATCTTTCCGCTCACGGCGGCACGCTTCCAGGCGCTCATCGAATCCACCCGGCGCGCACTGCCGGCGCTCACCTATCAACTCGGCGAAACGACCCGGCAGGTGCTCGCGCTTCGGCAGCAGACGCTCGCCACGCCGCGGCGCTACGCCGGGCTGGAGCAGGACGTGCAACGGCTCGTGCCCGGCGATTTCCTCGCGCGCACTCCGCACGCCCAGCTTCCGCATCTCCTTCGATACCTGCGCGCTGTGCAGATCCGCGGCGAACGCGCATCCCTTCAGCCCGCCAAAGACGTGGAGAAAGCGCGCCACCTCGCACCCTTCGCGACTTGGGAAAAACGCGTCCCGGCGGCCGGCCGGGAAAACTTCCGCTGGCTGCTCGAGGAATTCCGGGTCTCGATTTTCGCGCAGGAACTGGGGACCGCGCAGCCGGTGTCGGAAAAGCGCCTCAAGGCGCTGGGTGAACTTTAGAGCGAAGCCGATCGATCCTCCCGCCTTGCCAGCCATCCCGTGGCATCCCACACTCCCCTCTGTACCCATGAAAACCCTGTTCACCCTTCTCGCCCTTGCCATGCTCACCGCTTCCACCTTCGCCGCCGATGGTCCGATCCGCCACGTCGTCCATTTCAAATTCAAACCCGACGCCACCAAGGAACAAATCGCGAAGATCGTCGAGGAATTCGCCGCGCTGAAAACGAAAATCTCCGTCGTCGAGGCGCTGGAGTGGGGCACCGACATCAGCCCCGAGAAACTCGGCAAAGGCTACACCCATTGCTGGATCGCGACTTTCAAGAACGCGGCCGATCGCGACGCCTATCTCGTGCACCCCGACCACAAGGCCTTCGTCGCCATCCTCAAGCCAATCATGGAAGACGCGCTCGTGGTCGATTTTGTGCCGCAGAAGTAGCGGTCGGTTGGTGCGGGCGGGCGTTGTGGAGCGTTGATGCCGGCAAGCATTTCGTCCAGGACACTTTGGACTCATCCGAGATGGCGCCTCCATCAGCCAGATGACGCTTTTGCCATGAAACGGCATCCCGCCGTCACGTCATCCTGAGGCACGAAGGACCTCTGACCTCGGTTTGGCATCTGCAGCCGAGCGAAAGAGGAAAGGCAGAGATCACAGGTCCTTCGCTTCGCTGCTAATGACGTGTTGTGTAAGTTGTTGGAGATCAAAGGCCACGAAGCTTGGCGGCTCCGCCGCGATTGGACGGTCGGCGGTTGGGAAACCGCCGCTCCTTGGGCTCCACTGCGCGCGACACGTCATCTCCGCACTA
>JBBRPL010000008.1:0-109089 GCA_038228205.1 Chthoniobacterales bacterium
ACATGGGCAACTTCCTCCAGCCCTACGTGGAAAACGAAGTCTTCAAGAAGAACCCCTTCGCCAGCCTCGACCAGACCGGCGTCGGCCAACTCGTCAAGATCGCCATTGAGAAAGGCCGCGCCACACGTCCCGACATCAAGCTCGGCATCTGCGGCGAACACGGCGGCGATCCGGAGAGCGTGAAGTTCTTCCACCGCGTCGGCCTCAACTACGTGAGTTGCTCGCCCTTCCGCGTCCCCGTCGCCCGCCTCGCCGCCGCCCAGGCCGCGATCGAGGAGAAGCGCGCGGCTGCGCCGAAGAAGAAATAGCATACGCCATTCGTTTGAACATGGGCCGCTTCCTCACGGAAGCGGCCCTTTTCATTGAACGCAAAGCTGTGCATCATCGAATTCATGCCCGAGTCCATCACGCTTTACCGCGTTTTTCTCGCCGCGCCGTCGGATGTCACCGACGAGTTGATCGTCGTCGAAGGGTTGCTTCGAGATTGGAATCTTCAACACGGTCAAGAGTTTGGCGTCCGCGTGGAATTGGTGAACTGGCGCACTCACACTCGCCCCGCCACAGGCAGACGCCCGCAAGCTCTGGTCAACAAACAGGCGTTCGACGCGTGTGATCTGGTCATCGCGATATTTTGGTCGCGTTTTGGAACGCCAACCGGGCGGGCGCCTTCGGGCACGGAGGAAGAAATTCGACGCGGGATCAGGCAGCAGAAACCGGTGTTGGTTTACTTTTCCGCACGGCACGCGCCGGGACAAAGACCCGTTGAGCACTCTCGCATCGAGAAATTCAAGCGTCGGTTTGGACAGAAAGCGTTGTTTGGGTCATATAATAGCCTGTCGTCTTTCGAAGACGCTTTACGAAATCACCTCGCCTCGACGATGCACGAATTGCTGAAACGAAATCCGATCCACGTCACATGAAGACCAAAACAAAGAACGTCGTCCCCAGCACGGGGGTCGGCGCATTTGTGATTCAAGGCGAGGACGTGAAGGTTCATTTTGCGGGGAAGAAGAAACCGAAAATGGAGTACCCTGTCGGCTCTATCGGAGCCGATTTGTTGCGCCGAAATTACATTCGCTACCTCACGGAGCGTTACTTCCGCTATCGGGAGGCCGATGCCAGCTTCGGTCCGAAAGCCGTCCGCCGTTTTAGTTACGCCGTCCTTTTCAAAAACATCGAAGCGCACTTCAAAGCGCCTACCTACTTCATTCCGCTCTCACGATTCGACAGCTTGGTCGATTTCTTGCAGCGAAAGATCGAAGCCACGATCTTGGGAAAACGAAACCGAGCCCGCGGGCATCGAAACTACGAAACGTTTGATGAATTTCAGCTCACGCAGGCAGGCGAGTAAGCATTCACCGTCATCCCAAAAGAACGCACCGACGGGACCTCGTCTGCGTGCGTCTGCGAAGCTTTCATGGATGGAAACATACGCGGAGACGGCTAAGGAAAGGGAGGACTGGTCCGTATGGAAAAGCGCGAATGACGATGGCTTGCATGACGTCTAATCGTCACGAATCGGAAGCCCCAACGTCACCGACCCTGCGTCGATTCCACCGGCCAGTCAGCTCCCTCCATCCTCGACAATCACCGGCACATTCAAAGCGTGTGCGGGCAGCTTGACCCCGGCGCGGGCCAGGAGGCTCTGACAATACTGGATGTCGTCAGGGCAAATCCGCGCGTAGCACAAGGGCAACTCAGCGCCGCGAACGTTCATCGAAGCTCGCTGGCAAAAGCCGTAGCTCTCATAGAAGGAACGTGAAGCAGGCACCGTCATGAGAGCGACGACTGGGATCTCCTTGGGGATAACGGCGATGCGCGCCACCAGCAAAGTGCTCCCGATACCCCTCCCATGCCATTGGGGATGGACCAGGCCATAACTCAACACCGCGAAATCACCGCGTTCTGTGTTCTGCACCTGGACGGCTCCGCAACCCAGGAGCGATCCTCCCTCTTCGATGACAAAGCGCAACGCGTTGCCGGCGTGAAGCGCTTTTTCAAAATTGGGAAGATCTTCCGCGGGAAACCGGTTTGGTTCATTCAACCGATACAGCTCAACGCAATCCTCGAAATCCGCGGGCGTGTATAGTCGGACTTGGGACGGTCGCATCCGACGTCTGGCGCCGCTGGCTTCGAGCCACCCCTCGCGACGGGTCATTCTTCGAAACCAATCAAACATCAGCAGGTGGAATCTCATCCGTTTACCTGAAATTCATGATGCGTTCCAGCGCGTGGACGGCCGACCGACGCACTCGCTCATCGGTATCCCGTGTCGCATCCTGGAGCGCCTGGCAGAGCAGGGACGCAGCGCCGTTCTGCTTCACCGCTTCCCCGACTTCGCGGCTGGAAACTGTCGAACTAAACTGCGCTTCCCGCAGCCACCATGAAAGTGCATGACCTTGACAAAGCGGGTCAGACGGCGGCGACGACCTCCACCAGGCAAATGCGAAGACCGCAACGAACAGCCCGAAAAACAGCACGAGATAGCGTTTCACCGGGTGGATGAGGGCCAGCCTTCCGGATTTTGCCAAGCGCGGTTTTCGCCGCGGTCAGAGATGCATCACAGAAATCAAACGAGTTCGCCGATGGAGCGAATGACGCGGCACGGATTCCCCGCCGCCAGGACATCATCCGGAATGGCCCGCGTCACCACACTCCCAGCGCCGATCACGGAACGGCTGCCGATCGTCACCCCGGGACAAATGATCGCCCCGCCACCGACCCAGACATCCGATCCAATCGTCACCGGTTTGGCGAACTCTTTCCATGTTCGCCGTTCCACCGCACTGATCGGATGGGTGGCGGTGTAAATCTGGACCGACGGCCCGAAGAGCACGTTGTCACCGATCTCCACGCGCATCACATCGAGGACGACGCAGTTGAAATTGAAAAACACCTTCGAACCCAAAACCATGTTGCTGCCATAATCGCAAAAAAAGGGCGGTTGAACCCAGGCATCAGTGTCCCGCTGGAAAAGTTCGCGGAGAATCTCCTTTCGTACTACCTGTTGCTCTTCGCGCGATTGGTTCAATCGCTGACACAGATCACGGGCGCGCTGGCGTTCCACGCAAAGCAACGGATCCAGCGGATCGTAAAGCTCTCCCGCGAGCATTTTCTGTTTCTCGGAATTCATGGTCGAATTGCTCAGACAAATGCTCTTCGCCTCGCCGACTGTCGGCGGACTTGTTCACGGCACCGATTCTCGAAATCCTGGGCACCCACAGAGGGTTTGGCCTACTTTCCGTAAGTCGAGGGCGCCGTCAGTTCCTGCACCTTTCCCTTGGGGAGTCGGATTCCATAATGCGAGACCTTGTAGGCCAGACATCCCGCGCACACGACCGCCATGATCATGAGGAGCCATGCACCCACACCATTGCTCGCGGTTTTCCTCGACCGCCCCTCCTTCATCTCCTGCTTCTTCTTATTCTGACAATTTCCACAAGTATGCTGGCCCTCTTGCAGTGTGAGGAGACTTTCCGGCCACTCTTGTCCGCACACCCCGCAGGGAATCCGCTTTACTCCCGGGGCCGCAGTCTTGGCGGCCGCCTTCCCAGGGAGAGGTGGCGGAGGCGGAGGAAGCTTTGCGGGCGGCTGCGCGGCTCGCAGTTCGATCGCCCTCAGTTTTGCATAGGTCGTCCAGTCGACCATGCCGGAACGCCAGACCATGGTTTCGTCGTTGATCTCGCCGGCTTCCTGCCGCCGCTGAAATTCCTCCGCTCCGATCGGACCAAGGTCCGGGCCGTCGCTGAGTCTGAAGTGATATTGGACCATGGCAGTTGGGATCTGACTACAAGCAAGCGCTCTGCCATCCGCCGAGGGAGTGTTGGGTATGCGTCTCAAATATCCGCGGGTCCGCGGGGTTAGGTCTCTATTGATCCGAAGCCGAAGAACTGGCTTCCTCCCTCTCATCCCCCCTATGAACCGTCTCTTCCTCCTCCTCACGAGCGTTGCGCTCCTCCTGTCTCCCCTGCACCGCTCGCTGGCGGATGAAGCCGCGGCATCAGCTCCACCCAAAGGCCTGCGGGTGCTTACCGCCGGCCACAGCTTTCACGTCTGGATGCCTGGAATTCTGAAGGAAATGGCCGCCAACGCGAAAATCGAAGGCCACGTGCAGGTCGATCTGTCCAGCATCGGCGGGTCGCAGGTCATCCAGCACTGGAACGTCCCGGACGACAAAAACAGGATCAAGCCCACGCTCCTCGCGGGCACAGCCGATGTCCTCACCCTTTCGCCGATTTATCTGCCCGATGCCGGCATCGAAAACTTCGTCAAGCTCGGCCTCGAACACAATCCTGCCCTGCGCATCACGGTCCAGGAGTTCTGGATGCCGTACGACGATCAAGCGCTCTGGAAAAACAAGCCCAAGGAACTGGTCATCGACCCGGACAAGAAAACCATCGAAGAGTTGCGCGCGGCCCATGCGCCCTACTTTCAGAGCATGGATGAGCTGGTGCGCTCGCTCAATCAGCAGGTCGGCAAGCAGTCGGTCTTCGTCGTCCCGGTGGGCCAGGCGGTGCTCGCCCTGCGGGAAAAAATCATCAAGGGCGAAGTGCCCGGGATGACCAAGCAAAGCGAACTATTTTCCGATGCTGTCGGACATCCCCGCGGCCAGATCCAAGCGCTGGCCACTTTCTGCCACTTTGCTGTCATCTACGGTCGCAATCCCGTCGGGCTGCCCGCGCCTTCCATCATCGCCAAGCTGCCGGAAGCGGAGAAGTTGAACCGCCTGCTCCAGGAAATCGCGTGGCAAGCCGTCACCGACCACCCGCTGAGTGGCGTCAAGGCGGGGGTAGCGGCTGCTCCCGCGCGCTAGCTGGCAGGCTGGCAGAGCGGTTCAAAATTCCACGGGCTTCTCTGCTGCCAGGGTTCCGCGAATGAATTCGCGGCTACGTAGCGGCGAATTTATTCGCCGAACGGCGCGCGACAGCAGGGGCCGCCCTGCGACCTAACGGGATGCCTGGGACCTGGCAAAGGCGCCAACTGGCTGACAACGTCTGTTGGGACCGGCGCGCCGCGGTCACGGGGTCATCTTCCGCCCTGCGTACTCGACACGCAGGCTGGCCACCGTCCCGCCCTCGAAACTGATGATGAGCATTCCTCGCCCGCCGGTCGTGGGATTGACGGCCTTTTCCGAATAACCAATCTCCGTCCCCTCATTGAAAGTCTGATTCGGTTTACCGAGCAGTGTCAGCACCTGGGTGAGCGATTTCTTTTTGAGATACGGGGCCAGCTCCTGGAGCGTCATGTAACCCTCGCTGAAGGTTTTCGCGAAATCCTTCTCTCGACGCGCAGGGTCCATCTGATCGATCTGCCGGCGCACCTCGCGCTGCACCTCCGTGAGTTGAGCGATCGCGTTGTTCGCGTGGACGACCATCGGGCTCTTGGGGTAATCCTTGATGAACTTTTGGTATCGGGCCACGGCCAGCGAATTCGACCCCTGTTGCTGGGTCGAGGCGATCTCGCCAAAGGCGAAAATGTCCTTCTTTTTAAGTTCCTCCAGTTCGGCCTTCACCGCGCGAAGCTGCGCCTCGCGATCTTTCACAGCCTCCTCCAGGCCCACTAGTCCGCCCCGGGCCGTTTCGAGCGCCTGTGTATTGACCGCCAGTTCCGCGTCCTTCGCCGCGAGGCTGTTCTGGATGTGACTAAGGCGCCGCTTGCTTTCATCCAGATCCGCCTTGAGCCCATCGACCTGGCGGGGATGCTCGCCACTCTCCCGGTCACAGCTCGTGAGAAGCGACCCCGCCAGCGTCAACGAGGCCAGCAAGAGCATCGCGCGCGGGACGCGATGACAAACAGTGTTGGGAGCGAGGGCAGCCACGCCGCATCGATACGGGGAACGCGCTTCCATCGCAAGGTTTCAGATGCCCCCTCTTTTCATCTGGTCGATGAAAACGAAGAGGGAGCGGAGAAACATACGTCTCCTTCCACCATGCGCCCGATCACGACGGTGATGGGGAAGCAGGTGGCAATGGCGGCGCGGGCGGCCCGGGATTGGCGGGAGCCGGTGGCATCGGCGCGGGACTCGGGGGGTCTGGGGGCGCGGGCGGCAATGGAGGTGGCGGCGTAGGGATTGGCGGTTGGGGCGTGAGCGGTGGCTCTGGGGGCTTCGGGGGTGCAGGCGGTTGCGGAGGCTTGGGTGGTGCCGGCGCCGGGGGGTCCAGCGGGACCGCCAGGAGGCTCGGCTGGGGGGCTCCGCGAGTTTCCGACCAGCCTGCGGTCGCCGACCCGCAGGTCACGACTGCTCCCGCGAGCACCAGCGTCCAGACACCGGCGAATTGCATCGTTTTCATATGTCAGGAATCGTCTGGTGCGGCTGCCGCGGCTGCTTGGCAGTAAACTTGCTCTGTCGCTAGGTCCATGATTCGCACTCCGAACGTGGCACTCACCGTGGCGACAATTATCGCCATCATGGTTACATCCGGGCATTCTGAGACGCCCGCACCGGCCGCCCCACCTCCGGCCAAAGAAACAGTCGAACTCACGCGCCAGCGCGATCGGCTCCAACTGGAAAATTCGTTGGGCGACGAGAAGTTGCGGCGGGAGTTGGCCTCGACCCAGGCGGAGCTGGCGCGTTTGAAAAACGAGAGCGACCTCATGAAGGCACGCGCGGAACGCGAACTGGCCGCCCGGCGCATCGCCATCGACGCCGCCAAGGTGGAAATGGAGGCGATCAACAGCCGGGTCGCTCTGGAATCGGCCCGCAAACAAGCGGAGTCCCAGGCCCAACTCATCGACTTGCGCGCCACGAAGGATCGCGTGGAATTGGAGGCCGAACTCGCCACGGCGGAATTCACCAAACGGGCGAGCACCTTCAAGGCGACGGAGTTGGAATGGAACGCAAAAACCTCGGAACTGCGCGCAAAACTGGCCCAACGCGAGAAGGAAGAGGAATCCAATGGCTACGCCGATCAGCAGCCCGTGTATCTCAAAGATCCCCTCACCGCCGGAGGCGAGTTGATCCTGAGCGACCGGCGCATCCCGCTCAATGGCCTCATCACGCTGGCCACGGCGGACGACATCTGCGCGCGCATCGACTATTTCAACAATAAGAACAAGGAATGGCCGATCTTCATCGTCATCGACGATTCGCCGGGGGGGTCGGTCATGGCGGGCTATAAGATTCTCAAGTCCATGGAAAGCAGCACAGCTCCCGTCTATGTCGTGGTGAAATCGTTTGCGGCAAGCATGGCCGCCGCCATCGCCACCCTCGCGCCGCGCTCCTTTGCGTATCCCAATGCCGTCATCTTGCATCACCAGATCTCGAGCGGACTCATCGGGAATCTGACGGAGCAGCGCGAGGGTCTGAAAACCCTGGAGCAGTGGTGGCAGCGCCTCGCCGCCCCGATCGCCACAAAAATGGGCATCACCACGGAAGACTTTGTAAAACAGATGTACGCCCACACCACGTCAGGCGACTGGAAGGAATTTGCCGACGAAGCTGTAAAATTGAAGTGGATCGACACCGTCGTGGGCCGCTGCCACGAGACCGCCTGGCGCAAGAACCCGGACACCGAATCCAGCACGGCAACGATCGCAAAAGCGCAAGCATCCGCGCAAAAAGTCGACGCCAAGGGCAAGCCCTACCAAGTCCTGCCGCGCCTGAACCCCGTGGATTGCTACTACCTGCACAACCCTGATGCTTACTATCGGGTGGAGTAGTTAAGGGCGCAAAAGTATCAGTCCCTGCCACGCTTTCGCCCCCGGCGTTGCGTCCAGCCTCACGGTGGGAACACGGATCACTGTCCACTGATTACTGATTACTCCCCCACCCGATAAAAACCTTCGCAAAGTCAGGCACGGAATCTGCATCAAGAGGGTGAACTCTCGCTTACCCTACCCATATGAAATACACCCTCCTCGCCCTCGGCGCCGCGTGCGCATTCACTGGCTGTGCCGGCGTCAAAGTCGCCCACACCGATGTTGCCTCCGGCGCTACGAACCCCAAGGCCATCTACGTCCGTTCCTACATCGCGGAAGAGGCTCCTTTCAAAGGTCATCACGGCGGCGGCGAGGGAAACCACGCGATCCGGCGTTCGCTCGCACCCGCGGAGTTTTCCAAGGCTCTCAAGGAGGAACTCGAGAAGATGGCGCCCGCCATGGTCCTGGCCGACGACGAAACTCCGCAAGTCGGCTGGTTGGTCGAGAGCGAGATCGAATACGTCCACACCGGGAGCCCGCTCTTGCGCTCCGTGCCCGTGCTCGGCACCCCGGGCAGCATTGGCCGCTCCCACGTCAAGATCCACGTGCGCGTCACCGACGTGAATGGACACTACGTTGGCAACGACAAGGGCTCGGGCAAAGGAGGCAATGGGCGCGTGCTCTATGAATTTGACCTCACCGGCGGCAGCGGCGGCTCGGGCCACCTTGGGTCGATCTACGCCCCCGGCCTCGGCAACGCCACACCCTTCGATTACAAAAATGCCGCCGAGCGCGTGCTCTATGCTCTGACCGTCGATCCGCTGGGCTACGGCACGCGGACTTCGACGACCATTCGCTACTAAAAGAAGCAGCGATCCAAAATCTCATGTTGGTGGTTCCGGGAGGGCGGGACTTCCGCCGGGCGAAGGTGACCAGTGAGTCACCACCCGGCAGAAGCCCGCCCTCCCGATTTTCTTGTCCAATCGGACATTGATCCCCCGCGGCCTCATCGGCCGTCAGGTCGCATTTCTGCCAGGCGGCGCCGCCCGTTCCCCGGTCCCCGCCCATCGGGACACGCACAGGGGATGGGACACCGCGCGGCTCCGCCGCCCATCTTCTCCCCACAGCCGCTTTGCGCCTTGCCTCGCACAGGCGGGCAAAGCCAGTCTCTACGCGGCTCTGCGTCCGCCCGCATTCTCGACTCCTCCTGTTGGCGCCCGTCCTTGAGAACATGAAATTCAAACTCCTCCTCCTTCTCTCCTGCACGGTCCTGATGCTGGCCGCGCAAGCCCAACTCCTCACGACCGCCGTCGAGCGCGAGGCGCAGAAGTTTGCCAAAGCGCTCATGGGCAACGATTACGAAAAGGTGCTCGCCTACACACACGACCGGGTCATCACTGTCATGGGTGGCAGGGAAGCGGCGCTCGGCCTCATGAAGAAGAGCATGGAGGAAATGAAATCCAAGGGCTTTGGCGTGGAAGACACGAAGATCGGCGCCCCCCAGCAACCCCAGCAAATTGGCGCATGGACCCTCTCGCTCGTCTCCGAGACACTCACCCTCCGGATGCCCGGGGGCAAAGCCCAGCAGGAGTCCTGGCTCCTCGGCATCTCCGGCGATGGGGGAAAGACGTGGAAATTCATCGACCTCGGGCCGCTCAGCGAAGATCAGCTCTTCAATGTCTTCCCGGAATTCAAAGGTCAGTTCAAGATGCCCGCAAAGAAGCCTGCGGTGGCCGAGAAAACGCCGTAGAAAAGCAGGCAGCGTGTCACTGGATTGTCACTTGGACTTCCCGAGCCCGGGTCGCTAGCCTTCCCGCCTTTCGCCGATGAAGACCCCTCCTCCCACCCATTTTCTCAGTCGTGAATTGAGCTGGCTGGAATTCAATCAACGGGTGCTGGATGAGGCGCTCGATACCGGCAATCCGCTCCTGGAGCGGGTCAAGTTCTTCACCATCACGAGCTCGAATCTCGACGAGTTTTTCGAGGTCCGCGTCGCCGGGCTCAAGCAGCAGATCGAAAGCGACGTTGTCGAGCGCAGCAACGACGGCAAGACCGCCAGCGAAACCCTGCGCGCCATCCGCAAACGCGTTCGCGCCATGATCGACCAGCAGTACCGCTGCTGGCGCGAGGAGCTTGTCCCCGCCCTGGCAAAAAACGGGATCGAGCTCATCGAATACGAGCACCTCGACGACGCGGATCGCAACTGGGTCGAGCAGTACTACCGCGCCAATGTGCGCCCCGTCCTTACTCCGCTCGGCATCGACCCTTCGCATCCATTTCCACAGTTGCTCAACAAGTCGCTCAACATCGTCGTGCAACTCGACATCGAACGCGAAGGCGAGACGGAGCGCCGCCTCGCCGTCGTGCAGGTGCCCCGCGTGCTCCCCCGCCTCGTCCGTCTGCCGCGCGAGGACGACAAACCCGATTTCATCTATCTGGGCGGCCTGATCGGCCACTATCTCGCCGATCTCTTTCCGGGAACGAAGATTCTTGGGTTCTGGCATTTCCGCGTCACCCGCAACAGTGAACTCTACATCGACGAAGAGGACATCGGGAACCTGCTCAAAGCCGTGGAGAATGAACTCCACAACCGCCGCAAAGGCGCAGCCGTGCGCCTGGAAGTCGAAATGGGCTGCCCCGCGGAGATCTACCAATACCTCCTTGAGACCCTCGAACTTACCGAGGAAGACCTTTACGTCGTGGACGGCCCGCTCAATCCCGTCCGCCTCATGGCGATCTACGCCGGGGACCACTCGCCGGAACTCCGCGACAAGCCGTTCGTCGCGCCCACCGCACCCGCCTTCCGCGGCACCAATGACCTCTTCACCGTCATCCGCCAACGCGACGTTCTCGTGCATCACCCGTATGAGAGTTTCGGAAGCGTCGTGGATTTCCTCGAGCAGGCCGCCTCCGATCCGAACGTGCTCGCCATCAAGCAGACGCTCTACCGCACGGGAGGCGATCCGCGCATCGTCGGCGCCCTCATGGACGCCGTAAAAAATGGGAAACAGGTCACAGCCGTCACGGAGCTAAAGGCGCGTTTCGACGAAGCCAATAATATCCAGTGGGCGCGCAAGCTCGAGGAAGCGGGAGTGCATGTGGTCTACGGCATCGTCCATCACAAAGTGCACAGCAAGGTCGCGCTCGTCGTGCGCCGCGACGAGGACGGCCTGCGCCGCTACGTCCACCTCGGCACGGGCAATTACAATCCGAGCACCGCGCGGCTCTATACTGATCTTTCACTCTTCACCGCCCAGCCCGATTACGGTGAGGACGCCACTAATTTCTTCAATCTCCTGACCGGCATCAGCCATTTCCAGGGCGCGAAGAAGCTCATCATTTCCCCGTTCACCACGCACGAGACGATGATGGCCCTCATCAAAAAAGAGCGGGACAATGCCGCGGCGAAGAAGCCCTCCCGCATCATCGCCAAAATGAACTCGCTCGTGGACAGCGAAATCATCGAGGCCCTCTACGCCGCGTCCCACGCCGGGGTAAAAATCGATCTGATCATTCGCGGCATCTGCTGCCTGCGCCCTGGGGTCGCGGGTCTCAGCGAAAACATCGCCGTGCGCAGCATCGTCGGCCGGTTTCTCGAGCACTCCCGCATCTTCTATTTCGAGAACGCCGGCGCGCCCAAGGTCTACGTCGGCAGCGCCGACTGGATGCCGCGCAATTTCTTCCGCCGCATCGAAGTGGTCTTCCCGGTCGAGGAACCGGCGTTGCGCGATCGCATCGTCAATCAGATCCTCGCCACCCAACTCAGCGACAACGTGAAGGCGACCCTTCTCGCGAGCGACGGCAGCTATCACCGTCCGCCGGCAAAAAAGGAAACCGGCACACGCAGCAGCCAGACGGACTTCATGGCCCTGGCCCTGGGAGAATCGAAAGCCCGCCGCTCCGGCCGCCCCGCGAAGCGGGCCTATACGAAAGTCGAAGTCGCCCGGCCCCCGAAGTGAAGTGCTCAGTTCTCAGTTCTCAGTTTTCTGCTGCGGCACTGCCCAGAACACTGAGCACTGAGCACTGAGCGGAGCACTAGCCCCCCCCCACCCCCGGCTTGCCAATCGTCGGCGTCCCGCTACGATCCCGGCCCGTCCCATGGTTCTCATCAAATTCGCGCCCGTCGTTTCGGTCCTTGCCGCGCTCACCTTCACCGTCGCCACCCACGCCCAGGAAGCCGCCGCCTTCGTTGTCTCGGACAGCACCACCGGTTTCGTGCTGGAATCATCGAATGGGCAAAAAAAGCTCCCGATCGCCAGCCTCACCAAGATCGCCACGGCCATGGTCGTGCTCGACTGGTCCACGGCCAGCGGCGCCGGGCTCGACCAGCTCGCCACCGTCCCCGCCAGCGCCGCGCGCCTCGTCACGGCCCAAGGCATAGGGCTCCAGCCCGGGAGCCGCGTTTCCTTGCGGGATCTCCTCTACGCCGGCCTCATGCAGTCGGACAATATCTCCGCGGAGACGCTCGCCGACCATGTGGGCCGCGCTCTCGGCGGCGGCCACGACGGCTCACCCGTCGACGCATTCGTCGCCCAGATGAACGCCCTCGCCCGGTCGAAGGGCATGCTCAAAACCAAGTTTCTCAATCCGCATGGGCTCGACAACCTCGAGCGCTCCGTCCCGACCTCCACCGCCGAGGACCTCGCGAAACTCACCGCCTACGCGATGGCCAATTCGGCGTTCCGTTTCTACGTCTCCCAGCACGAACGCAGGATCAGCATTGTCGGCCCCGGCGGGGAGCAAACCAGTTATCTCCTCCGCAATACCAACGAACTGCTCGGCGCCAACGCCATCGACGGCGTGAAGACCGGGACAACCTCGCTCGCCGGGCAATGCCTGATCATTTCCGCCGCCCACGCCCCGGAGAGCCGCCAGGAAGGCGACAAGCATTTCATCACCCCACGCCGGCTCAATGTCGTGGTCCTCGGCGCCGCCAATCGCTTTGCCCTCGCGCAGACACTCCTGGCGCGTGGCTGGGCGGACTACGACGCGTGGGCGGCCGCGGGCCGACCCGCCAAGGGACGGAAGCCGCCCCGCTAGGTCGCTCGCAAAATGTCGCGACCGAAACGGATTGGAGTGCTGACCAGCGGGGGCGATTGCCCCGGATTGAATGCCGTCCTTCGGGGCGTCGTCCGTGCGGCGGAAAATCTCAATTGGAAGGTATTTGGATTCGTCGACGGATTCGAGGGCCTGCTGCCCCCGGGCGATTTCATTCCGCTCACGCGGGCGCGCACCGCGGGTATCATGCAACTCGGCGGCACGATCATCGGCACCACCAATCGCGGCCATTTCGTCGCCAAGGTCGGGGAAGGCCAGCGCACCGAGATTCCGAAGGAGATCGTCGAGCAGGCGCGCGAGACGCTGCGGCGCCTGCAAATCGACGCCGTCATCGCCATCGGTGGCGACGGCTCCCTCACCACCGCTCTGCAATTGTACGAAGCCGGGCTTCCCATGATCGGCGTGCCCAAGACCATCGACAACGATCTCGAGGCCACGGCCACGACCTTCGGCTTTGACAGCGCCGTCGCCTGTGTCGCCGATGCCCTCGACCGGCTCCATACCACCGCCTCCAGCCACAAGCGCGCCATGGTCATCGAGGCCATGGGCCGTCATGCGGGCTGGATCGCACTCTACGGCGGGCTCGCCGGCGGAGCCGATATCATCCTCATCCCCGAAATTCCCTTCGACCACGAACGCGTCGCCGAAGCCGTGCGCAAGCGCGACGCCGAGGGTTGCCTCAGTACCCTGATCGTCGTCGCCGAGGGCGCCAGCGAAAGGGATGGCCACCTGCGCGCCCAGGCCGCGGATTGCGGCGAGGTGAGGTTCGGTGGCATCGGCGAAGCCGTCGCCCATGAAATTGCCAAACGCACCGGCAAGGAAACGCGCACCTGCGTGCTCGGCCATCTCCAGCGCGGCGGCGCCCCCACCACCCTCGATCGCATCCTCGGCACGCGCTTCGGCGTCAAAGCGGTCGAACTCATCGCCGAAGGCAAGTTCGGCCAGATGGTGAGCTACCAAAATTACCAAACGCTGAGCGTCCCCATCTCCGACGCCGTCCATCGCATCAAACTGGTCTCGCCCGACAGCCAGATGGTCCAGACCTGCCGTGCCGTCGGCATCAGCTTCGGAGACTAGCGAGTAAACGCCGCTTGCCGCGGCGCTGGCCTCCTCTATCCTTTCCGCCATGAGCGCGGCTGCACCCGTCACATCGCCCGAGGCTCGCACGGCCGCCGAACCCCTGGGTCCACTCGCCGCGCGCCTCACCGCTGCCGATCGTCTCCTCCAGCAGGAACGTGGCGGCAGCCTCTTCCTCCACATGTCGCCCTGGCTGGGCGGTTCGATCTTCTTCGTCTTCGCCATCGACGTCGCCCTGCACCTCGCGGGAGGCGCCCGCCTCGGTTTCGACATCGCTCTTCTCCTCCTCGCCCTGGCCGGCGCGAGTGCGTGCGCCTGGATCGCGTGGATCAAATCCAATTCCTTCGAGCACACCGCCCGCATCCTCGAAGCCCGCCATCCCCGCCTCGGCTCCAAGCTCATCAATCTGCTCCAGCTCCGCGCGCAGACCGCCGATCCCGCCCTTTCTCCGCTCACCCGTGACCTCGCTGGCCTCGCCATCTCCGGCTACGCTGAGGAACTCCGGCAGGAGCCCATCGAACAGTTGGCCCGCACCAACCGCCTCCAACTGGAAGCGAAACGCGCCGCCTGGTGGTGGCTGGGCTTTGCCGCTCTCCTCGTCGTCCTCTTCGATATCGTCCGTGTGGAAGCGCCCCGCTTCCTCGACCCATACGGCGATCATCCTCCCTACTCGTTCACGCGCCTGGAGATCAGCGACCCCGCCACCGACGGCGCCCAGGTCATCTACAACCAGGCTCTCCTCGTCACGGTCAAATCCTCGGGGCACCGCCCCGGCGAATTGTTCCTGAGTTACCACCCGCCCGACCAGCCCGGGGGCATCACGACCGTCCCGATGTTCGACAAGGGCGAGCGCGGCTTCACCCAGCAGATCGAAAACGTCCGCACCGATCTCGTCGTCTTCGCCCACACCAAAAACCAGCACGCCCTTTCCCGGCAGCGCCACATCTCCGTCGTCCTCACCCCGCGCCTCGAGCACGCGTGGGTGAAAATCACCCCACCCGCCTACACCGGCCTCGCGCCCGAGGAAAAACCGCTCTCCTTCAAGACCCTCAAAGCACTCGAAGGCAGCACGCTGGAATTCCGCCTCGAATCGAATCGCCCGCTCGGCAGCGGCCATCTCACCGTCACCACCAGTGCCCGGGTCGACGGCATCAATCTCGCCCCGAGCGCGGAAAAGGAAGTCACCGGCGCCCTCGTCGCGACCCAACCCGCGCAACTCCAGTTCTCCCTCGTCGATCGCGACGGCTTCGCGTCGCAGGAAACCTGGGAATGCACTCTCACGGTCACGCACGATTTGCCGCCGGACGTGCAGGTCTCAAACCCGAGCACGGATTCCTTCGTCGCCATGGACTTCAAGGCCCAACCAGTCATCGAAGCCAGCGACGATTACGGCGTGCAAACCGTCCGCATTCACACCGCCCGCAGCGGCGTCTTCGGCGAGCCCCGCGTTATCACCTCCGAGCGCATCGCGCTCCACGTTCGCGAGACCCTGGCCTTCAATTTCCAGGAAATGGGCCTCGCTTCCGGCGATACCGTTTCCGTCTTCGCCGAAGCCATCGACAACGCTCCCGAGCCCCATATCGCGCGCAGCAAGACGGTCACCTTCACCGTCATCACCACCGAGGAATACAACGCCTTCCTCCGCGAACGCACCGACCTCGCCGACATCGAGGCCAAGTACTCCAAACTCGTCAACGAATTCCGGGACTTGGTGGAGCAACAGAAAAAGCTCAGCGACGAGATCGCCGCCCTCAAGGAGCAGGCCGCCAAAGCCGCGACCGACGCCGAAAAAGCGGCCGCGCAAAAGAAGGTCGACGATCTGCTGGCGAAGCAGGACGCCCTCAACGCGCAACTCAACAAGCTGGCCGACACGATGGAGAATTTCGTGCGCGACCAGCCGCTCTACGACGTGGAAGCCGAGTTGAAAAACACTCTCGCAGAAAAGGCTCAGGAAATCCGGGATTCCACCAAGACCGACGCCGAAGCCATGAAGAACGCCGCCGCCCAGGCCGCGCCCCCGCCAACACCCGGCCAGCCGGTCCCCGCCGGCCAGCAGGCGCCCAGCCAGAAGATGCTCGACGATTTCAAGCAGGCTTCCGACGAACAGCTCGCCCGGCTCGGCGCCACCGAAAAGGCGACCGAAGAGCAGGTCGTCAAGCCGTTGGAAGATCTCAGCCTGATGCATGAGATCATCAAGGACATCAACCGCTTCAAGGAACTCTACGCCGCCCAACAGGAACTGGCCAAACAGGCCGCCGCCTACGATCGCACCACCCCGCTCACCCGCGAAGATCAGCTCGCACTCAAGGATCTGGCCTCGCAGGAAAAGCAGATCGGCGACGAGCTCGACGCCGTGGAGCAAAAGATGTGGGAGGATGGCAAAGCGGCCATGGACAAATTCCCGAAGGCTGGCCAGAGCGCGCAGGACATGGCGCAGCGGATGGGCGATTTGAAATTCCAAATCCTCGCCAAGAAAGCCACCGGCGAAATGCTCGCCGGCAATGGCGCCTCCGGCGCGCAGCTCGCGGAGAGTCTCCGCGGCGAGATGGAAAAACTCTTCTCCCAGTGCAACGCAAAAGGCGGCGAGATGAACAGCGAACTCGACCAATACCTGAGCATTCAGCGCTCGCTCAAGCCGGGCTCCAGCTTCCAGCAGATGATGCAGTGCCGGAAATTCGGTACCGGGTCCAAGCCGGGCTTCGGCGGACAAGGCAACGGCGGCAGCGATGGCTTCGCTGTCATGACTGGCCCGAATCCCAATGTGCTCGGCAACGAGGCGCGCATCTCCGAATCGGACAAAGCGCAGATCAGTGGCAACGGCAAGAACAAGGCCCCGCCCAACGGCGCCGGCCCGCAAGTGGCGCTCGACAAACCCGACGTCGTCCAGGGCATCAACGCCGTGAACCGCGAATCCGAAGCCATTCAAGGCGAGACCTCCCTCGAGCAATACAGCGACCTGGTGGAAAAGTATTTCAAAGCGCTGACCAGGGATCCGAAAAAGGCGAAACCATGAAGCTGCTCCTTTCCCATCTCACCGCCCTCGCGACGTCCGCGCTGCTCGTTTTCCTCATCCCCACCGCCGCCTTCGGCGCCGGCGCGGGGGCCAGTCCTGAGCGCAAGCAAAAGGAACTCGAGGAAGCCGTGGCCAAAGCCGCCGACGCCCCCAACGCCGACCTGACCAAGCTGCAATGCGGGAACCTCGTCTATGCCGGCAACAAGAGCTCCATCTGTTTCGCCGACAAGTTCCTCTCCGACGTCGCGAAACTGACCAGCCTGAACGTCGGCCGCAACTTCATCCCCGTGCGCCTCGACGCCGACAACGCATTCGACTTCCCGTTTTGCGTCTGGTCCGGCGAAGACGACTTTTCGCTCACCAAAAAGGAGCGCGACAATCTCCGCAAATACCTGCTGAACGGCGGCTTCATCCTCTCCAGCCCCGGTTGTTCCGACCCCCGCTGGGACACCGCCCTGCGCCGCGAACTGAAACTGATCTTCCCCGATTACAAACTGGTGAAACTGCCCATGTCGCACCCCGTCTTTTCGACCGTGAACGCCATCTCCCGCCTCACCGACAAACAAGGCAAGCAAGCCTATATCGAAGGCATGGAAGTCGACGGCCGCCTGGTCATGGTCTATTCCAAAGACGGCCTCAACGACGTCTCCAACGCCAAAGGCTGCTGCTGCTGCGGGGGCAACATGATCGCCGAGTCCGTCCTCGTGAACGTCAACGTGTTCACCTACGCGCTGCTTTACTGACCCACCAGGGGGAGAATTCCGCCCGAGCCCCCTTACCGCCGCTGACGTGGCACAGGCGTCGGCGTCGCCTTCACCGCCGCAAGGCCGGGAGTGGCAGCCCCGTCGGACGGATATTTTTTAGTGGTCGGCCAGATCAGCCGCCACGGCTGATGCTTCACAGTATCCGTGGCCTGGCTGAGGTTCGCGCCCACTTCTTTGAACTGCGTGCTCAGTGTCGCCATCGTCGAATTTAACTCGGCTGACGTCTCCCGGAAATTGCGCAGAGTCACGCTGATGTCTTTGTTACCCGAAAGTTCCGCAGTCACTTTTTGTGCGTTGCTCAGCGTCTTCTCGAGAGCGCTCCCGGGGCCGGTGAGCTTGTCGAGATGGTCCGCCGCTTCTTTGATCGAGGCGAGAGCCGCGTTGGCGTTTTCACCGATCTGCTCCACCGGCAGGGCTTTGAATTTGTCCAGCACCGCCCCAGCCCTCTCCTGCAATTCGTCCAGACCCACCGCCGGAACGGTCGGCAGCACGGCATAATCTCCAATTCCCGTCACGACCGCGGGCGGCGCATTCTTCTGGAAGTCGAGTTCCACAAAAAGCTGTCCTGTGAGCAGGCTCCCGGTTTTCAAGCTCGCGCGCAGACCCTCCGTTACACCCTGCGTAATCAATGCTTTGGTCAAGGCTTGGTCTCCCTCGGGTTTGTTGGTCAGCACCGCCGGATCGATCTTGATCAGCACCGGCACGCGGTGTTCCGGATCGTTTGGCAGATATTTAAAGGAAGCCGCGATGACACTGCCGACGCGGATGCCGCGAAACTCCACCGGCGCATCGGGGCTCAATCCGCGCACGCTCCCCGTGAAGAGCAGGAGATAGGGAATCGTGGGATTGAACTCGACCCTCTTCGCATCGCTCAGGCTTCCGTAGAGCGCAAGGCGTTGCCCGTCCGGAATCGATTTCACGTGCTGCTCGTTCGGGTCCGGGTCGGTGAAGGTGACGCTCGAGGTCACCAGCGTCTCAAGCGATCCGACACGCATTTGCAAACCTTCCGCGCCAATCTTGATATCAAGGCCGCCGGAATCGTAAAAGCGGGTCTTTTGGTTCACCAAACTCGCGTAGGCCGCCTCGATAAACGCATCGAACTCCACCTCCGCGGGTTCCGTGTGAAATGTCCGCGACTCCAGTTTGCCGACCGTGATACCCTTGTAAACAATGGGGCTGCCAGACCCGAGCCCGCCCGCCTGATCGGCGACGAGCTTGAAACGAACTCCGGGCACTCCCGGCGGGGTCGGCGGCGGATTCTCCAGGCCATCAAAGTCCTGGCGCTTCTTTTTCGCGACGCCTGGCAGGAGCTGGATGTAATTGCCGGAGACCAGTGTGTTCAAACCCGACAAACCCGCCGCGGAGTAGCGCGGGCGTTCCACCCAGATTTGCGAGTCATCCACAAGGAGCCGTTTGGCCTCCCGCGTCATCGCGAGCTTCACGAGCACGCTCTTGTTATCATCCGAGAGTTCCAGGCCGGATACCGTCCCGACATTCACACTCCGGCAAAGCACCGGGGTCTTTCCCGCGATGATGCCGTCCGCGTTCTCAAACCGCACCGTGATCACCGGCCCCTTCGCCGAGAAATGGCGGGCGGCGAGCCACAGTCCCAGAGCGGCAGAGACGAGCGGCACGATCCAGATCGGTGAAAACCGGGCGCGAGCGGGCGTTCGAGACACGGGTGCCTGCGGCGGTGCGGAGTATTGGGGTGGTGGATCGGCGAGAGCGGGCATGGAAGGCGGGGTGGATGGCGCTTCGGGCGCCGGTGGTTCTTCGATCGTCATCATTCAGTCGTTTCGGCTCTTTTGCGCCGCGGTGTCCCAAATTAGGCGCGGATCAAACGAACGGGCCGCGAGCATCGTCAGCACCACGACGCCGGCAAAAGCGAGCGCTCCTCCACCCGGGTCTATTCGCATAACCGTTCCGAGCTGCACCACGCCGACGAGGATCGCCACCACGAACACATCCACCATCGACCACCTCCCGATGTATTCCGTCATGCGATAAAGGCGCGTCATCGCCTCTGGCGAGCGCCCGGACCGCACGGCGAGGCAGAGCGCGATGATGGCCAGCACTTTTACAAGGGGAATCACCACGCTCGCTGTGAAAATGATGAGCGCGACTGGGTAATCTCCGTCCTGCCAAAACTGGATCACCCCGCTCAGGATGGTGTTCTCCTGGTCGCCCTTGATCGAATTCTCGATGCGCAGCACCGGCAGGAGATTTGCCGGCAAATACAGCAGCACGGCCCCCAGCGTGAGCGCGATCGTGCGTTCCACGGAGGCCGGTTTCCGCAGATGCAGCGCGCTTTCACACACCGGGCAATGCCGCGCCTCCACCGCTTCCACCCGTCCGCAGGAATGGCATCTGGCCAGGCCGCGCGCTGCCGCGGAGGCAGGATCGAAGGTCACGACCGCGCCTCCTCCAATTTCTTCCACAACTCGGCTGGATCGATAATCGTCACCGCCGAGACCAGGCAGACGATGAAGCCCACGAAAGCCCAGAACGAAACCCCGAGCGTGAGCGTCGCCAGTTTGCCCAGTTTGAGCAGACTCACCAGCGCCCCCAGCAAATACACCTCCACCATGTTCCATCGCCTGGCCTCGGCCATGGCGCGGCAGAGATGCAGGGACCAGCGCAGGCGTTCCCCTCTCATCAGCGGGATGAGCAGGTAAAGCATGGCTCCGATGACGAAAGTCGGCGCTGCCAGCACAAACATGCCGACCATGGCCGCCAGCACCGGGAAGCCCTGTTCCTCCAGACCAGTCACACTGCCCGCCAGCAGCATATTGCTCTCCCGATAATCGGCCTTCAGCGTCATGAAGGGGAACACGTTTGCCAGGACGAAGAAAAAAGCCGCGGCCGTCACGAGCGCCGTCGCATGGCTCACGAACTGCGCCCGGCGCGTCACCAGGTGCGCACTACAGCGCGGGCAGACCACGCGTTCGCCCTCCGGCGTCTCTGGAGCCGTAAAGAGACCGTCGCAGTCGGGGCATGCGAGGTAGGAAGTGAGATTGGGACTGCCCATCGGTGTGTCGGTGGCCGGTTTAGGTCTAAATCGCCGCAACCAGGTGGTTTGGCTCTAACAACGCATCACGATATCATGGTGCGACATGGCGAGCGAGCAGAAGCAGCGAGCGAGGCCCTGAAGGAAACGATCACTCATTCCGCACTGATTACCGATTACTTCCCTCCCACCCCCGCCCCTGCACTTTGCTTCATTCTTCTACCTTCATCCTTCCATCCCCCCTCCTCCACCACCTCCAGCCCGCTCAAGATCGGCGCCGTCGCTGGACTGACAACCTTGCTCATCGGAACAAATTCCATCGTCAACGCATCCGTGGCCGAGACTCCATTGACCTCCTTCACCAACGCCGTTCGCACCCCGCCGGCTTCCTTGACCACATCCAACCCCTTGAGCACCGTCTTGCCCTGGAGCATCACGTCAAACACCCGCTCGCCCGGTTTAACCTCGTCCAATTCCGCGAAGTGGAGGCGCACGGTAAACAATCGTGATTCGACTTTCGGCGTCGAGCCGAGGTTCAAGGATGCGAAGTTCCGGCAGTGCGCGCGCCCCGTTATGCCGAGATAGCTGAGCGCTTCGCCATGGGTCACTTTGGGCTTGTTGACCGGCGTGCGCAAGACCGTGCCCGGCGCGGCGCCGGCGTCATTTTCGTTCATCTGGAAATTGATGCCCAACTCGTCCGTCTTCAGACCCGCCGCGGCCAGCATTTGCCAGGGAATGACCAATTCGACCAGCATCCCGTTCTCGTCCGCGGTCACCGCGCTCTTCCACGATCCGTTCCACTTCCGATCTTCCGGTTGGTCCGCCGTGCCTTCCGCGAGAGCGTCATACTTCGCGCCTGAGGCCGAGACGCCCAGGTGCACCACGCGATCTCGACGGAAGCCGCCCAGGAAAACTTCGAACGATGCGTCGTCCCACACATTCGCATCGTCGCCTGATGTCGTTTTTCCCCACAGAGAGGTCTTGCCCAGGCGATCCGTCACCGCCGGGCGCCGCGCGGCCACGTAGAGGTTCTCGGCGTCGGACCGCAGGAAGACGTCCGTCTTGGTGAACGGCAGCTGGACCTGCGGTTCACCCTGCCATCCCAAGTCGGCGAAGCGGCCGTTCACCGTCGGCGGGGTCTCGACGCGCGGGCAGGCCAGCGGGGGCAGGAAGGCCACTTTCAAGACCGCCTTCCGGATTCCGCGATAACCCGAGGCATAGATCCACGGCCGATCCGTCCCGCGGATGCCAGCCCGGTCGGCGTTGATGCGATAGGGGCCATATTCGTTTCCATTCCGGTTCGGCATCCATTTCGTCATCCAGCCCCACCGCGTGGTGCTGTCCTGCTCAGGTCGGTATCCATCGGCGCCTCCGAAACATTCCACCTCCATCGGCACCTGGAGCATGGCGGACAGCATGCGCGGCCACACCCCGTTCGCCCCGACCGAGCTTTCTTTCCCAGCCGCGATGGGCAGATGCAGCGACTTGTCGGCGGGCAGACGCGGATACCCGAGCCACAAGGTTCCATAGTCGTCACGGCGGTCCCCGGGCGCGCCGAGATTGATGGCAGCCTGCCGCAGATAAGTATCCGGCGGACGGGCAAAAAAGAACGCCCAGTCTTCGTTCAGCCGCGTCTCAGCAGGCGCGAGCGCGACACTCGTTCGCACGGGATAATTGCAGGCGCAGTGACCGGTCTCCTCCGAGATGAGCAGCAGCCCGAGCGCCACCACTTGCGGTGTCGTGCAGCGGGTCTTCACCCCATCCACCGGACGCAGCCCGCTGTCATCCGCAAAATCGTAAATGCCCGCGCGTCCGGACAGAATGCTCACCGAACTGCCGTAACCCGAGCCGCACGATGCCGCCATGCGATACATCTTCGGCTCCAGATCGCCCGTCAGCGGATGAATACGCGGCGTCCCCAGAGCCGCTTCCCGCATATTCGTGCCGACGAGCACCCCACCCGCCTTCACGGCATCGCGCGGAGATCCGGCGATAATCGAAGGCGGTTTGGCCCCGTCCGCGGGCTCGGCCGAACCTTTCAAGGCGATGCACGCCCAGCCATTGTTCAGCCCATCGGCCGCCCAATCGCCGAAGAGATGCCGGCGCACGATCGGTTCGTCGCGACCGCCATCGTGCGAATCGAGCGTGGCGGCAAAGCCGAAGCTCGATGGCGCCGTTCCCGTCAGCTTTTGGATCTCCGACCACGGCACCACGAGGACTGTCTTCGTGCCATCTGCCTCGCGCGTGCCGTTGACTACCATGCTGAGACACGCCGGACCCGTCCCCGCGCTCCACGATGCCGGCGTGTTGCTGTCCTGCGCCATCGCAATCCGCGCGCGGAATGCGCCGCGCTCATACAGCCCGTATCGAACGTCAGCCGGCCGGAAATCGAAGCACAATTCCCACGCATCCAGTTTGCTGGCCACCGGGTCTTTCGTGGTCAGCGTCAGCACCAACCCGCGTTCGGAGCCTTCCATGGCGATGTCCCCGGAATGACGAGGATCGACCTCGATGTGCCACGTTTGCGGCTCATTCAACGAGACCGCCACCGGCGGATTGAACGGCCCGGCGATCGCCTTTTGCTCGCCGGTGCGGGCGTCCAGTTGGATTCGGGCGTTGCCTTTGCCTTGGAAATACGCCGCGCCCAACTGGAGATACACCGAATCGTCGCTGGCCATGAGCCCCCGGCTCACGCCCACAGTCCCCACGACGGTCGGATCTGACGCCACGTAAATCGCCCCGTTCACTTCGCAAAAACCGGGAGAGATCCGCGGAATGTCCCGGGACCAGAGAATCGCTCCGTTGTAGGCATCCACCGCCGTGAGCGATTGTTCCCCTTGCACGAAATAGCGTCCGTTAGCCACCACCGGGCCCGTGGCTCCCGCCCGGATGTTCTGGATCTGGACGGTCGATGGCCCGCCGAACCACAGCGGTCGCAACGGCCATTTCACGCGCTGATCCGCCGTCAATTCTTTGCGGTTCGAATCCCAATCCAGGGCGCCGGGCAACTTACCGCGCACCACCCACGGCCCTTGTGGCGACTGGCGGATCTCCTTTTCGCCCGCGCCAGAATCTTGCAAGAGCGCCTTCGATGCCGCGGCTCCCACCTGCGGCGCCATTAGCAAGACTCCGCCGCAAGGACGAAGCACCCGGTACAATTCCTGGCCCGAGAAACCTGAGGACGGTCCTGCCACGATCACTGCATTCGCAAAATACTGCGCAAAGGGAAGCCCGCCCAGCCGCGCCACCGTCTGGACATGCACCCGCGATCCGTAAAAATTCGTTTGCGCCAGGAGCTGCTCCCGCAAGGCCGCCGCCGCGGTCTCATCGGTCAGCGCGCTGACCACCCGCAGTTCCGTCCTTGCCGCCAGTTCCGTGGCCACTTTTCCATCCGCATCGCCCACCACCAGCGCAAAGCCCCGATCCATGCCGGCTTCATGCAGTTGCTTGATCATCGCGGCCGCCGCCGGTGGCGGCGGCGCTCCCGCCGTGCTCGATCGCATCGTGGCCGCGGACTCGGACAGCGCGGCCGCAGTCCCCGCCCCACTGCCGCCCGCCGGCTCGAAACAATAAACTGCCCCGCTACTCGTCCCGACATACACGCGCCCATCCGCCACCGCGATCTCGCGCGCTTCGCCATCGACTTTCGCTTTCCACAACTCCCGCTCCGTATCCCGATCTTGAGCCAGGATCGCGCCATCCTGGCCAAGCAGAAGCGTCGTTCCCGCCAGAGCCATCCCATACGCCTTCCTCGCATAGAGTTTTTCGTTGCGCACGATGGCGCTCACCTTGCCCCGCTCGTGCATGCGTTTGGGTTGATCCGGCGGCGCGATCGTCAGTTGCGGGAGGAGGGAGGATCCCCACACTCGCCCCACCTCGCCGGTGGAAACCGAGCGGGCCTCGATCCCGACCTCGCTCATATGCTGAGTAAAAAAAGAATAGATCTTCCCTCCGTCAATCGTCAGCCACGTGCCCCCACTGCCCACCGCTCCACGCTCCCACGTCGCGATGGGTACGCCGGTATAGCGATCCAATGGCCTCGGCGCGCCGCTGCCATTGGGAATCACCAGGACATGCCCCCCGATCAGCAGAGGCCCCTGCGGATTGTTGCCATTGCAGCCGTCCTCCGCAAACTCCCCCTGATGCCCCGCGTAACCCGCCGATTTCGGGTCATCCAGGTTGGGGAAATCCACCATCGTCACATCCCAGAACCCGGTGGTGTCATTGCACCAGATCGCCTTGCCTGTCTCCGCATGGAGGGCATGGACGAAGATCCCTTCCATATTCCACATCCCCGCCACGCAATACAGCACCCCATCGGACACGAGCACGCCCGTGCGCACCGGCCACCGCGAGATCATCCGATGATTCCCAATCATCCGTTCGTCGCGCGGCGCCGCCTGAAATTTCCAAACCAGCTTCCCCGTGCCCGCCTGAACGCAATAGACAAACCCATCGTCCGAAGCAAAGAACACCTTCCCATCGTCGATCTGCGGCGCAAAACGCACCGGCCCGCCGGTGATGAAATGCCACCGCTCCCTCCCCGTCCGCGCATCGAGCGCGCGCACCGTATCGTCCGACGAGGACCCAAAACAAACGATCCCCTCCGCGATCACCGGATGGGGCGCATAATCGAAATCCGTGCGATTCAGCAGCCGGAACGTATCGGGCCAGGCCGGGCTCGGCGCCTGGGAAGAGTCGGATTTCCACGCCAGACGAAGCGGGAACGGCAACACTTCACCCGTCACACTGCTGCGCTCCGCATCGTGCTTGTAAGCCGGCCAGTCGCCGGCGAGAGCACCTATCGCCACGCTCGCCAAGCCGAGCGTGAAGAGCGTGCTCTTGAGAAACAACGATCGCGACAGCTTCATGGTTGTTGGGGAGATCATGGGGGATGAATTCTCATCGAGATCATGGTCGCGATTTTCGCCCGCTCGGCTGGCTTCAGCTTTGCCGGTTTCGTCGTGGGGATCTTGGTCACTCCGTTGTTGAATGACACCAGTCTCTATTTGACGCCAAGGGAGACAATCGTGGCGAGGACATTCGAGGCGGCCCGTCCCAATTCAGAGCGGTATCCGGACCCAATGAAAGGTCATTCCATCCGTCCCATCCCCACCTCGGGTCTCCCTTTCAGATGGTGTTCTCCCGCAAGAACATATCCGATACGTCACTAACGAATGACTCTCCCCCTCAATCCCCACGAAGCCCGTGCCCTCACCTCCCTGCACGAGATCGGGCCGCTGGCGACTTATCGGCGGCTCATCGCGGAGAACGATGCGCTCATTCGGAGCGTGGAACTGGACCTCGGACAGCAGATCGTGGAGGCGCGCACGGCGGTGCACAGCGTCATCGCGGCGGATTGGGCGGAGCGGCAGCGGGTGGCGCTGGGCTATGCGCGGCCATTTGCGCTCGTGGCGCTCGGCGGCACGGGACGCGACGAAGTGACGCCTTGCTCCGATCTCGATTTCGCGCTGTTGGTCGATGACGAGGTCGAGGGAAATAAGTTCCTTCTCGAGCTCCAGCGGCAGACTTTGCACACCTCGGAATTCGAGCAGGCGCATGGATTCGCCATGACTCTGATGCCTTTCGATCTCGACGATATGGCCAAGGTCTCCGGCAAGGATCTCATCTCGTTCCTCGATTTGCGGCCGGTCTTCGATCCCGACGATCTGGCGACGGCGTTTCGGGCGCGCATCCGGGCGACGTATGATCCGTTCGAGCACTTCCTCCAGGCGCGCACCTTCTGGCGGGAGCAGATCGCGGACGCGCCAGCCTGCGAACGGCTCGATCGTTTCGACATCAAGAACGACGGGCTCCGCATTTTCCAGGGCGGGATCTGGACGCTCGCGGGCAAGGAATATGTCCATAGCCACGAGATCTATCGCCGGCTGGCGGACCACCGCGACCTGGACGCCTACTATTTTCTCCTGGGCATCCGCGCCTGGGTGCATCTGCGGCGGCCGCCCGGCGGGCGGCCAGGGCCGACGGGGAATCATCCGGAGGACGTGCTCACCTTCGATGACTTCGCTGCCTTCGGCGATATGCTCGGCCCCGACTCCGGCGAAGCGGACCGGTTCGAGTTCGCGAACGACGTGCGGGCGCGGCTGCTTTCCGCCCGCCGGCGGGTGTTGAGTTTCGCGCGCGGGATCATCGAGCGGGAGCTGCGCCAGGGGCGGCGGGTCTCGATGGCCAGCGGGATCGTCTATGGCGCGGGCGGATTGTACCATCATGGCGCGGCGCAGAAAGAACATGCCCACCGCACCCGGAGCCGCGCGGCGCTCTCGCTGCTCCTCGCCGCGCAGCACTACGGGCTCCCGATCGATACGTCCGAATTGCAGGCGACGTTTCACAATGCGGGCGACTGGCTGGAGCGCGTGCCGGAAGTCGGCGCGCTCTTCTACGAAACCCGGGGGAGTCTCGCGGATTCCTTCGCGTTCCTCAGCCAGGTGGACGGCGCGGAGGAACGCCTGTTTCCCGGGCGCTCGCGATTCGAGGTTTCCTTCGATGAGCGCGTGCTCACGGAGCGGCGGGAAATGCGCGGCGCGCTGGAGTTGCGCAAGCTCCGCACGCTGGAAACTTTCATCGCCAACAAGCCGCCGGCGGCCGATCGCGAGAAATCCCTGTGGACGGAAGCCGACGCTCTTCCCAGCACCGCCGCGGCTTTGCTCGATACGGATCATCTCGCCGCGGTGAAGCTGGCGCTGAAAACCAAGCGCCTGCCCGTGACGCCCGACGATGAAGCTTCGGGCGTGAACGCGGAGCGTCCGTCGCATCAACGTCCGGCGTCGGGCTTTTCCGGCATCCCGCTGGCGGAGTATTACCAACGCCTCGGCCCGGAGTGCGGCTTCAGCAAGGAGACGCTGGCCGCGACGGAGTTTCTCGTGGCGAACCGGCGCACGTTTAAGACGCGAGCGGACGAGGGGCAGAACGATCGCCGCCAGGTCGAATCCTTCCGCGCCCTGTGCGGCACCGAGCAGCGGCTGCACGCGCTCTTTGTCTTCACTTGCGCCGATCGCATCGAGTGGGAGAACGAGCCCGCCTATCCCGCCCGCTGGTTTAGCATCCGCGAGCTTTATCACAAAACGCGCGGATCTTTCCATCCGTCGGCTGTCGATCCCGCCGCCGCGCTCGGTTCCGCCGGATTCGCGCCGGAAGACCTGCGCATCCTCCGGGACTTCGGCGAGGATTTTTTCAGCGGCCTCTATCAGCGGCACGCCAACCGATTCGGCGCCGACCTCGTGCGGCTGGCCCAAGCGTCCGAGCCCAATCCCACCCCCAATCCCACCCCCAAGGCCGCGCTCCTGCACGACGGCGCCTCGCTGATCGTCGGCGTGGCGGCGCGGGATTTCCGCGGGCTGGCGGCGTGCATCAGCGGGGCGCTGTGGAAGGAGCGGATCGGCCTTCGCCAGGCGCATTTCTTTTCCGCGACGACTCACCGGCTCGCGCTCGATTTCTTTCACCTCGCCGCGGGGAAACGTTCGCTGCCGGCCGAACTGCCGAAAATCGTCGAGCAAGCCGTGCGCGGCCAGCTTCACATCGCGGCGGCGGATGAAGCCCAGCTTCCCAGGATCGCCGGCGCGATGGATTTGCAGAGCTCCCGCCCCGGCCATTTCCGGCTGCGATGCGCGGCCGATCACGATACGGGTGGGCTGATCTACGCGCTGTGCTTGAAGCTCCTGATCCATCTCCGGGCCGACATTCATGGCCTGAGCGCGAGCAGCACCCGCGCGGGGGCGTTCATCACCGTTCACTTCTCGCTACCGGATTCGCTCCGCCTGGAAGAAGCCCAGCGGATGGTACGAGAGCTTTTTTGAGTAGTGCGTTTCGACCGTGGGAGCCTCGGAGAGGCGTAGTTCACGGCGTATCGAAGCAAAAGGATGTTCACTCCGTGAACCAGGCCCGCATCTCCTTCTTGTTCACTTTGCCGACGGCGTTGCGCGGCAGATCCACGTTGGAAAGAAGTTTACTCGGGATCTTGTAAACGGCGAGGCGCTCCTTGCACCAGGTCCGCAGCTCAGCCAGGGGCAGATCATTACCACTCTTCCACTTGATGGCCACGCAAACACGCTCGCCCCACTCCTCATCGGGCACGCCCACTACAGCACACTCTTCGATGGCAGGATGGGCGAGCAGCTCCTGCTCGATTTCCAAGGCCGACACCTTGTAGGCCCCGGTCTTGATGATGTCGACCGAGTTGCGGCCGAGGATCGTAGAAACACCGTTCCGACAAACGGCGATGTCGCCGGTGCGAAACCAACCGTCGTGGAACGCGGCACTCGTTTCGGCGGGCCGCCACCAATACTCGGAAAACACACCGGGGCCGCGCACCTCGATTTCGCCGGGTTGCTCGTCGCCGATCGACTGGCCGGCCTCGTTCATCAACCGAACTTCCACGCCTGGCAGCGGCCGGCCGACGGTGCCGGGGACTCGCTCACCCCGGAGTGGATTGGACAAGGCCATGCCGATCTCGGTCATGCCGTAGCGCTCGAGGAGGGCATGTCCACTGAGTTCCTGCCACTTGCGGAAGACCGGCACGGGCAACGCTGCGGAACCACTGACCATCAAGCGCAAGGCGAGACACCCAGCGGTCATCGCCGCCCGTCGCGGAGCATCCGCTTCCTCCCATGCGGCGATGAGCCGCTGGTAGATCGTGGGAACCGCCATGAAGAGCGTGAGACCGCCCGACTCGATCCGATCCCAGACCCTGCCCGCATCGAAGCGGGGCAAAAATTCGCAAACCGCCCCGGCCCACAGCGCGCACGACAACACATTGATGATGCCGTGGATATGATGGAGCGGGAGAACGTGGAGAATCCGGTCATCGCCCGACCATTCCCAGGCTTCGGTCAGGGAAGAGATCTGCGCGGCGATATTGCCATGCGTCGTGACCACGCCCTTGGGTTTCCCAGTGGTACCGCTCGTGTAGATGATCATCGCCCGGCGGTGTGACGAAACCAGCACTTCGGGCACGGGCGCCACACGACGGAACTCATCGGTGGTGACGAGGCGAATTTCGCGCTTTGCCACCAGCTCGCGGGCCATCGGTTCAAACTGCGGATGGACGACAAAAATCGATGCATCGGAATCGGCCAGCACATATTCCAGCTCCGCCGCGGGATGCGTGAGGCAGAGCGAAACAGCGACACCCCCAGCCTGCCAGATGCCCCACTGCGTGGTGACGAAGTCGCGACCCGGCGGGACGAGAAACGCGACCCGCGCCTCGTCCAGATCGCGACGGCCAGCCAGGAGATGGGCGGCAGCGTGCCCCGCGCAGGACAGGAGGTCGGCATAGGACAGTTCGCCCTCTTCATCGACAAGGGCGGTGCGGCTGCCGTGCTCCTGCGCGCGCGCGAGGATTTCGAGGGAGGGTCGACTCATAGAGGGGAGGTTGATGGCGGAAAGTGGATAGTTGATAGCCCCGCGTCCAGCATCGACGTCGCACGTCCGAGCCACTGCATCCATCGCGAATCAATTCGGGAGTGGCGGGAACGGCTGTCGCCTGCCCAAGATGCGGCGTTGTGAGCAACGCATCAAAGTCACCCGGCAAAAAGGCTTCGCCTGTCTGGTGGTGGCTCGCGGCGACAATCGCCGTCGCGGGCGGCATCTGGTTCGCCGCGCGCCCGAAGCCCGCGGGACCGCAAGTGCAGGCGCTCAATTTTCTTTTCACATGCGACATCCATGGGCGCCTGGTGCCGTGCGGGTGTTTCTCCGGGCAACTGGGTGGACTAACCAGGATTGCCACGCTTTTTGGTCCTCCCTCCGCGGCGAACGAGATCCGCGTGGATGTGGGTGACGCGCTGGCGGGTCCGGCGGACTACGAGCGAATTCAGTACGGATACATCCAGCGAGCCTTTGCGCTGCTTGGCTACGAGGCTCTGAACATCGGCCATCGCGAGGCGCGGCTGAGCGCGACGCAACTCCGCGCGCTCAAGGCCGCCAGCCCAGTGCCGATGCTTTCCGCCAATCTGCTCGATCGGGCGACAGGAGCGCCGCTCTTCGAGAGCCACCGGATCGTGCGCCGGGGCGACTGGCGCATTGCGCTCATCGGGGTGATGGATGCGCGCAGCATCGGAGACGGGCTCGGCGAAGGTCTGGCGGTGGAAGAGCCGGAGGTCGCGCTGGGCAAGCTCCTGCCGCAGCTCAAGGGCAAGGCGGACGGGATCGTGCTCCTGGCCTTTTCCGACGAAGAGGCGATGGCCGCGCTGGCGCGCCAGTTTTACGAAATCGATGTGGTCCTCGGCGGAAAAGTGCGCCAGCCATCACAGCAACTGGTGAAAGAAAATCGCAGCCTGATCCTGGCCACCACCAACGAATCGCGGGCGGTCGGGGTCCTCCAGACGCGGATCGTGGCCCCGGGGCGAATGGAAGCGATCAAAGGGGAAGTCGAATTGGTCAGCGACCAGATTCCCCAGGCGGAGGAAATCGCGGCACTGGCCATCGCCTACCGGGAGGAGATTCGCGGCACGAAGCTCGCCATCGATGATCCGGCCACATTGCAAGCCGACATGGTGCCGGGAGTGCAGGCACGGGCGAGCTACGCGGGCACGGCCAATTGCCTCGCGTGCCATCCGCAGGCCGGGCAGAAATGGGCGCAATCCGGCCACGCCCACGCCTTCGCGTCGCTGGCGGTATTCAAGGCCGACTCGGATCCGAACTGCATCGGCTGCCACACGATCGGTTTCGGAACGCCGTCAGGTTACCGGCGCGAATTCACGGCGAAGAAACTGATCGACGTCGGTTGCGAGAGCTGTCACGGGCCCGGCAGCCAGCACGTCGCGGAGCGGCGCGCCGGTGGCGAAATTACCGCTCACTTCCGGCCGATCGGAGCGGGCGATTGCCAGAAGTGCCACCACGGGGAGTTCAGCCGGCCCTTCGTTTGGGAACAGTTTTGGCCGCTGGTGGCGCACGGGAAGGAAACGGTCACGGGAAAAATCCTCTCTCCGCCTGCCCCTGGCCCTCCGACTTCGACGTTGCAGCGCTCACCGGCGCCATAAATTCGCTCACTTCACGAGCGATTGCCAAATTCCTACCAGCGATCCTTGATGAGCATCGAGGTGTCGAAACCCAGCACTTCGGCGCGACGCGTGAGCGTCGTGTAGTCGGCGGATGACAGTTTTGGTTGCCGGGCGAGAAACCATAGGTATTTCCGATCGGGCGTGCCGACGATGGCTGAGCTGTAGCCCGGCCCGATGTAGAAGATCCAATAATCGCCTTTGGCCAGTCCCAGTTTTCCGACCCAGTTGTCGATGGTCACGACCAGTCGGGAATTCGTCCGTGGATCCGTGACACGAGCCGTCGCCGCGACAGCCTTTTTCCGGCCGCCGTGCGTCCAGCATTCGTTCTTTACGGCAACCGTGCCATCGGGGCGCAGGGTGTAAGTGGCCGTGGAGCGCGCGCACTCATTTTGAAACCATGCCGGCAAGCGGGCAATATTGTACCAGCGACCCTGATACTTGTTCAAATCCACTGAAGACACCGTGGGAGGCCGCGACGAGGCGGCTCGCGCCGGGACGAGCGATAGAAGAGCGCAGAGAACGACGAGCAGGGATTTCATGTTAAAGAATTCGCGATCGCTGAGCCCGGCGGATGCCGATGCACAAAGCCTCCGGCAGAGATGTCTGCCGGAGGCCTTGAAACGATCGGAATGTTTTGCGTCCGGCTTACTTCGGCTTCGCGTCGGTGGGCTTCGCGTCAGCGGGCTTCGCGTCGGCGGCCTTTGGTTTCGCATCGCCAGCCTTCGGCTTGGCGTCGCCGGCCTTCGGTTTCGCATCACCGGCCCCCGCTTTCACTTCGACGGACTTCGCCGACATCGTGTATTGAATGGTGACTTTCGCACCGACCTTAAGGTCTCCCGTGACCTTGGTGTCAGCACTGCGGGCGATTTCCCATTTTTCGGTGCCTTTCTGGACGACGATGTTCGTGTCCGTCAGTTCGAGAATCGGGCCGGTGACTTGATAGGAATCAGCAGCGAAAAGGCTGCTCGTGCCGAGGCTGAGGGCGGCGGTGGCGGTGAGGGCGAGGAGGATGGTTTTATTCATGGGGTTGATGGATGGCGCCCAACTCGTATGCGACTGCCACGGCGGTGGCAAGCCCGGGCTATTTTTTGAGAAGCTCCCGCAGTTTGGCCGCATCCGTGGTGGGGAGCTGGCAGACAAAGTTTTCGCAAACGAAAGCGGCCGGCTGGCCATTGATGGGCGCGACCGTCCGGATGAATTCCAGGCGCTCGCCGAGCCATTTTTGCCCCGGTCCCCCATCGGCGAGGAGCAGGATCTTGCCTGGCAGGAAATGGGAGTGAACCTCGCGGAGCAACGTGCGGGTGGCTGCGGAGTCGCGCGGGCCTGCGACGACAATCTGACGCGGCTTCGCGAGCGAAAAATCGAGCGCGACCAGCATCTGCGGCATCGTCACCGGAGCTCGCGTCAGCCGATCCGAGAACACCTCGATCGTCTTTTGCGCGCGGGCGGCAAGTTCCGGTGCGTCCTTGATCTGGGCGAGACGCAGCAAATTGAGCGCAGCCACGGAATTGGGAGACGGCTCCGCGCCGTCATAGTCCTCCTTCGTGCGCAAGAGGATGTTTGGCGCGTCCTTGATGACGCTGAAATATCCGCCGTGTTCGTCGTCGGCGAAAAGCTGGTTCATGCGTGTCTGAAGCTCATACGCCCACTGGAGGTGATCGGTATTGAAATCGGCCTCGTAGAGGTCCAGCAGGCCCTGGATCAGGAAGGCATAATCTTCGGCAAAGCCGGTCACCTCACTCGCGCCCTGCCGATAGTTGCGCAGGAGTTGCCCATCCTTCGTGCAGAGGTGTTCGCGGATGAATTGAGCCGCACGCTGGGCGGAAGCGAGATAGGCCGGATCGTCGAGCACCTGGGCACCCCGGGCGAAGGCGGAGATCATCAAACCGTTCCAGGCGGTAATGATCTTGTCATCGAGATGCGGCCGCGGGCGCTTCGCGCGCAGGTCGAAAAGGGTCTTTCGCGAAGCCGCCAGCGAGGCCGACATCTCGTCTTCGGTCTTCCGAAAAAACTTCGCGGCATTCGCCTCCGCCAGCCTCTGGAGGAGGATATTCTTCCCCTTGAACTCGCCCTGCGGATCGCTCCCGTCGGGCGCGTTGCCATCCGCGTCGACCCCATAGACACGATTGAAGATAGACGCCGCATCCTCACCCAGCGCGTGGACGATCTCGTCTTTCGTCCAAACGTAGAAAGCGCCTTCCGCGTGTTCCGCTTTGCCGTGCTCGAGGAGACTGTCGGCATCCTCGGCCGAGTAGAAACCACCGGCCGGGTCCGTCATGTCACGGCGCACGTAATCGAGAATATCGCGCGCGGTTTTTTCAAAGTCGGCCGCGCGCGTCATCTGGAAGGCGTCGAGGTAGGACGACGCGAGCTGCGCCTGATCGTAGAGCATTTTTTCGAAATGCGGGACGTGCCAGAATTTGTCCACGGAGTAGCGGTGAAAGCCACCGCCGAGATGATCGTGCATGCCCCCTTCGGCCATTTTGCGCAGGGTGAGAAGACCCATGCCGAGCGCGGCCTTGCCATCACGCGAGTCCGCGCCTTCCCGGGCGGCGGTGCGGAAGTGAAAATTGAGCGTCACCGGGCGCGGAAACTTCGGCGCCCCGCCGAATCCGCCGAGTTCGTCGTCGAAACTCTGGGTAAGCTGGTTCAAGCCGGTGGCCATGGCCTCGCGTCCGGCAGCCGCTGTCTTCGGGGCTCCCGCGCCGGCGGATTCCTTGAGGGCCTCGACGGCGCCATTGGCCGCCTTGATCACGTTCTCCCGGTCTTTCTGCCACGCATCGGAAAGCTGCTGGAGCGCCCTGGGGAAGCCGGGCCGGCCGTAACGATCCTCCGGGGGGAAGTAGGTGCCGCCGAAGAACGGTTTGAGATCGGGCGGGAGGAAGACGCTCATGGGCCAGCCGCCCCCTCCGGTGGTCGCCTGAACGTAGGTCATATAGACCCGATCCACATCGGGGCGCTCCTCACGGTCGACCTTCACGCTCACAAAAAGGTCGTTCAAGAGCTTGGCGATGGCCGGATTTTCGAAACTCTCATGCGCCATGACGTGGCACCAGTGGCAGGTCGAATAGCCGATGGAGAGGAAGATCGGCTTGTTCTCCCGGCGCGCCCGGGCGAAAGCTTCCTCCCCCCACGGATACCAGTCCACGGGGTTGTGCTGATGCTGCAAGAGGTAGGGCGATTTCTCGCGGGAAAGGCGATTGGTAAACGTGGGAGTCGGCACGGGTGGGGAAGGTTCTGCGGCTTGACAGGGGAGGGCTGCTGCGATGAGTAAAGCCGCACCTGTCCCCCGCAGTAATCTTTTCATGATCAGCATTGACCCGACCATCGACAACCCAGCCTCGGAAAGCAAGCCAGCCCGCCACGGGCTCGGCTGGCTCGCCCTCATTCTCGTCCTGCCGTGGATGACCGGCTGTGAAAGCGGGGTGAGCGTGAAGGACACGAGCCGCACTTTTCGGACGGTCGTCATCGACGCCGGACACGGCGGGCATGATCCGGGCGCCCGGTCGCGGTGGGGTGGGTTGGAAAAGAACGCCGCGCTCGATACCGTGCTGCGCCTCGATCCCAAGCTGCGTGCCGCGGGATTCAAGACCGTCCTCACGCGCAAGAACGATACCTTCATCCCCCTCAACGAGCGCGCGGCCATCTCCAACCGTCAGGAGAATGCGATTTTTGTGAGTGTGCATTTCAACGACGCTCCGAGTCGCCGCCCGTATGGCGTGGAGACCTACTACCGGGCCGCGCCCGCGCAGAAGATCGCGGCCCGCATTCAAAACGCCGTCACCAGCCTGCCGGGGGTGGCTTCGCGCGGCGTCAAGACGGCGAATTACCGGGTGCTCCGCCGTAACGAATATCCGGCGGTGCTCGTGGAGGGCGGTTTCATGAGCAACCCGCGAGAGGGCTCCCGGTGCGGCAGCCCCGCCTACCACGAGGCGCTTGCCGGCGCGATCGCCGGGGCGATCATCGCGATGCGTGGTCCACTCCAGCCACCGAAGCAGGCGCCGGCAGCGACCGAGCCGCCGTCAACGCAGGCTTCACCCGCCAGCGCCCTGCCACCCGCTCAGTCGGCGCCGGCAGCTACTCGCTAAGCCGCTTCAGGATCGCCGCCTCGAGCCGGTCGGCACGCTCGGAGACACTGCTGTCGATCTTCCGAATTTTCTCGAAGAGCGCCTTGTTATAAGCGCGCAGAGCCTTGCGGGATTCTTCGTCGGTAGACGCATCGTCGGCCTTCGCCTTGAGGCTCTGCACCTGCGGATCTTCGGCGGCTTTGTCCCTGGCCAGTTCAAAACGGTATCTTTCCTTCACGTCCGGATCCGCGTCCGGCGGGGGCTCCACCGGGGGTTTCCTGGGTTCGGTTGCCAGCGGCCTGGTCACCGGCGGCTTGGATGTGCCGGGCTTCTTAGGGGGTGTGGCCACGGGAGCTTTCGGGGCAGGCGTGGCACCAAAGGCGGCCCTGGGCATGTCGAGCTTCGGCGCTGGAGTGGCTCTGGGAGGTTTGGGTGTCGTCGGCGGTTTCTCGGGTGCTGGAGTCGCTTTGGGAGGCTTGGGTGCGGTCGGCGGTTTTTCCGGCGCCGGTGACTTGGGCGGCATCGCCGATGTGGGCGTGGGAGTCGCGATCGGCCGCCGCGGGACCCGGCGCGGGGTGGGAGAGGGCGTGGCCGCGGCCGCTGGGGGCGGAGTGGCCGCCGGCTTGCTGCCGCGGCTCCCGAAGAGTCTTTGCAAAAAGGAACGTTTGGGAGCGGGAGTAGCGACCAGCTCGGGAACCGGCGCCTGCGCGGTCGCGGAGGGGGCAGGCTTCGGGGTCGGCCTGGGGCTCGGCTTGTCCGCCGCGCCAGGGTCGGCCGGCCTGGCCTCGTCCGCTTTTCTTTCCGCCGCAGGGCTCGGCCCGGGGGGCGTCGCTTCCTGAGCCAGGACCAGGACGGCGCAGAAACTGCATGCGGCTGCGATGGCGTACGGAGATTTTTTAAGCATGGGTGCGGGCAAGATGTCAGCGCGGGACAATGGGATGTCCACCGTCTTCTGTCGAGCGCAAGCACTAATGCCGACGAATCGGTGCGAACCCGCTCTGGACACCGGGCGCGTTCCGCCAGTAAATCACTCACACTGACTCCCGTGAAATCCCCGCGCTTCCGCTTCCTGCTCCTGGCCACGTTCCTCCTCGTGTTCCCATTTTTTTTGCGCCGCCGCCCGCGTGTCGAACGGCGAATCACGATTCTCGCGCCGCCCGAGGCAATTTTCCCTTTGGTCAACGACCTGCGGAACTGGCCTCTGTGGACTGCCTGGGGCGAAGGTGAAGACATGCACCTCGCCTACGGGGAGACCGTGAGCGGCGTCGGGGCGGAGCAGCGCTGGCAGGGCCGCCGCATGGAAGGCGTGCTGCGCATCCTGAAAAGCGAGGGCGATGAGCGTATCGACTATGAGGTCATCATGAATGACGGCGCTTATCAGATCGTGGGTCGGATCGACTTGCAGCCCGACGGGGCCTGCACGCGACTGGTGTGGAAGTGCGCGTGGGATCGCGCGGAAAATCCTTATCGGCGCTACCTCGACCTGCTGCTGCGCTGGATGATCCGGCGCGATTTCGGACGAGGGCTGGCCAATCTCAAGACCCTGGTCGAGCAGGCCGAGGCACCGGAGCCCATCGCCACGTGAGCTCCCCGGGACCAGGGCGCCGATGCTGGGCCGAGATCGACCTTGGGGCCTTGCAGCACAATGTGGCGGCAGTGCGCGCGCAGGTCGGGCCGAACGTCCGGGTCATGGCGGTCGTCAAGGCCAACGCCTACGGGCACGGGGTCGAACTGGCAGCACGCGCGCTCACGGGGCGTGTCGAGATGTTCGGCGTGGCGAACGTGACGGAGGCCGAGGAGTTGCGGAGGCACGTCGCCGACACTCCGGTCTTCATCCTTGCGCCAGCCCTGCCCGACGAGCAGGCGCGCATCGTGGCGGCGCGATTCATCCCCACCATCTCGACCGTGGAAGAAGCCCGCGCCTACCACGCGATGGCCACGGGCGAGCCGCTGGCGGTCCACTTAAAACTCGATACCGGCATGGGGCGCGTCGGAATCTGGGAGAACGAGGCCGTGGCGGTCGCGCGGAAAATTCAGGCGCTGCCCGGCCTGGCGATCACCGGTCTGGCCTCGCACCTGACGGTGGCCGACGAAGACGATGCCTATACCCGCGAGCAACTCGCCCGCTTTCATCGCGCCGCTGCCGAGTTGCGAGCGCTCGGGCTCGATCGCCCCCTGGTGCATGTGGAGAACAGCGCCGGCATCATCGCCTACCCAGCCCAGGCCGGAGACATGGTTCGTGCCGGCCTGATGTTGTATGGCAGCGCACCGATCGAAGAGTTTCAGCCCCGGCTAAGGGCGGTGATGACGTGGAAAACTCGCATTGCCCTCGTCCGTGAAGCGCCAGCGGGGCACGGCATCAGCTACGGGCGGACATTCATCACGCCGAGACCGATGCGCGTCGCCACGCTCGCGGTGGGCTACGCGGACGGCTACCAGCGCCATCTTTCCAACCGGGGCGCCGAAGTGCTCATCCGAGGACGCCGCTGCCCGGTGCTGGGCCGCGTGACCATGGATCAAATCGTGGTGGATGCAACGGCCCTTCCCGAGGTCGAGGCCGGCGAGGAAGTGGTCTTGCTCGGGCGGCAAGGCGAGGAGGAGATCCTGGCGGCGGAGCTTGCCCGGAAATCCGGCACAATACCGTGGGAGATCTTCACCGGCGTGGGGCGCCGCGTGGAGCGAATCGCGGCGCACTAAGGAAAGCGGATTGCGGAGCGTCGCGGCTCAGGTAACCTGCGGCGCCCGCACCAAGGATACCTCCAGCCATGCTTCAAATCGTCTTCAACGAGATCAGCGCCGCCGAAATGGCTGCCCTGCCCAAGGAAATGCAGCTCGATCTCCTCACGGAATTTCAATTTCTGCCCGAGGATCTGGACCAGCTCGACATGGAGAAATTTGGCGCCGTGGAGCGCGACGGGAAGCGGCTCTTTCGCTATCGGGCCAAGGACTACCGCATCTATTTCGAGCGGCGCGAAGAGGGCATCACGGTCCATCGGGTCCTCCACAAGAACACCATCCGCGACTTCCTTTTTCGGACCAAATTACCCATGACGGAGGACGATCAACTCGGCCAGCAGAAGGGGTTCTGGCAGTTGATCGAAGAGGCGGAACAAACTCGCAAGCGGTGAATCTGCGCCTGCTCCTCTGCATCGCGATGGGCGTCTTCGTCGCGCATCTTGGAGTCTTCATGCTCATCCAGCAGTACAAACCCAAGCCGAAGCTGACGCCGCCCCCCCCACCCAACTTTACCGTGCGGGAGACGAAGACCATCGACGCGCAAACGGGAGAAAAGGTCATTTACCGCGAGATCACGGTGAGCACGAAATTCGCGCCCAAGCCGGGCACCCCACCGCCGGAGAAGCCAACGCTGCCAGAGCCACTGTTGGAGGAAATCGCCGCGAAGCGGCCATGAATCTTTTCCCGGACGAAGCGCGGCGGCGGGAGCTGTTCCCGATCTGCCGCGAACGGATTTTCCTGGCTCATGCGGCAGTGACGGCGCTCCCAGGGTTTGTCGCGGATGCCGTGTGTGCCGACACCCGCCGCTCGGCGGAGCATTTCGTCAATTTTGGGGAATTGTTGCGGGACATCAAAAACGCGCGGAAGACCTGCGCGGACTTCATCGGAGCACAGCCCGAAGAGATCGCATTGCTCGGCCCAACCTCTCTGGGCCTCTCCCTCTTCGCCAACGGACTACCGTGGCGCGAAGGCGACGAAGTGCTGTGCTATGCCGGCGACTATCCCGCAAATGTCTATCCCTGGATCGAACTGCGCCGCCGGGGTGTCACGGTGCGCTACCTGGAGCCCGCCGAGCCCGGCGAAATCACGCCCGAACTCGTCGCGAACGCGCTCACCCCTCGGACCCGGCTCGTCGCGCTGGCGAGCGCCCACTTCTTCACAGGTTACCGCATCGACGTCGAAGCGATCGGCGCCCTGCTCCATGAACGCGGCGTCCTGTTCTCGCTCGACGCCATCCAAACCCTCGGCGCGTTTCCGCTCGACGTGGAACGCTGCCATGTCGATTTCCTCAGTGCGGATGCGCACAAGTGGATGCTCGGGCCACTGGCCATCGGCATCGTCTACGTGAAGCGCGCTCACTTCGACCTGTTGCGCCCCACGCTGCTCGGAGCGTGGAATGTCGTTTCACCAAATTTCAATGCCCTCGACGAAGTCCGCTTCGTCCCCACGGCCCAGCGTTATGAACCCGGCGTGCTGAACACGGCGGGGATCGCCGGGATGAAGGCAGCACTCGATTTCCTGCTCGACCTCGGTCTGGACCGCGGCGCGGAGAGGCTGTTGGAACTCAAGGCCTACCTCCTCCAACAAATCGAACCGCTAGGCTTCCAGATCCTCGGCCCACGCAAAGGCGGGAACGCCAGCAGCATCACCACCTTCCGCCACGCCACGGCCGGGAGCGAAGCCCTCTTTGCAGCCCTGGAGCCCGCCGGGATTGTCGCCTCCCTGCGCCGTGACCGGGAAAATCGTGATTTCCTGCGTTTCAGTCCTCACGTTTACAATACGGAAGCGGAAATCGATGCCGCCGTGGCCGCGCTCAAAGACGCGCTCTAGTCGGCAAGGTCAGTCCAGTGCGCGCAAGGTCCGAAGACCGGGCACTCGTGCGAAATCGGCATCCAGCGTCAGGATCGCCGCCTCGGCTTCCAGTGCGCAGGAGGCGATCACCAAGTCGGTGACCCGCATGACTTTGCCCTGACGATCCAAGCCCCAGGCGAGAGCCGCGGCCCGCTCCCAGATCTTGTTCAAAGTCGGGACATAAAGCATGCACTCCATGAACCCGGCCATCCGCTGATGCGCGCTCTTGTGCTTCATGCCTCGCAACACTTCCATCTGGACAACGCCGCAAGTGACCATCTCCCAGTCTTCGGAAAAGGACGCGAGTTCCTCCAGCGGATCGAGCCCGGCCCGCAGCCGGTCGATGAAGAAACTGCTATCGACGAGCACGTTTCCGGGCATGGACAGGCGCGGTTTCAGCCGCCTTCAAGCTTTCCTGGGGAAAGGGATCTTCCCAGGCATTCTTGAGCTCTTCGGAGGTGAGACCGAGGCCCTTCCTGCCCAATGTCTTGAGCCTGTACCTTCTGACCATCTCGGTGAGGGCCTTCTCGACCGCCCTGGTCTTGCTCTCCACGCCCGTGATTTTCACCACATCATCGAGAACATCCTCGTCTATGTGCATCGTCATTTTCATGATGCCATGAGAGTATGGCATACATGCCATACTCGCCAGCCTTTTTTGCAGGAAATTTTGAGGAAGCCAGCGAGGGAGAGATCCCCGAAAAATGCGTCCGCCAAATCGGGTCCGAGGGGCTTGACCTCGTTTGCGCGTGGCGTTTAGCATGCCGCCTCCTTTACCCGGAGCCACCTCAACACCTTGGACTTAAAAGAAATCAAAGAACTCATCGCCCTGATGAGGAAGAATGACCTCTCCGTTTTCAAAATGGAGAAGGAAGGCTTCAAGATCACCCTGAAGAAGGGGACGGACTTTCAACCTGTCATCACCACCGCCACACCCCTCGCCTACCCGGCCGCGGTTCCGGGGGGGGCCACTGTTTCGAGCGCGGATACTCCCACCGCCGCGAAAGAAACCAGCAATCTCCGCGAGATCGTCTCCCCGATGGTGGGGACCTTCTACTCGTCGCCCACTCCGGAAACTCCCGCGTTTGTCACCGTGGGCCAGGAAGTCACCGAGGATACCGTCGTGTGCATCATGGAGGCCATGAAGGTCATGAACGAAATCAAAGCCGAGGTTCGCGGCGTCATCGCCGAAGTGGTGGCGGAAAACGGCAAGCCTGTGCAGTACGGGCAGGTGCTGTTCAAGGTGCGTTAGGCGCCCATGTTCAACAAGGTTCTCATCGCCAATCGCGGCGAAATCGCGCTCCGCGTCATCCGGGCCTGCAAGGAACTCGGCGTGAAGACGCTGGCGGTCTATTCCGAAGCGGACGTCGACTCGCTCCACGTGCAACTCGCCGACGAAGCGATCTGCATCGGACCGCCTCCGAGCAACCAGTCCTATCTCAAGATCGACCGGATCATCAGCGCCGCGGAGATCGGCGACGTGGACGCGATTCACCCCGGATACGGCTTCCTGAGCGAGAACGCGCACTTCGCGGATGTCTGCGCGAGTTGCAATATCAAGTTCATCGGACCGCCCGCGGCGGCCATCCGCGCCATGGGGGACAAGAACAGCGCTCGTGCGACCGCCAAGCGCGCCGGGATGCCTGTCACCCCCGGCTCGGAAGGCATCGTGGACACCGAAAAGGATGCGCAGAGGATCGCTCGCGAGATCGGATACCCGGTCATGATCAAGGCCACGGCGGGCGGCGGTGGCCGCGGGATGCGCCCGGCCCACAATGACGGCTCGCTGATCGCCGGATATCACGCGGCGCGCAACGAAGCGGAAAAGGCGTTTGGCAATTCCGGCGTGTATATCGAGAAGCTGATCGAGAACCCGCACCACATCGAGTTTCAGATCATGGCCGATTCGCACGGCGAAGTGGTGCACCTCGGCGAACGCGACTGCTCGATGCAGCGGCGCAACCAGAAGATCATCGAGGAAACTCCGTCGCCCATCATGACGGAGGAGATTCGGGAGCGGATGGGCGCGGATTGCGTGCGGCTGGCCAAGGAAGTGGGCTACGTCGGGGCTGGTACCATCGAGTGCCTGATGGACGATCACGGGCACTACTTCTTCATGGAGATGAACACGCGCATCCAGGTGGAGCACTGCATCACTGAGGAAGCGTACGGGGTGGATCTGGTGAAAGAGCAGATCAAGATCGCCGCCGGCGAACCGCTGTCCCACTGGATGCACAATGCCAAGCGGAAGTATCACGCCATCGAGTGCCGGATCAACGCCGAGGATCCCTTCAACAATTTCCAGCCCTGCGCCGGCAAAATCGAACTCTACTACGCGCCCGGCGGGCGTGGCATTCGCATCGATTCGCATGCCTACGCGGGCTACACGGTGCCGCCGCACTACGACTCGATGATTGCCAAGGTCATCGGCATGGGAACCACTCGGGAACACGCGATTGAGCGCATGCGCCGGGCGCTCGACGAGTACCTCATCCGCGGGATCAAGACCACGATCCCCTTCCAGCAAGCCATCATGCACGATCCGGATTTCGTGCGCGGGAAATACAACACCAGTTTCGTCACGAAACTCATCGAAGCCCGCGGCGCGGAGTTCGGAAAATAGGCGGGATTCCCGGGTGAAGGGGATCGCCGCCGAAATCCGCTTCCTGCTGAAGGTCGCGCGGCCCGGTTTCTGGCTGACCTCCGTCTGGTTCTACCTGCTGCCGCTCGGGCAGAGGCATGTCTTTGGCGCCGCCGAATTTTGGGTCGGGCTCTTCTACGTCACGTTCCCTCTGGGGATGATCATCTATGGGTGGAACGACGTGGTCGATTTTGAAACCGACCGCCTCAATCCCCGCAAAGATACCTTCCTTTTCGGCGCCCGACCGACGCCGGAACAGATCCGCCGCCTCCCATGGCGCATCGCATTGGTGCAGGCGCCCTTCGTCGTCCTGTTCACGTGGCTGCTGGGCGGGCGGGCCCTGGCCTGGTTCGCAGCCCTGGCAGCAGCGACCGCGCTCTACAATTGGCCGCGGATCGGCTGCAAAGGCCGGCCCGGGTTCGACCTGCTCAACCAGGCGGCCTATCTTCTGGTCTTCGTGGCGAGCAGTTGGCTCAACGGCCTGCCCCAGGCCCCGTGGTTCACTTTCGTATTTGGGGCTCTCTTTGCGATGCACTCCCATCTCTTCGGGGAAATCATGGACCTGGAACCCGACCGCGCGGTAGGGCGGCGGACGACGGCGGTCGTCATCGGCAGGCAGCGAGCGAAGGGGCTGATGGTGGCCTTGCTCGGCGTTGAGGCGCTCCTGGTCGGGCAGGCCGCCCGCGATCCATGGATCGCGGTTTTCCTCGCCGGGGGAGCCCTCTTTTTCACTGTAGATGCCATTTTTCTCTGGGGCGCGCGTCCTTACGCGCCGTGGCAAATGCGCTTTTTCTTCCTGGGCTGGAATGCTGCCGCCCTGTTCAGCATTCCATGGATTTGGCGGACAGCCTCGCTGGCCAGCCGATGAACCACGGGCGACCTTACCGAAACTTTCCGGAGATTCCCCCTTGCTTTCACCCGGCTTCACGCTTAGAAAACCCGCCCATTTTCTTTTGCGCCCGTAATACGCCCCATAATTTATGTCCACTGAACTGATGACGGAACTTCTCGAGGCTGGTGTCCACTTTGGCCACCAGACCAAACGCTGGAATCCGAAGATGAAACCCTTTATCTTCGAGAAGCGCAACGCCATCTACATCATCAATCTCGGCAAGACCGTCGAACAGCTCGACGACGCGACTGAGTTTCTGAGCAAGATCGCCGCGCGCAACGGCAAAGTGCTCTTCGTCGGCTGCAAGAAGCAGGCCCAGGAAGCGATCAAGGAAGCAGCGACCGCTTGCGGACAGTTTTACGTCAACCAGCGCTGGCTCGGCGGCACGCTGACGAACATCGCCACGATTCGCAAGAGCATCGCCCGGATGAAGTACATCGAGAATCTCGAAAAGCAGCCCGAGTACAACAAGATGGGCAAGCAGGAGATCGCCGCCGTCAAGCGCGAGGGCGAGAAACTCCGGCGCAATCTCGATGGCATCCGTGACATGGAGAAGCTGCCCGACGCGATCGTCATCATCGACACCATGCGCGAAGGCATCGCGGTGGCTGAAGCCAAGCGCCTCGGCATCCCGACCGTGGCCATCGTGGATACGAACGCCGATCCCGAGCTGATCAATTACCCGATCGCGGGCAACGATGACGCGATTCGCGCCATCCGCATCGTCCTCCAGAAGCTGGTCGACGCCATGGTCTCCGCCCAGACGGGCCGGACCAAGAAGGACCAGGAAGCACTCGCAGGCGTCAGCGAATAATTCGCGACCCTCTTTAGTCCCCATTTAGGAGAGACGAGGGCTCCCGCTCTCGTCTTTTCGTTTTTTAACCCTACCCATCCCACATCCCTATGAGTACAGAAACCGTCATCGACGCCCAACTCGTCAAGACCCTCCGCGAAAAGACCAACGCGGGCTTGATGGACTGCAAGAAAGCCCTGGCTGAAACGAACGGCGACCTCGAAGCCGCCGTCGATGTCCTGCGCAAAAAGGGCACGATCAAAGCCGGAGAAAAGGCTGGCCGTGAGGCCAAGGAAGGTGTGATTGCCCAGACCATCCTTCCCGGCGCGAAGGTCGGCGTGCTCGTCGAGATTAATTGCGAGACCGATTTCGTGGCCAAGAATGACAGCTTCAAGGCGTTCACCGAGGAGATCGCGAAGAAGATCGCCGTTGACCCCAAAGTGGACCTGGAAGCCGACCGCGTGGCCGCTTTTCAGAAGCTCGGCGAGAACATCGTCATCCGCCGCAGTGACCGCATCGAAGTGACCGGCCACGGCGCCGTCGCCGCTTACATCCACACCGGCGGCAAGGTCGGCGTCATCGTGGAAGTGGGCGCGAACAAGGATGAGACCACCACCACGGAAGCCTTCAAGCAACTGGTCCGCGACATCACCCTGCAGATTGCCGCCGCGAGTCCGATCAGCGTGGACCGCAGCGCCGTCCCAGCCGCCACGCTGGAGCGCGAGCGCGAGGTCTACCGCGGCCAGGTGCCTCCTGGCAAACCCGCCAACATCGTCGAGAAGATCGTCGATGGGAAAATCGAGAAGTTCTACAGCGGCGTGTGCCTTATCGATCAGGCGTTCATCATGAACCCTGACCAAACGATCACCCAACTCATCGCGGCCAAGAGCAAGGAACTGGGCGATGAACTCGTGATTCGCCGCTTCCTTCGCTACTCCGTCGGCGAGCAAATCGCAGGCTGATCTGTCCAGTCGATCCAGCGACCCCTCTTCGGGCGCGGACCGCAAGGTCCGCGCCCGCACTTTTTCCAGACCATGGATACCCGCGAAACGGAATGACACCTCGCCTCCCATCCGTCATCGCGCACGCCATCCTGCCCGGCTCGAAGGCTGGCGTTCTCATCGAGATGAGTTGCGAAACCGAGGTGGTGGCGCGAAGCGACGGCTTCAAAGCGTTTGCCGCGAAAATGGCGGAAAAAGTCGCCAGCAATCCCGGTGGTGTCGAACTCGAATCCGACCGGGTCGCCTTCGCCCAGAAGATCGATGAAAACGTCCGCATCCGCCGCAGTCACCGTTTCGATGTGACCGGCCACGGCGCCGTCGCCGCCTATATCCACACCGGCGGCCAGGTCGGCGTCATCGTCGAAGTCGGCACGAGCAAAGAGGAAACGACGGTCTCGAAAGCTTTCCCGGTGCTTGTTGGCGACATCAATCTGCAAATAGCGGCGGCCAACCCAGCGAGTGTGGATCGAGCGTCGATTCCCGCCGGGATGCTGGAGCGCCAACGGGAAATCTACCGCGGCCAGGTGCCTTCTGGCAGACCCGCGAACGTCGTTGAGAAGATCGTCGATGGGAAAATCGAGAAGTTCTACAGCGGCGTGTGCCTCGTCGATCAGGCGTTCATCAGGAACCCTGACCAGACGATCGCCCAGCTCATCGCGGCCAAGGGCAAGGAGCTTGGTGACGAAATCGTGATTCGCCGGTTCCTCCGCTACAACGCGGGGGAGCAAATCGCAGGGTGAGCTGCCAGAGGCGTTCCACGCCGGAAGCGACCGCCAGCTCCATCCCACTTTTCCGAGGCTTGATGCACCCATCTGCGAGGGATTAGACGATTCCTGACCACATGAAGTCCCGCCGCGTCACCATTCTCCGCAAGGGGTTGCTGGTACTGGCGTTGCCACTGGTCTACCAGGCGCTCTTCATCGGGCTGCTCTTGAAGCGCCAGCATGACCACAACGAGGCGCAGCTCGCCGCGGTCCACACCAAGGACGTCATCATTCAGGTGGACTCGGTTTTCCGGCTGCTGCTCACCTCCCAGAGCAATCTCCGCGCGTACGTCCTCACAGAGAATGAGTCTTTTTCCAAACAGCTCACCGAGGGCGCCCAGGACATCGACAAGGAACTGAATCAGCTCAAGCAAATGGTGCAGGACAATCCGCGTCAGCAAGCGCGGTTTGTGCAGGTGGCCGCCCGGGCTCAGGAGCGGCTCGACTTCGAACGCTCCCTGTCCAGGCTGGTGGAGCAAAAGGACCGGCAACAGGTGCAGGATTACGTGAACAACCTGCGGGGCCAACCGTCGATGGAGGCGTTGAGCCGCGAAATCCAGCTCTTTCGCGAGACCGAGGAAAAACTCGACGACCAGCGCATTGAAACCCTGCGGCGATCGAGTGCCATGCAAAATTGGCTCCTGCTGGGTGGGTTGGTCGTCAACATCGGCATCGGCGCCCTGGCGGCGGCGATGTTCAGCAAGGAGATCGGGAACCGCATCGATATTGTCACCGCCAATACGCAGCGCATCGCCGCCGGTGAGGCATTGCCCGCGCTCGTCGAGGGCTCCGACGAGATTCGCGAACTCGACGAGCAATTTCACTTTCTGGCCGACCGGCTCAAAACGGCGCGGCTCAAGGAACGGGTCTATCAGGAGGCGCTGGAACGCCGGGCGGCGGAGCTCACGCGAGCGAACAGCGATCTCGAACAGAAGAGTCAGGAGATCGAAATGTTCGTCTATAGCGTTTCGCATGACCTGCGTTCGCCATTGGTCAATCTCCAGGGATTCAGCCGCGAACTCGAGTTCTCACGGGTGGAACTCGGAAAGCTGTTAAAAAGCGATATGCCCAAGGCGGAGCAGGAGCGTGCCCGGATCGTGGTCGAGCGCGACATCACGGAGTCCATCCAGTTCATTCAAACTGCTGTCACCCGCCTCTCGCACATCATCGACGCGCTGTTGCGCCTCTCCCGCGCGGGTCGGGTGGAATACCATGCGAAGATTCTGGAAGTCCGGCCAATCATCCTCCGCATCGTGGACGCGATGCACGGCACGATCATGGAACGTGGCGCGGAGTTGGAGGTGCATCCCCTTCCCCCGGTGTGGGCCGATCCGGCGGCGCTGGAACAGATCTTCGCGAATCTCATCGGCAACGCCGTGAACTATTTGGACCGTCAACGGCCCGGAAAAATCGAAATCGGATTCGTGGACCGCGATGTCGAGGGGCTGCCCAAGGCCGTCACGTACTACGTGAAGGATAACGGGCTCGGGATCGCGGAAGCCTACCTGCCGAAGGTTTTCGCAATCTTCCAACGGCTCCACGGTGAAGTGGCTGCCGGCGAAGGTGTTGGCCTGGCCCTCGTCCGCCGCGTCGTCGAGCGCCACGGGGGGAAGGTCTGGCTGGAGTCGACAGAAAACGTCGGATCCACTTTTTTCGTCGCCTTTCCCGCCGAACCCGAGCTTTCTCCCGTGCCCGCCGTTGCTCCGCGCAAGGAACGGATTAACGTGTCTCTCTCAAACGCATGACCACTCAATCAGTCACGATACTCCTCGCCGAAGACGACGACGGCCACGCGCAGCTCGTCCAGCGCAACCTGGAACGCGCCGGCCTCCTCAACGGCTTCCTCCGCGTGCGCGATGGCCAGGAACTCCTCGATTGCCTCAAGTCCCGCGGGGAATCTCATGAACAGACCCTCGGAGAAGCGCTGGTCATCCTAATGGATATCAACATGCCCCGCATCGACGGCATCGAGGCCCTGCGACAGATCAAAGCGAACCCCGAGACCCATCGCATCCCCGTCATCATGCTCACGACCACGGACGACCCCCGCGAGATCGATCGCTGCTACGAACTGGGCTGCAATGTGTATATCACCAAACCGGTCGAGTACGACGGCTTCATCGATGCCATTCGGCGGCTCGGCCTCTTCCTGCAAATCGTCCAGCGCCCCCGCAATGGCAAACACTGAACGATGAACAACCCGGGCTCCACCGGCATCATCCTGGTCCTGGAGGACGACCCCGGCATCGGGCGGCTCCAGAACAGGCAACTGGAGCGCGTCGGCTATCGCGTGGAACTGGCGACGAACACGACTGCGGCGCGCGAAATCCTGCGCCGGGGAAACGTCGAGTTGCTCATCCTCGACTATCAACTCGCGGAACCGACGAACGGCCTCGAATTTTACCGCGCCCTGCTTACGGAAGGCTGCGACGTGCCGGCCATCCTCGTCACCGGCTTCGGCGATGAAGCACGGGTGATCGAGGCGATGCGCGCGGGCGTGCGCGATTTTATTCCCAAGACGCCGAACTTCGTCGAACTCGTCGCGCCGACCGTCGAGCGCGTGATGAAGCAGGTGCGGGCGGAACGAAGGCTGGTCGCCGCCGAGGCTGCCAGCCGGGCCAAGGATCACTTCCTGGCCACGCTCAGCCACGAGTTGCGTACCCCACTCACCCCGGTGCTGGCCCTCGTTTCCGCACTCCGGCGCGACGACCGTCTCCCGCAGGACGTGCGCGAGGACATGGCGACCGTGCACCGCAATATCGAACTCGAGGCGAGACTGATTGACGACATGCTCGATATCACACGGATCGCCCGAGGCAAACTCGAGCTCCAATTGGCCAGCATCGACATCCGGCCGATTATCGATCACGCCATCAAGACCTGTTGCGCCCACGAAGCGGCGGAGAAAATGATCGTCTGCCATGAAGATCTCGCGCCGGACGATCATCTCGCGCACGTGGACGCCGCCCGGCTCACGCAGGTTTTTTGGAATCTGCTCAAGAATGCAATCAAGTTCACCCCGGTAGGCGGGCAGATTTTTGTGCGCTCCCGTTGCGAGACCGACGGGCAGGCGGCATGGCTGGTGGTCGAGGTGCAGGACACCGGGATCGGCATCGCTCCGGACATTCTCCCGAGAATCTTTGGCGCTTTTGAGCAGGGTGATCGCTCCATCACGCAGCAGTTCGGCGGCCTGGGACTGGGCCTCGCCATCAGCAAAGCAATTGTCGACGCCCACGGAGGAACCATCACCGCGGCCAGCGCAGGTGTCGATCAAGGCTCGCTCTTCACCGTGCGGCTGCCGGTGAGCAGGGCCGCTGCCGCGACCATCGAGATGCCCTCACCGGCAGCGCCTAAATCCGGCATCCCCCGGCCGCCGGAATCGGTCTCAGTTCACCTGCTGCTCGTCGAGGATCACGCGGACACCGCGCAAGTCATGGCCCGCATGCTCCGCCGATCGGGCTTCCAGGTGACCGTCGCGAGCACGATCGCGCAGGCGCTGGCCGAAGCGGAAGCCGCCCGCAAGACCGTGGACGACAGTGGACGCAGCCGGCCCATTCGCCTCGTGATCAGCGACCTCGGCCTGCCGGATGGCACGGGCCACGATCTCATGCGGGAATTGGTCAAAGCACATCAATTGCGGGGCATCGCCCTGAGCGGCTTTGGCATGGAGGACGACGTGCAGCGCGCGGCCGAGGCCGGCTTTGCGCGGCACCTGACCAAGCCGGTCGATTTCGACACTCTCCTCACCAATATACGCGAGTTGCTCGGTTCGGAGTAAGCGGCCGCGTCAGGCGAAGAAGCGGTCGGGCGTCATGAGTTCCTGCGGCCGGCAGAGCCGTTCCACAAGACTTTCCCAGCTCTCGTGGCCGCTGAGGATTTCGATCTCGACTCGCAGGTAATAGACCGGCGTCTCGAGCCCTTCGATGCCGGCGGGAAAGCGCACACTGTCCTTCTCCGTGGTGACGATGAATTCGAGGTCGCGCCGCGAACAGCGGGTCGCAAACTCCTGCAATTCCCGGTCCGTAAAGCGGTGGTGGTCGGCGAAGCTCTTGGTGATTTCGAGGTTGGCGCCCAGCGTGACGAGGCTTTGCTCAAAGCTTTCCGGGCGGGCGATGCCGGAGATCGCCGCGATGTACTTGTCGCGCAAATAGTCCAGCGGCCGGCGATCCTCCGCATCGTAGAGATTCTGCAAGTAGAGGGCCTGGTGCCGGCACTCCACGATTTCCGCCGTCCGGTTGAAGAGGCGGATGCGTTCGATGAGCAGCGTATTGCCGCCGAGCGGCGTCTTGGTGATGAAGATGTAGCTGGCGCGCCGCAGGTTCACCGGCGGCTCGCGCAACGTCCCGCGCGGGAGGAGGAACTCATTTCCAAAGGGCGCCTGCGCATCGATCAAACAAATCTCCAACCTGTGCTTGAGGTGCAGATACTGCATGCCGTCGTCCAGGATCAGCGTGTCGCATTGCAGCTCGCGGATCGCGTAGAGGGCCGCCCGGACGCGGTCTTTGTCCACCAGAACGATCACGTCCTTGAGGCTCTTGGCGAGCATGTAGGGCTCGTCGCCGGCGAACCGGCTATCCAGGAGCAAACGCCGGCCATCATGGACGATGCGCGGCTTGCGCCGCTCCATCCCGAGCCATTTGCGCTGCAGCCTTCGGAACAGCGGCGGCTTCTTGCTCTTGTATCCACGGCTCAGGATCGCGACGCGCCGTCCGTGATCCTGCAACGTGCGCGCAAACTTCTCCACCACCGGAGTCTTCCCGGTGCCGCCGACCGTGAGATTGCCGATGGAAATGACCAGGCACGCAGGATGATGCTCGCGCAGGAAACGATGCCGGTAGAGCCAAAGCCGCGATTGCACTCCGATCCGAAAGAGCCCGCTCAAGCCGAAAAGAAACCAGCGCAACAGGGCGGCGCGCTTCCCGTAGCGCCGCTCGAGAATGACGTCGATGGCAAACTCTTCAAATGCTTCGAGCCAGCGACGCATGGGCTAACTTTCGGTCCGGGCGCCGTGATTGTCGGCGGACGTGATGATCGTCCGCGCCCCCGGGGAGTTTACGGCCGCCAGCATCGCCGCCGCGACAGCGTCGTGGTCCTGAAGGGTGACGCAACAGATCGTCGAACCGCTCCCGCTGAGAAACCCGCCGAGCGCGCCGGCCGCCACGCCCGCCGCGATCACGTCATTCAAGAACGGGATCAACGGCAAACGATGGGGTTGATGCAGATGATCGACGAATGCGCCGCGCAACATGGCGTAGCGCTTCGTCGCGAAGGCGGCGGTAATCCGGCAGGCGTTTCCGCAGCTTTCCACGGCGCCCAATCGGTCGAGTTGCGCGGGCAGGACTTTCCTGGCCGCCGGGGTGCTCACTTCGAAGTCCGGGATCAACAGGACAAAACGGAGTTCGGGCGCCACTTCGAAAAAGATCGGGTCGCCATCCACCCGGGAGACATTGAAGCCGCCGAAAGCCGCCGGGGCCGCATTGTCGGGATGGCCCTCCAGCTCCGAGCAAAGATGAAAAGCGGAAAAGCCGCCCAAGGGATACCCGGCAAGCGCCGCCAAGCCGTTCAGCAGCCCCAATCGTACGGTCACGCTGCTGCCGAGCCCTCGCGACTGAGGAACGTCGCCCTCGATTTTCCACGAAAACGGAAACGGCGCGACTTTGCTTTCCGCGAAGAACTTCTCCGCCACAGCGGCGACCATCGGATGGAACTGGGGAGACTCCGAGCGGGAGACAGTGACGCGATTGTAAATCTGAAGCGCGACGCCGAGGCAATCGTAGCCTGGGCCAAGATTGGCGGTCGTCGCAGGGACGCGGATGGTAACTTCGTTCATCGGTCCCGCGATTCTCGCGGGGCACGCGGCAACCGGTCAACTGCGCGTTGCGGATTCGATCAGGGCTCCGGAGGCCGTTCCTCGACGATTTCCAATTGGGCCTTCTCGCCATGCCGAGACGCGCTGGCCGCGAGCAAATTGCGGAGGGCAATGATCGTCAGGCCATGTTTGCCAATCACTTTGCCGACATCGCTCTGGCGCAGTTTGAGGAGAAAGGTCGTGCGCCGGTTCCCTTCGTGGCGGGTCAGCGCCATTTCTTCAGGGTAATCGACCAACAGCGGGATGACGAACTGAAGGAATTCCTGCATGCGCGATGCTATAGGCGACGCGCTTGCAATTGGCGAGCTTTCGCTTTAGCAGGCTGGGAATGGCTCTTGCAAAGTTCTCTCGATGGGCGACCGGGCTATTACTGCTGGCGGGAATCATGTTTGGAGCCGTTCGATTCCTGGCCCGGCGACCATGGCAGCCGCTACCCTTTGGCGGGGAAGTACGCCTCGCCAAAGTAGGTTTCAGCAGAAGTGCGGACTTTCGAGGGCCGGGATTGCCACTCGATACGTTGCGGGATTGGCTCGGCCCCGAATACAGTGTCGTGCTCGGACACAAACCCGAGACTACAAACATCCCATTTCACGAACCTGCATTCTTCGTAGCGTTCGCTTCGAGAGGCGGGGGATATGGTCTCACGGGCGCATTCTGCCACATCGATCTTCCGGACGGACAGACACTGCAAGGCTGGGGCGGCCATTTCGGCAAATTCGCCGGCCAGAGCATCGATGCTCCAACATTTGAGATTGCACCACTGTCTCAGAGGCGACTGCACGTTCGGCTCGAGTTCGCCCAAAAGACCCTCCATTTTGATGTGGAGAACCCTGCTTTCGTGACGAAAAGGGCCGAGTGGAAGGCGGCGCCTCTGCCGCAAACTCGGAAGGTGGATGACCTCGAAATCACTCTCGAACGAGTTGTTGCTAGCAATTCGGCTGACCAATCGGAAGCCTCATCGTGGGTCGCGAACGCCGAGTATTCGATTCGCATACGGGATCAAAACGTTGCCTCGTGGGTCACGTATTCTTCGACCTTCTGTGATCCCGTGGGAAACGAGTCCAAACACGCCGCACTCTTTAGCGAACCCGTCTGGAAAGTGCGCCTTGTCGGCATCAAAAAAGACGATTTCCCGCAGCTCGATTCGACCGTTCAATGGCTCGGAACTGGTGTCCTTCCAGGTCCTGGAGAGTCGCGCATCCTCGTCTATGACCACCCCACACCGACATCCCAACAGCGCCTCCTCGCTTGGGTTGGACCCGGCCACTACCGCATTGTTTCCGGTAAAATCACTCCCGTGGCCATCCCAAACGGCGTGGAGGTTGTTCAGCCAATACGTTCATACAATTCACACAAACCTTCGGCCTTGAGCACCGCCGAAGCGATCACTGACATCGATACGCCGGAAGTCGCCTTGCTCAACATCGATGACCGGGCCCAACGAGGAGAGCTCTTCTTGCGCGACAACGCGGGACAGCGGCACTCACTTGATCAACTGGCAAATTACGAGGAAACGTCGCTGTCACGTCCGCTTCTACCTGCCGGCACAAGCGAAGCCGAGGTCGGCTTTATCCGAATACAACAATTTGAGACGGAGTTCTATATCACGCCCCCGAGTCCGCCAGTCCGGAGCAAATAAGGGCACCGATCCCCCTGATTCAGAAAATTGGAATTCGCGCCTTCTCTCCAAGCGCTGACAATGTCCGCCATGGGCGGGCGTGCACCTTGGTCAAACGAACCTCTCGATGTTGACGGAAAAATTGCCGGAGCAACCTCAGACCGCCACCACCACGGGATTGCGAGCGAATCACGCCCGAATTCCGGTCTCTTACTTGGCCGCAGCCACTTCCTTCTTACGCGCTTTCTTGATGATGCTGCGCACGGTGTCGGAAGGCTGGGCGCCGTTCTTGATCCAGTAATCGATGCGGGAGAGGTCGATGTTGGAGTTATCGCCGGGCTTCTTCGGGTCGTAGTTGCCCACGAGTTCGATGAACTTGCCATCACGCGGGCTGCGCTGGTCGGCGACGACCACTTTGTAGTACGGTTTATTGAGGTTGCCTTCGCGGCGGAGGCGGATGCTGACGGACATGGTGTTTTCGGAGTTTGGGTTTCGGAGCTTGGAGATTGGGAAAGCGTTATTGCCTGGGCAGGCCAAAGCGGGCGGCGGCGCCGGGTCGCGCCATCATCTGCTTCATCTTGCCCATGTTTTTCATCATCTTCCGCATCTGACCGAAGCGGTTGAGGAGATCGTTTACTTCAGTGACAGAAACGCCGCTGCCTCGCGCAATGCGCTGGCGGCGGCGGGCGTTGAGGATGTCGGGTTTGGTTCGCTCGTGGAGGGTCATCGACAGCACGATCGCTTCCACCCGTTTCATCTGTTTTTCGTCAACCGAAAAGTCCTTGAGATTACCCATCCCGGGAATCATGCCAAGGATATTTTCCAGGGGGCCGAGCTTCTTGAGCATTTTGAACTGGGCCAGGAAATCGTTCAGGTCGAACGAAGCCGGGCGCATTTTCTCCTCCATGCGCTTCGCTTCGTCTTCATCGATGGCCGCCGCCGCTTTCTCGACCAGGCCGACAATGTCGCCCATGCCAAGGATTCGGCCGGCGAGACGGTCCGGGAAAAAGGGCTCGAACTGGTCGATTTTTTCGCCCACGCCGGCAAATTTGATCGGGCGCTGGGTCACCTCCCGCATGGAGAGGGCCGCTCCGCCGCGGGCGTCGCCGTCCAGCTTGGTGAGGATCAGACCGCTGATCTGGAGGGCGTTGTGAAAATGGGTGGCGACGCTGACGGCTTGCTGCCCGGTGGCGGCATCCGCGACGAGGAGAATTTCCTGAGGCTGGAGGAAATCCCGCAGCCTCTTGAGCTCGGCGATGAGAGGTTCGTCGATTTCCTGCCGGCCGGCCGTGTCGTAAATCTGGACATTCCCTGGCTGTTCCTTCGCCCATTCGACGGCAAGTTTACCGACTTTGAGGACGTCCGTTTCCCCTGGCGGCGGCACGAAAACCGGCACGCCGATCTGCCGGCCGAGCGACGCCAACTGCTCGATGGCCGCCGGACGGTGCAAATCGCAGGCGATGAGCAACGGCGCCCGGCCCTGCTTTTTGAGCCAACTGGCCAGCTTGGCGGACGAAGTGGTCTTGCCGGCGCCATTCAGGCCGACCATGAGGATGCGCGCGGGTTTATCGAGATTGAGGGGCGCGTTGTCGCCGCCGAGCAGCGCGGTCAGTTCATCATGGAAGATCTTGACGATCTGCTGGCCAGGATGAACCCCTTTAAGCACTTCCTCGCCCAGGGCCTTGTCCTTGACCCGCGCGATAAACCCCTTGGCGACAGTGAATTCCACGTCGGCCTCGAGCAGCGCCATCCGCACGGCGCGCATGGCGTCGGTGACGTTCGTCTCCGTGATCTTCCCGTGACCACGCAGGTCCTTGAAGACGTCCTGAAGCTTGTCGGCGAGCAGTGAAAACATTGAAAGTGGGCGCGCAGACTAGCGCAGAATCGGCGCTTGTCGAGGGACACTCCACCCGATGCCGCGAACGACCCTACTTTTTCTTCTTGGGCGTCGCGACCGGTGCCACTGGCGCCGGAGCGGCTTCCGGAGGCGGCGTGCCGTTGGGATAGAAAGTAAAGCTCCAAGCCGTCTCGACGGGCCGGCCATTGGATTTCGCACTGATGATGACCCGATAACTGCCCGGCTTGAGAGGCGCGGGAACGGTGTAGGTCATGTTTTTGCTCACCGGATCGAATTTCGCCGGGACCTGACCGAGGCTGCTGACGCGCATGGCAACCGTGCCCGCATCGAGGTCGCCCATCGTTTCGAGGTTGGCTTTAATGGTGGGCGTGGGATCCGTGATGTTCTCGCCGTTCGGCGGCTCGGTGACCATGGAGGTGGCCGCTTCCTGGGACATCGCGGCCTCGCCCCCCGGCGCGGACATGCCTTTGAAGGACAGGCCGACGGTAAAGGAGTCGACTCCCTTCGCGTCCTTGGTCGTCACATCATAGCGGCCGAGGCCCATCGGCGGGGTCGTGATACCGAGGCGGGCGCCATAAGTCGTGAAACCGGCCTCATAGCCAGCCGCCTTGGCCGCTTCGCGCACTTTTTCGTTATTCAAGCCGTACGGATAGGCGATCGTGTTGCATTTGATGCCCAGCTTTTCCTCGATGACTTCCTTGGAATGCTCGAGTTCGTATTTGAGCCACGTGTCGTAATCCATCGGGTTGACCTTCGCGGCCTCAGCCACCTGTCCTGGGCCAAATCGATGGGGCTTCACCTTCAGGTCCGCGTGCAAAACGGTGTGGCTGCCGATGTCCACACCCGCATCGCGCATCTCGGCGAGCTGCTGCCAGGTGATCGCCTTGCCCCCGGTGCTGACGTAGGTGAGGTAGACATACATCGTGAAGGGAAAGCCGAATTTCTTCAGGATCGGCCAGCCGACATCGTATCCCGAAACATATCCGTCATCGATGGTGATGATGATGCTTTTGGGCGGGATGTTCTTTTCACCGCGCCGCCAGGCCAGGAAATCCTGCATCGGGATCACCGGGATGCCTCCATCCTTGATCCGCTGCATCTGCTGTTCGAAAAGCGCGGGCTCGATGGACAGCGCGCCGCCGGCTTTGCCCTCGATGCGGTGATAGCACATGACGACGACCTCGGCGTGCGGATCGACCGTCAGCTTGGGAGGGGCCGAGGGGCGAGACTCCGCCTGGTGGGCCGGCGCGGCGGCCGCGGGCTCCGGAGCGGGCGTGGCTTGGGCGGTGGGCTTCTTCTTGAGGCCGGGGATCTTATCGCAACCGGTAAGGGTCAGGGTCGCGGCGAGGATTAGCAGGGCGAATTTCCGAGTCATAGAGGCGTTCCGAAATCAGTGTTGGCGAAAGATACAGCTTCGCGTGCCGGTGGGAAGCGCGAAGCGTGGGGGGCTCAGTTTTCGAGGCCCAGCTTGCGGAAGGTGGTGTCCACATGCGCGAAGTGAATGTCGAGCGAGCAAAGGTGATCGATTTCGGCCCGGGACAGGACCGCCGCGACTTCGGGCTCAGCCGCGAGATTCTCCTGGAGCGAGATGTCGCCCTGCCACGTTTTCATGGCGGCACGTTGGACCGCTTCGTAGGCCGTTTTGCGCTCCAGCCCCCGCTCGGTGAGTTTCAGCAGGATGGTCTGGCTGAAGTAGAGGCCTTTGGTGATGCGCAGATTTCGCTCCATATTCTCAGGATAGACCAGGAGGCGGTCGACGAGCTTGCGCAGCAGGACGAGCATGTAATCCACCATGATGCACGAGTCCGGCATGATGATCCGCTCGACGGAGGAGTGGGAAATATCGCGTTCGTGCCAGAGGGCGACGTTTTCCAATGCGGCCATGGCATTGCCGCGCACCACGCGGGCCAGGCCGCTGAGTTTTTCTCCGGTGATGGGGTTGCGCTTGTGGGGCATGGCCGAGCTGCCTTTCTGTCCGGCGGAAAAATATTCCTCCACCTCGAGCACTTCGGTCCGCTGCAAGTGGCGGAACTCCGTGGCCCACCGGTCGACGCTCGAGGCGATGATCGCCAGAACGGTCTGAAATTCCGCATGCCGATCGCGCTGGAGGACCTGGGTGCTGAGCGCTGCCGCCTTCAGGTGCAGGCGCTCGCATACGCGTTCCTCGACCCGGGGATCGAGATGCGCGTGGGTGCCGACCGCGCCACTCAGTTTACCGACGCGAATGCGGGGTTGCACTTCCTCCAGGCGCTGGAGCGCCCGGCCAAATTCGTCCCACATGAGCGCCAGTTTCAGCCCAAAGGTGATGGGCTCGGCGTGGATGCCGTGACTGCGCCCGATCATGGGCGTGTGCTTGAACTCAATGGCGCGCCGTCCGATGACCTCGCGCAATTCGCGCAAGTCCTTGAGCAAGAGGTCCGAGGCCTCGGCCATTTGCACAGCCAGCGTGGTATCGAGGACGTCGCTGGAGGTCATCCCGTGGTGCATCCACCGGCACGCGGGCCCGACGTAGCTGGCCACATTCTCCAGGAAAGCGATCACGTCGTGATTGGTCCGCAGTTCGATTTCGGCGATTTCCTTCAGATCGAACTTCGCCTTTGCGCGAATGGTGGCGGCGTCTTCCTTCGGGATCACCCCAATCTCGGCCTGCGCTTCACAGGCGAGCGTCTCGATTTCGAGCCAGATTTCGTATTTTCTCTGATCCGCCCAGACGGCGGCCATTTCAGGGCGGGTGTATCGTTCAATCACCCGGCGGAGGCTACGGGCGCGGAGGCAATTGAAAAAGGAAAACTTCCGACCCGAACCCGTCTGTGTTCCCTCCCCCCTGAAAAAACTTACCCCGCCACCAACTTTGAGAGTCAGTAACGGGGTCTGGGAAAGTTTTGCCGGCACGGCGCCCGCAAGCGCCCCCTCTGACCGGCAGGCCGATCGGCTTAGGGCTTAGTAAACCCGGGCGCGGATCTTGCGGCCGTGGCTGCTGAGGCGGACGCGTCCGCTCTCGAGGAGGTCGGCGACTGCAGCGACGGTTTCACGATTGTTCTTCGTGTAGCTGCTGACAGCCATGATGAGGTCGCCCAAGCTGTAGTTGGCGCGCGCGGTTTTTTTGAGAGTCTTTTTCATGTCTTTGGGTGGTTTGGCTTTTCTTTGAGAGATACCTAAGCAGCCGTTGTGCCACGCTCAGTTCGGTCATGTGTTTTACAGCATAAATAGACGGGGCTACCCCGGGAAAGGTTCAATCTTTCGCGCTTCCTTCACGGACACTTGTGTCGGCAAATTGACACAGTTGCGCCATTTACAGAGGTTCGTTGCGTCAGTATGGGCCACGCCGGAATCGGAAGAAGCGTTGCCAAGAGCGCCGTTCGCAGTATTCCATCGGCTTCGATGTCCATCTACCGTCGCGTGCTCGATTACTATCGCCCCGATCTTGGGACGACGACCACGGCCATGGCGCTCACGCTCCTCGCCAATGGGTTTAACGTCCTGCGCCCGTGGCCACTGGCCTATATCGTGGACAAACTGCTGCCGGCCGCGCGGCAAAATCCGCATCATGTGACGCTCGGCGGCTTCGACCTGAGCCAATGGAGCGTGCCGACGATCATTGCCCTCGTCTGTGCGATGATGGTCGTCTTTCATCTCTTCGCGAGCGGCATCGGCTATGTCGTCAACGTCATCACCATCCGCGCGGGGCTGCACGGGCTGATGCGGTTGCGCACGGAGCTTTATGCCTACCTGCACTCGCTTCCGTTGAAATTTCACGACCAGCGGCGCAGCGCCGACAGCAGTTTCCGCGTGGCCTACGACTCGCAGAGCATCCAGGCCTTCTACAGCAAAGGCTTTTTCATCTTCCAAAGCGGTATCTCCCTCGTCACGACCTTCGCCGCGATGTGGTATTTCGATTGGTCCATCGCGCTGCTCTCGCTGCTCGTGGTGCCGCTAATGGTCCTGGTCATCTATTTCTACGCCCGGCGCATCCGCGACCAATCGACCGCTTTCGCCGAGAAGGAGAGCGCCGTGCTGACGGTGGCCCAGGAAGGCCTGAGTTCGATCAAGATGGTCCAGGCCTTTGGACGCGAGGCTGACGAGGTCCAGCAATTCCAAGCCAGCGCCCGCGAAAGCCTGGAAACCAATCTCAAGCTGAATGCCACCTCCATGAAGAGCGCGCTTCTGGTGGGCACGCTCATCGCGGCCAGTTCCGCCGCCATGTATTACATGGGGGCGGTTCACGTCCTCTCGGGAAAGCTGACCATCGGCCAGATTTGGTACCTCTCGACGCTGCTGCTAATGCTCTACCAACCGCTCGAAGCGCTCACCCACATCGCGTGGGCCTTCCAGGGAGCAGCGGCTGGCGCGACGCGCTGCTTCGAGGTGCTCGACAAGGAAAACGACGTGCCGGATGCGCCCGATGCCCAGGCCATTACGGCGGCCGGCAAAGGTGTCATCGCTTTTGAAAATGTCTCCTTCGGCTACAACAGCGATCGCGAGATCCTGCGCGACGTCAATCTGCACATCGAGCCGGGACAGACGGTCGCCTTCGTCGGCGGCACCGGAGCGGGAAAATCCACGCTGCTGTCGCTCGTGCCGCGCTTTTACGATCCGACGGTCGGGCGCGTGCTCCTCGATGGACGCGACCTCCGCTCCATCACCAAGAAATCGCTGCGCGACCAGATCAGCATCGTCCTCCAGGACACGCTCCTCTTCTCGACAACCATCCGGGAAAACATCGCCTACGGGCGGCCCGGGGCCACCGAGGAGGAAATCATCGAGGCGGCCAAACGAGCCCAGGCCCATGAATTTATCATGGCCATCCCCGACGGTTATCGCTCCCAGGTCGGGGAACGCGGCGGACATCTCAGTGTCGGCCAGCGCCAGCGCCTCGGTATTGCACGCGCCTTCCTGAAAAACGCGCCCCTCCTCATCCTCGACGAGCCGACCAGCGCCCTCGACCCTACGACCGAGGCCGCAATCATGCAGACCATCGAGGAGCTGATGCGCGGCCGGACGACGCTCATCATCACCCACCGCATCGCGACGGTGCATGGCGTGGACAAGATCGTCGTGCTCGCCAAGGGCACCATCGCCGAGGAAGGCCGCGGACCTGAACTAGTGGCGCGCGGCGGCGTCTATGCTGCGCTGTACCGTTCCGCCAATTTGACCTGATCCATGACCAACGTCCTCCCTGACCGTCGCATCGAACACGACTGGTCCAACCGCCAAATTCCGGCCAACGTCACCTGGGGTGACGGCTTCTACTGCGAGAGCGCCCAATGCTTCCTGCATTTCAAAGGCAAGCGGGAGCCGGCGGTGGAGATCGGCGACCACGTTTCCATCTATGCCGCCTCGCAACTCGCCGTGGCCGAGCACGGACACGTGAAAATCGGCAATTTCACGCTGCTCGTCGGCGCGCTCCTGACTTGCGAGACGAGCATCGAAATCGGTTCCCATTGCCTCATTTCATGGGGCACCGGCATCGCGGATTCCGATTTTCATCCCGTGGCCGCGGCGCAGCGGCGCATCGATGCGGAAGCGCTCGCACCGTTCTACGAAGGCAAGCCGGAACGCCCGCGCGAAGCCGTGAAATCCCGGCCGGTGAAAATCGGCGATAACGTCTGGATCGGGATGAATGCGATCGTGCTCAAGGGCGTGACCATCGGCGACAACTCGATCATCGACGCCGGGGCGGTCGTGACAAAGGACGTGCCGCCGAATACGGTCGTCGCCGGCAACCCGGCCCGTTTTGCCAAGCGCCTGACATGAGCCGGAAGAGGATTATCGTCACGGGTTACATGGCGCGCTGCCCGATCGCGGGCGTCATCTGGCAGCACATTCACTACATCGTGGGTCTGCAACGCCTGGGGCACGAGGTCTTCTACATCGAGGATTCCACGGCGCATCCCTACCACCCGATCACCTACGACTATGTGCCCGATTGGAGCTATACGGCGGAGATCGTGCCGAAATTGGCGCGGCAATTCGGGTTTGAAGAGCACTGGGGCTATCGCGCCCGTTATCTGGACGATCGCCCGACGGCTGGGCTGAGCGGCGCGCGCATCGACGAACTTTATCGCGAAGCCGACGCCGTGCTCAACGTGTGCGGCGAGCAGGAGCTTCACGAAGACCTGCTGCAAAATCGTTGCCTGATCTACATCGAGAGTGACCCCGGCAAGGAGCAGTGCCTGATCGACACCCAGCCCGACGCGCCGATCCGCCAGACGCTCGCGCAATACCAGGCCGTGTTTACCTTCGGCGAGCACATCGGGACGCCGCGTTTTCCCGTGCCGCTGCACGGCATCCCCTGGCAGCCGACGCGGCAGCCGATCGTCACGGATTTTTGGAAAGCGGAGACGGCACCAGCCGCGGGGGCAGTCTTTACCTCCGTGGCCAACTGGAACACCAAAGGCAAAGACGTGGAGTGGCGCGGCGACAAATACCTTTGGAGCAAGGCGCTGGAGTTTCTGCGTTTCATGGACGCCCCCCAGCGGGCGGGCGAGACTTTTGAACTCGCCACGAATCTGCGCGACGAGACGACCAAGGCGCAGTTGATCGCGCGCGGCTGGCGGCTGACCAGCCCGCAGGAAATCAGCATCGATCACGATCTCTATGTCCGCTACCTGCGCGACTCGAAGGGGGAATTCACCGTCGCCAAAGATCAATATGTGCGGCTCAACACCGGCTGGTTCAGCGACCGGACCGCGTGTTATCTCGCCTGCGGGCGGCCGGTGATCACGCAGGAGACTGGGTTCACCGATCTCTACGGCGGTCAGCGCGGGTTGCTGGCCTTTCGCGATCTCGACGAGGTGGCGGAATCCGTGTGCGCGATCAATGCGGACTACGCGGGCCATTGCCATGCGGCCTATGAGATTGCCGCGGAGCATTTCGAAGCAACCAAGGTCGTTGCTTCGATCCTGGAACGAAGCGGACTCTGACGGCGTTCGACCCGGAAGGCGCCCGCCGTTTCTTCCCAGCGCTTCCTGTCCGGAGATGGGCTCAACGAAGACCCCTCTCCTTTCGTTCGATCCGGTAGAGAAAGGCATCGATCAGCACCGGCACGTCTTCCGGTGGATTTTGCATGAGTTCGAGAGCCACTTCGGCCTGCCCCATCCGTTCCGCAGGATCGAAATATCCCAGCGGCGATCGCCCGACGACCCCCGCCAGCAAACAAGCAAGAGTGTGCTTCACCGCGCGCGGCCCGATCGATCCCCCCCACGGAACGCCGCCCAACGCCTCTGAATAAATACGCCAAAAATCTGCCATACCGGTCACGAGGGCCGCATGTTGGGGAATCAAATGATGCGTCGTGCTCAAGAAATGAGACACGGCAAAGCCCAGATCGAATGCCGGGTCACCAAAATGGATGATTTCTTGATCGAGCAGGATGAGACGCCCGTCGTGGACCATGATATTCCCGGGACAATAGGCCCCGTGGACGAGCGCCTGCCGGACCACACGCGTATGCGCAACCAAGTCTCGAAGAAACTTCGACGCCGCAGGGCAGTGCTCCGCGCTGTAGAGATAGTATTGCTCCACTCGCAACAATTCGAAAAGCGAGCGGTCTTTGAAAACTTGAAATAGTTCCGCGTGTCGCTCGTGAGAAGACCGATGAATGGCGGCAAGCATCTCTCCAAATTGGACGACATGCTCCCGCTCCAATTGTCCGTGAAGCAGGAGACTCTTCCAATTGGCATGCGGCCTCGGGACGGCGGTCATCGCTAGCACATGGTGTTCCCGATCTTCGAAGAGCAACTCTGGAACGCTACCCGGCGGCAGGAGTTCCGCGAGGTAGCGTAATCCCAGCGCCTCGCGTTCGAGTCGCCGCGGATTCGCGTGCCAATCAACCGCCACACCCGGGATTTCCCGCGCCTGCTTCAAAAGCCAAGGCTCACCCTTCCTGCGAAGCACGAGAACGCCACGATGGGAGACGCCTCCGGTCAGCACGCGCATCTGAGGAACTTCCTTTTCGCCGATTCGACCCATCGCGCGGAGGTATTCGGCGAGCTGTGTCGGTTGCTCGATGTCCAACGACGGGTGGCTCTTGACTCCGGTAGGCATATTGCGATCTGCGAAGGGAGCAGACGGAAAAGGAATAGAATAGCGGCGTTCGACAAGCCAGCATGATTGCGATTGCAGTTCCGACGATGCGTGTCGCCATTTCAGATCTCTTTTTACCGTGGGAGTCGTTCGTCTCCCCGCGCGCTGATGTCGAGTATGCCGAAACGGCCGTTCGTATTCGACTGGTCACTGGCAATCCCATCGATCGTGGCGCCCCGTGGTGGGAGCCTGTAAATCTTCCTCAGACTCACCCTGAATCTGGGTTCTACGAATAGGGAATCACCCATGATTCCTGAGAGCCCCCTCCTTACAGCCGCAGTCTACGATGAAACCCTCGTTGATCCATTCGAGAGCCACCCGCCGGGAAATCCTCCGGACGGGAATGGTCGGTATGCTCGGCCTGGGTCTGAATCCGCTGAGTGCGCTCGGCGGGCTCGCTCCTCCCACCACCCGGACGGGACCCGGCAAGGCGAAGTCCGTCATCCTCATCTTCAATGGGGGCGCGCCCAGTCACATCGATCTGTGGGATCCGAAGCCCGAGGCCCCGTCGGAGATTCGCGGGATTTTTTCCCCGATCAAGACCAACGTGTCCGGGATTCACGTCTCCGAATTGCTTCCGCACATGGCAAAACGGATGGACAAGGTCGCGCTCATCCGCTCCGTGCACCACGGGCACACGAGCCACAATGGCGGCATGTATTGGGCGACGACCGGCCGGCCCTACCGCGTCGACAGCACGCTCATCAACCCCAGCCGCACCGACCTGCCGGGCGTCGGCACCCTCGTGGGCTGGCTCGCGCAACGGGATGGCTACAGCCGCTCCGTGCCTCCCTACGTCATTACGCCGTTCCCGCACTGCGATAGCAAACTCTACATCACGCCGGGCCAGTTCGGCGGGTGTCTCGGCTCCCGCTACGATCCCTTTGTGCTCGATGACGACCCGAATTCCGCCAGTTTCAAGGTCCGCAACCTGGCCCTCGATCCCAGCCTGACATCCGACCGGCTCCAGGAGCGTCTCGGCCTGCTGCATGACCTCGGGGATTCCTCCTCTCGGATTGTGTCGCCTGAGGCGGCCGACATCGACGTTTTCAATCAACAGGCTGCTTCGCTTCTCCAGTCCGGCAAGGCGGCCGAGGCGTTCGATCTTTCGCGGGAGCCCGCCTCCGTGCGCGAGCGCTACGGGCGGCATAGCTGGGGGCAATCCCACCTGCTCGCACGCCGCCTCGTGGAGGCCGGCACGCGCTTTGTCACCACGGTGAACGGCCCGAGCATCACGTGGGATACGCACAAAGACAATTTCAACATGCTCAAGAACCGGCTCGTTCCACCGATGGACCAGGCGTACGCCGCGCTCCTGGATGATCTCGACGAGCGCGGCCTGCTCGACACGACGCTGGTGGTATGGATGGGCGAATTCGGTCGCACCCCCAAGATCAACGCGGACGCCGGGCGCGATCACTGGCCGGGCTGCTACAGCGTGCTGCTCGCCGGGGGCGGCGTGCGCGGCGGTCAGATCATCGGCGCCTCGGACAGCACGGGGACTTATCCCAAGGATCGCCCGACCACACCGGCGGAAATTCACGCCACGATCTACGCGGCCCTCGGGTACGACGTGCGAAATATCAGTTACCAGTCCTCCGATGGCCGGCCCATTGCTCTGACGGAAGGTGTGCCGATGGATGAGGTATTTTGAGGAGCACCGAGCCTCAACCTCTCACGGCGCCTCCGCGTCACTGGACCCGCCGTTCTTTCCTGCACACCGCCGCGGCCGCCGCCATGGCCGGTGTCGCCCCGACCAGCCGCGCGGCTCCGGTCGCACCCGACGCCCCACGGAAGAAGATCGCCCTCATCACCACCGTCGTGCGCCGGGCTTCGCACGGTCAGCACTTCCTCGACCGGCTCGCGCTCGGCTATACGTGGGGCGGACAGTGGCAGCAACCGCGCGTCGATCTCGCCGGGCTCTATGCCGATCAATTCCCTCCCGGAGACCTCGCCCGCAGCCGGGCGCAACGCTACAAGATCCCGCTTTTTTCCAGCATCGCCGAGGCCCTCACGCTCGGCACCGGCAAGCTCGCGGTGGATGGCGTGGTGATCGTCGGCGAGCACGGCGACTACCCCCAGAACGCGATGGGTCAGACGCTCTACCCTCGCTACGAATTCTTTCAGGAAGCGATCAAGGTTTTTGAGGCCAGCGAGCGAAGCGTGCCCGTCTTCAACGACAAGCATCTCTCCACCGAATGGAAAAAATGCGCGGCGATGGTCGCCGACGCGAAGCGGCTCGGCTTCCCGTTCCTCGCGGGTTCGTCGCTCCCCGTCACGCGACGCCTCCCAGCCATGGAGGTCCCTTGGGGCGCGCCGCTCGTGGAAAGCGTGTGCGCCGGATACGGGAGCGTGGATCGGTACGATTTTCACGGTCTCGAAACTGCGCAATGCATGTCCGAGCGGCGGCGCGGCGGCGAGGTGGGCATCCGCAATGTGCAGGCGCTGCGTGGCGCGAAGATGTGGGAGCACGTGGCAGGCCGGGAGAAAACGCAGCGACTGCTCGTCGCGGCCCTGTGTCGCAGCCACACCCTGCCCGCCAGGGAAGGCTACCCCACCGCCGCCGTCAGCTTCGAGTGGGCGCGCACGGTCTTTCCGGAGGCATTCGCCTATTTCATCGAGCATCGCGACGGTTTCCTGACGACGCTCTTCATGCTGCCCATTCGCGATTTCAACTATGCGGGACTCGACGGCGAGAGCGGTGCGATCACTTCCTGCCAGATGTTTCTGCCGATGCCCGGCTCGACCGCGACGACGGCGGACTTTTTCAATCCGCTCATCCGCTACATCGAGGGCATGGTGCTGGAAAACCGCGCCCCCTACCCGGTCGAGCGGACGCTTCTGACTTCCGGCATGTTGGTTGCGGCGGTCGAATCCCTGCACCGCGACGGGGCGCTCATCGAAACGCCGGAAATGGACGTCCGCTACACCGCGCCGAAGGAGTCGTTGTATTGGATGGACTGAGCGGCTGTTTAAACCAATTTCCTATCGGTTTTGCGCCTCGGGGGTTAATTATGACGACAGCGGACGAAAAAATGCCGCCAGCAGCAGCGTCCCACCCCCCTAATTCCCTCATCACGCCGTGCTAAAGATTCTCGCGCCTGCCGATCGTAGCCGTCCGTTCTGCGACGGTGTCTCGCGGCGCAATTTCCTAAAGATCGGCGGATTGGGCGCCGCCGGCCTTTCGCTGTCGAATCTCCTCGCGCTCGAGGCGCAGGCCGGCATTCGCAATTCGCACAAGTCGGTGATCCTCATCTACCTCGTGGGGGGGCCGCCGCACCAGGACATGTTCGACCTCAAGCCGGATGCGCCCAGCGAGATCGCCGGGCCGCACAGGCCCATCGGAACCAATGTGGCGGGCATCGAGATCTGCGAACTCTTCCCGCGCATGGCCAAAATGATGGATAAGTTTGCCATTATCCGGTCGCTGGTCGGCGCGCAAAGCGATCATGACGCGTCCCAATGCTACACGGGCCATGGCCGCGCCGAGGTCGCTCCGGCGGGCGGGTGGCCGCAGTTCGGCAGCGTGGTGAGCAAGCTGCAGGGCGCGGTGGAACCCTCCGTGCCGCCTTTCGTGAGCATGTGCTACGAATGCACCCACGGCCCTTACAATGAGCCGGGGGCCGGAATGCTGGGGGTGGCCAATTCCTCGTATCGCGCCGTGGGAGGGCCCGGACGGACGGATCTGACCTTGCAGGGAATCACTTACGACCGCCTTTCCGATCGCACGCGGCTGCTTTCCAGCCTCGACAAGTTTCGCCGCGACGCCGATGCGAGTGGCATGATGGAGGGCATGGACGCCTTCACTCAACGGGCCATGGACATGCTGACTTCGTCGAAACTCGCGGAGGCGCTCGACCTCTCGAAGGAAGATCCACGCATCGTCGCGCGCTACGGCACCGGGGACAATGTCACCCGCATCGATGGCAATGGCGCGCCGCGTGTCCCGCAAAGTTTTCTGGCCGCGCGCCGCCTCGTCGAAGCCGGGGCGCGTGTCGTGACCGTGAACTACAGCAAGTGGGACTGGCACGGCGGGACGAAGAACGACATTTTCTCCCGCGAGCGCGAGGACTTCCCCGTCTTCGATCAGGCGATCACCGCGCTCGTCGACGACTTGCACCAACGCGGGCTCGACAAGGATGTGACGGTGCTCGTCTGGGGCGAATTCGGCCGCACGCCGCGCATCAGCTCGCAAGTCGGCCGGGACCACTGGCCGCGCGTCGCCATGGCGCTGCTGGCCGGTGGCGGGATGCCGTGCGGGCAGGTCATCGGCTCCACTGACCGCCTCGGCGGCGAAGCCTACACCCGGCCTGTGACTTTCGCCGAAGTCTTCGCGACGCTCTACCGCAACCTCGGCATCGACGTGAACACCGCGACCGTCACCGATCATCAGGGCCGTCCGCGCTACCTGGTCGAAGGCGGGGCCCAACCGATCCACGAATTGACGTGAACGGGCGGAGCACGGACGATGAGAGTCCCTGCGGATCATGAGCGAGAACACCTACTGGGAGCGCACCGACCCCTTTGAGGAGAAGCTGCGTTTGCTCGAAGCGGCCTGGCGCAAGAAGGACTACCGGCTGGCGCGCTCGCTGACCTATTCACTTCGGAGCACGGCGATCCAGGCCCAGATGGAGGAGGAAAATCCCGGCACGCCGCTGCTGCCGGCGGCGCGAATCGAGACGGTGGAGTCGCTCCCGCCGCCGTGGAAGCAGTGGGCGCAGGGGTGGAAATACTGCCGGGCCGTGCATCTCGACGAAACGCTCGGCGTGGAGCGGCCACCGGAGCCGGTGGAACTGCTGCTCAGTGTCCCGGCGGAGCACGCAGACTCGCTCGCACGGGAGATTCGCGTGGTGCGCGTAACAGACGGCGTGTTGAGCGAAGTTTCCTGCCAGGTCCACGGCGAAGTGCGGCGCGGCGGCGAGCGGCTGTGCAAGGTGTTGTTCATGGCAGGCGGCCCGATGCATCAGCGTCAGACCTTTCTCATCTTCCACGGCAACCCGGACGCGGAGTTGCCGGCCTACCCGACGGATCTGGAAACGCGCGGCGAAGGTTTTTCCCTGGATATCGAGAATGAATACTTCAAGGCGTCGCTCTCGCGGCAGATGGGCCAGCTCGAACGGATGACGATCAAACGCGAGCACGGGCTGGAACTTTTCGCGGGCGGCGAGGGCCACGGCGAACCGCCAGGCATCGACTGGGCGCACGACTACGCGGCGGCGGATCACTTTCAGAAATTGCGCATTACCCTCTGGGAGACGTGCCCCGATTATGAAGTAGTGCGTGGCCCGCTGGCCACGATCGTGCGCCTATGGGGGTTCCCGCATTCGCCCGTGCATCCGGTTTTCTCGCCGAGCCGGCTCCACGTGGATATCGAGTACCGCTTTTACGCGGGCCTGCCGTGGTTCCACAAGTCCGGCAGGATGCAGGCGATCAAGGAATTCGAGGCGTCGGCGTTGCGCGACGACGAGTGGGTGTTCTCCGGGCAATCCTTCACAGAGATTCTCTGGATGGGGCCCGATGGCAAGCTGCGGACGGGCAACGTGGACCCAGCGTTGCGCGACAACCTATGGGCCGTCGGCTTTGCAAACCCGGACAGCAAGGACTCGTTCGTCGCGCTCTTCCTGGAGCACGAGGCGGAGGGTTTGCCGGAACTCAAGCATTCCGGTTCACCCACGCTATTCTACCGCTGGCATGGGCAGGTGTGGAGCCGGTATCCGCTGCCCGTGAAGCAGGTGCCGGCGGGCGCGGTGCTGCACCAGAAGAACGCATACGTCGCGCTCCCGTTCACGGCGACTGAAGGTCCGGGGATGTTGGAAGAACTCCGGCACCGGCTCGCGAATCCGCTGCACGTGTCGCCAGGCGAAATTCCGAAAAATGCCGAAGCGAAGGCCTCACCTGGCCGCCTCGCGCGTCCCGGAGAGGCTGGCGACAGCCCCATCTCGAAACAGGCGCTCTGGGCCGCGTTGCGTGACTGCAAAGACGAACAACTCTACAAAGCGGACATCAATATCGTGGACCTGGGCCTGGTGTATGATGTGCGGGTGCGTGGCGAGACCGTCCACGTCCTCATGTCGATGCCGCATCGCGGGCGTCCGCGGTTGGGCTACTTCGCCTTCGGTTCCGGCGGCAACTCCATGCCCGTGCAGCAACGGCTGATGAAGGTGCCCGGCGTAAAGAAGGTCGTGGTAGAGCAGACTTGGGAACCGGGGTGGAACTCCAACCACTTGACCAATGAAGGCCGGCGGAAGTTCGGCCTGCCGGTGTAGGGCGTGCTCCTCACTCTCGCCGTCAGTGAGTCGGCGGATGGAGAGCGTCGTTGATAAACCGAGTATTTGTAATCTCCGCACTTGTCGGCACACTGCACTTCGCGGCGCCGGTTGTCGTTGACCTCCGCTGCCTCGGCTCGACACGGCCAAGTCTGCCTCCCCCGAATCCCCAAAACGCGAAGCCCATGAAAAAAAGCCGACTGCTCGCACTCTCCTTATTCGCGATCGCGCAAATCGCGTTTCCTCAAGCCGCAGATCTCCCCCCAGCCCCACCCCCGAAAGAGAACGAGCCGACCACGCCGAAGGCGATTAGGAGCTACCGGGACGTGCTTCCCTTTGTCCCGGCTGAATTACGCGGAACGAAAGCGAGCGCGTGGACACGGCTTCAACGCGACGTGGCGAACGCCGCCTTGAAAGAGTCCCTCGTCGACAGCGAGACTCCCGCCAAACTCCGCCTCAAGGTTGCCAACATCGCGGATTGGAACGGAATGACCTTTTACGCCGATGTCCCCAACAAAGAGGGCTACTACATCCGGGTGTTCGGCAAGTTCACCGACGAATGGAAACAAAAGCTCGCGACCCTGAAGAAAGGAGACACGGCTCTGCTCGAGGGTGTTTTGAGTGCAGTCTCATATCGGGATCTTTGGGGAAAATTCACGCTCTCCATCTGCCTGCAGAATTGCGCCTTCACCAAACTGGAGCCCTCAAGCGAGCCTGAGCCGTCTGAACCGATTCGCCTCTAGCTACCGCATACCTATGAAGCTCCTCCTCCTCATCATCGCCCTTCAACTCGTTCCGCTGGGCATGCTTACCGCTGGCGACGACCCACCAGCCAGGCCAAACGTCCTCTTCCTCTTCGCCGACGACCAGCGCGCGGATACCATCGCGGCGCTCGGAAACCCGGTCATCAAGACGCCGAACCTCGATCGCCTCGTGCACAACGGCGTCGCCTTCAACCGCGCCTACATGCAGGGCGGATTCAACGGTGCAACGTGCGTGCCCTCGCGCGCGATGCTGCTGTCGGGACAGAACTTGTTTCACATCGACGAGAAGTTGATGCGCAACGAGACCTGGCCGGAAGCTTTTGGGCGCGCGGGCTACACGACCTTTGTCAGCGGGAAGTGGCACAACGGAGACGCATCCCTGACGCGCTGTTTCAAGATTGCGCGCTCGATGTTCACGGGCGGGATGACCAATCCGATGCAGGCCAAACTGCGCGATGTCACGGATGGCAAGGTCGGCGAGGCGCAACTTTCCTCGAAGCACGCCTGCGAGGCCTTCGCGGATGAGGCGATTCGCTTTCTCAAGGAGCACACGGGCGGGCCGTTCTTTGCTTATGTCCCCTTCGATGCGCCGCACGATCCACATATCACGCCGCCGGATTTCTCCATGACTTACGACGCCTCGAAAATTCCGTTGCCGCCGAGCTTTCTCCCGCAGCATCCGTGGGACAACGGAGAGATGATCGTCCGCGATGAAAAACTGCTCCCCTGGCCGCGCACCCCTCAAGAGGTGCGCGCCTTGATCGCGGATTACTACCGCTACATCTCCTATCTCGACTCGCAGATTGGCCGCGTGCTGGATGCGCTCGCCGCGTCGCCCTGCGCGAAGAACACCATCGTCGTTTTCGCCGCAGATAGCGGCGTCGCGCGCGGCAGCCACGGCCTCATCGGCAAGCAGAACCTCTACGAGTTCGATTCCGTGCGCGTGCCGCTTATCATCGGAGGGCCGGGCATCCCCGCGGACAAACGCACGGACGCCATGTGCTATCTCTTCGATGTGCTGCCCACGCTCGGAAAGATTTGCGGCGTGAGTGGGCCCACGACCAGCGACGGAATCGACTTCACGGCCACGCTGCACGATCCGACAAAAGCCGCGCGGAGCACCATGATCTTCGCCTACAAGAACGTGCAGCGCGCGATACGTGACGAGCGCTGGAAACTCATCCGCTATCCGCAGGTGGACCGCACACAACTCTTCGATTTGCAGAGCGATCCGCACGAAGTAACGAACCTCGCCGACAAGCCTGAACAGGCCGTGAAGGTCACCGAACTCACCGCGCTGCTGGAAAAGGAAATGCGACAGAGTGGCGATACCGGCGTTTTGAAAGTTGCGAATCCGAAACTCGCGGAGTGGGCGCCGCCCGCGACTGCTGGGAAGGATCGCTAGGGCGTTTTAATCTCCCACCGTCTCGCAGAGACAACACCATAAATCGGTGCCAAATTCCGCGGCGATCCGGTCGCCGAGCGCGCCGGCATCTTCCTTCGTGCGCAGTGCGGCGAAGACCGTTGAGCCGGAACCGGACATGAGCGCGCCCGCGGCTTCGGGCTGCTCCAGAAGCCATGTCTTGAGGTCCGCGAGAAAGATGTATTTTTCGAAGACCGGCCTTTCGAGGTCGTTGACGAGCGCGCCCCAGGCCAATTCCTGCGCGGAGTAGCGCACGCCGGGAATCTCCAGGGAATCTCGCCAGCGTTTATAGGCCCACGGGGTCGGCACACCGAAGGGAGGCTTGATGAGGAGCAGCGGCAACGTGTGCGGAAAGGCGACCGGTTCCACATGCTCGCCGCGCCCGCGAATGATGGCCGCCGACTGGTAGATAAAGAAGGGAATGTCCGAACCAAGATCGGCGGCCATGGCGGCCAGCGCTTCGCGCGGAAGCTGGGTGTCGAAGAGGCGATTCAGTCCGATCAAGGTCGTGGCTGCGTCGCTGCTGCCTCCGCCAAGACCCGCGCCATGAGGGATTCGTTTGGTTAGCGAAATCCGGATGCGGGGTTCGAATCCGCACTCCGTGCAGAAGAGCTTTGCGGCTCGCACCACCAGATTGTCGTCACCCATGGGCAGCGACGCGTCGTCGCAGGTGAATTCGAGGCCAGCCTCATCGCGGTGCGTGACGTCGAGCGTGTCGAAAATCGACACGGGGCACATCAGGCTCTCGATCTCGTGAAAGCCATCGTCGCGCCGGCGCAGGACGCGCAGCGAGAGATTGACCTTCGCCGGAGCGAGAAACTCCACGCGTCGCGCCTATTTTCCGGGCGCCTTCTTGTCGACCGCCCGGGTGAGTTCGCCATTCATCGCGATCTCCAGGCCGAGCTCTTTGCGTCCCTCAAGGGTGATCGCCGGGCCCCATTTGACGTACCACTTGTAGCTCCCGTTCGTGATGCTTTCCCGCTCGTAGGAGATGGAGGCGATCCAGTGATCCTTGTCCTGGCCGATGGACTTGAGGTAATCGGCGGCGACGGCCACGGCTTTTTCGAGCGGCATCTCCGGTCGCTTGTCGGCGCAGAGCGCGGTCGCCGAAAGGCTCAGGGCGCACAGAAGGGCGAGAGGGATCTTCACGAGCGGACGGATGTTCAGGCGTTGCGGTTGACGCAGTTCAGATCTTCGAAGGTCGTGAGCAGGCGCTTGGTCGCCGCAGCTTCCGCCGACGCGAGCCAGGCGCGCGGATCGTACTGCTTCTTGTTCGGCGAGTCGGGGCCGGTGGGATTGCCGATCTGCCCCTGGAGGTAATCGTGATTCTTAGCCTCATAGGTGCGGACGCCGTCCCAGAACGCCCACTGCATGTCGGTGTCGATGTTCATCTTGACCGCGCCGTAGCTGATCGCGGCGCGGATCTCCTCGCGGCTGGAGCCGGAGCCGCCGTGGAAGACGAAGTTCACCGGCTTGGGTCCGGTGCCGAGATTCTTTTCAATGTAGACCTGCGAATCGTGGAGGATGGTCGGCTTGAGCTTGACGTTGCCTGGCTTGTAAACGCCGTGCACGTTGCCGAAGGCGGCGGCCACGGTGAAGTCCCGGCTGATCTTGCCGAGCGTGGTGAAGGCTTCCGCGACTTCGACCGGCTGCGTGTAAAGCTTGGAATCGTCCACGTCGGTATTGTCTACGCCGTCCTCTTCGCCGCCGGTGACGCCGAGTTCGATCTCGAGAGTCATGCCCATTTTCGTCATGCGCTCGAGATATTTTGCGCAGATCTCGAGGTTCTCATGCAACGGCTCCTCGGAGAGGTCGAGCATGTGGGAGCTGTAGAGCGGCTTCCCGGTCTTCGCAAATTGCTCTTCGCTGGCGGCGAGCAGTCCATCGACCCACGGGAGGAGCTTCTTCGCGCAGTGATCGGTGTGCACAATGACCGGCACGCCGTAGGCCTGGGCGGCGGACGCGACAAAGTGGGCGCCGGCGATTCCGCCGAGCACGGGCCCGAGTTGGTTGTCACCCTTGACGGTTTTGCCGATAAAAAATTGCGCCCCGCCATTCGAGAACTGGATGATGACGGGCGAATTGACTTCGCGCGCCGCGGCGAGCGTGGCATTGACGGTGTGGGTGCTGATGCAGTTGACCGCTGGCATGGCGAACCCAGTGGCCTTGGCATGATCGAGAAGTTCCCTCACCTCGTCCCCGAAAAGGACCCCCGCGCGGAATCGTTTGGTTTCAGACATGGGTGCGCTTTCTAGCAGACGAGCCCCAAGGGACAAGCCGCATCTTCGACGCAGCCCCGTGTCGGGCCTATTTTACCTTCACATTCCGGCGCAGGAAGGTCGGCACATCGAGATCCTGGCCATCCACGATGGTCGGCTCACTTTTCTCGAAACGCCCGCGTGTGACGGGTTCGAATTGCATTTGCTCCTGCTTCACCTGCACGGGTTTCGGTTTGGCGGCGGGCTTGGCGACGGCGGCAACAGCCGCGGCGGATTCCGGCTGAGGGTCCGAGAAAAGTGCGCCAGATTCCGGACTGGCGGCAACGGCAACTGCAACTGCGACGGCGGGTTCCGGCGCCGCAACAAGCGCGGCGGCGGGCGCCAGGATGACAGGCTCAGGTTCTCTTTCCACAACACGCAGAACGGGCGACGGCTCGGGGGTGCGCATCGGCGCGGACGGCGGAATGGAAGCTGGCGAATTTTCCGTCCGGGAGGCGGGACGAGGCCGCGCTTCCACCACGGCCGGAGCTTCGCCTTCCAGCGCACTGAGGATGGTGACGCTCATTTTATGCCCGAGCGCCGGATCGACGGCGGCCCCAAAAAGGAGGCGCGTCTGGTCGCTGATGTGGCGGTTGAGTTCCTCCATCAATATCTGCACCTCGTTCAACGTCATGTTCGGACCACCGGCGACATTCACGAGGACGTTGCGGGCGTCCTCGAGCATCCGGCCCTTGTCCATCAGTGGGCTCTTCAGGGCGCGCGCGAGCGCCTCGTGGGCGCGGTTGTCGCCGTCGGCTTCCCCGTAGCCAAAGATGCAATGCGCGCCGCTTTCTCCAGCGCCGCGCAACGCGGTGGCCAGTTCATCGAAGCCGATATGGACAAAACCGCGGCGCCGCGCCAGGCCCACGATGGCCCGAATGCTCTGACTGAGCGTCTGGTCGGCGGCGGAGAAGGCCTCCTGGATGCCGGCCAGCGGTGAGACGGCATCGCTCATGCGGTCATTCTCAAAGTGGATCACAACGTCGGCGTACCGTTGCAGGGCGCCAAGCGCCTCTTCGGCCTGGGCCCGCCGGCGCTTGCCCTCGAAGGCAAAGGGCAGCGTGGCGAACGCGACTACCAGTGCGTTCTGCTCCTTGGCCAGCGAGGCGACAATCCGGGCGGCGCCGGAACCCGTGCCGCCACCGAGGCCCACACAAATGAAAACCATCTGCACGCCCTCCACGACCTTGCGAATCTCATCGATCCCCTCTTCCGCCGCGGTGTACCCGACCTCGGGATCACCACCGGCGCCGAGGCCGCGCGTGGTCATGCGGCCGAGTTGAACGCGCTCCGTGACGACCGAGGCCGTGAGCGCCTGCACGTCGGTGTTGATCGCCACGAGTTCGGTATCGTCCGCGCCGTCGAGAATCAGGCGGTCCAGGACATTGCCGCCGGCCCCTCCCAGACCGACAATCTTGATGCGGGCATCGTTTGTGGAGGAATGATTCCGGTGGAGTTGGATCATGGTGGTTTAGCTTGAGCGCAGGCGTTTTATCATCAGTCACCGAAGAAAGGAATTTTTCTGAACAAGCCTTTAATGATCCCGACCGGTTGCGTCGGCTGCATGGCCTCCGCGTACTTGATCAGGCCGATGGCGGTCGAGAACTGCGGGTTTTCAAAAGCAGATGTCAGGCCGGAGACGGTCTGCGCGTGGGTGACGTGCACGGGCAGGCCAAACACTTCCTCCGCCAGGTGGTTGACGCCTTTCAACATGCTGCACCCACCGGTGAGCATCATGCCCGCCCCGAGGAACTGGAGATAATTCTCCTCGTCGAGCCGCTTTTTCAGGAGCTCGAAACTCTCACGGACACGGCAGTGGATGATCGTGTTGAGCATCTCGCGCTCCACCACCTTGCCGGCAAATCCCGACTCGTCCTTGAGGACGATGGTCTCGCCGGGGCGCGAATTGCCGAGGATGACGCTGCCTTCCTCGACCTTCAGCCGCTGGGCCTTGGCCATCGGGATGCGCAGGCCGAGGGAGATATCGTTGGCAATATGATCGCCACCGATCGCGAGCGCCCCGCTCTGCTTCACGGCCCCATCGACGTAGACGATATAGTCCATTGTGCCGCCACCCATGTCGACGACGAGCGCCCCGAGGCTCTTCTGGTTCTGGTCGAGAACGACTTGCGCGGCAGCCAGCGGATTGAAGACCACGTCGAGGACTTCCGGCCCGACTTCCTTCACGCAACGCACGCTGTTTTTGATGCGCGTGGCGACGCCGTGGATGATGTGAAAATCGGCCTCCAGTTTGCGGCCGCACATGCCGATGGGATTGAGGACGCCGTCCTGTCCATCCACATAGTAGTGCTGAAGGATCGAATGAACGAACATGTTGGGCGCGGGGATGCTCACTTCGCGTGCGCTGGCCTGCACGTCCTCGAAATCTTCATCGAGGATTTCGTCGCGGTCCTCAGGGATCGTCACCGCGCCACGATTGTTGAACCCCGCGATGTGGCTGCCGGTGATGCCGAGATAGACGCTCCCGATCATCACGTCGCTCTTCTCTTCCGCATCGACAAGGGCTTCGCGAATGCATTTCCCCGCCGTTTCAAAATCGACGATTTCGCCTTTGCGCACGCCGCGGGAAGGCGCCTGGCCCACGCCGAGAATGCGAATGGTGCCATCGCCCCTGGTCTCGCCGACGACGGCGCAGACTTTGGACGTCCCAATTTCCAGTCCGACTACGATATTGTCTCGGCCCATCAGGGATTCAGTTTAAAGGGTTTCCTGAAAGCTGGCGTGGCCGCGCGCGCCGGTGTCGAGGGCTTGGCGGTCATGGCATCAGGTTTTTTGGGCGGATTCACGGGTTCCGCTCGCCGGACCGTCGGCTCGGGCGTCGGCGCGGGCCGGGCCGGTTTCGGCGGCGTGGGTTCCACGGGCGGCGCGGCTTCGGCATCGGGGTCATAGAAGGTCACCGGGACGTTGCGCTCGACGATGAGATTGACCGTTTGAATTTCCTTTTTGTCCGCCGTGGCCCGGTCGAGGTAGCGATTGAGGCGGCCAAGCTGGACGTCAATCTTGTCGAGCCCAAAGGTGATCTTCGCGTGCCGTTGGTCGGTAACGACCAGGCAATACCCTTTGGAAAGATCGATGTTGCGGGTCTGGAAGCGGGTGTTGTCCGCATTGAGGCGTACGAGTTCGAGCGCGGCCTGCATTTCCCAGGCCGGCACTCGCTTGCCGGGGACCAGGTTCTCGGTTTCGAAACCCGAAATAATCGGCAGGTGAAAGTATTCGGGCAGGATGACCCGGCTGCGCAGGACAATGCCGCGAGCATCGATCAGGAAGGAATGCTCCGACGAACTGGGATCTTCGTCCCCCTTGGCCGCGACCCACGCGATCGGACGGCGCTCGGTCACCGTCACGGTCACCTTGTTCGGCAATTGCCGCTGGATGACAGCGCTTTCCACCTGCGGCATCTGTTCGATAATGCTGCGAGCCTGGGAGATATCGACGGTGAAAATGTTCAGGTCCTCGACGATTCCGGCCGCGCTCAATACCTGCTCGCGGGTCAGGGCGCCATCGGTCGTAAAATTGATCTCGCGGATGAAATAGTCCGGGTTCTCCCAAACAAAACGGCGCAACGCTTCTTTGCCACCGAGCCACGCGCCCACGACGATGGCCGCGAATAGAACCGTCTTGCAAATGAAGCCGCTGATCGTCCGATAGCGGCGCGCGCGTTCCTTGGACTCGCGCAGCTTCACATCCAGCAGGTGCTGCTGTTTGCGTTGGCGCGGGTTGGAAACCCGCTTGTTGCGGGCGCTGTTCGGGATCGGCTTCATGTTCGGCGGGCGAGAGAGAGTTCAATAACGCGGGCGCAAAGCTGCGGATAGCTGAATCCCGCCGCCGCGGCGGCCTCGGGGAGAAGGCTGACGGGAGTCATGCCCGGGATGGTGTTGATCTCCAGGACGAACGGACGCTCCTGCGCATCGAGCAAAACATCGACCCGGCAATAAACTTCCAAATCCAGAGCCCGTTTGGCCGCCAGCGCGACTTCCTGGACCTGGCGGGTGACGGCCTCGCTCAAAGCGGCCGGGCAAAAGTGATCGGCGCCCGCGGCCTGGGGATTGAGGAAGTTGTATTTATTGGCGAAGTCGTAGAACTCGCCCTCATTTTTCGGGCGAATCTCGATAATCGGCAGCGCCTGCTCGCCCAGGATTCCGACCGTCAACTCCCGCCCGGCGACGTACTGCTCGATCAGCAATTCGTTCCCGAATTTCCATGCTTCGGCCATGGTCTCCGCGATCTTCTGCGTCTCGCGCACGATATAGACGCCGACGCTCGATCCTTCCTTCGGAGCTTTAACCACATAGGGCAGGGGTAGGGTCGATGGCGCGCCATCCCGGAGAATCTCGGAGCCGGGCGTCGGCACCCCGCGCTGCTGGAAGCGCTTTTTCGTCGCGATCTTGTCGATGGCCAGCTCGCTGCCAGCCACGCCTTCACCGGTGTACAAAATACCCTGGCTCTCCAGGATGCGTTGGATCTGACCGTCCTCGCCAAAAGTGCCGTGGATGACGTTGAAGCCCACTTCCGTTCCCGCGGGCACGACGAAATCAGGGCCCGTCACATCAACTTCGGCCACATCCGCCCCGAGTGAGCGCAGCGCCGCCGCCACGCCCGCGCCGGAGGCGAGGGAGACTTTGCGCTCATTGCCGGGACCGCCCATGAGCACGGCGATCTTCTTGTTCTTGAGGTCAATGGACATGGATGGGAATGGGTTGGTCATGGCCACGCATACGGCGACCGCTGCCGGATTCTTGCAAAAATCCCCGGTCAGTCATGGAGTCCTTTCTCGTCCCCGACGATTTGCACTTCCGTTTCGAGTGTGATGCCGCGTTCGCGCAATGCGACTTCCTTGACGTGGGCGATAAGCGCGAGGACATCCGTCGCGGTTGCCCCGCCGTCATTGACGAGGAAATTCCCGTGGATCTCGGAAACCTTTGCGCCGCCGATGCGCGTGCCCTTGAGGCCGAGTTCATCGACCAGCTTGCCGGCCGGGCATTGCTCGGGATTCTTGAAACAGCAGCCCGCACTCGACTCGCGCGGCTGGGTGGTGCGACGCTTCTGTGTGGAGGCGTCGAGCAACTTTTCGATCTCCTCCGCGGTGCTCGGATGTCCGACGAAAGTCGCGGAAACGGCGTAGTTTTTCTCCAGCGTCCCGCAATGGCGATAATGGACGTCCATTTCCGCCGGCGTCTTCATGTGGAAGTTTCCATGCGGATCGACATAACGCACGCTCACGACTTGCCGGAACGTTTCTCCGCCCATCGCACCCGCGTTCATGCGCAAGGCCCCACCGACGTCGCCGGGAATACCCTCCAACCATTCGAAGCCGCCGATCTGCGCGTCGCGCGCCGCGTAGGCGAGTTCCTTTTGCTTCACCCCGACGCCCGCGTCGATTTTGCCTTCGCGTACTTCCACTTTCTTGAACTCGCCCCGCGAGAGATGCACGACCACACCGCGGATGCCGCCATCACGGACCAGCAAATTGGACCCCCGGCCAATGACAAAGAGCGGGATTTCATTGAGCGTGCAAAAGCGGACGAGCCGCGCGAACGACTCCTCGGTTTCCGGTTCGGCCCAAAACTGCGCAGGCCCGCCCACCCGCATCGTGGTGTGCTTGGCGAGGGGTTCGTAAAGCTTGATCGTCCCCTGCCCCATGACGGTCTGGAGTTCGTCGAGTTGCTTGATGTCCCGGGCGAGGATGGAGGCCGCTTCGTGGATATTGCCCGCGCCCAGGCTGATGACGACGTCGCCGGGTTCGAGCGCCCGCCCGATCTCCAACGCGATCTTCTTGCGGTCGGGCTGAAAGCTGGCCGCGTCATGACCTTCGCGCAGCATTTCATCGACGATGGTCTGGCCGCTCACCCCGGGGATCGGGAGCTCGCTGGCGGCATAGACATCGGCGATGATCGCCACGTCGGCATGGTGAAACGCCCGGCCAAATTCCTCCTTGAGCTTCTCGGTGCGCGAGTAGCGGTGTGGCTGGAACATGCAGAGGACCCGCTTGCGGCCCGTATTCCGGGCCGTGGCCAGCGTCGCCTTCACCTCGCTGGGATGATGGCCGTAGTCATCGACCACCATGTAGCGGTCGCTGCGATACTTGATTTCAAAACGCCGCTTCGCCCCGCGGAACGTTTCCAGGGCCGCGGCGATTTTGGCAAAGGGAATGCCGAGTTCGGTGGCGAGAGCGATGACGCCGACGGCGTTGCTCACGTTGTGCTTGCCCGGGACATTGAGCGTCACGGCGCCGAGCGGTTCGCCGCCGCGCAGCACACGGAAGTGCGACTGGAAGTCCTTCGCATGCAGATCGTCAAAGCGATAAAACGCGGTGTGGGATTCTCCGTAGGATATCCCGCCCGGATGCGTGCTGCAAATGCGCGTGGCATTCGCGTCGTCCGCGCTGAAGATCACTTTTCCACGCGTCTGGCTGAGCAGTTGATTGAAGACGATCTCGATGGCCGCAAGGTCGGCGTAATAGTCGAGGTGCTCTTCCTCGATATTCAGGACGATGGCGTGCTCCGGGTGGTAAAAGGCGAGCGTGCCGTCGCTCTCGTCCCCTTCGGCGACAAAGAACTCCCCTTCCGCATCCCAATTGGCATTCGTGCCCAGGATCGGAATCTCCGCCCCGACATAGTGCGACGGATGCAGGCCGCCGACCTTGAGCACGTGGGCCGTCATCGATGACGTCGTGGTCTTGCCGTGCATCCCACAGACCACGATGCCCTTCTTGCAGTTCATGATCGCGGCGAGCGCGTCGGCGCGGCGGACCATGTTGCGATTCGTCCGGAGGGCCTCGTCGTATTCCGCATTGCCCGGGCGAATTGCGGACGAAAAAATGATCAGATCGGCCTCGGCGACATTCCCCGCTTCCTGGCCAAGGTAGAATCGCAGGCCGAGTTTTTCGAGCCGGTCGATCTCGACCGTCCGCGCCTTGTCCGATCCGCTGACGTGGTGGCCGAGGGAAATGAGCAGCCCGGCGATGCCGCTCATGCCGGAGCCGGCCACGCCAATGAGATGAACTTTCAATTCACCACCAACGAGGATGTCTGCAAGGATTTGGCCCGTGTCCATTTAAGCGCAAGAGTTGAGGATGGTATCGGCGACCCGCTCGGCGGCCTGCTGCGGCGCGAGGCTCGCGCTGCGGGCAGACATGTCGGAAAACCGGGCCGGATCGTCGAGAAACCACAGCAGCTTGTTTGCAAGAGTATCGCCGGTGGTTTCGCGCTCTTGTAATAGCGTCGCCGCCCCCCCGCGTTCAAAGATTTTCGCGTTGAAAGTTTGATGATCCTCCGCCGCGTAGGGATACGGGATCAAAATTCCGGGGAGGCCAAAGTGCGAAAGTTCGGTCAAACTGGCCGCACCGCTCCGGGCGATCGTGAAATCGGCGGCGCTGTAGGCCTCTTCCATGCGGTGATAAAACGGGGCGACAAACGCCTTCACCCCGGCCTTGGCGTAGCTCTCGCGCATCAGCAGTTCGTCCTGTTTGCCGGTGAGGTGGATGATTTGCAAGGGCCGGCCGGTGAGTTGGGGCAGCGCGTTGATGAGCGCCTGGTTGATCCCATGGGCGCCCTGGCTGCCCCCCATGACGAGAAGCGTCTGGGGACCTGGAGCGAGCCCAAAGGCCGCAAGCGCTGGCGCCTTGTCGAGCCGCTGGACGAGCGAAGTGCGAATGGGCGTCCCGGTGACGGTGCATTTGCCCGCCGGGAAATGCTGCGCGCATTCTTCGAATCCGAGCAGCACGCGCGTGACCAGCCGGGCATTGAGTTTGTTCGCCTTGCCCGGGATCGCGTTCGACTCGTGGACGAAGGTCGGAATCTTCCGCGAGCGTCCCGCGAGAATCGGGGCGGTAGAAGTGAATCCACCCATCCCAAGCACCGCGCTCGGTTTGAATTCGCGGTAGAGGCCCTTCACCTGGTTTAGCCCGGATCTGAATTTCAGAATGAATTTCAACAGCGCGACCGGCGATTTGCTTTGAATCCCGACGCCGGGCACCCGCTCAATGCGGAATTCGCTGCGCCCCTGCGTCGCCAGCGAGTCGATCTCCTTTTCCGAAATGATCAGCATGACCTCGTGTCCACGCTGCAAGAGGACCTCGCCCACGGCGAGGCCCGGAAACAAGTGCCCGCCGGTGCCGCCGGCTGCAATGACGATGTTCATAGGCTAAAGGCGCACGACGCGCGGCGGTTTGCGCGTGCGCGCTTGCAGGATGGTGCTGCTCTTTTTTTGTTCTTCCCGATCATTGAGACCCTGGCGGTAGATATTGATCAGGATGCCGACCCCGAGAAGGCAAAAAACAAGATTGGAGCCGCCGTAACTGATGAAAGGCAGCGGCAGTCCCTTGTTGGGCAGCATCGACGTGGTCACGCCGATATTCACGGCCGCCTGCAAGGCAATGATGATCATGATGCCAAAGCCAAACAACATCCCGAAACGGTCGCGGGCACGCATCGCGATCATGGCGCCGCACAGGATGATGACGATGTAGGTAAAGACGACGAGCAGCGTGCAGCGCAGACCCAGTTCCTCGCCAATGACGGGGAAGATAAAGTCGGTGTGGGCGAACGGGAGATACGCCATTTTCTGCCGCCCATTGCCCAGGCCGAGCCCTTCGACGCCACCGGAGCCGAGCGCGATCAAGCCCTGGACCGTCTGATAGGCGTCCGCCGGGTATTTTTCCGGGTAGAGAAAAGCCAGGAAACGACCCGTCCGCTCGGGCATCTTGTCGATGGCAAGGGCCAGGCCGGCAAACCCGGCGAGAATCATCGGGAGCAGATAACGCAACCGCGTCCCGGCGAGAAACATCATCACGATGGTCGTCGAGCCAATCAACCCCGTGGTCCCGATATCGACCTCGGGCGCGATCAAGGCCATGAGGACGCCGGCCCCGAAAAGCGGCGCGACGAACCCGTGAAGAAATCGACCGGCGTTGTCTTCATCGCGGGCGAACCACCAGGCGAGGGTGATGATCGCGGCCATCTTGGCAAACTCTGACGGTTGAAACGAGAAGCCCGCCAGCTTGACCCAGCGCGCCGAGCCATTGATGCGGTGGCCAAAATGGGGAACGAAACACAGCGCGAGCATGACCACGGACAACCCGAACCAAATCCACCATGTCTTTTGCCAATGGTGGTAATCCACGGCCGCGGCGGCGGCGCAGACGACCAGGCCGGCGGCGAGCCAGACAATCTGGCGCTTCAGCAGAAACGTCGCGCTGCCGTGGCTCTCCGGAGCGTACGCGGAGGTGCTCGACAGCATGACCAGGCCGAGGACGATCAGCCCGATAACTGCAACGACGAGCAGGTAGACACTGGTGCGGTGAATGTTCAAGGGCGGCTCAACTCTTGCGCGGTGGCACTTTCAAAACCTGCCCCAATTGCAGCTTCTTCGGGTCGGTGATCTTATTGGCCTTGGAAATATCGTCCAGGGTGAGGCCGTACGTTTTCGCAATCGATGTCAGGGTGTCGCCCTTCTTCACCGTGTAAAGACCCGGCGTCGTCTTGGTCGGCGGAATGTCGGCTTGCTTGGGCGGCGCGGGGGTGGCGGCAGCCGCCGGGGGCGCTGCGGCCGCTGCCACTTTGGCCGCGTCGACCGGCGGCTTGGCAGGCGCCTTGGGCGCAGGAATCACGAGCGACTGGCCGGGGCGCAAGACGGCGCCTTCCTTGAGTTGATTTGCCGCCATGATGTCTGCCGGAGTGGTCTTATAGGCGAAAGCAATCTTCGTCAGGCTGTCGCCGGCTTTCACTTCATACTGATGCCCCGTGGCGGGCTTGGCGGCGGCCGCCGCGGTAGCAGCGGCGACTGGTTCGGCTTTGTGCGTGGGTGCCGAGGTACCGCCTGCTGCCGGCGCCGGGGGCGCCGCCACCGCGCCTGGCGACACGGCCTTGGCGGTGGCCGCTGGTGCGGCCGTTTCCGAGGTCTTGGCGGATCCTCCATCGCGATCGCGGCGCGACGCCTTGATGCTGTTAAAGGCGTAGATGCCACCGACAGCGACGACGTGCAGAATGAGCACCACGATGAAAGCGCTCGACAGCTTGGTCGTGGGCTCCTCGGAATCGTAGTCTTCCATCGTCTGCCGTGCGACGCGTGCCGTGGCTTGGAGTTTTTTCTTCGGCCGCGGCGTCAGGACTGCGGAGAGTTTGCTCAGGAATTTCGGTGTTTTCATGGTGCGGGCAGTGATTGGACCAGGGCGCGGAATTGATTCCCGCGATCTGCGTAATTTTTGAACATGTCGAAGGACGATGTCCCGGGGCTGAAGAGAACGACATCGCCTGGCTGCGCGAAGTTGCGCGCCAGGTTTACGGCTTTTTCGAGAGACCACCCGGCGTTGGCCACCGGCAGGCGGGATTTCCAGATCGCCTCGATGCGATCCGCCATTTCGCCGAGGACGACGACCGCGCGGCAACGCGCCACGACGAGGTCCGTCAGCAAGTCATATTCGAAGCCCTTGTCCTTGCCGCCCGCGATGAGCACGACGGGACGTGTCTCGGAATGCAGCGCTTTCTCCACGGAATCGGGGTTCGTGCCCTTCGAGTCGTTGACCCACTCGATTCCGTTCACGGTGCGCAGGATTTCGCAGCGATGCGGCAGTGCCTTGTAATCGCGCAAAGGCGGAACCATCTGGGCAAAGGACAGTCCGCGGAGGAAGCCGACCCCGAGCGTCGCCATCAAGTTTTCGGCGTTGTGCGAACCGCGCAGGTTGGTGTCCGCCATCGCGAGGACGCGCTCACCGCGGAAAAAGACAACGCCGTCGCGCATCTCGAAGTCCGCCCCCGAGACGTAGGCACTGAAGGTGATTTTCTTCGCTTTGAGTTCGGGGAGCTTGTCCCGGTAGTTGATCACCGCCCAATCGTCCGCCGTCTGGTTTTCAAAAATGCGGATCTTCGCGGCGTAATATTCGTCCATCGACGGGTAGCGGTCGAGATGATCGGGCGCGAAGCCGAGCCACACCGCGATTTCACATCTGAACCGCTGGATGGCTTCCAATTGGAAGGAACTGATCTCCACCGTCATCACATCGAGGTCCTTGCTCTGCGCGACCTTGGCGGAGAACGCCGGCCCGATATTGCCGCAGGCGACCGTCTTCACCCCGCACGCGAGGAGCATCTTTTCCACCAGTTGGGTGGTCGTGGTCTTGCCGTTCGTTCCGGTGATGCCGATGATCGGGCACTGGCACATTTCGTAGGCCAGTTCGAGTTCGCCGATCATCTTGATGCGGCGCCGGATGAAGTGTTGCACAAGGGGCACGGCGGGATCGATGCCGGGACTCAGGACCACGGCGTCGTAGTGTCCGTGCATGCTCTCGTGCTCGGCCGCGAGGCCGGCAATGAGACGGATGCCGCGGGCGCCCAGCGCGTCGATTTTCTTGCGCAGCTTGTTTTCTTCCGCGGTATCGAGGACGGCGATCATGGCTCCCATATGCTGCAGCAGGAGGGCGGCGGATTCACCGCTTTCCCCCGCGCCGAGCACGGCAATGGACTGGTTGGCGTAGGACACATTCAACGGAGTTTGAGGGTGGCGAGACCGAGAAAGGCAAACATGATCGAGAGGATCCAAAAGCGGACGATGACGGTATTTTCCTTCCAGCCCTTGAGCTCAAAATGATGATGCAACGGGGACATGAGAAAGACCCGGCGGCCTTCGCCGTAGCGCCTCTTGGTGATCTTGAACCAGCTGCGCTGGATGAGGACGGAGACCGCTTCGATGACGAAAACACCACCGACCACCACGAGCAGCATCTCCTGCTTCGTGCAGATGGCGGTGACGCCGAGCATCCCGCCGATGGCCAGCGAACCGGTGTCGCCCATGAACATTTTCGCCGGATGGCAATTGAACCACAGAAAGCCGAACGACGCGCCAACCAGCGCCATGCAAATCACGGCGAGTTCGCCGGCGAACGGGTAGAAGGGAATCTGGAGATAGGACGATATCTTCACGTGGCCGCACACGTAGCACAGCACGGCATAGGCAAAGGCCGCGGTGCAGGTGCACCCCGCGGCAAGACCATCGAGGCCATCGGTGAGGTTGACGGCATTGGACGCGCCCACGATGACGAGCGCGAAGAAACCGACGGCGCCAACGATGCCGAGGTTGGCGATCAACGGGTCCTTGTAGAACGGCACGTAGAGAGCTTTGGCCTGAAGCTCGATCGCCGGGTTCATCAGGAAAAATGCGGCGACGATGAGCGCGAGAATGCCCTGGGCGACGAGCTTCGTCCTTTCGCTGACGCCCGCGGAGTTCTTCTTGCTGACCTTGAGATAGTCGTCCCAAAAACCCAGGCCGCCGCAGTAGAGGAGCGTGAAGATCAACAACCAGACGGCGATATTATCCGGCCGCGCCCAGAGGAGTGACGAGACGATGACCGCGCCGAGCATGAGCACGCCTCCCATGGTCGGGGTGCCGGCCTTGGCGCCGTGCAATTCGAACAGTTTGTTCACCTCCTCCTTGGTGCGAATCGGCTGACCGAGTTTGAGCGAGATGAGGCGGCGAATCACCCAGTTGCCGCACATCAAGGAAAGCAGGAACGCGGTCAGCGCGGCGCCGAGGGCGCGGAGCGTGATGTATTGGAAGACATTTAGCGCGCGGAAAAAATCCACGTTCGGGTGCGACACCGAAAGCTTGTAAAGGTAGTACATCATGGCGCGAGCAGTCCCTCCACGATGCGCTCCATGCGGGAGGAGCGGCTTCCTTTGATCAGGACGAGGTCTCCGGCCCGGGCCAGGTCCCGGAGCGCCTTGGTCGCTTCCTCCGTGGTCTCGACACGCACGACTTTTTCCACGCCGCCGCGCCACGCGGCCTCGGTGATCCATTGGGCCTCGGCTCCGACGCCAATCACGCAATCGAGATGGGCCTGCGCGGCCACTTCGCCGACGAGGCGGTGCCCGCGCTCAGCCTCCGCACCGAGTTCCCCCATGCGGCCGAGAACCGCGATGCGCCGGCCCGCAGCCGGCATGCTGGCGAGCGTGCGCAGAGCGGCGGTCACGGAATCGGGATTGGCGTTGTACGTGTCGTCGATGACCTGGATGCCACGAATGACCTTTTGCTCCAGCCGGCCTTTGGTCAGGCGAAGCTTGGTCAGACCGGCGGCGCATTCTTCGAGGGACAACCCGAACACTCGCGCCGCGGCCACCGCGAGGACGGCGTTGCGAACCATGTGCTCGCCGGGCACGGTCAACTCGGCTTCAGCGCTCCGGCCGTCGGCGTGGAGCACAAACTTGGTTCCGCTCAAATGGGCACGCAGATCGCTGGCGAAGACCTCGCCCTTGCCAATCCCGGCCAGCACGACGTCGGCCTTGGTCCGCGCGGCGAGGACATCGCAGAAATCGTCATGCGCGCTGAGGATCAGCGTTCCGCTCGGGGGCAGCGCTTCGGCGAGCGCGCCCTTTTCCTCGGCGATGGCCTCCCTGCTGCCCATGAATTCGATGTGAGCCATGCCGATATTCGTGATGATCCCGACTTCCGGCGCAGCCATGGCGGCCAGCGGGGCAATCTCACCAGGATGATTCATGCCCATCTCAAAAATGCCGATTTGGTCACCGCTCCGCGCCCGCAGCAGCGTGAGGGGAACCCCGATATGATTGTTGAAATTTCCTTCGGTCTTTGTGACCTGAAAGTTTTCCCCGAGGGTGGCGGCCGCCAGGTCCTTGGTGCTCGTCTTGCCGTTGCTCCCGGTCAGGCCCACGACTTGCAGCGGGAGTGTCCGGCGATAGTTGGCCGAAAGCTGCTGCAAGGCGCGCAGCGTGTCCGCCACGAGGATCACCGCGAACCCCGGAGGCAATTCCGCGGGGAACTCCTCCACCATGGCGCCCGCGGCACCGCGTTTCGCGGCTTCCGCCACGAAGCTGTGCGCGTCGAATTTCTCGCCGCGCAGAGCCACGAAGAGATCGCCTGCCTTGAGCGCACGCGAGTCCGTGCAGATCGTCGTGACGGTGCCCCGCGGGTCGCCGGTCGCGAGTTTTCCTCCGGACCAATGCGTAATCTTTTCGAAGCTGGTGGCGTCCATGCGGAGCTAGGAATCGAGGCGTTTCATCTCCAGCGCTTCGCGCGCCACAGCGGCGTCATCGAAGGGAGCGGTGTGGTCGGCGAATTCCTGGTAAGTTTCGTGGCCTTTGCCCGCGATGAGGATGATATCGCGCGGTTGCGCCAGGGCCACCGCCTTGAAGATGGCTTCCCGGCGGTCGACGATGATTTCGTAGCTGCCTCGCTTCATGCCGGGCTTGATGTCCTCGATGATCGCCAGCGGGTCTTCCTTGCGCGGATTATCCGACGTGATGATCGAGTAGCTGGCGTGTTCGTCGACCACGGCCCCCATGCGGGGACGCTTGGTTTTGTCGCGATTGCCGCCGCAGCCGAAGACCACGATCAAACGCGCCGGGTTCAACTCGCGGCAGGTCTTGATGACATTGAGCAGGGCGTCGTCCGTATGCGCGTAATCGACAAAAATTCGGAATTGGCGCTGGGCGGGGACGGCCTCGAGACGGCCAGGCACGGCCCTCGCGTCGGCCAGCGCCAGCACGCCACTGCGGACATCCACGCCCATCACGGAAGCCGCCGCGAGTGCCGCCAACGAATTGTAAACGTTGAATTGCCCGATCAAGGGCAACCGCACCAGATAGCTCTTTCCTCCCGCATCCAACTGGTAGCTGGTCCCATTGAAATCGATCCGCACATTGCTCGCCCGGAAATCGGCATGGACGCCCACGCCGTAGGTGATCATGGGGATCTCCTTGCCATACCGCTGCACGAGCATTGCACCGTAGCGATCGTCGAGATTGATGACTGCCTTCCCCTTCTTTTTCGGCTGCAGCGCGAGTCCGGTAAACAACCGCGTCTTGGCCTCGAAGTAGGCATCCATCGTCTTGTGATAATCGAGATGGTCCTGCGTGAGATTGGTGAAGACCGCGACATCGAATTCGACTCCGCGCACCCGGGCCTGCATGAGCGCGTGCGACGAGACTTCCATGGCCGCGGTCTTGCAACCGGCGGAACGCATCTGCCAGAGCAGATCATGCACATCGAGCGACTCCGGCGTGGTGCGCGCGGCGGGCAGGATGCGATCGCCCACTTCGTAACGCACCGTGCCAATCAAACCGCAACGGAGCAGCGCCGCCTCGCAGATGTGCTTGATCAGAAACGCCGTGGTGGTCTTGCCGTTGGTCCCCGTGACGCCCGCGATCTTCAAGGCGCGGGAGGGGTTCTCGAAAAACGCCGCCGCCAGGTCCGCGAGCGCGATGCGCGCATCGGCCACGGTCACATTGGTCGCCCGGGTCTTGAATTCCGCGGCCTCGCTCACCACCGCTTCCGCTCCCGCCGCCACGGCCTTTTCCACAAACGCGGCGCCATCCACCTTCTCCCCCTTGAGCGCGACAAAAAGTGTCCCGGGTTTCACGCGCCGAGAGTCATAGGCAATGGCGGTGATCTCGCGATCCAACGGACCGTCCACTTTGACCGTGGAAATTTTGGAAAGGAGTGCGTCCAGTTTCATTAGTCGCGAATATTTTGGCTGGCCACAACGCTCCCCGCGGGCTCTTCGGAGGAAGGAGGGAGGCCGAGGTAACGCGCGGCTTTCTCGCCAATGCGGGAGAAGACCGGCGCGGCCACGAGGCCCCCGTAATTTTTGTCGTGCGAGACCTGCGCCTCATCGAGGAGCACGAGGCACACAAAAGCGGGATCTTCCGCAGGCATGAACCCGAGGAAGGACACGACGTACTTGTCGTGTGTGGCCAGGTGGGTCTTTTCGTCGTACTTTTGGGCCGTTCCCGTTTTCCCGGCGACCTTGTACCCGGCGACGCGGGCGAGGGTGGCGGTGCCTTTGGGGCTCACCACTTCCATGAGGGCACTGCGAATTCCATCGGTGGCTTCCTTCGAAACGACGCGGCGAATTTCCTGCGGCGGAAATTGACTGACCGAATGGCCGTTCTCATCGACGATCTCATGGATGATCTGTGGCATCATCAAATGCCCGCCATTCGCAATGGCGCACATCGCGGTGGCCATCTGCAGAGGCGTGGCGTCGACCTCCTGACCCATGGGCATGCGGGAGATCGAAATCTTGCTCCAGGTGTGCGGCGGATGAATGACGCCGCTAATCTCGCCGGGAAGATTCACGCCGGTGCGCTCCCCAAAACCAAACCGGCGAATGTATTCGTAGAATTTCTGGTCCCCCAATTGTATGGCCAACTTGCACACGCCGACGTTGCTCGATTTCACGAGGATATCGTTCACGCTCAAATCGGCGTAGGGCCGATGGTCGTGCAGTTTGTAGGCGGCATAATAGCCATTCTCGCAATTGATCAACGTCGTGGTCCGCACGATGCGCTCCGTCAGGGCGGCTGCGGTGGTCACGATCTTGAAGGTCGAACCCGGCTCGACCATATCGGCGATCGCCCGGTTCCGACGGTGATCCGGCGGGACGTTGTCCTGCACGTTGAGGTTAAAGTTCGGCCGGTTGGCGAGCGCGAGGATTTCGCCGGTCTTCGGCTGCATCATGATGACCGTGGCGCTCTTGGGGTGAAACTGTTTGATCGCCGAGTCGAGCTCCTGCTCGATGATATTCTGCAAACCCATGTCGATGGTCAGGCGTACGTTGCAGCCGTTACGGGGATCTTTTTCCTGGCCGCGGTAGGGGACGATTTCCTTGCCGGTGCGATCGCGTTCCGTGTAGCGAAATCCGTCGTGGCCCCGGAGGAATTGTTCCATCACTTTTTCGATCCCTTCCACGCCGACATTGTCCCCATTGACGAAGCCGAGAACGTGGCAAAGCATCTGTTCATTCGGATAGACGCGGGTGGATTCCTCTTCGAAGAGGATGCCGCGCATCTTGCGCTCCGCGAGGCGGGCGGCGAGTTCGGTGGCCACGTTTTCGGGCACGTCTTTTTTCAGGACGAGATAAGGCGCGGGAACGTTCTTCTTTTGGGACTGCGAATAGACTTCGCGGCCGAGCTTTTCCAGGAGCGGTCCGCGCGGCAGCGCGAGGGCCGTCGCGAGGACATCGGCCATCTCGTTGCGATCCTTGATCAGCGTGCAGTCGGCGATCACCATGCGCACGGGCTCATTCTGCGCCAGAGATTCCCCGTGAATGTCCTGAATGAATCCCCGGCGGTGGTGCAAGGTCTGCCGCATGACATGCTTTTCCGCGGCGAGCGCCGCGTATCCGTCATGCTTCGTGACTTGCAAATGAACCAGCCGGAAAGAGAAAACGGTGAAACAGCCGGCCAGCATCATGCAGGTCAGCAGCGCGCGCTTTCTGGCCGAGCGGTTCATGGGGAGTTCCTTTCGTTCGAGGCGGGGCGCAAGTCGCCCACGGGCGTTTTCGATACGCTATTCGTCATGACGACGATGTGGTCATTGGCGATCGGAACCAGCTTGATGAAGCCGGTAGCGTAGCGCTCCTGGAGCTTGGCGGTGGAGGAGAGCTGCGCGATCTTGCTCAGCGAGACCTCGTTCTTGTTCTTCAGTTCCGCGAGCTCGCGCTCAAGGGCGTGGATCTCCGTCCCCGTGGTGTAGAGCTGGTTTTTGCACCACACGTATCCGAGACCGCCGGCGAGGGCAAAAAGCGCGATGACGCCCCAGGTCGCGAACGAGGCGATGGGGATGGCGTTGGCGTGACGGCGACGATTACTGGACATGGGCGATCCTTTCGACGACGCGAAGCTTGGCGCTGCGGGAGCGAGGATTAGCCCGTTGCTCGGCTTCGCTGGCGACAACGGGTTTGCGGGTGACAGCCTTGAAAAGGTAGAGGGGATTGGGCCGCGCCGCCGGCCACTCGGGACGATCGATGAACTCGGTGGTGCGCTCCTTGAAGAAGGTCTTGACGATGCGGTCCTCGAGCGAATGGAAGGTGATCACCGCCAGGCGTCCACCGGGCGCGAGACGCTCCGTGGCCTGCTGCAGGCCTTCGGCAAGCGCGTCGAGTTCACGATTCACGGCGATGCGCAACGCCTGGAACACGCGGGTCGCCGGATGGGTGCGGCCATGGCGAGGCACGACACTCTCGACGGCATCGGCGAGTTGTTTGGTGGTGGTAAATGGCTGAACCAACCGTTCGCGGGTGAGTTTCGCCGCAATCTTACGGGCCGCGGGTTCTTCCCCATACGTCCGAAAGATCTTCTCCAATTGCTCGCCGCTCATCGTGTTGACGAGATCCGCGGCGCTGATCGGATTCTCGGGGTCCATCTTCATGTTCAATGGCCCGTCGTGCATGAAACTGAAGCCGCGCTCCGGCGCATTGAGCTGCCGCGAGGACACGCCGATATCCAGCAGGATCCCATCCACCTGGCCGATGCCGATCCCGTCCAGAGCGTCACCCAGCCGCGCAAAACTGCTGCGGACCGGACGGAATTGGTCGCCGAATTCCACCAGCCGGCGGCTCGCGAAAGCGAGCGCCTCCGGATCGTGGTCCAGGCCGATGACCTGCGCGCCCGCCGCGAGCAGCGCCATCGTGTGACCACCGCCACCCAGGGTTCCGTCCACCAGCAGCTTGCCCTGAGCAGGCGCGAGCCGCTCGACGGTTTCGGCGAGCAGCACGGATTCGTGGTATTCGTAGGTGGGCGTTTTCACTTTTTTCCGCCGCGAGGCTTTCCGCGGCTGTTTCGGTAAATTGAGACAGGTCGTCATAGACCGAACTCCGGCAACAGAGCGTCGGCCACGGCTTTAGTGCCTGCGTGCGCGGCGTTCCACTCGGCGGTATTCCAGATTTCAAACGTCTCAATGGCGCCGGACATGGTCACCTCGCCGGAGAGTTTGAGCTGACGGCAAAAGTTTTCGGGCAAGGACAGACGTCCCGCCTTGTCGAGCGCCACCTGGTGCCCTTGCGAGCCGATGTGGCGGAGGACCGCGATGCGCTGCGGGCCGGGAAGACCCGCGGCTTTCGCCCGGATCCGATCAAGCTCGGGGCGCGTCATCACCGTCAGGCAACGGCTCGTCGTGCTGGGGATGACGAAGAGTTCAGCCTCCTCCACGAATCGCCACGCGGAGGGGATGGTAATGCGGTTCTTACCGTCGATGGCGTGGCAAAACTCGCCCATGAAGACGGGCGCAGAATTGTTCTCGACGGTGGTGGCCATGGCGGGTTGGTTCTGGGCGATTCTCCCATTTCGTCCCAAAATGCTGCACCTATGTCCCAAACTTTCCCTTTCTCGTCAACGATTTATCAGGAATATTTCAGCTCCGAACTGGCGATCTCCTCCCGGCCTTCCAACTCCAGACGCAAGCCGTTAGGGCGCCAGCAGTTCCGCACTCTCTTCCCGCTGAAGGAAACTGCCCGCACAAAGCTTCGCGTAAGCTCCGTCGAGCGCCAGCAACTCTTCGTGGGTGCCGCGTTCGACGATTCTCCCATGATCGAGCACGAGAATCTGGTCGGCATGACGCACCGTTGAGAGCCGGTGCGCGATGACGAAGCTGGTGCGGTTTTCCATCAATCGCTCGAGCGCACCCTGGATAAGCTGTTCCGTGCGCGTGTCCACGCTCGCGGTCGCCTCGTCGAGCACGAGGATCGGCGGATCCTTGAGCAGCGCCCGCGCGATCGAGACCCGCTGTTTTTCCCCGACGCTCAGCTTCACTCCGCGCTCACCTACGACGGTCTCCAGGTGATCCGGCAGACGCTCGACGAACTCCCGGGCATTCGCGGCGGACAGCGCGTCCCACAATTCCTCATCCGACGCGGTCGGCTTGCCCAGCCGCAGGTTGTCGCGGATCGAGCCGTTGAAGAGGAAGCTTTCCTGCGTGACCATGCCCACCGCCGAACGTAGCGCGCTCTTCGACAAGTCCCGGAGTGGCGTTCCATCGATGAGGATGTCGCCGGAGTCGAACTCGTAGAAGCGCGTGAGCAGATGGACGATCGTCGATTTGCCCGCGCCCGTGTGGCCGACCAACGCGACGGTTTCCCCCGGGCGCGCGTGCAACGAGACATGATGAAGGACCGGCAATTCATCGGAATACGCGAAGCTTACATTCTCAAAACACACATCGCCGGTGATCTCCACACGCTCGTCGTACTCCACGCGCCCGGGCTCGGCGGGGGTATCGAGAATCTCGAACACGCGCTCGCCCGCGGCGCGGCCAGCCTGAACGATTTGGTTGAGCGAATGCAATTTGCCGATCGGCTCGTATAATGCGCCGACGAGCCACAGAAAGGCCACGAGATCGCCCACGCTCATCTCCCCGCGCAAGACCGCCCGCCCGCCAAATCCAATGACGAGCACCGCGCCGCACGCGCCGATGAAACTCATCGCCGGACTATAAACCGCCCAGATCCGCATGATGGTCAGGGTCGCGGTGCGCAAGCTATCGCTCGTCGCATTGAAACGCCCGTGCTCCTCGCGTTCGCGCACATACGTTTTGATCTGCCGGATGCCGGCAAGATTGTCGTGAAGGAGTGAGTTCATGGCCGACGAAGCCTTGCGCTGCAAGCGGTAGCGTCGGGGCGCGGTCAGCGTATAAGTGAGCGCGCCCACCGCCAGCAAGGGGACCGGCAGCAGCGCCAGCCAGGTCAGCCACGGCAGATACAAAAAGAGCATCGCGCCGACGACCACGATCTGAAGGAGGGCGATGACCCCCTGCTCGATCCCGTCGATCAGCACCCGCTCCACGGAAGTCACGTCCTCGAGCAGCCGTGTCATGATATCGCCGGTCGAGCGGTTATCGAACCAGGTGAGCGGCAATTGCTGAATGTGCGCGTAGAGATCGCTGCGCAGATCGAAGATGACTCTTTGCTCGAAGGTGTTGTTGAGGACGATCCGGATGGCATTGAATAGATCGCGCGCCAGAAAGGCGCCCGCGGCGGCCAGGACCAGCGGCAGCAACCGATCTCCGCGTCCGTGAGCCACGTCATCGATGATGAGCTGCGTCACCTTCGGAAAGACGACCACCATCAAGGTCCCGAAAACCGCGCAACCCATCATTCCCGCCGCCATCACGGGATAGCGGCGAACGTAGGCGAATACGCGGAAAATGGTCTTCATCGAAAGGCGCACACCATCGCGGCAGACCGCCGCGAGTCAAATTTCGGTGCTGTCCTCCGCTCCCTTACCCTCTTCATCTTCCTCCCGCACCCCGCCTCGGCGGGACGCAGGGCCACGCGCATGCGAGGTTCAGTTCAGCACCTCAAACTGGCTCATCGACTTGAAGCTCTGATAGCGCTCATCGATGTCGGCCTGCGTCAGCGTCCGGAGCCGCTCCAGGGAAAAGGCTTCGACATTGAAACTCGCGAGCACACTCCCGAAGACGACCGCCTTGCGCAGGGACGCGAACGTCACCGTCCCTTGATCCTGCGCGCCGAGGTAGCCCGCCAGGCCGCCCGCGAAGGTATCCCCGGCTCCCGTGGGATCGTGGATGTCTTCCAGCGGATAGGCGCTGCAACTGAAGAACTGGGCGTTGGGTCCGAAGAGGAGCGCCCCGTGCTCCCCTTTCTTGATGACGACATAGGCAGGGCCGAGGGCGCGGATCTTGGCCGCGGCCTTGATGAGGCTGGTCTCCTTGGTGAGCATCCGGGCCTCGCCATCATTGAGGATGAGCATATCCACGCGAGTGAGCAACCGGAGCAACTCGTCGAGCGCGATGTTGATCCACAGATCCATCGTGTCGGCGATGACAAAGCGCGGGCGCTCCATCTGATCGAGGACGTGGTTCTGCAAATTTGGCCCGATATTGGCGAGCAGCACGTAGGGCGTGGCCTTGTAGCTCGCGGGGAGCCTTGGTTCAAAGTGTTCGAAGACGTTCAATTCCACGCTGCGCGTCTCGCGCGTGTTGAGGTCCCACATGTATTCGCCCGACCAGCGAAATGTTTTGCCGGGGACGATCTGCAGCCCAGTGAGGTCGATCTGGCGCGTGCCAAAATAGTCGATGTGCGCCTTCGGAAAATCGTCACCGACCACGCCGACGAGGCTGACCGGGGAGAAGAAACTTGCGCCGACCGAGGCATAGGAAGCCGAGCCGCCGAGAAGATCGGCATGCTCTTCGACGGGGGTCTTGACGGTATCGAGGGCGATGGAACCAACAACGAGGACGGACATGGGATTAGGGTTGAGATGAGTGACAGGCAGAACCGAGAGGGGCGCGCCCCCCTTTCCCGTCATTCTGAGCGAAGCGAAGAACCTCTGATCCCTTCCGGCTTCTTACGCGCCGCATTCGGTGCAAAGTGCGCGAGTGAGGAAAGGCAGAGATCAGAGGTCCTTCGCTTCGCTTAGGATGACGGGTGGAGAAAAAGCGGCCGCCCAAAGCGGGGGTCAGAGCTTCATGCGATGGTCGATCAGGTCGGCGAGGAGGCCGATGAACAGCATCTGCACACCCGTGAGCGCGAGGACGATGCCAAACAGGCCCAGGTAGCCTTGATGAGAATAATCGATCCCCCCCTTGATGACACCGACCAAAATCAACACCAGGGCAGGCGGGACGAAAACATTGAGCGGCTTGAAATAGGCGCAAATGCGGATGATCAGGATCGTGAAATTGGTGAAGTCGCGGATCGGCTTAATCGAGGATTTGCCCACACGGCGGTGGTAATTGATCGGGACGAACTTGACCTTGTAGTGGTTGGTGAGCATCGCCAGCGTGATCGTCGTCGTGAACGAAAAGCCGTCCGGATAGAGGGTGAGGAAGCGCAGCGCGACGTCCTTTCGGAAGATGCGGAAGCCCGAATTGAGATCGGGGATTTTCCGCTGGCTGAGATACTCCGCGAGGCGCGTGATGATCCACTTCCCCGGCTTGCGCAGGGTCGGCACCTGCACGACGGCGCCGGTGCGCGCGCCGACCACCATGGCGTATTGCGCAATGTCCTCGAGCAGGCGTGGCGTGTCCTCCAGGGGATAGGTGCCATCGGCATCGGCGATCATGATGTACTCGTGCTTCGCCGCCTGGAGGCCGTCCTTCAGTCCCGAGCCATAGCCCGTGTTGATTTCATGCTCGATGAGCGTCACCGGCAGCGTCCGGGCGATTTCGCCGGTCCGGTCCTTGGAGCCGTCATTGATGACGATGATCTCCAGTTCGCGCACGCAGCTCGCATACTTGCGGATGGCTTCGACGGTGCCGGCAATGGATTCCTCCTCGTTATAGGCAGGGATGAGCACCGATAGGCCGATATCAAAGGTTTTCGCGGCGGTCTCGGTGGTAGTAGGAGAAAGAATAGCTTCGGGCACTGGGATTCAAGGTTCCTGAGGAGCGCCTGTGGTAGGCGAAGCGGGGGGAGTCGTCAAGCCGCCCGCCCGTCGAAGGAGCGCGAGCCAGGCGACGATGATGACGCCAGACAGCGCCCAGAACATGAGCGGCACAAGGGGCATTAGGTAGCGCTCAAGGGGGCGTCCGACGGTGGAAAGCAGGACCATGTTCGAGAACCAGACGGCGGAGGCCCCGAAAAAGAAAAAGCGGGCCTTCTCGCGAGTAGAGAGCAGCAAGACGGGCAAAGCGAGGGTGGTAAACAGCACCGGGAAGTCTTGAAACAGCCACGCGTGGTCCAGACACCGATGGAAAAAGTGGAAAGAATCGCCCTCCGTGCGGGCGGCGAGGATGGCATCGGTGGCGTCTCCGTCCATGGTCGGGTGGAGCCGGCGATGCGGTCCGCCAAATTCGCGCAGGCTTTTGCGGGCATCGATGATCTGCTTCGCGCTGGGGAACTCATTTTTCACCCCCGCCTTGAAATGAAGCTGCTCGAGATCGTTGCGAACCTGCTGCGAAAATTTGTCCGGTTGATCGCGCACGGCTTCGACGGCGAACTTGCGGCAAAGACGATCCAGGTCGGCGGGTGTCTGTTTCCGCGCCTGCAGCGCCTTCCACAAGTGGGGGACGGCAGTGCGCTTGATGATGATGTTGTTGTCGAGCTTGGGCAGGCGCCGGTATTCCTCGATGTCAGGGCGAATCAGGTCCTTCATGTCCTGCTCGATCCCCCCATCGAGTTTCGTCCACTGCGCGGTGCGACCGAAAAAGAGGATGCCGGCCTGCGGTTCGGGCACGGCGACCCGGCGCGCCGTAAGATCGTGAACCTTCAACGCGGCGTAGGGTAGCGCGAATCCCGCCGCGAGCAAGCCGAGCCGCACAAGGCGCGGGCGCCAGCCCGGGCCGTAGAAAACGAGCACGCTGCCGATCAGCACCAGCGGAAAAACGACGAACACGTTTTTCGTCATCCCCAGCAGGGCGGTGGCCAGCGCGGCGAGGAAGAACCAGCCGGGGCGATCCCATTTCAGCGCCAGCCACCACGCTCCAAAGGCGATCGAGGAAAAGAAGAAGAGCAGCGTCTCGTTACGGATGAGGTGTCCGAGATGGAGCGGAAGTCCGTAGAGCGCGAGTCCGACTCCACAGGCAAACAGCGGGAGCACCGCCGCGCGTCCCCACCAGACACGAGCGACCGCCAGCGTGCAGAGGATCGCCAGGACATTGATGCCGTGCTGGAGCCAGATGACCCCAATGACCGAACCGAAAATCTTCAACGCCGCCACGATCAGGAGGGTGTAAATGGGCCCGCGCCTCCCGTCGAAAATCAAATCGCCCGTGTCCAGCCAATGAAAGGCGGGGCCCGCGTATGAATTGCCGTCGTCCGACCAAAAATATGCCGGCAGCAGGTGGCAGAGGTAAATCCGCATGCCGATCGTGACCGCCACCAGCAGCAGCCACAGGACGATTTCCAACGCGAGCGGCGGTTGGGCGAGAAATGTCGCCACACGGGCGACGGCGAGAGTAAACGTTCTGCGCGACATGATGGGCCCTCTCAGGCGGCGGGGCTGGCCGCCACAGCGGGGACCACTTCCTCGACCGGCGCCAACGCTTCGGCCCGCCAGACCAACCCCAGAACCCAGTCGAGACCGAGCGCCACGAAGACCATGCCGATCCAATCCACGGGGAGGAGATAACGCGCCACGGTGTCACCCACGGCAAAGATGATTCCCATATAGATCACCAGCGAAAGCCAAAGCGGTGAAGTGAGCCGCCAGCGAGAAGGACGCAGGCAACTGGCCAATCCCAACAGCGCCAGCAGCCCAAGCCATGCGGGGTGCAGCGTCCGATGGCTGTTCCTGCCTTCGATCGTGCGGGTCCAGATGAAGGTCTGGGTGAATTTCAAAAGATAGGGTTCATACCAGGCCCGGCGCTGCTGACGCTCGGCCACGAGCGCGAGGTACTCATCGTGATTCAGCTCGTAGAGCAGTTCCATCTCCTTGGGACGGTCTTCCCAGCGGTTCTGATTGTTCGCGTCCTGCTCGTGCCAGAAATCCTTCGGCACCAGTCGCTCCCCGGCATTGTCGTCACTCAGAACCATGCACATTTTCCGCAGGACCAGAAACGAGTAGCTGACGGGTGCGTGCAGGATGCCCTCGATCGCCAGCCCCTTCGCCACCTTGGAAAATTCCTGCCGATTTTCACGCAGCTTCGTCCACTCGGGACCCAGCCGCCGGTCGCCCTTCGATTCCACCAGCATCTTTTTATAGCGCCCCTGCTTCCACGGATATTGCGATATATCGATACCGGCCTCTTCGACATAGGGCTTCAGGGCAGCACGATATTGGGACCATTTTGCTCCTTCGGTCTTCACCATCGGCAGCGAGGAGCTGAGCAACAGCCAGGCTCCCTGCTCCGAACTTCCGGAACTGAGCATGATGGCGATCGAGGCCAGAGCCGTGAGAATGTTCTTCCTGCCCCAACGCCACGGCCAGCCGGTGAGGAGCACCGCGGAAATGAGCAACCCCAGCCAGATTGGCCGGCCATGCGGCTTGACGGCCACGATCGCCGTGATGGCGACCAGGAACCAGAAAAGGCGGTTGCCCCGCCGCAGGCTGCCCTCCGGCAGAGTCAACCCTACCGCGAGGACGACCGTGAAGAGGAGCAACGTCTCCGCGATGACCTCCTGCTCGTGCCAGAGCATCCGTGGCCAGAAAGCCGCCAGGGTCGTGACCAGCGGCACCCAGATTTGCGGGCGGCGGGTCAGGTGAAAGACGACCCACCCGATCCCAAAGACGGTGGCCAGTCCAAGGGCGTGCTGGGCGACGGCAATAATTTGCAACGTACGGCCGGGCAGGGCTGGCGTCGGCAAGAGCAGCAGGGGGTAGATCCAGCGGCGTTTCGCCCGCAGTTCAAAGTGGTGGTTGTTCCACAGCTCCGACGTTGTCTGGAAATACGAATTGCTGTCCGAGCCGTAGTAGGCCTCCGGCAGCGCCATCAACACCGAGATGCGCAACACGGCGCCGAGCACCAGCGCGGGCATGCACAGCCAGAGGCAACGCAGCCAGGCTGGGCTTGACCCGGCCACAACCGCTCGGGGAAAAATTGACATAAGTCGGGTGAGTGAAGCGGACACGGGGGAAGATTCAAGCCAATCGGGTGGAGGCGGTCCCTTGACAGATTTTCCCATCTCCTGTTGCGTCGAGTCCGTTCCCAAGGGCGACCAGTGGGCACGAGGCAATCCTGCCGTCCTTCAAAAACTCACGAAAAATTGAATCTGGGAACCGATCCGTCCTCGCCACGACCAGCCACGGCGCGCGAAATCGTCTGCTGGTGTCTGCCCGCTCTGCTCATCGGCCTGGCCCTGCGCATCGCGTTGACGGCCTACATGCCGCTCGCCTTCCTGAGCCCGGATACCAATGAATTCATCAGTTCCCGACTTTTCGGTGGCAGCAGGACATTCCTCCCCAAGCTGATCTACGACATCCCTGTCCGGCTCGGCCTGCCGCTGCTGTCCACGGTCGCCGTCCTCCAGCATCTGTTTGGCCTGATCATGATCGTGGCCAGCGGATTTCTGTGCGAGAGATGGCTGCGCCGGTGGCGTTGGTGGATCGTCCCGTTTACGTGCATCATCGCGGTGCATCCGACGCTGCTTTGGTACGAACATTTCGCCCTCCCAGATTCCACGTTTACCTGCCTTTTGATCCTCGCCTTCCTGGCCGGAAGCCGATTTTACCGTCAGCCGACTCCGCTCGCTTTCGGAGTCCTGTTCGGGACATTATTACTCGTCGCCGGAGCGCGCCAGGAAGGGTTTCTGTTTCTCGCCTTCGGCGTGGCGCTCACCGTCCGTGCATATTGGGGCGATGTCCGGCGCATGCGGGTCTTTCTGCCGGTGGCCGTGCTCCTTGCTTTCGGCATCGCATTGATCACCAGGACCAATCAAGGGGGCTACATGCTGCTCACGTCCCTCATCCAATGGGCGCCAGACCAGTTGCGTTGCGAGCCGGGCCTTTCCGCGCGGGTCGTTACGTTGCGGGAGCATTTCAAGCCCCAGTGGCCAGCCTACCCGGAAGATCACAACACGTCCCGCAAGCTCATCGTGGAGCAAGTGGAAGACTATCTGGCCACGGAGCGTGGGGTGCCGGAAAAAGAACGCCGCAATCGGACCGAAGCCTTGTGCAAGAAGGTTTCGTTCGAGGTCGCGCTTGGCAATTTCTGGCGTCTGCCGGGTCTCGTCTTCAATAAATTCCGCGCCTCGCATCTGGAAAGCCCCTCGTCCAATTTTGGACCGGAATGGGCCTACGACAAGCAACTGCGCATCTTCTTCGGAAAGGCGGATGAAAAGCCGCGCAAGGAACACAAGATGATGAAGCTCTACCTCGGACGTGAATATGCCTCACGCGAGGAAATGGAGGCCGATCTCCCTCGCCTCTATCGCATCCTTCCCGGAGACCGGCTGAGCCATTTTCAAAAGGCGTTTTACGCCGCGGAATATGCGTTCCCGTGGTTGCCGACACAGAATGTCGGCCCGCAAACCTTGCCCGGCCTTCCCCTGCTCTACCTGCTGACAACCGCCGGGTTTCTGGCGATCGTGTGGCGCGAAGGCCGTGCGCTTTCCGAGAGGCAAATGTGGATCGCCATGCTCGTCTTCCAGGCCTTCGTCATTTTCCTCACCGGAAGCCTGCGCTCGCGCTACCGGCTGAGCTTCGAGCCCTGGTTTTTCCTCGGGCTCTTCGCGTTCCTGGATTCCCTGGTCGGAATGTTTGGGGGAAAGAGTGCTCCGTCCGAGTCCGCGCGCGTAGAACCACTGAGAACTGAGAACTGAGAACTGAGCACTGAGCACTACTTACTCAAACCGGCAGGCTCCGCAGGAACCTCCCCACCACGCTGGGGATATACCCAATAGTGATACAACCCGAACTTGAAAAATGCGATGAAGATCTGGACCGCGGCGATGACGGCGCTCGGCCATTGCGGGAACATCCCGAGAAGAAATGTCGCCAACACGTAGTTGAGCGCCAGGCATCCAATCTGACAGACGCCTTGCCGCCACGCCGAATCGGTCCAATGCCGGTCGGTCTTGAACCCGACCACGTAATTCCAGAGGAACAGCAGCACCGTGACGATGATCAGGCTCAGCGCGTAGGCGAGGTAGTGTCCCCAACCGAAAAAGGAATGGAACAACCGGTACAACTGAGTATTGACCGCGATACTCAATACGCCGCCAACGACGAACCAAAACAATCGTGCGAAAAAGGACTTCGAAAATTTCAATGGGCAGGTGCTCTATCGTGAAATCCACATCTCCCGCAAGCGTTCGCTGAACGCACCGCCTCCTTCCTCTTCGTGACTCCTATCGCCTCGCCTCCGGTTCATGACCGCCTGTCTTCGCTGCACGCCGGACTCATGGCGCTGGTGCTTTTTGCCTTCAGCCTCTGGCTGAATACCCGGCACAACGATTTTCCTTACAGTTATCATCCCGACGAGGAGGGCAAGACCGGGCAGATCATCGGCGGCAGCCGCAATTATCATCACCCGTTGCTCATGCTCTCGGCCACGGACATCGTTTCGCGGGTCGCCTTCATTCCGCGCAAGCCGCAGCCGATCGTGGAGACGGGACGCTGGGTCATCGCCACCTTTGCCGCCTTGACGGTGGCCACACTCGCCCTGCTCGCATGGACCTTCTATGGCGCCCTCGTGGGCTGGGCCACCGGCCTGGCCATCGCCCTGCAAGCCGATCTCTTCGAGACCGCACACTACATGAAGGAAGACCCGGCACTCGCCTTCGGGATCGCGCTCAGTCTGCTCGCCGCGGCCGTTTGGTGGAAGTCTCCCAGCCGGCGAAGCCTTCGTTTCCTCGCGATCGCCTGCGGGCTCGCCGTGTCCGGCAAATACATCGGCATCCTCGTCCTCCTCTTCGCCCTGCCCATGATCCTGTGGCATCGCGCTGCCGACGCTGAACTGGTGCGCGGTGCTCGCTTGAAGTTCTTTGCCACGGCCTTCGGCCTGACGGTGCTCGTTTGCAATCTTCCGCTTTTCGCCAATCTCGCCAATCTCGCCAGTCCGTTTCGGAGCATCGGCCACGAAGTCGAGGGCCTGGCCGAAGGACACCGCGGAATTACCCGGCAAATTCCGCACGGGGTCTATCTCGAGTCGCTGCGCGACGGCGTGCCGGGGATCATTTTGCTCTTCACCGGTATCTACGTCCTCCATCTCATTGCCACCGCTCGCCGCCGCACACCACCCGAATGGGCCATGCTGCTTTTCCCGCTCGCCTATCTCGCTGTCATCTCCTGCTCCTCGAAAATCGCCGACCGTTATCTGTTGCCCGTGAGCGTTCTGGTCCCCTTCCTGGCCATTCTGGGTGTCTCGGAAACCGCACGCACCCTTGATTCCGAGAAACTGCCCACCCGCCGCATGATCGGCTACGGCATACTCGTGGTCCTGGCGGCCTGGGTAGCGGGCTCCGAATGGCCGGCCTTTCGTCACGCCTACGAAGGCTACCGGCACGACGATCCGAAGGCAGTCGCAGAGTGGGTCAAAGCCAACCTGCCGCCCGATGCCATCATCGTCGAAGACCATCGCGTCAATCTTTCGCCAACGAAGTGCGAGAGACGCAAGAACAAGGGTCCTTCTGTGGCTGCGGCCACGGAAAAAAGCGGAAATGGCGGCCTCAGTTTCGATCCCAGCAAGGATGCGCGCGTCCCGCAAACGGTCTACAGCCCGAACTTCGCATCCGAGGTGGGCACGCTCGAGCAACTCCGAAACAATGGCGTCACCCACGTAGCCATCTGCAAGTCGTCCTACGGCCGATATTTCAAGAACGAGACCAAGCCACGGGATAGCGTGAAGACGGGATTCGACAGGCAGCGCGAATTTTACGCGGAAGTGCTCGAGACGGACCTCGTGAAGGCGTGGCCTCCGGGGAAGATCTCTTATTTGCAGCCCGGCATTAAGCTGTTCCGGATTACACCGCCGAGTCAGTGAGCCCGCAATGCGATGCGTCAGCCTCCGCGGGAGGAACGGCACAATTGACGTCAGGTAGCTTTTTGCTACCGTCCGTTCATGAGTCAACCGGTCAAGCTGTCCGACAACCTGGTGCTCGATGCCCGTCTCACCGGCGAGGCCGCTGAACGTTCCATCGCAGGTCAGATTGAATTCTGGGCGAAGTTGGGTCGAGCCGTCGAGCCGCTCCTGCAAGGGGATCAGGCAATTGCATTGTGTCGTGCTGGAGGAGCCCAACCGTTCTCGGCCAGCCTGGATAGTGTGGACTCACGCGAAGGCCGGCGGCGCGTCGCCGAATATTTGGAGACGCGACCGTATCCGCACTACGAGGCGTCCGATGTTCCCGGCTTGCTCGTTCGCATCGCTGCCGGCGGCAAGCGAACCGTCGGCCGTTTCGTTAATCGCCGCTTTGAGCCAGCCAAGCCGTCCAAACGATGAGTGCCCCGCTCGACCGGCGCCCGTTGATCGTGGCGCTGGCCGGTCCGAACGGAGCAGGAAAGACGACGTTTTTCCACGCCCACCTCAAGCCGTGCGGGTTGCGGTTCATTAACGTAGCCCGTGCCAAGATGGCTGAAGCCCCTTTTGAAATAGCACCCGGTCAACCGCAGCGCTCGAATTACTGTCCGGCCAACGGAGGCAGCAGCGCCCTCACCCGCCGGGCATATTCCGCGATGTCCGGCGCCTGCAGTAGGCCGGAGACAATGACCACACGTTGTGCCCCCGCCGCGATGATCTCCGGGAGGTTTTCCAGCTTGATTCCACCAATGCAGAATATCGGCACCGCCACCCGTTCATGGACCCGCCGGATCTCTTCCAGCCCGATCGCCGGGCGGCCCGGCTTGGTCGGAGTGGCGAAGAGCGGGCCGAACCCGATGTAATCCGCACCCTCGTGGGCGGCAGCCATCGCCTGGGTCACACTGTGCGTGGACTTGCCGATGAGCGGCAATGGCACCTCTCCAGCAAGCGCCCGACCCGCGCGCCAACGGGCATCGGCGACCGCGAAATCATCCTGCCCGACATGTGCCCCCTGCGCCCCGACGGATGGCACAAGTTGCGGAAAATCATTGAGGATCAGGGGAACCCCCGCGCTCTCCGTCAGCGGGAGCACCCGCATGGCCAGCGCTTCGATTTCCGCCTCGTCCAGGTTCTTGGCCCGCAATTGCAGGACGTCAACACCGCCTTCCAACATGCGCTCCGCAAAGCGCTCGGCGTCCGTCGCGGCAACGTAGCCAAGATCGAGAATCCCGTAGAGCTGCGCCGTCGCGAGCGATTTCATCTCGCGAAATCCCCGCACGAGGCTTCGAATGGAAGGTATGCCATTCGGTTGGGGTGGCGCTTTCGCGACAGCACTATAGAGTGCGGCGACTTGCAGAGTCTTCGGTTTTCACCCTGGAATTTGGCCGGACTGTGCCAGCCCTATCTCTTGGGCTCACCTTCCGGAACGGGCGGCGCAGGCGCAGCATCGTCCGCGGGAATGGCGGAGAAGTCCCCGGGGATAATTTCGGGGGCGTTCTTCTTGGCGCTCCAGTAGATGGTGGTGAGTTTGCCGCTTTGTTTCTCCTTCACGGTGTAGCGCTTTTTTACGTCGTCTTCGGCGACCATCTCGATCTGCCCGGCGCTGAATTTGACCATCGTCGTCGCGGTCAGCTTGGCGGGATTTTTCTGCGCCGCCTCCCCGAACTCCTTGATCTTTCCGCCGAAAAACACGGTGACGATAATCGCACCGATAATGCACAGCCCGACGATGCCGCCACAGCCAATGCCGATCCAGGCGAGAGGTCCGAGGCCCTTTTTCTGAGGAGGAGGGGTATCCATAGGGGGGCGACGCTAGCCGGGTTGGCGAATCGAGCGCAAGCGCCTAACTAACATTCTCACCGAGTCGTGTCTCCTCGCATGGCGATCCCATGGATAAAACTGCCTTCCCCAAACCGGAGCGGCCCGTGAAAGGAACCGCATCGAGTTTCAACTCCCGGCGGACTAAAACTGCGCCATGCCCGCCGAACCGCGGAAGGCCACCACGGTTGTGCGATTCGCGGCCAGCTTGGCGAGGTGCGCGCCGAGGAATTTTGCGGCGCCAGCGGCGGTGCGGCCGAGTTCCGTATTGGCCCCGAGTTCATCGGCGAGGCGTTGCAAGATCGGGAGCGCTTCGGGACGCTGAGTGTCGGCGAGCGCCTGGATCGCGGAGAGGCGGAGAACGGTCTGGGTCTTGGTTTCGCGCGCCCATTTCGGCAGCATTTCCAGCGCGACATCGGGATAGAAGCGGGCGATGCCGTAGAGCGCGTAGTGGCGGGTGGTCGGTTCGCCGGAGAGGAGCTCGGTCTTCCAGTATTCCCATTCGGTTTCGGGCGTGATGCCGTAGTAGCGCATCGCGGCACACCGGGTGGAAGGTTCGATCATGCTTTCGATCTTGAGTTGAGGGTCGATCGTCAGGGCCAGGTCGCCGTCGCGAGCACCGATGGCGCGCAGGGTGGCGAGCGCCAGGAGGATATCACTCGTGTCTGTTTTGAAAGCTGAGGTATCAAATTTGGTTTGTAGATCGCCACCCGCCGCCGTGAATTTCGCGACGGAGCTGAGTGGAAGGTTCTCGGTGATGGCCAGGACCGCCGTCTGGATGGCGCCGGCGGTGAGTTCCGGATGCTCCTGTGTATAGGCGAGGAGCGTGTCGAGCCGCGGCAGCGCGCCGAAAGAGAGTTGGTAAGGGGCATCCACCACTTTATTGGCCGAGCGGGTGGCGGCCGTCTGGATGCTGACTTCCACCGGTTTGCCGGGCCGCACTTCGACTTCACCAGCCCGCGCCACGATGACGACATTGCTGCCGGCCTCGAACATCTGGCCAGCCGGCACGCACACGACGAGGGTCGAGTTGGTCTTGTTGGTCAGGATAGCGCGCATTTTATCGCGTCCGTTGCCCCGAAAATCCCCGGTCAGCTTCTCCTGCTGAATGGCAGCATGGAGATTGATGTTTGGGGACTGGGCTGGATCCGTCGCGACCGCATTCGCGGGCGCGGCGGGTGTATTACTCGCCGCCACCACGGCCAGGGCGACGACGGCAGCCTGCCTGATGGAAGGAGAAGGAAGGGCGGAATTGGGCGCCTGGGGCCAGAGAGCAAGCCCCCCACCCGCAACCACAGGTGTAAGAAGCGCGCAGAGAGCGATGGATTTCATGGTAACTCCCCTGTGAAGCATCACCCTTGCCAGCCGGGCAGAAATTTCTTGTGACCGCCCTCTGAACGGGTGAAGGCTCTCCTCATGAAGAGTTACTCTGACTTCGTCGATCGTGTGTTTCTTCAGGAGAACCTTCTGGAGAAACTCATTCCCAGCGAACCCCTGGGCTACGATCTGGTTCGCGGGATTCAATCCGCCGACGAGCCCACCATCATCGGCAGCGTCCCCCTCAAGAATGCAGAGATGTTCGCGCTCGTGAGAGGCGGCCTCCTGTATGCCGTGGATGGAATCTACGAAGCGCACACCATTTTCCAGGAGGCGAAAGGGGACCTCGGCTCCTATTGGCACGGCATGATGCACCGGCGGGAAGGCGATTTCGACAATGCACGCTACTGGTTCCGCCGCGCCGGAGTCCTGCCGGTGTTCAGCGCCATGCACCGCGCCGCCAGTGAGGTCTCGGCAGTCATGACCCGCCAGGCGAACTGGGATCCGTACCTTTTGACCGGGGAGTGCGAACAGGCCCGTTTCGGTGAAACGGAAGGCCTCAAGGAGTTGATCGGGCTCCAGCGGCTCGAGTTTGAGGTGCTCTTCGACTATTGCTGGCGAAAGGCCTTCGCTTAGCCCTTTCGCGGCCAGGCACGGTGGCGAACGATCAGTTTGAGCGCCTGGTCGAGCAAGGTGCGCCCCGGTTCCATCCGATGCCAGGGCGAGGCTCCCGAGGGGTGCGGCAGTGGGACGATGTCGAACGTGTGCCCGCCAAAAGTGACAGGGAGTTTCTTGCCGATCACGTCGGTGAGTTTATCGAAGACGATGAACTGCTGGATGGCCAGCTTGCCGATCGGGAGGACCAGGGCGGGCCTGAGCAGCGCGATCTCGGCTTCGAGCCAACGGGAACAATTGACGATCTCCTGGGCATCGGGGACGCGATCCCCGCCGGCGGCGTTCTTGCCGGGAAAACAGCGGCAGACTGCCGCCATATAGACGGTCGAACGAAATTCCTCCTCACTCATCCCGCACGCCCGCTGAAACCAGCCGAAAAGGGTCTTGCCCGCCGTCCAGGCGAAGGGCCGCCCGAGCACCGGTTCTTTGGTTCCGGGCGCCTGACCGACGGAAATCACTCGGCTAACGACGGCGCCGCCGGAAACGGCCGGGCGATGCATCTTCGGACAAATGGTGCAGGCTCGGAGGCGGGTGACCAGCGTTTCGAGCGGCGCTTGCAGCGCCGGGCGGCGGCTCACGTGCCACCCAGCACGGTGCCGGGTGCGAGGGTATGACCGAGGAGAAAATCCCGGGCCGGCATGCGCTTTTTGCCTTCGAGTTGA